>MGWD01000066.1:843-36489 GCA_001800825.1 Euryarchaeota archaeon RBG_19FT_COMBO_69_17 | reverse complement strand
TGGCGCCCCGCCGCTCCAGAATCGCGTTCGTCGCGACGGTCGTGCCGTGGACCATTCCGTCCGCGTGGAGATCGCGGAATCCTCGGAGGATCGCGCTCGCCGGCTTCGGGGTGGATAGGAGTTTTGTCGTTACGACGTCGCGACCCCGGAAGCCCACGAAATCTGTGAACGTGCCGCCAACGTCCACCCCAATGTCCACGCGGAGGTATTCAGCGGGCTGGACAAAACCTTTTTCTTCGCGGCCCAGGCATAGGCCGGACCGCAAGAGAAACTCGGCCCGATTCGGACCCGCCACGCGTCTTCCAAATGAACAGATGTGTAGTTCCGCATGCGGGGGTTTCTGAGGCCGCGGTCATGCGTCGGGGTGTCGCGACCGCGCTCGGTGGTCGCGCGGTCTTTGCCGGCGCGTGACGTCCGCGCGGACGGCCAAATCGTACGCGATAGTGGTAGGCGAGCATCGGATTCCAGGAAAATGTGGGCGAGATACGGAGCGGAATCGAGGCGTTCATCGCGAAGGATTGCAATGCGTACTTGGTCTGCTTCGCGGGATTCGGTCATGACCCGCGAGCCGGACGAGCCCGGCCCGACATCAGCTAGGTCGCGAACGCCGACAATCGCTTCTCAATCTCGCCTTCAACCCACTCTTGAACATGGATATGTTCGACCTCAATGGTCGACCGGACCTCCCGAACGCCCCTCAGCTGTCTCATCCATAGCAACCTCTCTTGGACCTCTGAGAGATTGGAGAGGTGGGCGACGACAAGGGAGTATTCCTGCGGCGCCGTGTGCGTCGAGATGATCCTCTGGAGCCCGGATAGAATCGTCTTGTCGACCGCCTGCTTCCAGCTCGCTTCGGATGTGATCCAGAATCGGCATCGGACCCCGCCGACGTTCCCGAGGTCTAGGATGGGGTCCAGATAGAAGGCATTCCCATCGACCAGCCCGGTCATTCGCCTCTTGACCGTCCGAGTCGAAAGTCGCAGGGCGCGGGCGACGTCCGAGAGCCTCCCTCTCCCGTCCCTCCGCAGCGCCTGCATGATCCCCCAGTCCGTCCTCGTAGGGATCAGGTCGCAAGGAGGGAACACGAGTTTCCACGAGACCGGTATCGGGCCACCGCACAGGGAGGCGAACAGCCGAACCTGCCTTTCCAGAGTCGACGGGTTCTCGTACAAGGTGAGTACGGCGAGCTCCTTGCCGTAGAAGTCGTCGATGAGCATCACGCCCTCAAGGAGTTTCAGTCGCGAAATCACATCGGGCTTGGATTCCGCGCCACCGACACGAAGCTCTACGATTGCCGCCTCCCGGCCAAGCAGAGCCGGATTGAGCATGAGCTGCCAACCCCGTAGGAACCGGACGTCGTTCATGTGCTGCAGCCGGTGTCGGACCGTCTCTTCGTCGACGTGGAGTCCCGCGGCCACGTGCGCATAGGAGATGTGGACGTCCCACTGGAACGAACTAGGAGACGCAAGCTCTTTTACTATCCGAATATCGAGATCGTCAGGTGTCCACACACCCTCAACCCATTAGGTTAATCGGACATAGGATACTTAGACTTTTCTGGAGGCGCGGCATACGTGCCCTAGCTTCAACACACTCGAAGTCACACGTGCGGTCTATGGCCGTAGTGACGTTGCCGAGCACGAGGCCATCTGTCTTGCTGGTTTCCTAGTGCCATCGGCTGCCACGTCCCCTGACTTCGTCCCGCAGGACCTCTCTCAGAAGGTTGTCGCGGACAGCGCGGGCTGGTCGTCACGCGCAGGTTGCCATGGCCCACGAACAATGCATCGTATGTGGTAATCGCGCCCGGCGTGATGCTCACCGACTTCGGTGCCAGCGAAGTTGTGCCGTCCCGCATACCTCGACCTCATCTTGGAAGATGCAGCCTCTGAGCTGACTGTTCTCGACATGCCATACGGAGCCATGCATGTGCGCTCTCGTGATCCGAATCTCGAGGTCGTTTGGTGTCCATATCTCGCAGAGCCGTTCGGGGAATCGGAAAGAACGAGCCAAATGTGTCTGAGGGCGCGATGCAGCCCAGGGGCGGGGGGACCCAGGTTGGTCCCCTTCTGATATCGGAGAAGGTAACAACATGGTTGGAAGGAAACTGCTTGTTGCGATTGTCGTGGTCATCCTTTTGGTGGTGGCACTTGGGGTAGGGTACGTCTTGCTGACACAGGCTCCGCCTGCGACCGCACCGGGAGCCGCGCCCACGGTGACGTTCACATCTCCTGTCTTCGCTGCCACCGGTACGCCGATCAACACGAAGATCCTGGCGACGTTCAGCAAAGCGATGGACCCCTCCACGATCACCACGTCCACCTTCACTCTGACGCGCGGGACAACCTCGGTTTCGGGGACCGTGAGCTATACGGGCACGACCGCGACCTTCGTGCCGTCGAGCAATCTCGCAGCCAGCTCCGCACACACGGCCACGATTACCACCGGGGCCAAGGATTCCTCAGGCCGCGCACTCGCGGTCAACTTCGTATGGGGCTTCACGACGGGTTCACTCGCAGACACCACTCCACCCCTCGTGATTTCCACGAGCCCCGTTGTCGCTGTGCCGGTCAACAGTAACATCTCGGCGACGTTCAGCGAGGCGATGGACCCCTCCACGATCACCACGTCCACCTTCACTTTGAAGCGAGGGGCAACGTCTGTCTCAGGCACACCGACCTACGCGGGCCTTACTGCGAGCTTTGATCCCGCAGGCGCTCTCGCATCCAACACCACGTATACTGCCACAATCACCACTGGGGCAAAGGATCTCGCGGGCAACGTGCTGGCGAGTAACTTTGTATGGAGCCTCACAACATCGACGTCAGCATCAGCCTGTGGCCAAGCAGCCGTAGCCCTTGGATCGGCCACCGGTTTCGCCGTCCTCGCCGGCTCCACGGTCACCAATACCGGTGGCACCACGGTCACGGGGGATCTCGGAGTAAGTCCAGGTACCGCGGTGACGGGATTCCCGCCCGGAACGGTGGTCGGGACGATCTACGCGGGCGGTCCAACTGCGGCCGGGGCGATTGCCGACTTGACCATCGCGTACAACGACGCCGCTGGACGAACCCTGTGTCCTGTAACCGTGGCGGGAAACCTGGGCGGACTAACCCTCGCCCCGGGCCTCTACAAGTCCACGTCCGGTCTTGAGATTTCCTCCGGCGATCTCACCCTCGATGCCCAGGGCAACGCGAGCGCGGTCTTCATCTTCCAGATGGCGTCAACCCTCAACGTGGCAGCCGGCCTTCATGTGATCTTGGCCGGCGGCGCGAAGGCCTCCAACGTCTTCTGGCAGGTCGGCACTTCCGCGACCCTCGATACGAACTCCACCTTCATTGGAACGATCATGGCGGATCAGGCCGTCTCGCTGAACACCGGCGCGACGTTGGACGGCAGGGCGTTGGCACGGATTGCCGCGGTCACACTGGACGCCAGCACCGTGACCAGGCCTACCCCGTGAGAGGTGAATGACGACTAATCGGGAGAACAAAGAGCTGAGGAGGCGATGAAAACATGGCAAAGAAGAGCCGAGGCGGCAGAATGACCGCAGCCAAGAGGCGTGCCGCGAAGTCCGCGGGTGGACGCGGTCGTGTCCGAAAGCGCAAAGCAGGCCGAGACATCATGAAGACCTAGGGAGGGAAGGAGACGGCCATAACGATCGGGGGATACACGGTGCCAGGGTCGCTTCTCGGGACCGTGGTCTTCTTCGTCATCGGATGGATCATTTCGGCGATCATCATCTACGTGGTCACGAAGCTGTTCGGGGAGACGGAAGGGATAGGGACGGCCTTGTTGGCCGCCCTCGTCGGGGCCATCATTTACGCCTTGGCGTACCTCTTCCTGGGTCATGGTCTCTTGGCGGCCTTGATCGCTGGGTTCGTTTGGCTGCTGGCCCTCGGGGGTCTCTACAACGTGGGCTGGCTCAAGGCACTCGTTGTCGCAGTTATCGTGTGGATTGTCGCCGCAATCGTAGGCTTCGTCCTGCCCACCATCGTGGGTCCTCTGTGATGTGGGAACCATGGCAATAACCGTGCAATGGTCTCACATCGGACTGGGCTCAGTGGTGGCATTCTTGATCGGTTGGTTTTTGTTCGGTCTTCTTGGTGCGACAATCATAGCAGTTGTAGTCTTGGTGCTAATGGGGGTCATAAAGATTAGGTAGAGGCGATGAAAACATGGGCGTGCACACAAACTCCTCGTCAGCGATGAACGTTGACAAGTCCAGAGCGGGGTAGCCGTTCAAGGCGAGGTCCACGAGTTCCTCGGTCAGGCCCGCCAGACGGGCCTGGGATGGGATTCCCCCTTGGCCAAGAGCAGAGGCAAGGTACGACGACGTATCGACCGCAGGGACTGGACGCAGTACAACCGCTGGCAGAGCGATGAGGTCCGCCTCGCCTGCCAGTTCCTGAAGGCCCTCGTGGAGTCCTCCACGATCCACGACTGGGAGCGGCACCGGGGCCGCCCGCGAATCCCTCGGCGAGAACTCGTGCTCTGCCTCCTCTTCCGGGCGTACTTCCACCTGAGCTTCCGGCGCACCGTCGGCCTCCTCAAGCTCCTCCAGCCGACCATCGGGCTCGCCCGCGTCCCTCACTTCAACACGCTGCAGAAGTACAACCGCAGCGACGGGATCACGCGTACGCTCGAGAGCCTGTTCACGGAGACTGCGCGCCCCTTCTGGTCGGTCGAGAAGATCTTGGCGGTGGACTCCTCGGGCCTCGTCCTCATCGGCTCCGGCGCGTGGAGGGCGAACCACGATGCGGAAGCCCGGAGGGATTTCGCGAAGGTCCACGTCCTCTCCGGGACGGCGTCGCGGGCCACGTTGGCGGTCCGGGTGACGCGCGGGACTTGGCACGACGCGACCCAGCTCGACCCCCTCCTGCACGAGATCCCCGAGGACTCTGCCGTAGAGGCGGTCACGGGGGACGGGGCGTATTGGAGTCGATCGTGCTGCGCGGCGGTACAGTCGGCGGGGCTGCAGCCGTACTTCCCGCCAAAGGAAAACGCCCGATGGCGGACCCATCCGAGGGACGCGTTCGAGCGGATGACGCGCTTCGCCCTCCAGTTCCCGAACCGGTTCGGGGCGCGGTACCATCGGAGGAGAGCGGCGGAGTCGCGGTTCGCGACGGAGAAGGGGCTGTTCGGGGACCGCCTGCGGTGCCGGCGGCCGGCGAGCCGGAGGAACGAGGTGCTGGCGAGGGAGATCGTGCACAACGTGCGGCTGCTCACGAAAGGACAACGACGACCCGCTGTCGACGGAGCCTTGTAGCAAGCCCTTAGTGCCTCCCGTGGGACTTCGACCCCCCATCATTCATCGCTTGGAGGGGGATGGGCCAAGGTCCACACTTCCAGCCGCTCCATGCGATCTAGGACCGTGCCCTCCCCCACGACGGATTCGATCACTCGCCGCCCTTCACGCGTCAGCCCATACCGGTCTTCTTGCTCGACAAGCCACCCTCTCGTCCTGAGCCGCAGGAATCCCCAGGCAATCTCCTCGGGATTGGGAACGGCGTGTTCAATCCCGTCAGCCATCTGAATTACGTCCCTCAGCGGGAGCGGTGAATCTCCGAAGAAAAGGCACAAGGCCAACCAAGCTTCTGTCCGCGGCAGCTGCGGGGAGATCTCGCGTTCGCCCGAAAGTGCGGCATGGAGCTGGGGAGCGACTTCCTCCGCCCACTGACGATACGACTGGAAGCGCGGCGGCATTAGAACTCACCCCAAATGGGCAGCCATCCCTGGTCACTCCGTCCGAGGATTTGCCCCAGTTCCATCCGGTAGAAATCGCTCGTGATGTAGGGATAGTTAGCGCGACCAGGGGCAGGACCCAAGTCCACAATCGTGTAGCCCTCATCCATTCGTGCTCTAATCCAAGCACGATTCTCACGCATCCACTGCGATGGAGACGACTTCGTCTCGAAGTATTCATAGCCATAGCGTTTCGCGAACGGCTTGACTCGACCCATGTCCTCCCCGATAACCGCGATCCGGCCTTTTATGGGCACGCCCGAATTGGAAAGTTCTGACCCCTGCTCGCGCCGGTACGACAAGCGGGCGCGGCCCTGGGGGACTATGCGTGGGTGTTCGCCGCGTTGTGGGTTTCGACCCTGCTCGCGTATTTCTTCTATCCGTCCTTGCCCGTTGACTGGTTTCTGATCGCGGGACTGCCGCTGTTCTGGCTCCCTCGGCTATACATGCGCATTGGCTGGCGGTCATGGCGTCTGGTCGGCGGACTTCGATACAACCGGGACTTGGCCCTGAAGGGCTTCGACAAGTGGTGGGCCAAGGTCCGTCAAAGCAAGGGGACCCCGAAGGATGTCGGAATCGTATTCGGCCACACGCACTACCTGGACTGGCTGGAACTCGGCGGAGAAGAGCGGTATGATCGGGCCATGAGACCCGCTGAGTCACGGCTCAATGAATCCGTCGTGCGACTCGGCGACAAACGCCCTACGCTATACAATGTCTCCTCGTGGCTCTCGGGTGGGGGCGAAAGCAGGGGCGTTGTCGTAGCGACCGCATTCTATGCGGATGCTCTGGGCCCCTTGTTCATTGGCTGGGACTGGCGAGAGCGATGCCCCTTCCACATACCCTTCGAATTCGTCGAAAAGCGTTGGGACGATCCGTTGGGCTTCGCGAAAGAGGACTCCGGACTGGGAGGAATCGCCCGGCAGCTCGGGTGGCCACACGAGATGGTCAGAAAATGGGGGCAGAGTCGGGGAAGCTTGTTGCGGGTTCGAAAATCCCGAACCCGGCAGCTTTGACGGAAGGCCGAAACCTTAAGCCGGGAGTGGGGAACGCTCACGAAGCATGACCGGACATGCAGGTCCATGATGCGGTGTCCAGGGTGATTCCGCGACCCATATGGGATCGGCGCGCTCGATGCTCAGCCCCCTAGGCGGGCACTGCATGGGCGCCCACAAGATGTCTCTACAACTGGTTATTCCGCAATGTCAGGAAGGAATGCTCGTCAACCTTGAATGAGGTTAACTTGCGGGGCGAGCCTTTTGTCCTTGGATGGTCTTCCCCTCCTGCCCATGCCCGTCCACCAAGACCACAAGGCCCACGCGCCCGCCTCCGTGAAGGTCGGCGTCGTCACGATCTCGGACAGCCGCACCCCGGAGACGGACGAGTCGGGCCAGGTCCTCAAGGACCTCCTCCAGAAGGCGGGCCACTCGGTCCTGTTCTACGTCGTCGTGAGGGACGAGCCCAAGGCGATCGCGGACGCCGTCGAGCAGGCGTCGTGGACGTGCGAGGCGATCCTCACGAACGGGGGCACGGGGCTCTCCCCCCGGGACGTCACGATCCCGACCCTCGCGCCGACCCTCGAGCGGACCCTCCCCGGGTTCGGGGAGATCTTCCGCGCCCTCTCCTACGCGGAGATCGGGGGCGCCGCGATGCTCTCCGGCGCCCTCGCGGGCGTCTACCACGGCCGGATCCTCTTCTGCCTCCCCGGCTCCCCGGACGCCTGCCGCCTCGCGGCGGAGAAGCTCATCCTCCCCGAGCTCGGCCATATCGTCGGGGTGATGAAGCGATGACGCGCCCCCGGGGCCGGGCCCACCACGACCACGACGACCGCGAGCCCCAGGGGCGGGGGATGCGCCCCCTGAAGGCCCTCCTGTCCTTCGACGACGCCCTCGCCCTCGCGATGGACGCGGCCCGGCCCGTGGACCGGACGGAGGAGGTCCCCCTCCTCGACGCCCTCCGGCGCGTGGCCGCGGAGGACGTCCGCTCGCCGATCGACGTGCCCCTCGTGGATCGCGCGGCGATGGACGGCTACGCGGTCCTCGCCCGGGACACGTTCCGCACGGGAAAGTTCAAGCCAGTCACCTTGCGGCGGACGGAGACCGTCTACGCGGACGGCGTGCCGAGGAAGCGGGTGACCGCGGGCCGCTGCACGGAGGTCGCCACGGGGGCCACGATGCCGTCCGGGGCCGACGCCGTCGTCATGGTCGAGGACACGGAGCGGGAGGGGGACGAGGTCAAGGTGTACACGCCCGTCCACCCCGGGGAGAACGTGAGCCTGAGGGCGGAGGACATCCCCCGGGGGTCCGACGTCGTGGCGAGGGGCGAGGCCCTCACGCCCGCGAAGCTCGGGGCCCTCGCCGCGATCGGGCGGGACCGCGTGCGCGTGTACGCGAGGCCGCGGGTCTCCATCTTCACGACGGGGGACGAGGTCGTCGAGCCCGGCGGCCCCATCCGCCCGGGCCAGGTGTACGACATCAACGCGTTCACGATGGCGTCCCTCGTCCGGGAGAACGGCGGGGACGCCTGGCTCCAGGGCTGCGTCCCGGACCGGCTCGAAGATCTCAAGGCGGCGATCGGCAAGGCCCGCGACGCGGACCTCGTCCTCTTCTCCGGAGGCTCGAGCGTCGGGGAGAAGGACATGATCCTCGACGCCCTCGCGGCCCTCGGGGAGGTCCTCTTCCACGGGATCGCCGTGAAGCCCGGGAAGCCGACGGTCCTCGGCCGCGTCTCCGGCACACCGGTCCTCGGGATGCCCGGCTACCCGACGTCGTGTCTGAGCAACTGCTACCTCCTCCTCGCCCCCATGCTCCGGCGGATGGCCCGCCTGCCGCCCGCCGCGGGCCGTTCCGTCGAGGCGCGCATGGCGAAGCGGCTCGTGAGCGCGATCGGCCGCGTGGAGTTCCACACGGTCCGCCTCGCAGACGGCCTCGCCGTCCCGGCGTACAAGGAGAGCGGGGCGATCACGTCGATGGCCCATGCGGACGGGTACATCGAGATCCCCGCGAACGTCGACCTGATCGAGAAGGGCGAGGTCGTCCGCGTCGTGCTCTTCTGACGAACCCGGGGACGCAAGGCTTATGCCGCACGCCCGGCTCCCGACGTCCCCATGGCCCTCATCGAGCGCGCGTCGCGCCCGGACCGCGCGGACGTCGAGCGGCTCATCGCCGCGTACCACACCTCGGAGGGCGTGAAGCCGAAACCCGAGCGGATCACATGGGCCGTCGAGCAGCAGATGCGGAACCGCTTCCCCGGCGTGCTCCTCGTCGCCCGGGAGAAGCGGACCCTCGTCGGGGTCGCCCTCGCGATCTACCAGCCGTCCGCGGAGCTCGGCCGCATGCTCGTGATCCAGGACTTCTACGTGGACCCGAGCGTCCGGCGGAAGGGCGTGGGCAAGGCCCTCGCGGCGAAGCTCCTCGACGAGGCGAAGGCGATGCGGATCGACCGCGTGGACCTCGAGGTGTTCCCGAAGAACGAGGCCGCGGCGGCGTTCTGGCGGTCCCTCGGCTTCCGGACCGCGGGCCGGGTCATCTACTCGAAGGACCTCGCCTGATCGACGCCGGCCCGGGCTAGCGTCCGTGGACGACCCGGCGGTGGGCGCGGAACGCCTCCTGCCCGAGCTCCTTCCCGCACTCCGGGCACCGGACCCTCGGCCGGGACCGGGTCGCGTCCTGGGCGACGAGGGCCCCGAGGACGTCCGCCATCTCCCGCGCGATCTCCTCGGACTCCGCCTCGGACCCGTGGTACCCCTTCAGCTCCCGCATGAAATCCACGTGGAGGTCGAGCTCCGCGCCCTTCGGCACGGCCTCCTGCCCGTGGGTCTCGAGGCGGGCGTGGAATCGCTTCCCGTTGTGCAGGGGCCGGAACGCGACGAGGTCGAACGTCTCCCGCGCGACCTTGTAGCCGCGGGTGAGGAAGGCGGCCTCGATCGCGTGGAGGGTCATCCGCCTCGGGAGGGACGCCTTCATGGGCCCTCCCTCACCCGACGTACGCGACGCGGGCGCGCCGGAGCTCGTACCCGAGCGGGCACTCGAGCTCCTCCCGGACGGCCTCGACCCGCACCCTCATCCCGGCGTCGATCCCGACGGGATGGCAGAGGCGGAAGTTCGGGCACGCGCCGTTCGCGCACACGACGCCCTCGTACGCGACGATGGAACCCTCGACGGCCGCGCGGCTCGGGAGGCTGCAATCGGGCGGGGCGAGCTCGACCTCGACGACCCGGGCGCGTTCCTCGTTGAGCAGGCACGGGTGGGCCACGTCCCGCACCCGGGCGATCCGGTACCGCCGCCCGAGGTCCTGGTTCAGGCACGCGGCCTTGACCTTGCACTCCCGGCACGGGGGCTGCGGTCCGCGGTACACGAACTCCCGGCCCAGGGCCGCCTGTCCCTCCCCGACCAACGTGACCTGGGCCACGCGCCCACCACGTCATCCTATGGCCTCGTCCGTCTTAAGCCTCTCCTCGCGGCCGGCCGCGGGAAGCCCGCGACAAGACTATCCCGTGGCGGGTCCGTCCTCGGTCGGTGTCCGGATGCGTCGCTGGACGGTGCCCTTCGGCCTCTTTGCGCTCCTCGTCTCCGGCGCCTGCGGGCTCTCGCTCGCGCTCGCGGCGGCGGGCGGGGACCGGTTCTCTCCCGTGTTCCGGGGCGTCCTCCTCGTGCTGGGGGGCGGCCTGATCGTCGTGAGCGTCATCACCTGGGGCTACGTGGTGGCGTCCCCGCGCCGGCGCGGGGACGACCGGCTCCGCTTCCTCGGCTCCACGTTCTTCGTCGGCTCCCTGCTCCTCCTCACGTCCGTCATCACAGGCGTCGTCTTCCCGTGAGGACCCCAACACTTATCCCCGAGGCTGAGCATCGGCGTCCGGGTCCGTAGGACCAGGAGGTTCCCGGTGATGATGGCCCGATCCCTTCTTCGACGCGCGCCGGGGACCCGCTGATCCCCGTTCGGCGATCCCGGCGCGGTGCGCCCGCCCTGTGAACGCGATGCGGAATGACACGTCCCGAAGATGCCGAACGACCCCTACCTGGACGCGAGCGTCCGGTGGCGGATCCGCGCGGGGACCTTGGAGACCCAGGAGCCCTCCCACGGGTCCGTCGTCGACTCGATCCTGTCCGCGGGGCTCGCGACGGAGGTCGTGGGCCCGCTCAGCGCAGGCAAGGAGGCGACCGTCTTCCTCGCCCGCCTCGGGGACGCCCCGATCGCGATCAAGGTGTACCGCCTCTTCCGGACGTCCCACCGGGGCGGCCGGCCGACGAAGGTCGACATGATGGCGTGGATCGCGGCCCACGAGTTCGAGCTCCTCCGGCAGGCCTGGAAGGCGGGCGTCCGCGTGCCCACGCCGGCCCGCCGCGTGGAGAACATGCTCGCGATGCGCTATCTCGGCGACGCGGACGGTCCGGCCCCGCGCCTCCAGGACGTCCGACTCGACGAGCCCGCGCCGTTCCTCGAGGAGCTCCTCGGGTCCGTGGAGGCCCTCGCCCGCGCCGGCGTGGTCCACGGGGACCTCAGCGCGTTCAACGTCCTCGTGCACGACGGCCATGCCTGGTTCATCGACTTCTCGGACGGGATCCGCGTGGACCGCTTCGGCGGGGTCCCGTGGCGGCGCCTCACGGTCGCCTCGGACGCCCTGCGCCACGGCCTCAGGGCCCTCGGGGGCTACTTCCGGAGGTACGGCCTCACGATCGAAGCGGAGACGATCGTCCCCCGGATCCTCCGCGAGCTCGACCGGTTCGGCGTGCTCTCGGCCGACGGCCCGTAGGCGGGTCGCGGCTCAGATGACCTTCGTGATCCGTGCGAGCCGCTCCGCCGCGTCCTGGGTCAGGCCCTCGTCCCCGAGGATCGTGTAGCGTTCCTTGTAGATCTCGTGGGCATGGACGAGCGCCTTGACGACCTCCTCGTCCGTCACCCCGAGCGCCCGCGCGGTCGTCGGCGCGCCGATCGCGAGGAGGGCGTCCCGGACCTCCTGCCAGGTCCCCCCGTGGAGGTACATCATCATGATCGTGCCGACCCCGCACTGCTCCCCGTGGAGGCCGGGCTTCTTCGCGACCCGGTCCAGGGCGTGGGAGAACTTGTGCTCGCTCCCCGAGGCCGGCCGGGAGGAGCCGGCGATCGACATCGCGACGCCCGACGACACGAGGGCCTTGCACACGAACCACGCGCTCTCCTCGAGGCGGGGCTTGATGTTCGACGCGTTCTCGATCACGAGCCGCGCGGCGAGCTCGCTCAACGAGGCCGCGTACGAGGAGTAGTACTCGTTCCGCAGGTTCCGGGCGAGGGCCCAGTCCTTCACCGCGGTGAGGTTCGAGATGATGTCCCCGCATCCCGCGGCCAAGAGGCGGAACGGGGATTCGGCGATGATCCCTGTGTCCATGATGACGGCGATCGGCGTGTGGGCCGCGAGGCTCACCTTCTCCCCCTTCTTCGTGATCGACGCCCGGGACGACACGACGCCGTCGTGGGACGCCGCCGTGGGCACGCTGACGAACGGGACGCCCGCGTTGAAGGACGCGCACTTCGCGACGTCGATCGATCGGCCGCCCCCGACCCCGAGGGCGAAGTCGAGCTCCCCCTTCCGGATGCTCGCCTCCGCTTCCTTGACCTCCTCCCACGTCGCGTCGGGGATGAGGAACTCCGTCGCGCGGATCTTCCGGTCCGCGAGGCTCTTGACGGCCGTGTTCCCCGCGATCTTCATCGTCGTGGTGTCGGCGACGAGGAGGGCTTTGCGGCCGAGCTTGAGGCTCGCGCAGACCTCCCCGACCTGGTGGATCGCGTCGTGCCCGACGACGACGTTCCGGGGGAGCTCCATCGCCTTCGATTTCGAGAAGGAGTCCACGTCCATCGTCGACACGGGTCGCCTCGGGCCGGCTCCAAGGGGATGTCTCTACTTAAAGATGAGTCCCCCGCTCCGCGACGCTCTCATCCCTGACCTCGACCGCGGAACCTTTATGCCCGCCACCCCGGATGGACGCGCGGAATGGCGCGCCCCGCGGGCCCCGGCGACCTCGCATCCGGCGAGGCGGAATTCCTCGAAGGGAACGCCCTCTGCGACGCGCGGCGCTACGCGGACGCCCTGCCCCACTACGACCGCGCGGTCGCCCTCGGGTACGAGGACCACGTCGTGTGGAACAACAAGGGGGTGGCCCTCGACAGCCTCGGCCGGCACGAGGAGGCCGTCGACGCGTACGAGCGGGCCGTGGCCCTCAAGCCGGACTACGAGATCGCGTGGTACAACCTCGGGAACGCGTACGCGTACCTCGAACGCCTCGACCGCGCCGTGGACGCGTACGACCGCGCCCTCGCGATCCGCCCCGGGTATCCGGAAGCCCTCCACGACAAGGCCCTCGCCCTCGCCCGCCTGGGCCGCACGAAGGCCGCCCTCTCCGTGTACGAGGACCTCGGCCGCGTCGACACGACGGACGCGGACGCCTGGGCGCGGAAGGGCCACCTCCTCGAGGAGGTCGGGAAGACGGAGGAGGCCGTGGAGGCGTACCGGGCGGCGACAGCCCTCAACCCGAAGGACGAGCGCGCGTGGTGCGGCCTCGGGAACGCCCTGTACTCCGCGGAGCAGTACGAGGAGGCGATCGAGGCGTACGACAAGGCCCTCGCCCTGAACCCGCTCAACGAGGAGGCGTGGAACAACAAGGGCTTCACGTTCTTCATGCTCGGGATCCACGACGAGGCCCTGCGCTGCTACGACCGCGCCCTGCAGATCAACCCGCGCTACAAGCAGGCGTGGTACAACAAGGGCTACACCCTCCACGGGATCAACCGCCTCGAGGAGGCCGTCGTCGCGTACACCCAGGCGACGGAGCTCGATCGGGGGGACGAGGTCCTCTGGAACAACCTCGGGAACGCCCTCTACAACCTCGGGCGGTACGAGCCGTCGATCCCGTACTTCGAGAAGGCCCTCGAGGTGAACCCGAAGTACGAGATCGCGTGGAACAACATCGGGAACGCTCTGAACAAGATGGCCCGGCACGCGGAGTCGATCAAGTACCACGACAAGTCCCTCGAGATCCGCCCCGACTTCGACTACGCCCTGTACGCGAAGGGCCACGCCCTCGGCAAGCTCGGGCGGCACGAGGAGGGCCTCGAGCTCGTCGCCCAGAGCCTCGAGCTGAACCCGAACTACGATCACGCGTGGATGGCGAAGGCGGAGGTCCTCCACAACCTCGGGCGGCTCGAGGACGCCCGGGACGCCCTCAACAACGCCCTCATCCTGAACCCCGGCTACGACGAGGCCTGGATCTTCCGCGGGCGGGTCCTCGAGGAGATGGGGAACGCCCTCGAGGCGGAGCGCTGCTACGCGGAGGCCCTCCGGTGCTTCGACGCCGCCCTCGAACTCGAGCCGGAGCACGCGGAGGTCCTCCTCCTCAAGGGGAAGCTCCTCGAAGAGCTCGAGCGGATCCCGGAGGCCCTCGACGCGTACGCGTTCGCGGCGTCCAAGGAGGACAGGGCGGAGCCCCTCGTCCGGCTCGCGTCCCTCCTCCTCCGATCCGGACGGACCGCGGATGCGGTCGGCCCTGCGGACCGGGCCCGGGAGGCCGCCCCTCAAGACGCGTCCGCGTGGCTCGTCGCGGGCCGCGCGCGGATCGCCCTCGGGACGCCCGCGGACGCGGTCCCCCTCCTCGAGAAGGCCGTCGCCCTCGCCCCGGCCCCGGAGGCGCGGGCGGAGCTCGCGCGGGCCTTCTTGGCCCTCGGCCGGGCCGACGAGGCCCTGCGGGCGGCGCCAACGGACGACGCGACCGCGGAGCTCCTCCTCGTCCGGGCGGAGGCCCTCGCGGCCCTCGGGCGGAAGGACGAGGCCGTCGCCGCGTGCGACGCCGCGGCGGCCGACGCCCGGGAGGCCCGGGACGTGCCCTTCCATCGGAAGGGACATCTCCTCCTCGACCTCGGGCGGGACCGGGAGGCCCTCGCGGCCTTCGACGCCGCGATCGGGCTCAACCCCGACGACGAGGAGTACTGGTGCGACGCGGCCGTCGCGTGCCGCCGCCTCGGGCGGGAGGCGAAGGCCCAGCGGCTCCTCGACGGCGCCCTCCGGATGAACCCGACGTCGGAACGGGCCCGGAAGCTCCGCGCGGAGACGGGAGCGGCCACGGCGTGACGACTTCTATACGCATGGCTCGATAGAAATGCTCCGCGGGGAACCATTATCTCCCGCCGCCGCATCCCGCGTCCCGTGGCCCTGCGGATCCGACGGCGCACGCGGCTCCGGCGCAAGGAGGCGTCCGCATGGCTCGCCCGGCTCGCCGCGGACTTCGGGATGGACGTCCCGCCGGACGACGCCGCCCTCGACGAGGCGGAGGCGGGCGAGATGAGGCTCCTCCTCCTGGGGGAGGACGCCCTCGCCCTCCTCGACGGGGACGCGGTCGCCCCGACGGTCCGGGCCCTCCTCGCCCGCCCCGCGAAGCGGCGCGCGGTGACCGTGGACATGGGCGCCGTGCCCTTCGTGTACAACGGGGCCGACGTCATGGCGCCCGGGATCGTCGAGGCGGACCCGGGGATCGCGGCGGGGGACCTCGTCTGGGTGCGGGACGAGACGCACGGGCGGCCCCTCGCCGTCGGGCGCGCCCTGATGGACGGGCCGACGATGGCGCGAGAGGAGCGGGGGAAGGCGATCGAGACCCTCCACCACGTCGGGGACGACCTCTGGCGTCTCCCTGAGGAGGCGTGACGTGCGCGCCCTGCGCGGCGTCCTGTTCGACATCGACGGGACCCTCCTCGACACGAGGGAGGAGTGGGCCCGCGCCTTCAACGCGGCCCTCGCCCGCGCGGGCCGGCCCCCGGTCTCCCTGGACGCGATCACCCCGTGGATCGGGTTCCCCTTCGACCGGATCCTCTCGGAGGGGTTCCACGTCCCCCCGGCGGACGTCCCGCGGATCGCGGCCGCCTTCATCGAGGAGGAGATGGCGATCCTCGCCCACGGGGTGCGGGCCTTCCCAGGGGTCCCCGAGATGCTCGCGTCCCTGGGGCCATGGGCCGTCGCCGCGGTGAGCAACAAGGCGAGCTCCGCAAGCCGGGAGGCCCTCCGCCTCGCCGACCTCCTCGACCGCTTCGGGGCCGTCGTCGGCGGGGACCAGGTCGCGCGGAAGAAGCCCGCCCCGGATGGGGTCCTCCGAGCGGCGGACATCCTGCGGATCCCGGTCGACGCGTGCGCGATCGTCGGGGACACGGAGAACGACGTCCTCGCGGGGAAGGCCGCGGGGGCCCGGACGATCGGGGTCACGTGGGGCTACGGCGGCCGGCGGCGCCTCGAGGCGGCGGGGGTCGCCCATCTCGTCGAGACGCCCGCCGCCCTGCCGCCCCTGCTCCGGGCCCTCACGCCCAGTACGGGGACCTGAGGTGCTTGTACACGGACATGATCGCGGTGACGGCCTCCCCGCACGCGGTCACGATCCGCTTGTCCTTCCCGGGGTACGAGACGATGTCCCCGCACGCGTAGATCCCCTCGACGGACGTCGACATGTCGGCCTTCACCTTGATGAGCCGCTCCCCCTCGAGCTCGATCCCCCATCGGGGGAGGGGCGTCGACTTGGGCTCGAAGCCGATGTTCACGAGGACCCCGTCGATCTCGAACTGGGACTTCTTCAGGGTGCGGTTGTCGTACACGACGGCCCGGCGCACCCGGTCGTCCCCCTCGATGAACGTGACCTCCGCGTTGTAGAGGACCTTCACGGGGGACTTGAGGACCGCCTCGACGTTCTTCTCCATGGCCCGGAACTCCCCCCGGCGGTGGACGAGGATGACCTGCTGCGCGGACGCGACGATCTCGAGGGCGATCTCGAGGGCGCTGTCCCCGCCCCCGACGACGAGGACCCGGCGGTCCTTGTACTCGTGGCGGTCCCGGACGCGGTACTCGACCCCGCGTCCCTCGAACTCCGCCTCCCCCGGGATCCCGAGGCGCTTGGGCTCGAAGAGCCCCATCCCCATCGCGAGGAGGATCGTCTTCGCCTCGTACGCGGCCCCGGACTTCGTCGTGAGCCGGAAGCCCGACTTGAGCCTCTTGAGGTCGACGACCTCCTCGTGGGCGATCTCCGCGCCGCTCTCCCGGGCGTGGACGACGAACAGGTCCCCGAGCTCCTTCCCCTCGATCGCGATGTGGCTCGGGTAGTCGTACACGGACTTCGTCGGGTAGAGCCAGGAGAGCTGCCCGCCGACGGCCTGGGCCTCGAGGATGAGGGTCGACAGCTTGCGCGTGCGCGCGTAGATGCCGGCCGTGAGGCCCGCGGGCCCCCCTCCCACGATGACCACGTCGTAGGCCATGGGACGCAGGCGACAAAGGCCCCTCCTTCTTAAACGTTATGCGCGGAACGAGTGCCGAGGGAGACCGTGTCACTCCCGCCCACGGTTATTATCCAGCTATGTCTATGGAACTCTCTCCCGTCGCGGCGCTGCCCCGCGGGGCGTCGGGCCGACCCCGATATCTTTAAATTCGTGGCGCTGGATATGCGCCTTCACAGAAGGGATTCGGGATGGCCTTCATCAAGAAGCCGTTCAAGCGCCTCGCGGAGGGCGGCTCCGCCGCGGACGCGGACACGTACATCGACCTGGGTGAGCTGAGCTTCGAAGGCGAGGGCGGCGGGCTCGGGGAGCCCGTGGAGCACCTCGTGAAAGTCGCGGAGATCTACCGCTACGAGGACGTGAACGACCTCGCGACCCACGTGTACAACGGGAACATCCTCGTCCTGGACTACACGAGCGTCTCGAGCGACGAGCTCGCCCTGAAGCGGATCACCGCGGAGCTCAAGAGCGCGGTCCGGGATTGCGGGGGCGACGTCGCCGTCGTGGGCAAGAACATGCTCATGGCCACGCCCGCGGGGATCAAGATCGACCGGGCGAAGATCAAGGGCAACTTCTGAGCTCAGCCGCGGCGGCCCCAGCGCCGCCCGCGGGGGGCCTCGTAGGGGTTCGCGACGAACCTCTTGCCGTCGTGGTGGAGGACGAAGTAGTCCCTCGAGTGCCGCGTGTGGCGCATCTTCGCGCAGCGGAGGAGGAGCTGGACGCGGCCCTCCCCCGCCCCGCTGAACCGCAGTTCGAGGACGCCGTCCGCGAGGAAGGAGGCCTGGGGGTCCACCCGCGGGGCCGCGGGGTCCTGCTCCTCGACGAGGATCGACGTCGCCCCGAGGGACCGCAGGAACGTGAAGAACGTGAACAGCTCCCCGCGGGCCTCCGCCCCGGGCGCGAGGGCGAGGAGGGCGTTGAGGGAGTCGATCACGACGAGGCCGAGGGCCTCCCGCTCGTGCCGCCGGGCGAGGTAGTCCCGCAGGACGCGCATCCAATCCCGCACGTCCTCCGCGGACGTCCGCTCGAGGCGGAGCCGCGCGACGTCGACGAGGAACTCGTCCCCCTCCGAGAGGCCGAGGCGGCGCATCGTCTGGATGAGGGAGTCCCGCCCCTCCTCGATCGTCACGTAGAGCCCGCGCGCCCCCGCCGCGCGGTTCTTCACGACGGCGTACAGGGCGAGGGACGTCTTCATCGCCCCGGTCGGGCCCGCGAGGAGGACGACGTGGCCGCGGGGGATGCCGCCTTCGAGGGCCGCGTCGAGGCCCGCGACGTGGGTCGGGATCCGGCCCCCTGCCTTCGGGCGGGCCGCGAGGGCGTTCACCTGTTCCTGGAGGCGGCGGACCTGGTCCCGGAGCTCGCGGACCTCGTCCTGGACCTCAGGCGGGACCCGCGACGGCTCCTCCGGACTCGCGGCGGGCCCGACCCACTCGACGCCCTGGGCCATCCGGATACGGACAAGGGCCCCGCGCTCGTTAACCCTTTGCACGCACCCCGGAGGGAAGGTTGATAATCAACGGGAGACAGAGGGGCCGAAGGGTTAAATAGCCCGTCGCCCCCATTGGAACGCCCCGAGGGTGCCCATGGCGATCAAGACGAAACCGGAGCGCGGCCCCGCCGGGACCCTCTCCGTCGACGACCTCACGCGGGCGATCAAGAACTCGATCGACCGGACCGGGATGAAGGAGGAAGAGGCCCGGTCCATGGCCCAGCACGTCCTCAACTTCTTCGGCTACTCCGAGCGGATCATCGACAACGTCCTGGAGCCGGAGGACCGGGACGCGTTCTACATGCTCGAGGACTCCGGGATCCTGACGACGGAGAGGGAGGAGACGACCCTCTACGACGGCCGGGAGTGGCGGATCCACTACTGGATGTTCCGGAAGGACCGGATCGCGGAGCTCGTCGCGGCCCAGAAGGCGAAGGAGGAGGCCGCGAAGGCCGCCTCCGTCTACGACGACGTCCCCGAGGACTTCTGGGCGTCCCGGAAGGGGAAGTCGGACGAGGCGTAGGCCGGCCTCAGCCGAACGCGATCTGGACCGCGCCGCCCGCCGTCCGCACGACCTCGAGGGCGAGGGAGTGCGGGAGGACCATCCGCCCGTCCCGGTACGGGAACGCCTCTCCGAACCCCTCGAGGGCGCGGATCGCCTTGGCCCCGAGGGCGTCCGAGAGGACGACGCTGTCCCCGAGGTCCCCGGAGGCGATAAGGGTCACGGGCAGCCGTAGGGTGCCCGCCTCGTCCGCCGTGAGGAGGCCCGCGAGGCGCTCGAGGACCTGCCGATCGAAGAGATGCTCGTCCCCGGACCGCGTCCGGCACGCGGGCCGCGCCTCTCGGCGCAGGGCCGCGAGGCTCTTCCGCTCCACGACGAGCCCGTCGTTGATCCGCCCGAGCTCGAAGGAGACCCAGCGGTCCACGCCGCCCGGGGTGAACATCGACGCAGGACGGCCCCGGGCCGCCAAGAACCTTTCCCCGCCTTCCCGTCGCGGCTCACTTCTTCCGCGAGATCACATGGCTGACGAAGAACTTCTCGCCATCGTGGTTCAGGGCGAGGGCGCTCCGGTCGTGGTTCATGAAGCGCATCTTCACGCACCGCAGGCGGAGCTGGGCCTCCGCCTCCCCGACGTCGACCATGCGGAGATGGAGGATCCCGTCGCACAGGAAGTCCTCCCCCCACTGGGTGAGCCGCGACGACCCGAAGGGCGTCTCCGCGATGAGGAACGTCGTGAGGCCGAGCTCCTTGAGGCTCCCGAGGAGGTGGAACATCTCCCGCCGCGGGGCCTTCAGGTCCGCGAGGGCGTACAGGGCCTCGAGGCTGTCGAGGGCGAGCATCCCGTACCCGCTCGACGTGACGGCCTCCTTGATGATCTCGAGGAGGATCGTGACCCAGTCCTTCGAGCTCTCCGCGCGGAACAGGCCCCGCCGGAGCTGCCCCATGTCGAGGATGTACACGCGGGATTCCTGGAGGTCCGTCATCCCCATCCGCGCCGCGCCCGTCCGGAGGCTGTCCGCGTCCTGCTCCAGGCTCACGTAGAGCCCCTTCGTCCCGTGGCGCTTCGCGTTCTCGTTCATGACCCACAGGATGAGGGACGTCTTCATCGTGCCCGGCGTGCCGGCGACGAGGACCGTGCTCCCCTTCGGGACGCCGCCCCCCAGAATCTTGTCGAGACCGTCCACGTAGGAGTGGACGAGGGGCACCTCGACTTCCATGCGAGGATGCGACGAGGTGCGCATTATAAAGGCGTGGCGCCTTCGTTATCGAGGCAGATATTCATTCGCGCGCGGGTCCCGCGCGGGCGCGCGCCCGCGACGGCGTCCAGGAGGCGGCCCACGGGAGGGAAGCCCTTTTGTAGGCCCAGGTCGTTCCACCCGCCCGAGAAGGGATGGCGAAGCGCGACGAGGCAGCCTTGAAACTCCTCCGCTGGGAACTCGAGGGCCGCGGGGGCGTCGTGATGGAAGCGATGCTTCGCCACCCGAACGTGCCCCTCGCGGACGCGGTCGACCTGATCGAGCAGGAGAACCCGGACCTGGCCGCGGGGCGCGATCCGCCGGAGGCGCCCATGCCCGAGTCCCCGAGAACCCATTCCGCGAGCGAGCTGGACGCCCTGGGCCAGGAGTTCCAGACGTTCCGGCACCTCCTCCACCCGAGCGAGGCGAAGCAGATGGAGGCGGAGCTCAAGGAGCTCTCCCGGACCCAGGACCGGGAGGCGATGACGGCCCTCCGGCGCCGCCTGCGCTCCCTCTCCCTCCAGGCCGCGTTCTGGTCCGAGCTCGCCGCGACGGGGCGGGAGTCGAACGCGATGGCCCTCATGATCGTCCGGAAGGCGGGGAAGGTCCTCGCGAAGTCCGGGGAGACCGCGTACCTCGACCAGCCCGAGGTGTCCGCCCTCATCCAGCGGGAGGCCTCCCGCCGCGGCAAGGGGACGTACGTCCTGCACCTGCCCGTGGGCCGGCTCGTCCTCATGAACGGCGAGGGCACGTCGATCGCGGCCCTCTTCCGCCGCGCGCCGGGGAAGGACGTCGTGTCCGTCCTCACGAAGACGGTCGAGGCGATCGAGGACAACAAGGCCGCGGCGACGAAGACGTTCGGGGACGAGAAGCTCGGGGCCCGCTACGCGGAGGCCCTCCTCAAGCTCCTCCAGAAGACGTCACTCTGAGATCGCGGGGGCGAGCTGGAACTTCACGCCGTCCCGGATCAGGACGTAGTAGCCGCGCTCGTGCTTCGTCCTCCGCATCTTCACGCACCGCAGGCGCAGCTGGACGTCCGTCTCCCCCTTCTCGAACTGCCGGAGGTACAGGATCCCGTCCGCGAGGAACTCCTCCTCGAACCGCCCCAGGCGGCCGTCCCCGCCGGACGGCACCTCGGAGATGAGGAACGTCGTCGCGTCGAGGCCCTTGAGGAACCCGAAGAAGTGGAACAGGTCCCGCCGCGGGTTCGCGAGGGAGCTCAGGCTGTACAGGGCCGCGAGGCTGTCGACCGCGACGAGGTCGAACCCGTTCATCCGGACGCGCTGGTCGATGTACTTCTGGAGGATCTCGAGCCAGTTCTTCGACAGCTCCTCCTCCCTGTGCTCGAGGCGGATCTTCCCGATGTCGAGGATGTACAGCTCCATGTCCTCGAGGCCCGTGAGGCCGAGGCTCTCCATCGCGGCCCGGAGGTCCTCCTGGCTCTCCTCGAGGCTGATGTAGAGGGCCTTCGAGCCCGCCTTCACGTTCTCGTACAGGATCGAGAAGGTCATCGCGGTCTTCATCGTGCCCGCCGCGCCCGACACGAGGACGACGGAGCCCTTGGGCACGCCGCCGCCGAGGAGCTCGTCGAAGCCGTCGATGAACGTGCGCACGCGGTCCATGGGCTGACCCGGCAACGAGCCCCCTTGCGCTATAAGACCGTGGTGCGGAGAATATCAATCCTGAAAACGCAGGCCCCTCCCGGGGGCGCGCCCGCGGGCCGCAGGGTCCTCGCGCACCTCGGGTGGCTTATATGGGTCCTCCCCCTTCGCCGCGCGATGGCCCTCGACGCGATCCCCCAGGCCCTCTGGTTCTTCCTCCCCGCGTACGCGGCGAACCCCATGGCCGTCGTCTTCGGGGGCGGCCGGCCCGTCGACCTCGGCCGCACGCTGCGGGACGGGGAGCGCCTGTTCGGGGACGGGAAGACGTGGCGCGGCCTCGCGGGCGGGGTCGCCTCGGGCGCGATCCTCGGCCTCGTCCTCTCCCTCCTCGTCGGGCTCCCGGACCCCGCGTCGACGTGGTCCTTCGGTTCCCCCGCGGAGGCCCTCCTCGCGTCCGCCGTCCTCGCCCTCGGCGCCCTCCTCGGGGACCTCTGGGGGGCGTTCATCAAACGGCGCCTGCACCAGCCGCGGGGCGCGAAGGCCGTCGGCCTGGACCAGTACGACTTCGTCGTCGGCGCCCTTGCGGCGTCCGCGTTCCTCCCGCTCTGGTCCCGCCCGAAGTTCTTCGAGGGGGACGGGCTCCTCGGGCTCCTCGCCATCATCTTGATTACGCCGGTCCTGCATCGTGCCGTGAACGTCCTCGGGTACCGGATGGGGAGGAAGCATGAGCCCTGGTGAGTTCGACCGCGCGGCCTTCGTCGCGGGCCTCCGCGCGTGCGGGGCCCTCCAGCACGGGACCTTCACGCTGGCGTCGGGCCGGACGTCGACGTACTACGTGGACATCAAGAAGGCCGTGACCCGCCCGGACCTCCTGCGGGCGATCGGGGACGGCATGTCCCCGTACGCGGCCGGGGCCGACCGGATCGCGGGCGTGGAGCTCGGCGCGGTCCCCATCGCCGCCGTCGTCAGCCTCGTCTCGGGCAAGCCGTACCTCATGGTCCGGAAGGAGGCGAAGGGCCACGGGACGAAGAAGGAGTACGAGGGCGAGCTCGCGAAGGGGGACCGCGTCCTCTTCGTGGAGGACGTCGTCACGACGGGCGGCACCCTGCGGTCCGCGATCGAGCGCCTCCGGCACCAGGGGGCGGTGGTCACGGACGTCGTCGCCGTCGTGGACCGCGAGGAAGGCGGGAAGATCGGCCTCGCGGAGATCGGCGTGCGACTCCACGCCCTCGTGAGCTCGAAGGACCTCCTCACCGCATCCTGAGGCCTACGCGGGCGTGTCCGGGCAAGAGCCCACGGTCCGAGCCACGTTGCCGCGGGTTCACTTTCGTCCACCCCTCCATCCGCCCTTGAAATAGGCACACCGCGTGGTCCGCCCTCGACCGGACCATGGAAGCGATCGCCGTGCGCGAGGCGCGGGCCGACGAAGGCCCGCGCGCCCTGACCGTGACGGAGCTCACGCGGATCCTGCGGGAGACCCTCCGGTCGAACCCCTTGCTCGGGCGGGTCCTCGTCCGGGGCGAGGCGGGCAACGTCCAGCGCACGCCCGCAGGGCACGTCTTCTTCGGCCTGAAGGACGCGAACGCGCAGATCGCGTGCGTCCTGTTCCGGGACGCGTCGGAGGGCCTCGGCTTCGACCTCGAGGACGGGATGGAGGTCGTCGCGTCGGGGGACGTGGACCTGTACGCCCGGCGGGGCGAGGTCCAGCTCGTCGTGAGGGCCCTCACGCCCGCGGGCGTGGGGGCGTTCTGGGCCGCCTTCCAGACGACGCGCCGCCGCCTCGCGGCGGAAGGCCTCTTCGAGGAGTCGAGGAAGCGCCCCCTCCCCGCGTTCCCCCGGCGGATCGGCGTCGTCACCTCGGAGGCGGGGGCCGTGATCCACGACGTCCTCGTCGTCCTGCGGCGCCGCTTTCCCCTGGCCGACGTCGTCGTGGCGCCGTCCCTCGTCCAGGGCCCCGAGGCCCCCGCGAGCCTGCGGGCGGCCCTCGCCGCGGTCCAGGGCCGCGTGGACGTCGTCCTCGTCGCCCGGGGCGGGGGATCCCTCGAGGACCTCTGGTGCTTCAACGACGAGGGCCTCGCCCGCGCGATCGCCGCGTGCCCCGTGCCCGTCGTGAGCGCGGTCGGGCACGAGACGGACCTCACGATCGTCGACTTCGTCGCGGACCTCCGCGCGCCGACGCCGAGTGCGGCCGCGGAGCTCGTGGCCCCGGACCGCGCGGAGCTCATGGCCCACGTCGCGACCCTGGGCGCGGGCCTCCTCCGGGGGACCCGGGACGCCCTCCGGGATCGGTGGACGGCCCTCGCGTCCCTCGGGTACCGGCTCACCCCGTCGGGCCTGCGGCGGGACGTCGAGTCGAACGGCCGACGCCTGCGGGCCGCGGGGAGCGGCCTCGAGGCGGGGATCCGGAACTCCCTGCGGAGGGACCAGGAGCGGCTCACGTCCCTCGGCCGGCGGCTCCATCTCCTGAGCCCCCTCGGGACCCTGCGGCGAGGGTACGCGATCCTCCTGCGGCCCGACGGCCGGGTCGTGTCCCGCGCCGGGGAGGCGCGCTCCGGGGACGCCCTGCTCGTCCGCCTCCATGACGGGCGCCTTCACGTTCACGTCGAAGCGAAGGAGGACCCATGACCGACCGACCCCTGTTCGAGGACGCCCTCGCGGCCCTCGAGGCGAAGGTCGAGGAGCTGTCCCGGGGCGACGCGCCCCTGGACCGCGCCCTCGCCGCCTTCGAGGAAGGGCTCGCCCTGTACCGCCGGTGCCACGATCTCCTGGCCCAGGCGGAGCAGCGCGTGTCCAAGCTCGTCGCGACCGCGGAGGGCCTTCGAGAGGAACCGTTCCCGGAAGCCTGACCCCCTCCCGTCGGGCCCGTCGCTCCTCCGGAGGGGAGCGACTCCCCGTTCCCGGATTGGCTACGATACTACGAAGGGGGAACTATTTAACTATCCACTTCGTAGTGATGGCGAGATGATGACGATGGTCGCCCCACCGCTTCCGATGTCCGGGCCGAAGAACACCAAGACTTGGGACATCGATCCCGCCCACAGCTCCGCGGAGTTCGCCGTGCGGCACATGATGATCTCCTCGGTCACGGGACGCTTCAACTCCCTTCGCGGGAGTATCGAGTACGACCCCGCCGCGCCCACCCTCGGCCGGGCGGAGGCGGAGATCGACGCGCGGACGATCGACACGGGGGTCGAGGACCGGGACACCCACCTGCGGTCCCCGGACTTCTTCGACGTCGCGAACCATCCGACGATCTCGTTCCGCGGCACGGCGGTCGAGACGGGGGACGGGGACGAGGGCCGGCTCGCGGGGGAGCTCACGATCCGCGGGGTCACGCGGGCGGTCGCCCTCGATGTCGAGAAGGAAGGCGAGGGCGTCGACCCGTGGGGCAACGCCCGCGTCGCGTTCCTCGCGAAGGCGACCCTGAACCGGAAGGACTTCGGGGTGAGCTGGAACCAGGTCCTCGACAACGGCGGCGTGCTCGTCGGGGACAAGGTCAAGGTCACCCTGCGGATCGAGGCCATCGCTCGGAAGGCGTGAGGCCGTCACGCTACGTCGGGATCCGCCTCGGGCGGGTCCTCGATCTTCCACGGCCGCTTGTACCCGACCCCGCCGCGGGCGCGGCTGTGGCCCCGGGACTTGTAGTCCTCCTGGATCCGGACCCCATCGTCCCCCGTGGGCGGGCGGACGTCCCCGAGGTCCTTGCACATCCCGTACAGCCGGTCCTCCGTGTACCCGAAGGGCGCGAGGAGGGTCTGCCCGGAGCGGCAGAGGAGGCGGATGTACTCCCACGCGTCGGGCTCCTCGTCCCCCTGGAGGAACTCCGCGACCCGCACCTTCCGCTCGGAATCGCGCGCGCGGGCGTCGAGGAGGACGTACCGGACCGTCTCCCCGGGCTCCACGGAGAACCCGCGCTTCTCCATCTGCTTGAGGGCCGCCGCGGTCGCCGTGAGGACGACGTACTCGGGAAGGGCCTTCGTCACGTTCCGCGTGAGGATGAACTGGTGGACCGGGATCGCGCGGTCGAGGACGCGCTTCGCGGTCCACCGGAGGACGTTCACCGCGCGGGGGATCCGCTCCCGGAACTCCTCCGCGGTCGACGCATAGCTCAGCTCCCCGAGCATCGCCTCCTGGGCGATGTTGATGAACTCCGGGGTGTCGTGCTTCCGCAGCTCGATCCCGCGGAGCTTGAATTCGCCGTCCTCGAAGAGCCCGTAGTAGCGGTTCAGGGCGCCCACGCCCGTCGTCTTGCAGGGCAGGAAGACGATCCACTTGTACCGCCCCTCGAGCTCGATGGGGAGGCCGATGGAGCCTGCGATGTGCTCCCGGACCTTCTCGATGGGATCCGCGTCGGGCTTGGGCCGGAGCCAGACGGAGTCCACGATGCCATGGACGACCTCGTATCCGTGGGATTCGGAGATCTCCATCGTGCGCACGAGGATGTCCCGCGCGTACGCGTTGATCGCCTCGTGGCACTCGATGCGGCCGAAACGGGCATTTTTGTAGCCGGTGTACCCAAAACTATTCCCAACGACTATGCCGCCGGCGATCACGAAACCGTGCGGTTTATCCTCGGTTTCGAAACAATAAACGTACTCTGATCGGCGAGGAACGGAAACGATTTTCTCGACACGCCTAAATGAAAGGTCTGCGGACACGAGTCGCAAAAGATTCTTTGCAGCCGGAGGGAGCTCCCCCGGTCGCTCTTCGCTTGTGAGCGAAGCATGAAAGGGCCTCAAGATGTCGAATGTGCTAGGCGCTTTGCTCTCCAGAGGGAGCGAGGCGTATTCCGGAAGGAAATCGCCTACTTTCAGTTCGTCAGATCTTCTTTCCAGCAAGTTGCCATCGTTTGCCAGCACAAAGAATTGATGGTTCGGCGTCGCAAGGATCTCCCTTCCCCCGCGAGTCCGGATGAGCAACTCGCTATCGGGCGCCTTTGCCTTGATGACTTTTCTCACGCGCTTTTCCGTGAGTTCAAAGTCCTTCCCAGGTCCCAACACAAAGATGCTATCATCCGGCTCCAGTGTACCCTCGGTCCTGAGGTAGCGATCAATTACTTGATCGATTCTAGAGATACGGTACTCGCCGTTAATCTTGAAAGGGACGACTGTAGACCCATCGAGACACGTCACCAACAGCCACTTCAAGATGGTGTCCCGCCCCACGTAGATTTCTTGTAAAGGCCCCGGTTCTCTCTTCATTTTCTTGTAGTATCGCCTGCGTTCAAGCACGGGCTTGAGAACCCTAGGGATCAACCCGAGACGTCGCCTGCAAAAGTGATATCTCAACTCCGGAACGGCGCGTCCATCGAGTGTGCAACATGGACAGTCGAGGGTCTCAGCCGAGATATTGCAGCCGACCATAATGCTAGGGTAGAGGGCAAAGAAATCGAGTTCGTAGAGTCCTTCGTGCAAACCGACTTCCGGCTCGAAAATGAAACCGCCACGATCGCCCCGGAGGAGATCCTCCGCGCTCTTGAATCCCTCCGGTCGGTTCTTCTTCCAGAGGACGAGGGTTCCGTCCTTGTGGGCGAGGTTCACCTGCATCGCGGTGAAAGCCGTGCCCGGCGTGAGGCGGGCCTGCTCCTGAGGCGTGAGCGTGGAGAGTCGCGAGAGCTCCGCGAGCCCCGCGAGGGCGCTCTCCCGGTACGCGAAGTGCCCGCGGTCCAGATGCAGGCGCCCGCGCAGGAGGTATTGCCCGGGCTTGTAGACGATCTTCCCGTACGTGAAGTAGGACTTCCCCTTCCGCTCCGCGAATCGGTCCCGGTCCCGCCCGAGCTGCAGGTCCATCCCGAGGTCCGCGACCTTCCGCGCGAGGTAGGGCATCGTGAACGCGTCCCCGCCGTCCGTCAGGAGGACATCGGGATCCTTCGACCGCACGAGCGCCTCGATCCCCCGGAGGATGGATTCCTCGTCCCCGTCGACCTCGTCGTCGTCCACGCGGGCCCCGAGGAGACGGTCCTGCATCCGCGGGATGCCCATCGGGTTGTCGACGTGGAGGTCCAGGAGGGACCGCCGCAGCGGGGGGAGCGGGTAGTCCAAGGCGAAGTGCTCCTCCTCCGGGGTCCAGCGGCCGTTCGCGTGCCGGACGAGCCCCATGGGGAAGATCCCGTGTTCCATCATGTACCGCTGGCTCGGCCTCAGGTCGACGTTGAACAGCTTGTGGTCGACGTACCCCCCGTTCGAGTCGAGGATCCGGGCGACCTTCGGCAGGTCGCGGTAGTGCCGCGGGACGATCTCGAGGACGGGCCGCGGCTCCTCGTCCTCCAAGGCGATCCGGCGCTCGACCTCGCGGACCTCCCGCACCCCGTCGAGGATCTCGATCCGCCGCCGGAGGGCCGGGAGCTCAGCGGGGGGCACGTGGAGGAAGAACGTCGGGAGGAACCGCGGGTCCTCGATCCGGTGGGCCCCCTGCTCGTTCCAGAGCCAGAGGACCATGGCATCGCGGTCGAGGTCCCCGTACGCGTCGATGATCCAGCCGTGCGTGGCGGTCTCCCCCGTCCTACGAGGGACGGGGGGCCTCTTGAGCGGGCGCCGGGGAGGGGTCCGCGAAAGTACGCGCCAGGAGGACCTCGTGGGGGGCGAGGACCATCCGCATCTGGACCCCGATCCCCCGCCAGCCGTACCACTGCCGGAGGGCGGACCGCGGGACCTCCTCGAAACCGAGGGACTCGAAGAGGCGGCGAGACGCGTCGTTGTCGTCGGGGACCGCGGCGAAAGCGCGGGTCGCCTGCCGGGCCTCGAAGCAGCGGAGGGCCTCCCCGACGAGGGCCCGGGCGTGGCCGTGCCCCCGATGGCCGGGGTCCACCGCGACGAAGTACACATACCCGATCCGAGGCGCACCGTCGAAGACGAGTCCCTCGAGGAATCCGACGACCGCGCCGCCGTCCTCGGCGACGAGGAGGGGGTCCGCGCGGCGGATCCCGCGGAGGGCGAAGAACGCGTAGATCCCGTCGAAGGAGGCCCGCGCGACGCGCTCGAGGGCCGCCCGGTCGGCATCCCCCGCGTCCCGGATCATCACGCCGGCAAATCGTCGGAGGTTCAATACGTTTCCACGCGGAGCCCGCCCACGTGGGCGAAGCTCGAGGCGTCCCGGGTCACGACCGCCTCGGCCCCGAGGGTGAGCGCGACGGCCGCGATGAGCAGGTCCACGACCCCGATGCTCTGCCCGCGACGGCGGAGCTCCCCGGACATCTCCGCGGCCCGGATCGCGGACCGCCGGTCGAACACGAAGACGTCCGTCTGGGCGAGGAGCTCCTCGATGCGGGCCGCCTCCGTCTCCCGCCGCCTCCGGCCCAGGTGCTGGATCCCATGGTACAGCTCGTAGGCCACGATCTCCGTCGTCGCGAGGGGCCCCTCCGCCTCGAGCGCGCGCAGCCTGTCGATCGCCGCGGGGACGTTCCGCAGGACGTCGACGAGGAACGTCGTGTCAAGGACCTTCAACGCGCTTCCCCCGGCGCCCGAGCGCCTCCTCGAGGGGCTGGTTCGCCCATGCCCACGCGGCCTCCATCTCCCGGAACTCCTCGTCGGGGATGTCCGCCCACGCGCCCGCGAACTCGAGGAGGCTCTTCCGCCGCTTCCCGAGTCGCCGGATCACGTCGCTGAAGCTCTCCCCCTCCCTCTTCTCCTTCGAGAGCATCGCGTACACGTCGTCGGCCACGGCGATGTTCTTCGCCATCTCGTCTTGCGTATGCATATGCATACCCATATCCTTTGCGGCCCCGATCTCCTTCTCCGTCTCCAGGAGGATGGACAGGATCGCGAGGGCCGTCGGGTCGAGGTGGGCCGCGAAGCTCGCCGCGCTCGCGTGCTGCCTCGCCTTGGCGACGAGGCGGTCGAAGGCCTCCCGGTCCTTCTCCCGGAGGGCCCGGCGGTAGTCCATCCAGTCGTTGAGGATCGACTCGAGGTGGAGGCGGTACGTCGGGATCGTCCGGCCCATCCTCCCGACGATGGGCGGGGGACCCTATGGAGGGGAGCGGGGGAGGGGTCCGCGAAAGTGTCGCTCCGCGGTTAACCTTGAGTAAGGTTAACGGGCCAAAGCCGCGGTCCGTCAGAGCTCGCGGATCCACGGATGGCCCGGGTGGACGGCCGCGAGGGCGTCCCGCAGCCATGCCCGACGGTCCTCGTCGAGGGCCCCGCGGGCCACGCGGAAGTCGTGGAGATCCCGCTCCCGCGGCTCCTTCGCCTTGTACAGGAGGACGATCTCGGGGGCGAGGAACGGCACGCCGTCCGCGGTCCTCATCCCGGCGAGGGCGAGGGGCCTCGTGATCCGCGGGTCCCGCCGGAACCGCCACGTCGGGCCCTCCCCTTCGTTGAGGAGGATCTCGAGCTCGAAGGTCCCGTCCGGGGAGCGCGCGTGGACCTCGTGGTCCGGAGGGCCGATCCATTCCCCGTCGGCCCAAGGGATCCGCGTCGGGCTCCCGCGGGCCACCCGTTCGAGCCGCCAGCCGCGCAGGTGGTCCCGCAGGGTCCCTTGGTCCCCCCGGAGGATCGCGACCTCGACGTCCTCGTGGGCCCGCGTCTCCCGCTCGACGAGGAGGTCGATCGCCCAGCCCCCCGCGACCCACCACGGACGCCGGAAGGACTCGAGGACGGAGGCGACCTTCCGGACGGGCTCGAAGGGCTCCATGTCACTGGACCCAGTGGCGCAGCTTCCGGAGGGCGCCCTTCTTGTCCTCCGGCGTGCCCGCGAAGATCTCGAGCGTCAAGCGCCCGTCGTACCCGGCCGCGCGGACGGCCCGCACGTCCCGCTCCACGTCGATCGTCCCCTTCCCGAGCGGGAGGTGCTCGTCCCCCTCCTTCCCGTGCCCGCCGTGGTTGTCGTGGACGTGGACGAGGGCGAGGCGGTCCTTGAGGGCCTCGAGGTACGCCCGGCCGCCGTCGTCCCGCTTGTCGAGGTGCGCGTGCCCGACGTCGAGGCAGAACCCCAGGTCCGGGACCGCGTCGAGGGCCTTCCGCAGGACGTCGGGCGGCTCGTCGACGTTCTCGAGGGTCACGGACACGCTCCGTTCCCGCGCGGCCCTCACGAGGTCCCCGAGCCACGCCGCCTTCACGTCGTCCGCGATCTTGGGGGACGCCTTCGCCTCGAGGAGATGGACGTTGAAGAGCCGCGTGCCCACGGGGGCGAGGGCGTCCAGGAAGCCGACGAACCGGGCGAGGTCGTCGTGCGTGAACCGGGGCGGCGGGAGGTGGGCCGTCTCGAGGGGGATCGTCCGCGCGAGGGCCGTCGCCTCGACGAGGAGCTTGTCCGGCGCCATCCGGACGTGCGCGAGGTCGAACTCCGCGTAGTCGAAGCCCGCCTCTCGCAGCTCCTGGAGCTGCTTCGGGAAGGGCTCTTTCGAGTACGTGGACCCGCCGATCCGCATCGCCGCGCGGAAGGGCCGGGCCGGTATAAGCCTTCGGCCGCGTCCTTCATCAACGGGAGGCGCGATGGCGCCGCGTGGTCCTGGACCTCCTCGCGGGCGCGGCCGCGGGCCTCGTGATCGGCCTGTCCCTCGCGGCCCCGCCCGGGCCCGTGAACGCGCTCATCGCCTCCCGGGCCGTCACGCGGTCGTGGCGGTCCGGCTTCCTCGTCGGATGCGGGGCGATGACGGCCGACGCGGGGTTCCTCGCCCTGTCCGTCCTCGCCCACTCCGCCGTCGTCGGCGCGCGCGGCGTCCTCCCCTACGTCGCCCTCCTCGGGGCCGCCGTCATGGCGTACTTCGCCTGGGGCGCGGCCCGCGCGTGGGACCGCGTCCCGGGGCCCGCGGCCCCGGACGTCCGCGCCCACGCAGCCTCGTACGCGACCGGGCTGACCGTCAACGCGACCTCCCCCTACCCGATCCTCTGGTGGCTCACGGCGGGGCTCGCCCTCGTCGATCGGCTCGGGCCCGCGGTCCTCGTGGGCTTCTTCGCGGGGATCCTCCTGTGGATCTCCGCGTTCCCCTGGGCCCTGCGGAAGGCCCAGGCCCGCTTCGCCCGGACGTACCGCGTCGCCCTCGGGTTCTCCATCGTCTCCCTCGTCGCCTTCGCGGCGTGGCTCGTCTGGACCGCCATCGACGGCCTCACCTGACGCCCTCCGCGGCCGCGCGGAGGAGGGCCTCGACCGCCCCGACGGGGTACGGTCCTTTCCGGCGGAACGCGAGGCAGCCCCGCATGACCTTCAACCCGCCGCGCTCCATCGCGGGCCGATGGGACTCAAGGAACGCCTCCTCGAGGGGGTTCCAGACGTGGAGGGTGATGCCCGTCTTCCGGTCCGCGAGGAGGATCATCAGGTGGGTCGGGTCCAGGGTCCCCTTGTACCCCGGGGGTGGCGCGTCCCGCACGCGGACGGACCACCCGGGCATGCCGTACGCCAGGACGGAGGCCGCCTCGGGGAAGATCCCGCGGACGACGGCCTCGACTCCGTCGAACGCCTCCCGGAAAGGGCCCGACGCCCTCGCGAGGTAGGCGTCCACCCCCTTCCCGCGTCCGCCCATCGTCTGCGTCCTCCCCCGTTTGACCCTGCCGCGCGGGAGGCCATCGAACGCGGCCCATAGATACCTTGTCCCGACGGCGGGCCTGCGGCGGGGGGCTCCCCGGGCCCCATCCTTTTATCGCACGGGCGGGTGACCGCCTGGATGGCCGCCCTCGTCCTCCGGGGCAAGGACCTCCTCGCCCTCGCCGTGTTCCTCGGCGTCTCCTTCGCCGCCGCGGCGGTCGGGTCCATCGTGACCGTGTCGTCCCTCGAGCCGTGGTACGCGGACCTGACGAAGCCGGACTGGACGCCGTCGGGCGCGGTGATCGGGGCGATCTGGACGGTCCTCTACGCGCTCATGGGCCTCGCGGCGTGGCTCGTCTGGAGGAAGGTCGGCTGGGCCCTCTCCCTTCCTCTCGTCCTCTTCGGCGTCCAGCTCGGCCTCAACGTCCTGTGGTCCGTCCTGTTCTTCGGATTTCGCAGCCTGCCTGTGGCTTTCGGGGGGATCCTCGTCCTCGGGGCGGCGGTCCTCGCGACCCTCGTCGTCTTCTGGCGGATCACGCGGTGGGCCGGCGGCCTCTTCGTGCCGTACCTCGCGTGGGTCACGATCGCGGGGTCCCTGAACTACCTCCTGTGGCAGCTCAACCCCTGACGGGGGACGGGTCCTTCGTCCCGGGCCGTCGGGGTCGGTCGCGGAGGCCTCGAGGATGGGCGACCCGTCCCATCGTCCCCATCTGGTGCCAGCGGCCGCAGGAACGGCAGTCCCTGGCGCCCCCCCTCACGCCTGAGGGACATTCTGCACAAACCGCTACGCGCGGAACACACCCCGAGCGACGCGCCGGCGGAAGGGCTTGTCAAGGAGCTCCGGCTGAACGCGGGGGAAGCCCCGCCAAGCGGTAGCCCCGAGCGAGGAGGCCGTCTCGGGGCAGTAGTTTCATGCTGCCGATGCGCATCATCTAATATGGCATGCGTCGTCGCTCCACCGTGAAAAAGGATCAGAGAGAACAAAGGCAGGAGTTCCGGTTCAATGCCATCGTGCGTTCCGCCGACCGTCGCAAGGAGCTCACCCCTGCACAGAAGCTGGACGCTGCCACGGGTCTGATGGAAGACGCAAGGAGCTTGCACGATGCCGCGAAAGAAACGCTCCCTCGCAGGCGTCGTTAGGGCCGCGGAGGAGGTCCTCCGAAAGAACCGCGTGGACCACGTCTTTGTCGGCGCGGTCTCCGTGATTGTGTTCGGAGAACCGCGAACGACCCGAGACGTAGATGTCCTCGCGAGGATTCCGGAGAGCAAGGCGGGCCGTATCGCCCTTGATTTCCGTCGGAGGGGGTTCTTTGCCTCGGAGTACGACCTAAGCTCGGCGATTCGCGAACGCGCCCATTGCTCAATCGAGGATCGCCGAGGCCCCCTCCGGATCGACCTGGCCCCCGCCTCCGACCCCACGGCGAGGCGCGCGTTGCGGACTCGGGCAGCCGTGCGGTGGAGGGGGATCACGATTCCTGTGTCGGCGCCCGAGCACACGGTCGTGATGAAACTCAAGTTCGGCAGTCCACAGGATGTCGAGGACGCACTCGGGATTCTGGCGGAACAAGGGAATCGCCTGGACTTCGCGGGGATGTGGGCGTTCGCTCGGAGCCAGCGGGTCGCGACCGGCCTCGAAATGCTCCTTCAAAGGGTCAAAGCCCAGACGAAGGATTGAGTGCCCGTGGAGGCGATCCTTGCTCGCGATCTCCATTAGCCGACGTAATGCCGGACTCTGCAGACGTCTCTTGGGCCGCCGGTGACGGTCGACGTCCCGTGGCGGGGACGAGTGATGATCTGCCAAGACATTCGCTGGAAATAGGATTCTCAGAGGAGTAGGATTCGCCACTCTAGTAGGAACACTTATCTAGTAGGAGGCTCCTCGTCGTGGACATGGAGCGGGCACGAAAGGTCATCAAAGTCACACGCAGGGGCCAGACGACCATCCCCATCGAATTCCGGAGACGTCACAGCATCAAGGAGGGCAGTCGGCTCATCATCGAGGATCGGGGGGATTCGATGCTCATCCGGCCCGTGCCCAATCTCGAGGAGCTGGGCGGTTCCCTTTCGAAGAAGACGACACTGGAGCGTCTGTTGAAGGTGCTCGGGGAGTCTCGGGAGGACAAAGATTGAAGGAGATCCTGGACTCGAAATTCCTCCTCACTCACTTCGGAGCGAAGGACGAGGCAGTTCTCTCCCGGACTCGAACGAAGCTGGCCGCACTCCGCAAGGAACGGCGAGGAGTTCTCCCGACCATCGTAATTGCAGAAGTGGTGAACGCAATCTGTCAGGAAGCGGGCCGTGCTGAGGCGTTGGCCAAGCTCAGGGCCCTTGAGCACGCTGGCTTGGAAGTGGTGCAACTCGATCCCGAGTTGGCGCGCGAGGCTGGGTTCCTGCAATGCATGCATCGGGATCTGCCCATGGCGGACTGCGTGATTGCCGCCACGGCGCTTCGTCTCCGGGGTCGCGTTGTCTCGGACGACTCCCACTTCTCGAAAATCAGGGGCCTCCGTACGACGTGGATTTGAGACACGATTCGTGGCTGTACGGGCGCTGATGCATCTCCGCTAACAGGCAGGGTACATTAGGGATGTGCACCATCGGCAGGGGAGGTTCGCGACTAGGGTCACCATGGGCGAGGTCCGAAGTGTCAGGGTACCTGAGACGCTGCTCAGGACCATTCGATACGTTGCGCAGCGCGAACACTTGAGCGAATCGACCGCCGCCCGTCGGCTGATCGCGCTCGGCGCCAGGGAATACGCGGTCCGCCTATATCGGGACGGCAAGGTGAACCTCAGGGAAGCTGCAGAGCTTGCTGACACCACCGTGCGAGAGATGATCGACATCCTGCTGGCCCACGGCGTGAAGGGTAACGTCACGGCGAGCCAAGAGCGAAAGGGGATCGATTACGTGCTGAGCAAGATTTGAGGACGGGTGCATCCATGCGAAAGCCGGTTACGACCTCGGTGAGGAAGTCCAAGCCTCGGAAGCCAGCGGGCCGTCGCAAGGAAATTGACGCCACCGTGCCGACATCAGACCGCCGTCGACTGTCCAACTCCGCGGGGATCCTCAATCGAGAAGCCGTGGAGGCAATACGCACCGCCATCGAACAGAGCCGACAAGAGCGGAAGAGGTTGGATCGCCGCCGACTTGAGGAATTGGTCGAAGCCTTCAGGAGCCCGGACGAAGCACACACCTTAGAAACGGTGAGTCGCAAGGCGCGATCCGCGGGGCTTACCAGCCGCAAACTCGAAGAGCTGCTGAAGGATGTGAAGAAACAGGCCTGGAAGAAACGCTACGAAGAGTCGATTTCGAAGAAGTAGCGATATGAGTGGCGGCGTCCAAACG
>MGWD01000066.1:122-772 GCA_001800825.1 Euryarchaeota archaeon RBG_19FT_COMBO_69_17 | reverse complement strand
ATTTTCCGGCTATTTCTGCCTGGTGCCGATTCGTTCGAACTCAATTACTTCCTCGAGGCGTCGCCGTATCGCGTCGGCAATGAATTCAGCCCTAGACCTAAAACCGAGAGCCTTCCGATCCACGATACGGTCTACTTGAGCTATGAGCTGTTTCGGGAGTCTGACATTGAGATAGTTCGGGTCGACCATGGACCGGAGTAACGATCTGTGCCTCATTAATGCGGCACTAGAATTAGCGTACATGTAGTTGAATGGATTGAATACTGGTGCGGCATATATGTGTGTATGCAACAGACGGATTGGGGACAGGATTCTGAGCCAGTAAAGAATTTCGTCGAACTTGCGACCGCAGATGGATTCCGCCCGAGCTCGATAGACCAAGGACGCTTGGTTCTCCTTCGATACCAACAGTTCCTCCAAGGACAGTTCAACCTCGACCTGAACACCGCGGGCTGGAAGGAGTTCGCGGCCTACAAGGCCCACTTAGCCCAGGCGGGAATTGCGCGGACGACCATCCGCGGCTACCTGAGCTACGTCATCGCCTTCTACCGCGTGAGGGCACAAGCCACCCAGGATCCTCAACTCCTCGAGCTGTTCACGAGGCTCAAGGCCATCGGAATGCCTCGCAAGGCGAAATCGGTTAAGTGGAC
>MGWD01000066.1:0-110 GCA_001800825.1 Euryarchaeota archaeon RBG_19FT_COMBO_69_17 | reverse complement strand
CGACATCCTGAATCGGATTCTGGTGGCAGCAGAGTCTCAAGCCTTCGTCGGGGAAGGTCTCCGAGCCGCCCCATCCGAGGACTATGCCTTCCTGATGACGTTGCTGTACA
>MGWD01000065.1:26028-61812 GCA_001800825.1 Euryarchaeota archaeon RBG_19FT_COMBO_69_17 | reverse complement strand
GTGTTCTTCACGCAGGCCATCCTCGGCGCGCCCGCATTCGCCCTCTCGAGCGAGGGCGCCTCGCGCGTCCATCCGTCCATGGCCCTCTCGAACGGGACCGTGTCCCCCTACCGCACGGACGCGGGCGGGCGGTTCAACTTCACGGTCACCCTGACGACTCCGAACGCGTCCGTGCCGAGCGACCCCGACAACTACACGGTGTACCTCATCGTCCTCGTCGTCGACGCGGTCGACGTCCTCGTCGAGGCGCCCGTCCTGATGACCCCGGCCATCGGGAACGACACCCTCCTCGGCGTCCAGTACGCGGCGAATCGGGACCTCGGGGCCGCGATCTACGGCTTCGCCTTCAACGCGACGGACCGGCGCGGGAACTGGACGGAGACGTGGGGCGCGTACGGGCCGATCACGGCCGGATGGGGCACGTTCTACGGTGTGTTCCTCGTGCGCTCCGCGGGGTTCCTCCTCCTCCCGATCCTGTTCTACTACTTCTTCATCTTCATGTGGTGGTACTCCTTCCGCGCGAAGGAGACCCGCCGGAAGATGCTCGGGGGCCGGGGGAAGAAGGGCGAGGAAGGCTCCAAGCCCGCGTCACGGGCCCGGGCGGGGAAGATCGCGGAGTTCACGTGCACGAGCTGCGGGGCCGACGTGAGCGAGGACGACGCGAAGTGTTCGAAGTGCGGCGCCGTGTTCGAGGACTGACGGCGCCGGATACTTTGTCCCACCCCTCTCCTCCGGGTTCAAATACGCGGACGCCCTGGCAACGTACGGATTGAGTCCATCCCGCTAACCTTAAATGGGGAGGGCCAAATACGCGAGACCCAAGGGATGGGATCGCCCGCGAACGCCTTGCGACGCCCTCCGTGATTCTATGCCCTCCACGTCCGTCGCGGAAGAGCTGGCGAAGAAGCAGCGCGAGATCAGCGTCTCCGAGTTCTTCGAGCGGAACAAGCAGATCCTCGGCTACGACTCCCCCACGAAGGCCTTGCTGACTGCGGTGAAAGAGGGCCTCGACAATAGTCTTGATGCCGCGAGCGATGCCGACATCCTGCCTGACGTTCTCGTCGAGGTCCAGAAGGTCGACAAGGACGAGTTCCTGGTCATCATCGAGGACAACGGCCCCGGCATCGTGAAGAGGGAGGTGCCAAACGTCTTCGGGCGGCTCCTCTACGGGTCGCGGTTCCACAGCCGCCGGCAGTCCCGCGGGCAGCAAGGACTTGGGATTTCCGGCGCGGTGATGTACGGCCAAGTGACGACGGGGAAGGCCACGAAGATCACCTCCAAGGTCGAGGAGGACGACGTCGCCTACCAGGTCGAACTCATCATCGACACGAAGAGGAACCTGCCGAGCAAGGTCCGGGAGGATCGGGTCGTTTGGGAGCGCGTCCACGGGACCCGCGTCGAGATCCCTCTCAAAGGTCGGTATGTGGGCGGGCGGCAGTCCATCCCGGAGTATCTCAAGGCCACGGCAATCGTGAACCCGCACGCCCGGATCACGTACAAATCGCCCGACGGTGAGACGATCATCTCCGAGCGGGCGACGGAGGAGCTCCCGCCGAAGACGAAGGAGATCCCGCCGCACCCGCACGGAATCGAGCTCGGCACGCTCATGCAGATGATGAAGGAGACGAAGAGCTACAAGCTCTCCACCTTCCTCGAGGAGGAGTTCGTCCGGGTCTCGAGCCGGGTTGCGAAGGAGATCTGCGAGGCGGCAAGCCTCGACCCGGACATGAAGCCGAAGTCCCTCGGCCTCGAGCAGGCGAAGGCCCTCCACGAGGCGATGCAGTCTTCTAAACTCATGGCCCCTCCGACGGACTGCCTGAGTCCGATCGGCGAGCGGCTCATCAAGAGGGGCCTCAAGAACGTCCTGGGCAACCTGCGGCCCGAGTTCTACGCGCCGCCTCTCACCCGCGATCCGTCCGTGTACGCGGGAAACCCGTTCCAGGTCGAGGTCGGGATCGTCTTCGGGGGCGATCTGCCGCCGGACCAGCCCGTCGAGGTCCTCAGGTTCGCGAATCGGGTCCCCCTCATGTACCAGGCGGGCGGTTGCGCCCTCACGCAGGCCGTGGCGAACGTCGACTGGCGCCGGTACGGCATGGAGCAGCGGGGCGGGCAGGGCCTCCCCTTCGGTCCCGCGATCATCCTCGTCCACATGTGCTCGACGAAGGTCCCCTTCACCTCGGAGGCGAAGGAGGCCGTCGCGTCCGTCGACGAGATCATGACGGAGCTCGACCTTGCCCTGAAGGAATGCGGCCGGCGGCTCAAGACCCACCTCACGAAGAAGGCCCACCGGGCGAAGACGAAGGAGAAGTTCGACATCGTCCAGCTCATCCTCCCCCGGATCGCAGAGAAGTCCGCGAAGATCGTCGGGAAGAAGGTGCCCGTCCTCGATTCGACGATCACGAAGATCATGGGCGTCGTCTGGGTCGACGAGCTCATCGCGTACGACAAGAAGGCGAAGCGGCACACGGTGACCCTCAACGTCCACAACTTCACGTCCGCGGGCAAGAAGCTGAACCTCCACGTCCTCCTGCCCCGCGGGGTCTCCACGAGCTCGATGGACCCGAAGCCCTCCGAGGTCCGCGAGGACGGGAAGATCACCTGGGAGCTCAAGCGGATCGACAGCGTTGCGAAGGGCTCCGTGACCTTCACGATCGACGGGCTCGACGAGGCCGAGTACGACGAGTCCGAGGTCTACGTGAGCGGGATCAACCCCGTCCTCGTGATCGGGGCGGAGCCCCTCCCCGGGGACTGGGAGCTCAACTACCACGAGTTCGAAGGCGAGGAGGAGGCCGCTCCGGCCGCGGAGGAGGAAGAGGGCGAGATCGACTACGACGAGACGGAGGAGGCGCTCGAGGATGAGTAGGAAGAAGGCGGGCCCCGCCGCGTCGAACAAGGCGGTCCAGGCCCTGTACGCGATCGCGGAGGAGATCTACGAGGAGCTCGACGGCGGGCAGATCCCCAAGATGAAGATCCCCCTCCGCACGAAGGGGAACATCCGCTTCGATCCCAAGCACGCCGTCTGGAAATATGGGAACCTCCTGGGCGTCCGGAGCGCGAAGAAGCTCAAGGGGGCCCTCATGCTCCTCCGGACGATGTACGTCCTCGAGTTCATCCAGGACATGATCAACGAGGCGAAGTCCTCGACCCTGAGGGAGATGTACTACATCTCGGAGGGCTGGGACATCGCGAAGTTCCACTCCCAGGACGAGTCGAACCTCCTCGCGGAGGACCTGGAGGTGATCACCCAGCTCATCCGGGAGGACTTCAAACTCCGGCCCGAGGAGAGCGGGGCGAGCGTGATCGGGAACGTCACGATTGAGGAGATCACCCGGAACGGGGAGCGGCGGCGGATCAACTGCCGGGACGACGTCGGGGACGCGGGCTACACGATCCCGTACAACGTGGAGAAGGAGAAGGTCAAGTTCGTCGGCGGCGACGCGAAGTTCGTCCTCGCAATCGAGACCGGCGGTATGTTCGACCGCCTCGTGGAGAACGGCTTCGACGAGGATGCGAAGTGTGTCCTCGTCCACCTCAAGGGCCAGCCGTCCCGGAGTACGCGCCGCCTCCTGAAGCGGCTCAACGAGGAGATGAAGTGGCCCGTCGCCGTGTTCACCGACGGGGATCCGTGGTCGTTCCGGATCCACGCGTCCGTCGCCTACGGGGCCATCAAGACGGCGCACATCTCGGAGTTCCTCGCGACGCCCACGACCGAGTTCGTCGGGATCACGGCGAGCGACATCCTGAACTACGATCTCCCGACGGACGCCCTGACCCCGCGGGACGTCGGCGCGCTGAACGCGGAGCTCTCCGACCCCCGGTTCAACGACGAGTTCTGGCGGAACGAGATCAACACGATGCTCCAGATCAACAAGAAGGCGGAGCAACAGGCCCTCGCGAAGTACGGTCTCGACTACGTGACGGACACGTACCTCCCGGAGAAGCTGGGCCCGATCGGCCTCATGTGAGTCAGAGGCCCTCCGGCGGCGAGCGGAGGGCCGTCCCGAACGTCCCGTCGATCCACAGGGGCCGCGTCTTCCGCTCGCTCCGAGACTCAAGGTCGAAGCGCCACACGGGCAGGAGGACGAGCTCGGGCGGCTCCGCGACGGGCTTCGCCCCGAACGACTTGCGGACGATCTCCTGGGCTTGGCCTGGCCCGACCTTCCCTCGGACGACGGGGTCGCCGACCTTCGCCGTCGGGCCCGAGTCGAGGAGGCCCTTCGGCGCCAGGGGCTCGAGCCGCCGGGCGTCCTTCCGCGGCAGTTCCTCGAACGTCAGCCGGCCCCCCGTCGTGTGGGCGAGCTCCCCGGTGACCGCGTTCACGAAGAACGTCTTTCCGAGGCGCCCCCGGCCCCGGCCCAGGGCCATCTCCGCCTCCACGCGCCACAGGGGCACGTAGTAGAAGTCCTTCCGGGCGAGCCGCTCGTCCCGGAGGACGAGGATCCGCCTCCGGAGGTGGTCCTTCGCCTGGCGGGTCGCCTCGACGAGGGGAACCCGGAGGGGCAGGAACGCGGCCTTCGCGGGCGCGCCCCGCCGGGGGTCGAACCCGACCGTGGGGTCCCAGTAGACGTCCCGCCCTTCGAGGTGCTCCGCCCGAAGGAGTCGGGCCTCCGCCATCTTACGCAGGAGGATCCCGATGAACCGCTCGTCGGTCCCCGTCATCCCGACGATGTCCGCGGGCCCGAAGAGGCCCGGGAGGTCCTCGAAGATCCGGAGGACCCGGAGCCCGATCCCCTCTTCGACGTCCGCTCGGATTTCCATCCGCGCGGCCTTCGCCGCCGTCGTCGCAAGGCGCGTCCGGCGCCGCTCAACGGGGCCCTCGGGGACGGCCACGCCCGCGAGGGCGTGGGTCGACTGGACCTCCCGAAACCGCTCCTCCGGTACGACGACGTGCTGGCTCGCGAGGCCCCGGACTTCGAGACGAAGGGCGCCGTCGAGGTGGTCCGGCGACAGGAGGACGAACTGGCCCGTGCGGAGGGACGGGACCGCCGCGAGGACGGCCTCCGAACCCGCGGGATGGAGCGCGGACACGAGGTGGCGCACGCGATCGAGGTCCTGCTTCGCGAGGAGTCGGCCGAGGGCCCACGTATTGACCTGTCCGAGGGCCTTGTAGTCCAGGTCCGTCACGTTCTGCGTCGCGACGACGAGCCCGACCCCGTACTTTCTCGCCTGGCGGAAGAGGAGGGTGAGGAACCGTTTCGCGGGTGGGTTGCGCGGGTGGGGCGGGCACAGCCCAGCGACCTCGTCGATGTACACGAGGAGGCGGAGGTCCCCGGACGGCCCTGCCGTCATCCAGCGGTAGACCTCCTTGCACAACGTGGCCACGACGAGGTCCCGCTCCGCGGGGTTCCTGAGGCCGCCCGTGTACACGACGTTCAGGGGCGTCCGCCCGGGCGGGGCCCATGCGAGCATCGCGTCGACGTCGAGGGCCGGGCCCGCCGTGTACAGGAGCCCCTTCGCCCCGACCGTCATCGACTTCGCCCGGCGCACGAGGGCCGCCCGCTCCCGCTTCGTGAGGATCGTCTCCGCCTGCGCGGGGCCCCCCTTCTCCAGGAGGGCCGCGAGGGCGGGCACGTCCCCGGGCCACCGACCCCGCGCCCACGCGTCGTGGAGTACGAGGTACACGACGTCCTTCGCGCGTCCGCCGAGGTCCGCCCGCGTGTCGTACCCGAGGCCCGCCGCGAGGCTCTCCGCGAGGGCGTCAAGGTACACGACCGCATCCTCGTCCGTCGCGAAGGGTGGCGGCGCCCGGAGAGGGTTCAGGCCCAGGGGCGTCCCCCGCCCGCTCCCCGGGGTGAAGATCGCGACGGACGCACGGGACCAGTAGCCGTCGACGGCCTCGGGTGGGGCGGGATGCCGGGATGCGCTCTCCTGGGTCGGCGCGAGGGCGAGGGACGCGAGGTCCCCCTGGGCGTCGACCGCAATGCACGGGACTCCCGCGCGGGCGGCCTCCTCGAGGATCGCCTTGCCGAGAACCGTCTTCCCGGATCCCGTGGCGCCGAGGATCACCACGTGGCGGAGGAGGGCGTCCTCAGGGAGGCGGACGGGGTCCCCCGTCAGCGGGTTCGTTCCAAGATGGAGAGGCATCCAGGGGGGTCTCCGGGGGCGCGGGGCCCGATGAGGCCGCCGTCCGCATATAGGTTTGGCGGGCCGACCTGAAGGACCCCCTCGGGTCCTATTGTAAATACGTTACGGCCCGAGGGTTCTTACGACAACCTCCGCGTCCGACGGAGGAGCGATTCTCGGCGTACAGGATATGGTTCCGATGGTCTACGAAGTGCGGATCCACGGCCGGGGTGGCCAGGGGGCCGTCATGGCGGCCCAAGCCCTCGCGGTCGCGGCGTACAACAATGGGTTCTCCGCCCTCGCCTTCCCGTTCTTCGGGGCGGAGCGCCGCGGGGCGCCCGTCCTCGCGTTCGCCCGGTTCGGGGAGCAGAAGCTCCGCGGCCGGACCCAGGTCTACGAGCCCCACTTCGTCGTCGTCTTCGACGAGAGCCTCATCGAGACGGTCGATGTCCTCGCGGGCCTCCGGCCCGGTGGCATGGTCATCGTGAACACGACCCGCGCGCCGGACGCCCTCCTCCTCTCCAAGACGGCCCGGGCCGCGACGGTCGACGCGACGTCGATCGCACTCCAGCACACCCGTCACCCGACCGTCAACACGGCGATGCTCGGCGCCTTCGCCCGCGCGACGGGCCTCGTGCGGATGGAGGACATCGAGGTCGGGATCCAGGAGGTCGTCGGGCGGCGGCTCGGCAAGAAGGTCGCGGAGACGAACCTCGAGGCCGCGCGGGCCGCGTTCGAGGCGACCCAGATCGGCCAGGCGGACGGAGGCCGGTTGTACCCGAAGGCCTCGAAGTGGCTCCCGACGGCCCAGGAGCTCCCGCCGGGGCTCGCGACGCCCCTCATGGAGACGCCCTTTGGACTCGTCGGCCCTGGGAGCTCCGCGACGAACCGCACGGGCGGGTGGCGGGTCTCCCGCCCCATCCTCGACGAGTCGAAGTGCACGAACTGCCTCCTCTGCTGGTTCTACTGCCCCGACGGCTCTATCGAGCGCGGGGCGAAGGCCGTCTCGATCGGCCTCGACTATTGCAAGGGCTGCGGGGTCTGCGCGGCCGTGTGCGCCCCCGCCGCGATCCGGATGGAACGGGAGATCGTCCAGGAGGTGCGGGCATGACGGAGGCGAAGGCGGCCCCCGTGGGGGAGCGCCGGATGGTCACGGGCGACTACGCGGCGGCCTGGGGCGCGATGGTGTCCCGCCCCGACGTGATCGCCGCGTATCCGATCACCCCCCAGACGATGATCATCGAGCACCTCGCGGAGTTCCTCGCCGCGGGGAAGCTCCGAGCGGAGCTCATGCGGGTCGAGTCCGAGCACAGCGCGCTGTCCGCCGTCATCGCGGCCGAGGCGACGGGCGTCCGGACGTACACGGCGACCTCGAGCCAAGGCCTATCCCTCATGCACGAGCCCCTCTTCGTGGCCCCGCCCATGCACCTGCCCATCGTCATGTCCGTCGTGAACCGGACCGTCGCGGCCCCTCTCGGGATCTGGGTCGAGCACAACGACACGATGCCCCAACGGGACACGGGCTGGATGCAGGTGTACGTGGAGGACGCCCAGGAGGCCCTCGACATGATCCTCCAGGCATACCGGGTGTCCGAGCATCCCGAGGTTCAGCTGCCCACGATGGTCTGCATGGACGCGTTCCTCGTGTCCCACACGATCGAGTCCGTCGAGCTGCCGTCCCCCGAGGCCGCGGACGCGTTCCTCCCGCGGTACAGGCCCGTCCATGCGGTCCTCGACCCGGAGCGGCCCATGGTCCTCGGCGCCGCGTCCCCGCCCGAGTACATCCAGGAAGTCCGCTGGGAGACGGACCTTCGGATGCGGCGGGCCGCGGAGGTCCTCGAGGAGGTGGACCGCGCGTACGGGTCCGCGTTCGGGCGGTCCTACGGCGGGGCGATCGAGACGTACCGGCTCGAGGACGCGGAGGTCGGGCTCGTGACTCTCGGGACCGTGACCTCGACCGCCCGGGACGTCGTGGATTCGATGCGGGCCCGAGGGGAGAAGATCGGCCTCATCAAACTCCGTTACTTCCGCCCATTCCCCGCGGACCGCCTCCGGGACGTCACGGAGGACCTGCGGGCGATTGGGGTGTACGACCGGGCCGTGTCCTTCGGCGTGGGCGGCCCGACGTACATCGAGACGCGGAATGCCCTCTACGACAGCCACAAGGTCCCCATCCTCGGGTTCCTCGCGGGCCTCGGCGGTCGGGACGTGACCCACGGGGACGTCGAGCTCATGGTCCGGAAGGTCCAGGCCGCGGGCGCGCGGGGCCGCCGCGCGGGCGGGGTCACGTGGATCGGGACCCGGGGGGTGAGCCCATGACGACGGTGAAGGAGCTGCCGGAGGAGGACTGGTTCGAGTCGGGCCACACCGCGTGTCCCGGATGCGGGGGCGCCATGACGGTTCGGATCGCGATGAAGGTCCTCGGGCCCGACACAGTCGTCTACATGCCGGCCTCGTGCCTCCTCATCTTCAGCGACATGTACCCGTTCAACGCGTTCAAGGTCCCGAGCCTCCAGGTCCTCTTCGAGACGTCGGCGATCTGCGCGTCCGGGATCAAGCGGGCCCTCAAGCAACTGGGGAAGGACGACGTGACCGTCGTCGCCTTCGCGGGGGACGGCGGGACCGCGGACATCGGGATGCAGGCCCTCAGCGGGGCCGCGGAGCGGAACGAGGACATCCTCTACATCTGCTACGACAACGAGGCGTACATGAACACGGGGATCCAACGGTCCGGGACGACCCCGTTCGGCGCATGGACGACGACGACCCCCCTCGGGCCCGAAGCGGAAGGCCGCGGCAAGCTCGAGTACAAGAAGGACGTCCCACGGATCATGATGGCCCACGACGTGCCGTACGTCGCGACCGCGAGCCTCGGGTTCCCCGCGGACCTCCTGAAGAAGCTCGAGAAGGCGAAGGCGAAGAAGGGGTTCCGCTACCTCCACGTCCTGTCCCCCTGCCCCATCGGCTGGAGGACGGACTCCGACAAGACGGTAGACCTCGCGAAGCTCGCGGTCGAGACGGGGATCTTCACCCTCCTCGAGTACGAGGACGGCGTGCTCCGGATCTCGCGCGAGCCGCGCTTCAGCCCGGTTCGGGACTACCTGAAGGCCCAGGGCCGCTTCCGCCACATGACGGACGAGCAGGTCGCGACCCTCGAGGCCTGGGTGCGGGAGAAGTGGGAACGGGACCGGGCCCTCGCGAAGGCCCTCGGCCCGAAACCCGCCGCGCCCGGGTGATGCCCAGGGCGTCGGGCTCCGCGCGGTCGCGAGGGGCCGCCCACAAAAGGTTTGTACCCCCGTGGGCGATGGCGACCCTACGGGGGCGGCGGAGGCCCGGAGAGATGCTGCTCGCGCCGACCCCCCGGAGCCCGGCGTGCACACCACGGTAGGAACCTCGGTCGTCCTCGCGCTGGTCCTCCTCGGCGCGATGGCAGCGGGGACGCCGTCGGCCGCCGCGCTCGAACCCGCGGCGCGGGAACCCATCGCGATTCGCGGGAACGACGGCTTCCGGGCGGAGAACGGGGTCGTCGGAGGGTCCGGGACCGCCGAGGACCCGTACGTCATCGAGGGCTGGGCGATCGACGCGACGTGGTCCACGGGGATCTCGATCCAGGACACGGACGCCGCCTTTGTCGTTCGAGACGTCCGGGTGGACTCCGAGTCGGCCCTCTTCGACGGCGTCTACGTCCGCAACGCGACGGGAGGACGCCTGGAGGCCCTCTCGATTTCGGGGGCGCGGGTCGGGATTCACCTCGACGGCGCGGCCGATCTCTCGGTCGTGCGCAGCGGGGTCGAGGGGAACCAGGGGAACGGGATCTCCGTGCTCCGGGGCTCCCAGGTGTCCATCCTCGGGAACCGGCTCGTTGGCAATGCGATTGGCACGTGGGTGTACGCGACCCAGGGCGCCGTCGTCACGGGGAACGACGTCGCCTCCTCGACGGAGGCGGGGATCTACCTCCACGGCTCGCGGGACGTCGCGGTGACGGGGAACAACGTGACCCAGGACGTATACGGGATCTACCTGTTCGAGTCCTCCAATGTGACGGTCTCCGGGAACCGCGCGTGGAGCAACGTAGAGACGGGCGTCGGGCTCCTGAAGTCGGGGATGGTCGCCGTCGAAGAGAATCGCCTCGACGCGAACGGGTTCGGGATCTTCCTATTCGACACGTCGAACGCGACCCTATCCGCGAACGAGGTCGTCGGGAACTTCTATGGCCTCCTCCTCCAGGAATCCCGGGACGTCGCGGTGGTCGAAAACTCGCTCGTCGACAACGGGCAGCAGGCCGTCGCCGAGCACGGGGCTCGGATCGTGTGGCACGCGGGATACCCCGAGGGCGGCAACTATTGGTCCGACTACCTGGGGGTCGACGCGTGCTGGGGCCCTTACCAGTCCAGTTGCCCGGGCCCGGACGGGATCGGCGACACCCCGTACCCGATCGACGGGGACGACTCGGACCCGTATCCCCTCGTCCGCGCCGAGGTCGACACGTACCCGCCCGAGGTCGCGATCGTCGAGCCCGCGGACGGCGCCGTCGTGACGGCGTCCTCCGTCCGGACCTCCGGGACCTCGTCGGACCCCGTGGGCGAGGTCGCCCGCGTGGAGGTCCGGTCGAACGACGGTCCTTGGCAGCTCGCGACGGGGACCCTGAGCTGGTCCGCGACCGTCGATGTGTCCCTCGGGACGAACCGGATCGAGGCGAGGGCCTGGGACCGGATGGGGCACGGCTCGGACCTCGCGTCCGTGCAGGTCGAGCGACGCCTGCCGCTCAACCAGCCGCCCGTCGCCGCGTTCCTTGTCGCGCCGGCCCAGGGGAACCTCCTGACCGCGTTCCGCTTCGACGCGTCCGGCTCGGAGGACCCGGACGGGGACCTGGAAGGGATCGAGGTCCGCTGGGACTGGGAGTCCGACGGCGTGTGGGACACGATCTGGTCGAGGGAGCGGACGGCAGGGCATCGGTTCGCGACGGAGGGGACGTATGCGGTCCGCCTCGAGGTGCGGGACCCCGCGGGGTCGACGGACATCACCACCCGCGACGTGCGCGTCTGGGCCGTCGCGGTTGGCCCGTCGATCGATTGGGCCTCCCTCGGGGCCGTCGCGACCGTGGCCCTCGTCGCCTTCACCGTGGCAATCGTCGCGACCCGTCGAGCGCGCAGGCGCGCGCGGGGCTTGAGCGTGGACCGGCATGCCTCGTGGGACGCGGTCCTTCGCGATCGTCGATGAGGCCGCGACGCCCGAGCGGGACGCCCCCGTGGGGATTTGAACCCCAGTCTCAAGGTCCGCAGCCTTGTAGCCTATCCAAACTAGCCGACGGGGGCGCGGGCGTGGCTAATCCTGCGGCCCTATATGACCCTACCCGTGGCGCGTCCCCACGGGCGCGGTCACTTGAGGACCTCGCGGACCCGGAGGAAGATCTCCTCGATGAGCCCGCTCGCGTAGACCTCGCGGAGGAGGCCGCGGTCCCGGTAGTACTTGATGAGGGGCGCCGTCTGCCGCTCGTACGTCTCGATGCGCTTCCGGATGACGGGCTCCCGGTCGTCGGGCCGCGTCGTGAGGGCGGACTGGCAGCGGTCGCAGACGCCTCCCTTCTTCGGCGGGTTCGAGGCGATGTGGTACACGGCCTCGCAGGAGGGACACACGCGTCGCCCCGTGGACCGCTTGATGAGCTCCTCCGGCTCGAGGAACAGGTTCACGACCGCGTCGAGGGGTGTGAGCTTCGCGAGGGCCTCCGCCTGGGCGATCGTCCGCGGGAAGCCGTCGAGGATGAAACCGCCCTTTGCGTCGGGCTGCCGGAGGCGGAGGCGGGTCATCTCGATCACGAGGTCGTCGGGCACGAGGCCTCCTGCCTCCATGTGTCCCTTCGCCTTCCGGCCGAGTTCCGTGCCGTCGGCCACGTGCCGGCGGAGGATGTCCCCCGTCGAGATCCTCGGGACGCCGAGATGGTTCGCGACCTTCGCGGCCTGGGTGCCCTTGCCGGCGCCCGGGGGCCCGAGGAAGACGAGCCGCATGGGACGTGGGAAGGCCGTGGGCGGTCTAAAGCCTTTGGCCGTCCCTCAGAAGAGATGGTCGTCGACGACGCGCGCGGGCCCGCCGACGCCGCAGGGAATCGTCTCGATCCCGAGGGCCTCGATCCGGGTCTGGACCTCCGTGGCCCGCTCGGGCAGGGTGTTCGCGTACACGGTCGCCCCCGTATCGATCGAGAAGAACGCGGGCACGCCCTCCTCCCGCATCTTCCGCACCGCGAGGATGACCCGGAGGGTCTCCGGCCGCCATAGGACGAGCTCCGCGGAGCCCGTCATCGTGATTCCGTGGAGCATGAGCGTGTCCCGCTCCGCGAGGGCGCAGATCCGCCCGATGTCCCGGGTCCGAATCGCGAGCTCCATCTCCGCCACCATCCGGGGCATCTCGGCGAGGCGTGCATGGAAGAACGGCGACGTGAGGGCCTCCCGATGCGCGTCCTCCGTCTGCTTGAACGCAGGGACGAGGGCGACGATGATCCCCATCCGGAGGTCCTCCCCCGCGAGCTGGACCGCGTAGGAGTCCTCGTCCGCGATCCCCATCTTCCACTTGCTGAAGCCGCCCGTCACCGCGCGGGTCGCGGACCCCGCGCCCCGGCGCGCGATCCGGGAGACCTCCTCGAGGCCCAGGCGGAGCCCGGCCGCCTCGCAGGCCGCGAGGGCGAGGGCCGCGAACCCCGAGGCGCTCGCCCCGAGGCCCACGTTCGACGGGAAGTCGTTCACGGAGACCATCCGGAACGGCTCACGCAGGCCCGCCCGGCGGCGGACCTCGTCGACGACGGCGAGGACGCGCTCCATCTCATGGCCCGTGAGCGGGCGGCCGTCGAGGACGGCGGAGTCCGCGGGGGCGCCGAATTCGATCGTCGTGCGGGTCGTGAGGGGCGCCGTGCAGACGCTGATCGAGTCGTGGAACGGGAGTCGGAGGACGGCGTCCGAGAGCCCATGGTACTTGACGAGCCCCTGGATCGGGTGGGCCGTCGCTGTCGCCTTCACGCGCGCCACCTCCCCAGGACGTCGAAGAGCTCCTCGTGGTCCCGGATCTCCGCGTCCGCGTGGTCGGCCCTCGCCCCGGGCCAGAGTCCCGTGTTGAACCAGACGGTCCGCATGCCGGCCGCGCGGGCGCCCTCCACATCGGCCGCGACGTCGTCCCCGACGTGGACGACGGCTCCCGGAGGGAGCCGCAGGGGGCCGAGCGCGGCCTCGAACATCCGTCGATCCGGCTTGCGCGCGCGGACCTCGTCGGAGAACACGCGGACGTCGAAGTGCTTCCCGATCCCCATCTCGTCCTGGATCGGCCGCAGGAACCGCCCCCACGTGCGGCCCGTATTTGACACGAGGCCGACCGCGTACCCTTCCCGCTTGAGCCGGGCCAGGGTCTGCGCGATATGCGGGTAGAGGACCGGAAGCTTCGCGCGGATCGCCTGCCCGAAGGCCTCCTGGACGGACCCCCGGAGACGCGGGTCCTTCGGGTCGGCTCCCGCGAACCCGAGGAACGCGCTCGTCTGCTCCTCCGCATCGAGGTCCGCCGTCGTCGCCCAGCGAGCCTCGAGGAACTCCGTGTGACGGTCGTACGCGCGCTCGAGGACGCCGTCCTCGAAGGGCACTCCGTCCGCGAGGAACGCCTCCCGGATCCCGTCGATCCGAAGCCGTCGCATGCGCGCGTCGAAGTCGGGCCAGGGCGTCTCCGCGATCGTGTGCCACCAGTCGAACGTCACGCCCTGGATCATGGTATCCCTAGATGTCGAAGATGATCTCCGCGACCCCGCGCTCGAGATCCACGGACAGGCGGTGGTACGTCACGGCCTTGATCACGAGCTTGAGCTCATGGCGCTCCTTGTCGATCGCCTCGCCGCGGGCTTTCCCCTGGAGGGACGTCCCCTCGATCCTCACGTCGAAGGACCGGAACAGCAGGTGCTCCGTCTCGTGGAGGTACAGGAGGTCCGAGAGCCACTTCACGAGGAGGGACGGAGCGTCGTCCGCGGTCACCCGGACCTCGACCTCGCCCACGGGCCGCACGCCGTCGAGGTCGGCCACGAGGCTGAACATCCCCTCGGCTGCGTTCGCGAAGAGCTCCCCGGCCGTCTGCCCGTACGCCCGGATCCCGACGTCCGCCGTGTGCTCGGTTTCCTCCCAGCGCACGTCTCTGCCGAAGGTCGGAGACTACAAGAACTATTCTCCCGGTACGGCCGTCGGACCTTGGGTCGGTGGTCCCGCGAAACTCCCCATCCGCCCCCACTTCCGTGCCCTCCCGAGGCAGCGAGGGGGCCTCGTCCTCGGCCCCGCCCTCTTCCTCCTCGTCCTCGCGCTGCCCGCCCCCGCGTCGATGGTCGCCGTCGCGCCGCCGGGCATGCCCTGGGGCCCCCAGCTCGCCCTCGGGACCCTCCTCTGGATGCTGACCTGGTGGCTCACGGAGTGCGTCCCCCTCGGGATCGCGGCCCTCCTCGCGCCCCTGCTCCTGTCGACCACGGGGGTCGTAGACTGGAAAGCCTCCCTCTCCTCGTTCACGGACCCCATCATCTGGATCTTCCTCGCGGGGTTCGTCCTCGCGGCCGCGTTCCGGAAGTGGGACCTCGACCGGCGGCTTAGCGTGCAGCTGGCGTCCCTCTACAAGGGCTCGAACCCGAAGGTCGCCGCCCTTTTCGTCTGCAGCCTCCCCGTGTTCCTCCTCACCCTCACGGGCTCCATCACGGCGTCCACGGCTGTCGTCCTGCCGTTCCTCGTCGCCTACCTCTCGATGGTCGGTGTGAAGGCCGGCTCCCGCTTCTCCGAGGCGAGCACCCTCGCCCTTGCCCAGGCCGCGACGGCCGGCGCGATGCTCCTCCTCATCAGCACCCCCCCGAACCTCATCGCGAAGGCGACGGCGGCCCAGGTCGGTTCCGAACTCACGTTCTTCGACTGGTTCCTCGTCGGGACGCCCCAGGCGATCCTCGGCCTCTTCATCTCGTGGTGGGTCACGTTCGCCTTCATCAAGCCGGAGATGCGGGTCCTCCGGGTGGACCGCGAGAAGCTCGAGAAGGCCCGCCGGGACCTCGGCCGGATGAGCCGCGGGGAGAAGACCGTCGCGGGCCTCCTCCTCGTCGCGATCGGCCTCTGGCTGCTGCCGTCCCTCGTTCGGATCGCGGGGGAGGCGAACCCGTCCCTGGGGCCCCTCGCGGACACCCTCGCCGTCGTCATGCCGGAGGCGATGCCCGCGGTCCTCGTGATCCTCGCCGCGGGCCTCGTCCGGGTCAAGGACGAGCCCGTCCTTCGGTGGAAGGAGATTGCGGACGGGATCGACTGGAACGTCGTGTTCCTCTTCGGCGGCGGGATCGCCCTCGGCCTCGGGCTCGACCGGAGCGGCTTCGCGGACTGGATCGGGTCCGGCGTGGCGTCGGCCCTGGGGCCCTCCGCGAACGCGTGGACGATCTTCGCCGTGTCCGCGGGGCTCGGTTTCGTGCTGTCGTACGCGGCGTCGAACACGGCGGCCGCGCTCATCTCCTGCCCGATCGCCGCGAGCCTCGCCCTCGGGGCCGGCGTGAGCCCCATCGGCCCCATCGTCGCGGCCGCCCTCGCCTGCTCGATCTCGAGCGCGATCCCCTCGACGACCCCGCCCATGGCGATCGTCTACTCGTCCGGGTACGTGAAGATCTGGGACATGTTCCGCGTGGGGATGGTCTCCGACCTCCTCCGCCTCGGGGTCCTCGTCCTCACGGGCCCCTTCTTCGCCTCCCTCCTCGGGTGAGGCTCAGATCCCCCGCTCGCGCCCGGGCCAGAGGAACTTGTGGAGCTGGGGCTGGAGCCGGACGTCGAGGCGGTCCTCGAGGATCCACGACGCGAGGGCGGCGGGGTCGAGGCCCTTGGCCACGTGGTGGGCGAGGGCCGCGGGGGAGAAGAGGACCGTGCCCGCCGGGACGGGATGGTCGGCGAGGACACGCCTCGCGAAGTCGTAGTCCCCGCGGTCGAGGATCACGAACTTGACCTCGTCCGTCCGGCGGAGGAGCCGGAGGTTCTCGAACGCCCTACGGGGCGTCATCCCGGAGCCGGGGCACTTCACGTCCATGACGTACCGGACCCTGCCCTCGTCCCGGGCGGACCCGACGTCCGCGTCGAAGGGTCCGAGGTCGACCTCCCCGTCTGTCTCGATCGAGTGGACGAAGTCCGGCGGCAGCTCGCGGATCGCCCGCGCGATGGACCGCCCTTGGAGGAGGGGCTCCCCGCCCGTCCAGCACACGTGGTGGATCCCGCGGAACCGGGTCGGGCCCTCCCCCTGCGAGAGCCGGACGACCTCCATGGTCACGTCCCGGACGGACCGCTCCGTGAACTCCCCGCCCTCCACCGCGTGCATGGAGTCGCACCAGCGGCATCGGAGGTTGCAGCCGTAGAGCCGCACGAAGATCGTCGGTGTGCCGACGAGGGAGCTCTCCCCCTGGATCGTCGGGTAGCACTCGCTGACGAGGAACGTCTCCCCGGGCTTCGCCGTTCCGACGGACCCGACCGCCATGGCCGTCCCGGAGATGCCGGCCCCATTATTTAACCCGGTTTCGCGGCCTTCGGGAGGCGCGCGTACGGGAGGGGGTCGCGGGCGCCCGCCTCCCGGAACCCCTTGAGGCGGAGCTGGCAGGAGTCGCAGACCCCGCAGGCCCTCTCCCCGCCCTTGTAGCAGGACCAGGTGAGGGCCCACGGCACGCCGAGGTCCTCCCCTTTCCGGACGATCTCCGCCTTCGACATCGCGATGAGCGGCGTGCGGATCTCGATGACGTCCCCCTCGACCCCGCGCTTCGTGCCCAGGCGGGCGACCTCCTGGAACGCGCGGTAGAACTCGGGGCGGCAGTCCACGTACCCTGAGTAGTCGACGGCCGTCGCGGCGATCACGATGGCGTTCGCGCCCGTGACCTCCGCGAGGCCGAGGGCGTACGAGAGGAGGATCGTGTTCCGCGCGGGCACGTACGTCACGGGGATGGCCTGGCCGATCTCCTCGAGCCGGCGCTGCTCGGGGATCCGGATCCTACGGTCAGTCAAGGCGGACCCGCCGATCGCGGTCAGGTCGAGGGTCACGACCCGGTGGTCCTTCACCCGGAAGTGCATCGCGATCTTCCTCGCGGCCTCAATCTCCTTCCGGTGCCGCTGGCCGTAGTCCATCGTGAGCGCGACGACGTCCTCGCCCTGCGCGCGGGTCATCGCGAGGGCCGTCGTGGAGTCCATGCCCCCGGAGAGGAGGACGACGGCGGAGGGGGCCATGGGGCGGGTAACGCGGGCCGCGGGAAAAGGCCTTCCGCGGGTGCGTTCGCGCTCCCCCTCGTTATAGTTAAATAACTATAACACGATGGGTGAGGCATGCAGGTCGGCTGCGGCGTGTACGTCCACGAGGTCCGGGGCCGCCCGTACCTCTACTTCTGGCACTACGAGACGAAGGGCGGTCGGCGCGTGCAAGTCAACGAGTACGTGGGGCCCTCCGCGGCCCCCAGGTCCCGGGCCGAGGCCATCCGGCGGTGCGAGGCCTACTGCGCGCGGATGTCTCAAGAGCTCGATCGATTCCGAGCGGCGTCCCTTGAAGGTCTTCGAAGGGCTCTCCCGACCTAATCCGAGCCGCGATTCGCCAGGCGGAGGGCACGCCCCGCCGCACGGTGCCTTTATGCGCCCCCCGTCCGCTGCCTGGGCCCATGGCGGAACGGTCGGCATCGCGGGACGGTCCAGTGGGTGGCCTCCTCGGGGCCCTCCTCGGAGGGCTCGCGGGCCTCTTCGTCGGCGCGATCGGGCGTGCAAGCGTGGCAACGCCTGACGGCTACTATGCGGACGGAATCGTATATGGGTTCGCGGGCGGAGCCCTTGCGGGGTCCGTCGTCGGTGGGATCGCGGGCACGGCGCTCACGAGGCTCCGCGGGACCGCGATCGGAGGGCTCGCCGGGGCCGCCGTGGGCCTCCTCGCGGCGGCGGTCCTCGGATGGTTCGCCTTGGACATCGCCACGTCCCTCGAGGGGACGTTCCGCACGAACGCCGGTCTCGCAGGGCTCCTCGGCGGACTCCTCTTCGCGACCGTCGCGGGCCTCTTCGTCGGTCTCTTCCGGAACTCAGGGACGTCCCCCGGCCCGGGACGCGTCCCCGTCGATCTCCTCGCCGGAGGCCTCGCGGGGGCCTTCGCGGGCCTCCTCGGCGGCGGGCTCACGGAGGTCCTGACCCTGGCCTGGGCGAGCGTCCCTCCCGGCCCCGCATCCAGCGGCTCGAACGTCGGGCTCCTCTTCGGGTTCTACGCGGGCGCCGCCGCGGGCGCCGCGATGGCCGCCGCGACGGGCATCATGGCTCGTCGGATGACGCGTCACGCCCGGATCTCGTCGAAGACGTAGTCCTCCCAGGCCCGCTGCCCGAGGACGATCTCGAACTCCTGGGGCGTCAGCATGGGCCGCTTGTACTGGAGGACGTCCTCGATCGCGATCCTCGGGCACGCCGTGTTGACCCAGGCGTCCACGCGGTACCCCTCGAGGAACTCCGGGGCCACGAGGTCCATCAGGAAAATCTGCGCGGCCTTGCCGTGCGTCTCCGCGAGCCCCTTGAGGTCCCGTGCGAGCTCCATCCGGGCCTGACCGGTCTTCCGGGAGACGATGATCCCGAACGTCCGGGCGTCGTGGGCGCGGGCGATCGCCGCGTGGCGCTGCCGCACGACGCGGTCCTTGAGATCCGCGAGGGTCCGCGCGGTCCCCCGCTCCGGGTCCGCGATGGCGACAGGCTTGTCGACGAGCATCGCGACCCCGAGGGGGTGGAAGTCCCCCGTGCCGATGTACAGGTATCCGTCGACGTCGCCCGCGACGGCCGTCGCGGTGTGGTAGTCGCAGCCCAAGAGCTGGCCCGCGTACGCGACCCGGCGGTCGGGCTCCCCGATTCGGACCTCGTGCCCCTTCGACTCGAGGTGCTCTTTGATCTTCGGGAGCCATCCCCGGAACTGGGTCGTCGTCAGGAGGCCGACCCGCTTCGGGAGGAGCGGCAGGGCGGCGTCGACGAACGCGAGAGACTCCAAGGCCGGGCCCGGGAGGTCGTAGAAGAACACCCGTTCGTACCGGAGGTGCGGCATGGGCGCATGGCCCAGGTGGACGATGAGGTCCACGGGCATCTCGGGGACGTCACACGCCCCGAAGGAGGGGTCCGCGGACACGAGGCACGTGACGCCCGCCGCCTCCTCGATCTCCCGCGCGAGGTCGACCGCCTTCGTCCTCAGCCCGACGGGGAACTGGAGGCCCACGGTCTTCGCATTGCGGCCTCGGATGACCTCGAGGAGGCGTGCCGTCTCGTCCATGGGCTCCCGACGACACGCGCCGGATGAGAAAAACCTGCGCCCTCGGCCCCGCCTACTTCTTGGGGGGGCGCTCGATCTCGAGCCGCCAGGGCGTCGGCAGCTTCACGCCGCACTTGCGGAGGGCCTCTTTGGCGTCGTCCACGTGGTCCTCCGTCGTGCTGATCGTGAAGATCTTCGTGCCCGGGTGCACGCGGGCCGCCGTCCCCGTCGGCGCGCCGAAGGCCGCCCGCATCCCCTCCGAGATCCGGTCCGCGCCCGCCCCCGTCGCGATCTTGTTCTCCCGCAGGACGTTGTGCGGGTACACGCGGAGCTTCAGGTGGTACCCGTTCCCCGCCTTCTTCGCGATGTACCGGTTCGCGCTCACGCGGGCCGCCTCGAGGGCGATGTGCCGGATCTGGCACTGCTCCTTCGCGACGAGGTGGATCTTCACGGGGAACGTCGTCCGGAGGTCGCCGATGTCGAACTGGCTGATCCGGATCCCGGGGACGCCGCCCATGTACTCCTTCCGGGTGTACGCCTGGCCCCGGATCTCGCGGTACATGCTCGCGGGCTTGCGCGTCATGGCAGGAGGCGCTCGAAGGAGGGGGCTCTATATAATCCTTCGCGACCTTCCGCGGGCCCGCCCGCCTCCCGGGAAAGGGTTAAGTGCGGGCCGGTCCGTCGCCGGCCCCGTCCATGATCCTCGTGAAGCTGGGCGGGAGCGTCCTCACGGACAAGGCGCGCCTCCGCGTGGCCCGGAAGGCCGCGATCGCCCGGCTCGCGAAGGAGCTCGCCGGGGCCCCGGAGTCCCTCTTCGTCGTCCACGGCGCCGGGTCCTTCGGCCACATCCTCGCCCGCCGCCATCGCCTCGGGGACGCGTTCCTCGGCAAGGACCAGCTCGCCGCGGGCGCGCGGGTCCAGCGGGATGTGAAGGTCCTCGACGCCCTCGTCGTCGACGCCCTCCTGAAGGCTGGCCTGGCCCCCGTGTCCCTGCCGCCGTCCGCCCTCCTGTCGATGGACGACGGCCGGGTGGCCTCGTTCGATTGGAAGGCGTTCCGGGACTATGTCGTCCTCGGCCTCACGCCGGTCACCTTCGGGGACGTCGTGCGGGACCGCACCCGCGGCCTTGCGATCTGCTCGGGGGATGTCCTCATGCTCGAACTCGCGAAGGCGTTCCGGCCCACCCGCGCGGTCTTCGTCGCGGACGTGGACGGCCTCTTCACCGCGGACCCGAAGCGCCGGAGGGACGTGAGGCTCCTCGAGTCCGTGCGGGCTTCGGACCTCGACGGGATCGACTTCACCCCCGCGGGCATCCCGGACGTCACGGGGAGCATCGAGGGGAAGGTCCGCCGGATGCTCGAGATCGCGTCCCATGCGGGGGAGGCGATGATCGTCAACGGTAACGTAAAGAACCGCGTCCGGGATGCCGTGCGCGGTCGGCCCGTCGCGGGAACGCGCGTGGTCGGAGGCCCCTGAAATGGCGGAGCCCTCGAGGACGGAGCAGCGGAAGGCGGAGCATGTGAACATCATCCTCGAGGAGAACGTCTCCGCGGAGTACAACTTCTGGAACGACGTGCGGCTCGTCCACGAGGCCCTCCCGGAGATCGACCTGGACGATATCGACACGTCCGTGAAGCTCCTCGGCCGCCGGCTCGAGGCGCCCCTCGTGATTTCCTCGATGACCGGGGGCTTCGGGATGGGGCGGGAGATCAACGAGAACCTCGCCCGCGGGGCCGCGGAGGTCGGCGTCGCGATGGGCGTCGGGTCCCAGCGCGCGGCCCTCGAGAAACCCGAGCTCGAGGACACGTACGCGGTCGTCAAGGACCACGCCGTCCCCCTGCGCTTCGCGAACCTCGGCGCGCCCCAGCTCGTTCCCCAGGGGGCGAAGCGCGCGTACGGGCCCGCCGACGCGAAGCGGGCGATGGACATGGTCGGGGCCCACGCCCTCATCGTCCACCTCAACTTCCTCCAGGAGGTCGTCCAGCCCGAAGGGGACCGCCGGGCCCGGGGCGTCCTCTCCGCGGTCAAGGCCCTCGCGGCCCGCTTCCCCGTGATGGCGAAGGAGACGGGCGCGGGCATCTCCCGGCGGACGGCCCTCGCCTTGAAGAAAGCCGGCGTGAAGGCGATCGACGTCGGCGGCCTTGGCGGGACCTCGTTCAGCGCGGTCGAGTACTACCGCGCCCGGAAGGAGGCGTCCACGATGAAGGAGCGCCTCGGGGCCACGTTCTGGAACTGGGGGATCCCGACCCCCGCGAGCGTCGTCCTTTCGGACGTCGGCCTGCCCATCGTCGCCACGGGCGGGGTCCGCACGGGACTCGACGTGGCGAAGGGCATCGCCCTCGGCGCGACGGCCTCGGGCATGGCGAGGCCCCTCCTCGAGGCCGCGAAGGCCTCCCCCGAGGCCGTCGCCGCAGAGCTCCGCGGGGTCGTCGAGGAGCTCAAGGCCGCGATGTTCCTTACGGGGGCCTCGTCGATCGAGGAGCTCCGGGAGCGGCACGCGGTCGTCGCCCGGCCCACGGCGGACTGGCTCGAGCTCGCGGACGAGGGCTGAGCCCATGCCGTCCGACGGCGGGTCCGCCGGGGAGCGGCTCGAGGCCCTCCTCCGGCCGCACCGGGACGCGTCGAACGCCCACCTCGCCGCGATCTGGGACGAGTTCACGGCGGACCACCCCGGCTCCAAGCACCCGTCGTCGAGGACCCTCCGCTCGAACGCGCGGCTCTTCTTCGCGGGCAAGCGGTACCGCTACGCCCTCGCCCTCGCAGGGTACCGGCTCCTTTCGGGCACGCCGCCCTCCTCGTCCCTCGAACGGGCGGCGACCTGGCTCGAGTGGTACCACCTCTACACGTTGTTCCTCGACGACATCATGGACGAGGACGAGCGGCGACGCACGCTCCCGAGCGCCTGGGCCGCGAACGCCCGCCTCTACCGGGGGGCCGACGCCTCGAAGCCCGCGGTCGTCTTCCGCACCCGCCGCCATCGGTACGGCGCGTCCCAGGCGATCCTCGACGCCCTCCGGATCCGGTCCCTCGCGGAGCGGGCGATCCAGGGCGCGGAGGACCTGCCGTCCTCCGTGCGCGTGGCCCTGCTCTCCGAGCTCACGGACGTGGACCTCGTCCTGAGCGATGGGCAGGGGCTCGATATCGACTTCGAGATCCTCGACCGCGTGCCCGAGGCCGACTACGTGCAGATGAGCGAGGCGAAGACCGCGAGGCTGTACCTCGGGGCCGCCGCCACGGCGGCGATCGCGGCGGGCGCGGGTCTCGGGGCCCGCCAGGCCCTCGAGGAGTATGCCCTCCGGTTCGCGATTGCCTTCCAAGACCGGGACGACCTCCTCGGGTCCGGGGTCGTCGCCTCCCGGATCGGCGGATCCTCGGAGGGGGACATCCGCCAGGGCAAGCGCACGCGCCTGTACGTTCTCGCCCTCGACCGCCTACGCGGGAAGGACCGCGCGTCGTTCCTGCGGGCCTACGGCCGCGGACGTCGATCGACGAAGGCGGACATCGCCCTCATCCGAAGGCTCCTCCGGGACCACGTCCTCCCGGTCATGGAGGCCCGGATTTCGGAGAACCTGCGCCTCGCGCGGGAGGCCCTCGACCGGATCCCGCCCCTCGATTCCGCCGCGAGGGACCTCCTCGACGCGCTCCTCGACGCCCAGCGCACGCGGGTGCGGTGACGTTCGGGCGAGGCAAGCTTCATCGCCTCTCCATCGCCATCTCCCCCCGTGAAGTGGTTCCGACGGCCGCCCCCCGATCCCGTTGTTCAGGCGGCGAGGTTGCAGGCGCTCGAGCCGATGACCCGGGCCCTCGAGGCCGCGAAGGAGGCGCGTGATCGCGGCGCCGACGTGCGGGCGGACCGGGAGACGCTGAAGCGCGCCCGGGCGGCCTTCGAGGCGGGGGACTACGCCCAGGCCAAGACGTACGCGGAAGAGCTCCTCCGGCACTACGCCGGGCGTCCGCCGTCCGGCCCATAGTCCTCGAGTCCGCGCCCCGTGATCCGGAACGGGGCCCTCCCGCCCTCCTCTTTGAACCGATGCTTCTCGAGGACCGCGAGCCGCGCGCTCGGCCCTGCCTTCTCGAGGCGGACGATCGCCTTCGCGTTGTGGCTCAGCATGTGCCCGCCCAGGGGCAGGAACCGCCCCGAGTCGAGGTCCGTGTACACCTGGGACGTCAGGAGGACGGGGATTCCGCGCTCCCGGGACACCTTGAGGAGCCGCGCGATCTGCCGTGTGAGGGAGTGACGCTCGTCCCGGCGCGTCTCGTCCTTCATCGTGAGGCGGTAGTGCATCGTCACGCTGTCGATTACGATGAGCCCGACGTCCTCCTTGCTCGCCGCGAGCTTCACGGCCTTCTCGATGAGGCTCTCCTGCTCGTCGAACGTGTACGGCTCGGAGAACAGGATGTTCCTCACGACGACGTCGAAGTCGTCCCCGCAGATCTGCCGCAGCCGCTCGAGGCTCACCCCTTCCGTGTCGATGTAGATGACCTTCTTCCCCAGGCGCACGGCGTTCCGGGCGACCTGGAGGCAGAGGTTCGTCTTCCCGCTCCCCGCCTCCCCGTGGAGGAGGGTGATGCAACCGTCCTCGAGCCCTCCCCCCAGGAGGTCGTCGAGGGCCCGGACGCCCACGGGCACCTTCATCGCCCGGGCAAGGGCCCCGTCGCCTTTAACCCTTCGAGGGGTCCCCCGGGAGGGCGGACAGGAAGGCCGCGTCCGCGGTCCAAACGACGACGGCCCGGCCCCGCTTCAGGGGACCGCGGGACGTGACGGCGCGCTGGGCTCCGGTCTCGGGATGGGTCGCGACGACCGCGTCGTCGGCGTCCGCCGGCTCGAGGTCCGCGGCGAAGCGCTCCGCGTCCACGCGGACGGCCCCGCGTAGGTCCCTCGGCCGGAACCGTCGCTCCTCCCCTGACACGAGATCCCGGAGGACGAGGAACGTCGCGACCTTCGTGACCTCGGAGAGGGCGCCCTTGCGCCGCACGACGTCCCCCGGGCGGAACGCGGACAGGCGGACGAGGCTCGTCACCCGGTACACCTCCTTCCCCTGCTTCTGACCGAACAGCTTCGACGACGTCGTCAAGGTCCCCCCGAACGCGGACGCGAGTTCCCGGGCGAGGACCTTCCCGAGCGCGTTCGAGCTCACGTAGAAGTCGAGGCCGCCGTGGGTCGCCTCCACGCGGGAGAGGAACTCGGACGACTCGCGCGCCGCGCGGTCCACGCGGGCCTGGACGAACGTCCGGACGGCGCGCAGCTCCCCCGGGGTCAGGCCGCGGTCCTCCGCCCGCACCTGGACGATCCCCTCAAAATACCGGCTCCGCTGCTTCGCGCAGGGGTCGCAGAGGGAGGGCTTGAGGCGGAGGCGGGTGTGGAAGTCCTGGACGAGCTCCAGGCCCTCGTGGCTCGTGGAGGCCTTCACCGTGAGGGCGAAGTTGTTCGCGTCCTCCTCCCGCGCCACGTGGGTGAAGCGGACCCGGGCGAAGGGCGGGCGGCCCGGGACCTTCGCGCGCAGGATCGTGGGGACCGCCTGATCTAGCTCGGCCCGCGTCCACGTTGACCCGACGAGGAGCGACCCACACGCCTGGCATCGCGGCACGTCCACGTGGGGCGGAGGGTCCACGAGGGGATGTTTCCTCGCGAAGCACGCGGGGCACAGGCCCCCCGTCGTCGGGCCCTCCCGCCCGCACTCGACGCAGAACATGGACGGGGATTCGAACGTCCCCGCGCTACTTAAGCGCTGGCTCCCGGCCCCGCGGGGGATGATAGCGGGACGCAAGGCCATAAGTAGCCGCGCGGTCGTCGCCCGCGGGTCCATGGCCCGGGCGAAGTCCTGGTGGCAGAAGCGGAGGATTAAGCACCGGGACGCGGTCGCCCTGTGCGTCCTGAGCGCCTCCTTCCTCCTCGCGGGGGAGCTCTCCAACCCCGTCCTCGTGGCGATCTACGCGCAGTACCTCGCGCCCCACCTCGCGAACCCGCCCCTCTTCCTGCTCTATGGCTTCCTCGCGGTCCTCGGGTTCACGACCGCGTTCGGGGCCGTCCTCGTCCTCCTCGGCGGCTGGTACTTCCTCCAGGGGCGGATTCCACGGGGCCGGTTCTTCGTCGGCCTCGGGATCGGCCTGACGTCCCTGGGCTTCGCGAGCCGCCTCGCGTACCACACCCTGACCGCGGGCAGCCCAATCCCCTTCCTCGAGTTCCTCACGACGACCCTCACGGGGATCGGGGTCCTACTCGGCCTCGCGACCCACACTCTCATGGGCCAGTACGCCCTCCTGCTCAAGAAGCACGCGCGGACCGCCTGGCGGCGGTGGCGGAGATCCCGAAGTCCGTCCCGGCGGTCGTCCCGGCGGAACGGCCGCCGCGCGTCCCGCACGTAACCCGACCCGCGGAGCGTCATCCGACCACGAGGATGTACTGCGCGTGGGGCACCCCGCCGATCCACAGGGTCCCCTCGTCGCTCGCGTATCCGCCCTTCTTCGCGGCCTCGATCGTCTCCCGGCCGACGAAGTTGCCGATCGTCGCGCCCTCGAGCTGCTCGAGGAAAGCCTCCTCGCTCACGACGTCCCCTTCGTAGAACCGGCCTACCTCGATCTTGAACTTCCCCTCGCGGAACGTCCTCCCGATGAGGTCCGCGTCTGCGGCCGCCACGAGGATCTCCGTCCCCTGGCGGTACACCTTCATCCGGATCGGCATGGGCTGGCCTTGGGATGAGCCGCGGGCGATAAGTGCGTTCCTACAACCGCTCGACGAGCTTGTACTTGTTCTTCACGGGGCTGTAGATCTCCCCTTCCTGGGCCCACCGCTTGAGCCAGGCGTCGACCTTCGCGGGCGGGATCCCGCGGTCTTGGGCCACCCGGACGATGTCCTCATAGTCCGCGACGCCCTCCGGTCCGGCGAGCTCGCTGATGATGTCCCGCAGGGAGATGATCTGTTCGCGCTGGGACTGGCTGATCCCCGTTTGGATGATGTCGATGTCGAACCGCCCCTCCTCTCCAGCGACCTTGCCCATCCAGTACTCGACGATCCGGACGGCGCGGTCTGCGTCATCGACGGTGACTTCGTTGCTCAAGCGCAGGCGCGCGCTCGCTTCGGAAAGGCGGATAATGGCCTCGAGCTGTCGCGGGGTAATGGGGACGCTCGACCCGGCGGCTTCCCCCGTCTTGCGGATCTCGAGGTACTTCCGCTCGATCGCGGTCATGGCCTCATCCGTCATCACGGGGTAAATCCGCTTCGCGTAGGCGACATATTTGCGTAGGAAGTCCGGGCTGAAGTAGGGAGTGTACGGCTCCTCAAGCTCTTTCATTTCGGGGGTACTGGACCCCTCCTCGCGACGTTTGACGATTTCTCCGACTCGGTGTCCCTTCAGGATGTGCTGCGCGAGCTGCCGATCCCTTTCCGCCTCCGGTCGGTCGATCATCGAGAAGATAACATCTAGTCTCGACAAAAGCGTAGGTGGGAGGTCGATTTGTTCCGAGATGTACTTGTGTTCGTCGAACCTGCCGAACTTCGGATTCGCCGCGGCCAAGACGGCGCATCGGGCCTGCAGGACGGCGGTGATTCCCGCCTTTGCGACACTGATCCGCTGCTGTTCGAGTGCCTCGTGGATTGCGGATCGGTCTTGCGGATTCATCTTGTCCAGCTCATCAATACAGTTGTGGACAACGACGCCGTCGCAGAGAAAGCTCTCTCCCGTAGGAACCCGCAGGTCGTACACGTAGCCGTCATATTCCTCCACGTGGACCTGTCGGATTCTGTCGAGAGCATAATCGTTGCGACTCAGTGCGATCAGTCGCTCGTACTGTTCCTTCGAACACCAGCGACGGAGCGCGTGCGTCAGCTTCGCCAACGGCTCCTTTCGCGGCCTCCGTAGCCCCCGCCTGTAGTCGTGATAGGTGCTCCAGAGTCCCTTATCCAAGAGGCGGTACGGCTGGGGCTGTATCTCTCGCAGGAGTCTCTGCACAACCACGGCTGGTGCCTCGTCGTGCTGGCCGGTGATTCGCGTTCTGCGATGGGGTATCCGTTTCCATTTCACGGAGTAAGGAGAGATACACTCCAAGAGCCGTGACACATCCCCTCGCGCGGTGATCTGGATCCGGTGGACCGCCGCGCCTTCTCGAAGCCGGGCGAAGATGTCGAATCGCCGAAGGGCATGCATGAGGGTCAGGTTCAGATCCCGACTCCCAGAGATCAGCAGCTCGACGTCCGCATTTTCGTAGGTTCGGCCCGCTTTTGCCGATCGTCGGATCGAGATGCAGCCATCGGCGTCGACGACGCCCGCCAAGAATCCGCGGAGCGCCTCATCGTCGAGCCTGAGGAGGTTCGCGCAATCGTCCCGCGTCAACCAAGAGTACACGAAAGCCAGTAGGTTGGAGCTGCGATGCATGTGGTATGACGACGTCCGAACCCTTTGTCCCCGGATTTCGCTCCTCATTTCGCGAGCATGCATCCCCCAGGGACGGGAGGTGACCGCCTTGGTGAGACGGAGTATCTGCTGGATTTGCCTCAGGTTGACTCTCGACTGGAAGATGCCGATGGATGATCGGCGCTTGCTGACGGCGACATGACCGTCTCCAAGGATGAAGCCCAGGAGATAGCCTAGTTCAGGCGTGATTCTCGCCACGCGGAGTCGTTCGGTCGACGACGTTCGACCGAATGCGAGGGGTCGGTCCTTCCACGTTTCGTACAGGCCCAAGTCCCTGAGGATTCTCCTGAGTTGGCCTACGCGGATTGCATCCCGGCGAGCCAACGCCTCACGCCGGAGTCCATACGCGCGATTGACTTCGGCCAGGCTGGAGTATCGTTGGCTGAATAGGGACCTGAGCTCTCTCCGCTGGTCGGCGGCAAGCTGAACGATCCAGTCATCCGGGAGGATGTCGAGCAGGGACACGGGAGCACTCTCGCTCGGCAGCTTCTGAACCGCCACGAGTCGGCCCGTGGGGGGAATGTCCTGGAGTCGCATCCATTCGAGGCGGCTTCCCTCGAGGACCAAGTGGTCAGGCGTGAGCCGCAACTCGAAGCCGGAATCAAGGAGCACCCGGAGTATCGGGCCGGTATACCGACGCCGAGCCACGAACGGGACGACAGGCCTCGAGGCACTCATGAGCTCCAAGTCAAGGCTTGTCGTGCGGACACCGAGCGGGGAGAGCTCCAACGCGCGTCCGCGGGATGTGGCCGTGACCACGCGCGCCTCATCGAAGATCTCACCGATTCTACGCGGAGCGCCATTCACGAACACCCGAGCATCGGGGTGAAGACAGGCGAGGCCTTTGTCCGCGAGTACAAGAGCGCCCGCCTCCAAGGTCCAGCGCCCCTCACCAAACTCATCCCGAACGGCACTGGCCGTCAATCCCGCGGCCGTTGCCGCCTTGCCCGTCGCGTAGATGCCGCGCGGCGAAAGCCGACTCATGTAGGAAAGGAGCTCTGATTTCGCGGTACCCGGGTCGCCGACCAAGAGGATATGAATGTCGCCGCGAATTCTACGGCCGTCGGGCATGACCTTGGCCACGCCGCTGAAGAGCTGAAGGGCGAGGGCCTCTTTCTCCATATGCAATCCGTAGATTGATGGTGCGATCGAATTCACCATCATCCGCACGATGTCCGGGTTCATGCCCGCTACTCGGATGAGACGGACGTCCTCCTCGGTGACTTCGATCTCCTCGAATTCGACCTGCTCCATTTCGACCGAATTCACGTCCGTGAAGATGTCGAAGAGCGTCGACTTCGCCCCCGGTCGGCCTTTTTGCACGCTGCGCAGGACGCCGTTCAAGACCACGCGTTGTCCTGGCGTGATGCGACCGGTCAGGTCGTCCTCCACGTATGCAGTCAGGCGCTGGGGCTCTTCGCCTCCTCGGAGTCCCTCGGGCGCCTCTTGAATCTCCAGCTTCTGGGTGTCGAGGTACAAGGAAGTCTCGGTGAGGAGCTTGAACTTCGTCGCGCTCGCGGAGCGCTTGCATCCGCCCTGCTCTTCGTAGCACTCCAGAGGCTCGCGGAAGTTCTGCCCGTCCTGCTCCTCTTTCAGGATCGTCCCGCAGCGCAGGCACTGGAACAAGGCACCCACGACCCGTGGTCTGACCTCGGTCGACTTCCGTACGAGCCCCTCGACCGCGATGTACTGCCCCAGGTGCTTCGCCCGCAGGTCCCGGATCTGGATCCTCCGGTCCCGCGGCAGGCCCTTGATCCGCAGGTGGATTTGGAGGGCCTCCTCCCCCGGCGGCACGAGCCTCCGGACCGCCTCCTCCCCCGCGGTCAGGGCGTTCAGGGGGTGGCGCATGAGGAAGATGGCCATGTCCGTGTCGAACCGGTTCAGATCGTCGAAGGGGACCTCGAGGGTCCGCTCCTCCGGGTACCGGTCCGCCACGGAGATGATCCGCGACTGGTAGCCCATCTCCTCGAAGAAGTCCTCCCACTTCGCGATGAGCTCTTCCTGCGGATACTCGATGAGCACGCCTCTCCCCCGTCTCGGCTCGTCCCGCGCAAGATCCGGGGTGGTCATATGCCTTTGAGTCCCCCTTCCACTGACCCCGCGCCCACGCGGGAGTTTAGCTCACAGCGTTTCCACTGGAACGGCCGTCGAACCCAGGGCCTCAGCCGCACGGGGAATACCCGCACGCGCCGCAGCGCACGCACGCGTCCGCGTGGACGAGCCTCGCTCCGCACTCCGGGCATCCGTCGGGCCCGCGGCCCGTGGGGACCTCGGTCGGCGACGCGAGGGACGTCTCGACGGGACGCAGGGCTCCTCACCCATGGTGCCCATGGTGCGCGTGCCGGAAAAAGGGGCGATGGAGGGGTGGGCGAATCCGGCGAAAGTACTCCGCCCGGCCCGTCTCGCTACCCTCAAATAGCGCGGCGCCCCATGTGCCCGCGGGGATGGGATGACCCCGGATTCATCTAGCGACCCCGTGCTCCACAACTCCTACGAGGCCCTCCGCCTCCAGGAGGTCCAGCTCCTCCTCGCGGCCAAGCGCACGTCCCTCTCGACCTTTCAGACAGGGATCGCAGTGCTCGTCCTGCCGCTGTCCGTCGTCTCGTTCCTCGTGGCCACGTCCCAGTTCTGGGACATCCTCTCCGTCCTGTACCTCATGGCCCCCCTTCTCGCGTTCTGCGCGACCCTCGTCGGCCTGGGTTCGTACCTCATCATGCGGGCCGTCGTCGGGATCCAGGCGTTCGACGCGAAGATCAAGAAGGTCTCCGAGGCGGACGAGCGCCTCCGGGGCCTCGTGGAGGTCGACCGGCGGAAGCTTATTGACTCGTTCCGCCTTCGCTGGGGCGATGGATCTCCCTGAGGACCTCGCGGCCCTCCAGCGCTTCCACGGCCACCTCGGCGTCTACGTGACCGTGGGCCTGAGGATGGGGGCGGTCGGGAGACGGACGTTCGGGCACCACAAGGGCCTCCGCGCCGTCGTCCGCTCGAAGCCCGAGCCGCCCATGCTCTGCGTCGTCGACGGCGTCCAGTTCTCGAGCGGCTGCACGATGGGGAAGGGGAACATCTTCGTGGAGCCGTCCCCCGAGCCCGCCGTGACCTTCGAGAAGGAGGGCCGCCGCCTCCGCGTCTCCTTGAGGCCCGGCTGGCGGGAGCGGATGGACCGGGAGATGTCGAAGGAGAGGGAGATCGAGCAGTCTCTGTTCTACTTCAGCGTCCCGGAGGCGGAGCTCTTCGACGTCGCCGAGGTCTGAGCTCACCAGCCCGCGACGGACCACCTCGTTCGCACGGGGACCTTGACCCAGACGCCCTCGCCCGCGGCGAGGAGTTCCTCGTCCGCGAGGGCCCGCAGGTGGAACGGGCCGAGGGGGTCGAAGCCTTCCACGGCCGTCGCGCCCGTGGCCGACTTCAGCTGGCCGACCGTCACGCCGGCCGCGAAGCCGGGCAGGGCCACGAGGTTCCATCCCGCGCACAGGTCGAGGCTCGCGATCCCCGGGACGGCGCCGACGACGAGGAGGTCCCCCGCGGCTGTCGCGTTGAGCCAGAGCCCCTGGCCCGCCCCCAGGACGAGGGACGCGGCCTCGGCCGGGAGCGCGGACGTCCACGCGCGGGCGCAGCCGTCGAACGCCCATGCGTCCGCCCATGGGAGCCCGGCGGCGAGGGCCGCGAGGCTGCCGTCCGCGGCCGCGACGGGGATCCCGAGGAGGTTCCTCCCCACGGCGACGGGGATCCGCGCTTTCGCGAGGAGGCCGCCGCTCCGGGCCCCGTTCCCCGTGCCGTCGATCGTCTCGACGAAGTAGAAATAGTCGAAGGGGTCCGCAGCGCCCGTCCCCGGATCGAGGAACGCGTAGGAGGCGGCACGGGTCGCGAGGATCGTCCCACTCACGTCGACGGCCGACCCGCGGGGCGTCCTCGCTCGGAGGACCCGGTACCCCGTGGTCCCGCCGAACAGGGAGTCGTCCCATGCCTTCTCCCAGGTGACCTCGACGTCCGCGGCCCCGTTCACCAGGCCGCCCGCCACGGACCGCGCGGGCGCTGGAGGCGTCACGTCGGGCCCCGCGGAGATCACGACGAAGCAGAGGGACTCGTAGGGACCCCACGTGCCGCCATCGTCCCGGGCATGGGTCCAGACGCAGGACGCGCCGGGCGCGGCCGCCAGGCTGCCCGACCAGGTCAAGGCCTCTTGGGTGCCGTCGAACGCTCCGTCCGCAGCGTCCAGGGGGATCCCCGTGCCTGCGTCGGCCGGGAGCGGCTCCGCCGCGGCGAAGAACAGCTCCGCCTCTGCGATCGTCCCTGAGCCCGTCCCCGCATCGTCCCCCGTCGCGTTGATCCGCACGGGGGACGCGGCCCCGGGCGGGTTCGGGTCCACGCGGACGCTCCCCGCCCAGATTCGCGGCCCGACGAGGTCGCCTCCCGGGCGGGCCAGGGCGAAGGGCGCGTCGGAATCGTCTTGCCCCGCGAGGGACGGGGTTCCCGCATCGCGGCCGACGACGCGGGCGAGGTACTCGGCTCCGTTGGGCCAGCCCGCGAGGTCCCACAGGTGCGAGCGCGCCCCGGCCGCCGGCGACGCGAGGAGGGTCCAAGTCTGCCCTCCGTCCCCGCTCACGAGGACGTCGAAGGACGCGAGGGCGGCTCCCGTGGAGGCCACCGTCCAGTTGATCGAGACCCGCGAGCCCGCGAACGTCCCCCCGTTCGGGGCCGTCACCTGGACATCGGGGTGGTCGCGGTCCAGGGAGGAAGAATTCGTCGACACGAGCCACCGCAGGGCCGCGTCGAGGGCGTCCGCGCGGGTCGCGCTCCCTACCCGGATGTCTGTCGCGCTCGCATCGAGGCCCGTGAGCTCGAAGGCGAGGTACACGAGGCGGGACGGGGTGCCGCCCCATGCGCCCGTCCCCAAGGTGCCGTTGGAATTCGAAGAGACCCACCGGAGCCCGACGGGGCGGTTGGTCGGCGTGCACTCGGTGGTCTGGGCGTCCCGCCAGATCGCCGTGCCGCCCGTTGCGAGCGCCGTGAGCTGGTCCACGGCCCCCCCTTCTCGGTGGGGCGCGTAGGGGACTCCGGCGGCGAACGGCCCCCCGATCGGGTCGCCCGCGACGCCCACGAGGCTCCCAACGGTCCTGGGGTCGCACAGGAGGTCCGCCTTCATCACCCCGTTGAGCCACGCTCTCGTCTCCAGGGTCGAGAACCCGGAGGTTAGGTCCCCGAGGGCCCACGCCGTGTCGTGGGACGACACGAGGAGGCGCCCGCCTGCGTCGAGGTACGTCTTCACGAGGGCCCGCTCCGTCTCGTTGAAAGGCGGGTACTGCTCGAGCCCGGGCTGCCAGACCACGGCCCGGTGCCCCTGGAGGAGGGACAGGGGAGGCGGTCCGTCCGCCGCGGTGTGCCAGGCGGACCACGTCCAGCCGCGGGCGTCGAGGGCGGCCTCGTAGGACGCCTCCCGCTCCTCGGGGAACGTCTCGTCCCCGAACACGACGAGGACGTCCCCCGCAGCCGATGTCCGGAGCCGGTAGTGGTTCCCGCCCGCCGCGTCGCGGGTCTCGTGCCCGTGGCGGTCCCTCGAGACGACGTCGAAGTAGTACAGGGTGTCGGGCTGGAGGCCCGTGATGCGCAGCTCGTGCTGCAGACGCAGCTCCGCGAGGTCCCCGGACCCGTCGAGGGCCGCGGGCGAGGTTCCGTACCGGGCCCCTGACGTCGCGGGCTCGCTCGTGCGCCAGCGGATCGTCGCGGACCGCGTGCCGGGCCGGTCCGCCGCGACCTCCGAGATCGCCGGCCCGGCGGCGTCGACCCGGGCCCGCGCGGTCGCGGCGTGGACCGGGCTCGCGTCGTCGTAGGTGACCGTGATCACGTCCCCGTCCCGGACCTGGAGGACGCCGTCCACGAGGGCGGGCCCGAAGGACGTTGGGATGGACCCGCGCCAGGTCCCCGCGGAGGCGCTCCCCGTCAGGGTCAGTGTCTCGCCTGCAGCCTCGAACCCGGAGGCGACACGGACCTGGACGCTCCCCGCGTCCGCGTCCTCGACCTCGATCCGGACGACGTCGGACTCCGAGTACACCCCCCGGTCGAGGGCCACGCGGCCGTACGCGGCGTCGAGGTTCCCCGTGACGACGAGGGCGAAGGGCTGGGGCCCCGCGGGGACGTCCGACCCGATCACGCGGACGGACCACTCCCCCGCCATGGGCGCCTTCAGGATCACGGCCTCCTCGACGTTCGTTGCGTCGAACGTGCCGCCCGGTACGGACTGCCCGTTCGCGAACGTCCCGAACACGTTCCCCCGGTACAGGGTGCCGTCCGGTGCGCGGACCTCGAGGTCGAGGTCGTTCACGAGGGCCTTCGCGGCCCCGATGGCCGCGGGGTAGTCGGACCAGGCGAGGACGATCTTGAGCGTCCGGGCGGAGCTCGTCACGCGGAACGCGTACGTGGACTGCTCCCCTGTGAGGAGCCCCGAGGCCTCGTCCACGAGATGGGTCCGGAACGCGTCCACGCCCGCGAGGGGAAGGACGTTCGACAGGAGGATCCGCCCGAACCCCTGGGCGTTGTTCGGCCACCGGTCGTTTCCGGTCTCCGTGGACCCGGACCCCGTGACCTGCACGCCCGAGGCGATGAGGATTCCTCGGAGGAGGGCCGCGGTCGGGTTCCGCGCGTTCCCCGGGACGGCGGCCCCGGAGGGGTACCAGCCGTCCGCGAGATACTGTCGCACGATCGCCGCGGCGCCCGCGGCGGCGGGGGTCGCGTAGCTCGTCCCCTGCCAGTGGTCGTCCCCGAGGCCCGCCCCGCTCCCCGCGTCCCCGTCCGACATCCCGGAATCGCCGTCGAAAATCGCGAGGAGGGTCGGCTTGATCCGGCCGTCCGGCGTGGGCCCGCGGCTCGAGAGGGCCGCGACGCTGTTCTGGTCTCCACCCGCACTCGTATCGGGGTTCCCCGCCCCCCCTACGGTGACGACGTTCTTCGCCGTCCCCGGGCTCCCCACGGTCCCCGCGGTCGGCCCTGCGTTCCCCGCCGCGAAGAACACGGCGAGGTCGGGATGGGACCACACGAACGCGTCGAGCATCCGTGCCTGGACGTCATACTCGTTGACGTCGGTTCCCCAGGAGTTGCTGTGGATCCGCACGGGGGCCGCGGGGTCTTCGTATACGAGTCCCGCGGGCCCGAACAGGTCCGCGAGGTCCTCCGGGATGTAGTCGAGGACGTCCCCGTTCCCGCTGCACAGGCCGCCCGGCCCGACCGTGCCGATGTCCTCGACGACGAGCTTCGCCCCCTTGGCGACGCCGTCGTTCGCGGTCCCGCCCGGGAGCCCGTCGTCGTTCCCCACGAAGGTCGAGGCGACCGCGGTCCCGTGCCCGAACGTGCAGTCGGATCCCGTCGGCGCGTGGTCGCTGTCCATCATGGAGGCAGGGTCCCACGGGGCCGAGATGCCCGACCAGTCGACGAGGCCCGTGAAGACACCCATGTTCACGTACCGCACGACCTTCCGGCGCGAGGCGTCCGTCGTGTTGTACAGGTCCCCCGTCGCGATCGTACCCGATGACTCCCGGAGCTGGACGTGGTCGTAGTCCGCCCCCGTGTCCGAGATTCCGACGAACTGCCCGCGGCCGTCGAGGCCCTGGGTCCAGTAGCGGTAGTCCGAGTCCACGTTCGACTGGAGGACCCACGCGGTCTGCGCGTTCGCGAGCCGCGGCGTGCCCACGGCGTCGATGAACTCGACGCTCGGCAATGCGGCGAGGCCCTCTCCGAGGGCCGCCGGGACGCGAGCCCGGACCCATCGGAAGTCATCGGGGCCGAAGGTCCCCACGATCCCCGGGTCCGTCCCGCGGCGCGGGCCCGGAGCGACCCCATGGTCGCCGAGCCACGCGACAATCCTCCCCGGGGATTGCCCCGGGAGGACGACGATCCGGACATCGACGATTCCCGCCCGGTCCGCGAGAGCCGGCCGGATCTTCCAGCCGGGCTCGTAGGCCCCGACCGCGTCGACGTGCCGCAGGGAGGAGAGCCCGTCGAGGACCGGCGGCGGCGCCCGCACGAGGAAGGCGTCCCGCGGGAGGTACCGCATCACGTCGGC
>MGWD01000065.1:2397-25914 GCA_001800825.1 Euryarchaeota archaeon RBG_19FT_COMBO_69_17 | reverse complement strand
GCCGCCCGGACGTCGCCGCCCGCGAGGCGCACGAACCCGGAGTCGGGGAGGTCGTCCACCCGGAACCCGGCCTGCCGCAGGAGGTCCCGCGAGGCCCCGGTCCCCGTCGCGACGAGGAACGCGGGATACGACTCGAGGACCGTTCCGCCGGCCGAGTCGACTGCGGACGCCGGGGCGTCCGTCCGGAAGGTCAGGAGGATACGGTCGTGGTCGGGCCGGGAGGCGGAAGGTCTTGCGACGTCCCCCGGAATCTGGACGACGAGCAGGGCCGCGAAGACCCAGACCGCGAGGATGCGCCAAACCCGGGGGTCCGTGACTCCGTGCCTCCTAGGGAAGGAGGCGGGCCGGTGGCGGCCTGGCGCCTCCGATGCCTCAGGATGAGGTCCCGGCCACATTAGGTTTGTGCCGGAACCCCGGCCGTCACTCCGCGAGGATCCGCGTCACCTGGAGCACCCCGTTCTGGAAGATCAGGGTGTAGTAATTCGGGGAGTGGCCCGTCGCCCGCATCTTCACGCAGCGGATCCGCCGCTGGATGTTCGCGTCGTCCACCCGCTCCATCTTCGTGTGGATGATCCCGTCGCAGAGGAACTCCTCCCCGTTCTTCCCGAAGTCGTCGCTGCCGGGCTTGAGCTCACTGATCAGGATCGTCGTCGCCTTGAGATCCCGTAGCCATTCGAAGAGCTGGAACAACTCCTCCCGCGGGTTCTCGAACTTCGCCATGACCTCGAGGACGGGCAGGGAGTCGACGACGAGGATGTCGTAGGCCAGCGTGCGCTTGAGGTTCGAGGCGTACATCTTGAAAATCTCGAGCCACGTCTTGTCCGCCATCCCGTCGAGGTTCCTCCGGATCATTCCGAGATCGACGAGGCTCACTTTGTCGTCCACGTCCCGCGGGTTCAGGCTCATCGAGGCGAGGTGCCGCGCGAGGTTCTCCCTCCCCTGCTCGAGGGAGATGTACGTGCCATGGCGGTCCTCGCGGAGCGCGTTCTGGTAGAGGACGTTGAAGGCGATCGTGGACTTCATCGTCCCCGATTCCCCTGCGAGCAGGACGATATGGCCCGCGGGGATTCCGCCTCCGAGTTTCTCGTCGAATCCCTGGATGAACGTGCGGATTCGTGCCTCGGACACCATGGACGTCCGTTCGATTCGGGGGTGCGCCTATAACGATTCCCAGGCGGTTATCAGAAGCGAAAGCCGCCGTCCTCTGGGAGGGGGCGGGGAGATGGAAAAAGAAAGGGGGAGTGATCGGGAAGGTGACGCCCTTCCCGACGTCCTCCGTGGATAAGATGATTTTTGAACTCGGTCTGTGAGCAGAGGCCCCGTCGGAAACGTTTATTTGTTATCAGGTCTGTTACCACGCCAGGGGGCAGGGCGCCTTGTTCGTGCCGGACCGGAATCTCAAGGACCTCGTGGTCTCGTACCTCCGGAGCCAGGAGCGTTCGATCAGCGCCCTCACGAAGCAGCTCCACAGCGACGGGTACGCGTTCCACCGGCTCTTCGTCACGGGGTACTTGAAGGCCCTCGCCGACGTCGGCGTCCTGAGGGAGCGCGAGATCCCGCCCGCAAAGGTCTACGGGACGTCGTCCCACCGGGACCGGAACCTCTACGAGGCGCTCGGCGCTCGCTGCCGCCAAGGCTCCTCGGACGAACGGGTTCAGGCGCGCCTCGCCGTCGCCGTCCTCCATCGGCTCTTCCGCCGCCCCGTCTTCCTCCGCGAGCTCCGGGAGTGCGGGTTCGCGGGCGCGATTGACGCCCCCGCCGCCCCGCGGGAGGAAAAGGAGGACGCGCGCCGCGCGTTTGCGAAGATGGGCGTCCAGATCCCGACGAATGAGCCGGCCTACACGATGGACGACCGGAGGAACGAGGCCCGCGACGGGATCATCACGGAGCTCCTTGTGGAGCGATCCGGGATGGCCGCCCTCGTCCTCGACACGAAGCAGACGCGGCTCGTGGACCGCTGACGGGAAGGAGCTAGGCCGTCGGGGTGGACGCTCAGCTCCGACTCCGGCGCCCCGGATGCCTCCTCGGTCCCGCGCCCCCGCGAGCGTTGGTCGTCCGCGGTGAGGCTGCTCACTTCCGTGCCTGACCCGTTCCCCACGGTTAGGGCACGGGACGCCGCTCTCCAGCTGCGCCCCGAGCCGCCTCCAGCCCCGCGGGACAGAACCTCAACGTCGGCACCCGGACCGGAGCCGGACTGGAAACGCCGCCCCCGACTGTCACCGCCCCATGAGGACGATTTGGGTCTACAAGGGGACGCCCGGCCCCCCGGTCGAGCCTAGCGGCCTTCTCAACCGGGCCATCCTATATAACGGTTCGCGGACGGAACTCGAAAGGCGTCACGACTTGGGCGGCGCCGCGCGGAGCTCCTCCTCCATTCGCGCCTCCCGGGCCTTCTTGAACCGGCCGTACGTGGAGAGGATCATGATCGCGCCGAGGACGAAGGCCCCCGCCGAGCAGACGAGCCGCCAGGGCTCGAGGTCGGGCTCGAGGAAGCCGCCCACGAGGGTCGAGTTCACGTAGAAGTTCACGGCGGTGCCGATGATGAGGAGCCCGAGGACGAGGGGCATCCACACGCCGAGCACGGCGCGGACCCGTTCCGACATCATCGACTCATCAATCGGATGATCGCCTCGGCGGGTTCCCCGCCGCATTCCTCGAGGACCTTCCGCGCCTCCTCCTCGGAGACGCCCGCCTTCTCCGCGACGAGGGCGACGTCCTCCTCGGAGACCGCCGGGCCCGCGGAGGCCGCGGGCTGCTTCGTGGCGTCCGGGCGCGCGCGGACGACGGGCTCCCCGATGACCTGCCAGATCTTCTGTCCCTGGGCCGTCATCGCGCTCACGGACGCGTTCCGGAAGACGTACTCCTTCTCCGCGGTCCGGATCACGACTTCCTCGACCTCCCCTAGGTCCTCCTGCTCGATCCCGAGGCGCTTCATCATCTGTTTCATCTGCCTCGGGTTCACGCGGCCGCCCGGGATCATCGCATCACGCGCGTTGGCATGGAAGCGCCTCGGATAAAGGTTCTGCGCTCCTCGCTCGGATCGTCTCACGTTTAAATAGCTCGGGCCGAATCCAATCTACGTTGCGCATCGCCGTCGTCTTCAAGGACCGCTGCCAGCCCAAACGCTGCCACCTCGAGTGCATGGCCTTCTGCCCGCCCCAGCGCACGGGGACGGAGGTCATCTGGCTCGACCCCGAGACGGGCAAGGCCGTGATCAGCGAGGAGACGTGCATCGCATGCGGAATCTGCGTTCGCAAATGTCCCTTCGACGCGATCCGGATCATCGGCCTCCCGGAGGAACTCAAGGAGGACCTCGTCCACCAGTACGGGAAGAACGCGTTCCGCATGTTCCGCCTCCCCGTCCCGAAGAAGGGCGAGGTCGTCGGGCTCCTCGGGCCCAACGGGATCGGGAAGACGACCGCGGTCTCCATCCTCAGCGGGGAGACGGCGCCGAACCTCGGGCACTACCGGCGGAAGAAGCCGCACTGGGACGACGTCCTCGAGTACTTCGCGGGCACGGAGCTCCACGACTACCTCGAGAAGATCGCGGACAAGGAACTCACGACCGCGATCAAGCCTCAGTACGTGGACCGGCTGAACAAGATGTACTCGGGCCGCGTCCGCGAGCTCCTCGTGAAGATCGACCGGAACGACCGGCTCGGCGACATCGCGAGGGACCTCGATCTCACGACGTTCCTCGACCGGGACATCGGCCAGCTCTCCGGCGGCGAGCTCCAGCGCGTGGCCATCGCAGCGACGATGCTCAAGGACGCCGACGTGTACTTCTTCGACGAGCCGTCCTCGTACCTGGACATCTACCAGCGGCTCCAGGTCGCGAAGGTCATCCAGTCCCTTTCGAAGGAGAAGTACGTCGTTGTCGTGGAGCACGACCTCGCCGTCCTTGACTTCCTCGCGGACCATGTGTACCTGATGTACGGGTCCGAGGGGGCCTACGGGATCATCGCGCAGCCCCGGCCCGTGCGCACGGCAATCAACGTGTACCTCGGGGGCTACATGAAGGAGGAGAACATCCGCTTCCGGGACCGGGAGATTCGCTTCGAGAGCCACCCGCCGCGCGGGGACTGGAAGGCGGCGACCCTCGTCCGGTTCGAGGCCCTCACGAAGGCCTACGAGTCGTTCGAGTTGTCCGTCGCCCCCGGCCAGCTCCGGAAGGGGGAGGTCGTCGGCGTCGTCGGGCCCAACGCGACGGGCAAGACGACGTTCGTCAAGATGCTCGCGGGCGTCGAGGCCCCGACGTCGGGCGTCGTCGAGGGCCGCTGGCAGGTTTCCTATAAGCCCCAGTACCTCGAGTCCGCGTACGAGGGGACCGTGCGGGACCTCTTCGCCTCCGCGATCGGGAAGAAAGCGGAGTCCGGGTACTTCGAAACGGAGATCCTCGAGCCCCTCAAGGTCAAGTCGATGATGGAGAGGGACGTCTCGACCCTCTCCGGCGGCGAGCTCCAGCGCGTCGCGATCGCCCTCTGCCTCGGGCGGGACGCGGACATCTACCTCATCGACGAGCCGTCCGCGTACCTCGACTCGAACCAGCGGATTGAGACCGCGAAGACGATCCGGCGGATCATGGAGAAGGAGGCCCGGACGGGCCTCATCGTCGACCACGACGTCTACTTCATCGACCTCGTCTCGGACAGCCTGATGGTCTTCTCCGGCGAGGCGGGCGTCCGGGGTCTCGGGGAGGGCCCGTTCCCCATGCGGGAGGGGATGAACCGCTTCCTCCGGACCGTCGGGATCACGTTCCGCCGGGACGCGGACACCCATCGGCCGCGGATCAACAAGCTCGACTCGCGCCTCGACCGGGAACAGAAGTCCGCGGGCGAGTTCTACTACGCGGTCGAGGACCCCGCGCGGGCGGCGTGAGGGGAGGGCTCACGCGGCCTTCGTCCGCAGCGCGCGGATTCGCCGCTTCCGCCAGTACACGTAGCCGAGCATGCCCGCCACTCCGGCGAGGGCCACGTACAGGTCGATGTTGTCCGTCGCCTCGGCGAGGGCGATCCACCGGTCCACGAGGTAGTAGCCCGCGACGACGAGGACCGTGTTCCATACCGCGGCGCCCGCGGTCGAGAACGCAACGAAGTCCCGGACTCGCATCCGTCCGATCCCCGCGGGGAACGAGATGAAGGAGCGGATCCCGGGGACCGCGTGGCCGACCAGCACGCCGAGGGGGCCATACTTCGCGAACCAGCCCTCCGCCCACGCGAGGTCGTCCTCCCCGAGGGCGATGTACCTTCCGTAGCGGGCGATGAAGGGCCGTCCGACGCGCGCGCCGATGTGATACGCGACGAAGTTCCCGACGGCGGCGCCCGCTGTCCCGACGACGATGACGAAGGCAACGTGGAGGTCCCCCCGCGCCGCGAGGGAGCCCGCGAAGGGCATGATGAACTCGCTCGGGATCGGGGTCAGGATCCCCTCGACGAGCATGAGGAGGAAGATCCCCGGGTACCCCATCGCGGCCACGATGGCCATGACCCATTCCGTAAGCCATAGGAAGAGGGACGCCATCGGGTTCGCCGCCACAACCGGGGTCCGCGTTTCAAGATTTCGCGGCGGTTATCATGCGCCCGAGGCCCTCCGCGGCAGGCTCTCCGTCCTCCACGACGGGCTCCCCGCGGAGCAACACGGCCTCCGGGAAGCAGGCCTCCATCCCTTCGAAGGGGGTCCAGCCGCACGCGTACCGGACGCGCTTCGCGGTGACCCGGCGCACGTCTCGCGGGTCCACGACGACGAGGTCCGCGTCCCGGCCCACGGCGATCGTCCCCTTCTCGATCCCGAGGACCCGCGCGGGCCCCTCCGCGATCGTCTCCACGAGCCGCTCGAGGGCGAGGTCTCCGGCCTTGACCCGCCTCAGGAGGAGGGGGAACGACGTGGCCACGCCGGGCAGCCCTGACGGCGCCTCCGGGAAGCGCTCCTGCTTCTCCTCGATCGCGTGGGGCGCGTGGTCGCTCGCGACGAGGTCCACGCGGCCCTCGACGTAGGCGCGCCAGAGGGCCCCCCGGTCCTCCGGGGAGCGCAGGGGCGGATTCACCTTGCCGAACGCCTTCAAGTCCCGGCGGAAGTCGAGGAGCAGGTGGTGGGGCGTCGCTTCCTTCGTGACCCCCGCCGGGACCGCATCGAGGGCCTCCGTGCACGTCACGTGGGCGACATGGACCCGCGCGCCGCGGGACATCTTCCCAAGGGCCTGGATCGCGGACACCTCCGACTCCTTGGGCCGGGCCATGTGATGACCCTCGAGGCCTCCCCGCGCGGGCCGGGTGAAGCGGCGGGCGTCCTCTGCGTGGACGACGACGAGACGGTCAGCGTCCCCCGCAGCCTCGAGGACGTCCTCCATCGCCTCCTCGTCGATCTGGAGGTCGCCCGTGCTCTCCGCCATGTAGACCTTGAAGCCGATCGCGTCGGGCATCCGGGGGACCGCGCTCCCGGAGCGCGGGGCCGCGTAGAGGGCGTAGTCAACGGCGGCCCGTCCCCGGAGGGCGGCCGCCTTCTCCTCGAACGCGACTCGGGTCGTCACGGGCGGGACCGTGTTGGGCATGTCCGCGACGGTCGACACGCCGCCGAGGGCCGCGGACCGCGTCCCGCTCGGGAAGTCCTCCTTGCGGGTCAGCCCGGGATCCCGGAGGTGGACGTGGGCGTCCACGCAGCCCGGGAGGATCAGGGAGTCGCCGAAATCGGACGTCTCCTCGCCCCGAAGCACCTTCTTCACCGCGACGACCTTGCCGTCCGCGATCCCGACGGCCGCGGCCTCGAGGCGTCCCTTGAAGAACACGCGCCCCTTAACGACGAGCATCCGTCCCACCCAGGCTCCGGCGGACGACGGCCCCCCGCGGCTCGACCTCCGCGAAGATCTCCGCCTGGAACTTTTTCACCCGGGTGGACTCATCGAGCCACGCGTCCGCCAGGAGGCCCGCCTTGATGCACGTCTCCGCGAGGAAGTCCTCAGGCCCCCACCGCTCCTCGATGGCGACCTGGGGCAGCAGGAGCCCCCGGTAGGGCCCCTGGGCCACGATGAGCCCGTCCTCGCCCACCCGCACGAGCTTCGGCAGCTCCTTGGGCTTCCTCACCTCGATGACCTGAGGAGGGGTGAGGAGGCTCACCTCGACGGCGACCCCGGTGAGCTCCTCCTCCCGGAGGGTGGGGAACCTCGGGTCCTCCGCAGAGCCCTCCGCAGCCTTCACGATCGACTTGAGGAGGGGGAAGAACGGCTCCGGGTAGCCGATGCAACCGCGGAGGCCGCCCGAGGGGTGGAGGCTGAGGGTGACGAACGCGCCCGCCTTCGCCTCGAAGCGGGCCGGGACCACGAAGGAACGCATCGTCCGACGGGCCACATGGGCCTCGAGCGCCTCCCTCGCGACCCGGACGGCGAGGTCGCCCTCCTCCTCCGTGTACTGCATCCCGCGGGCTATGCCGAGGGGTCCCCTTAACCTTGTCGTCCCCTCCCGCGGGCGCCTCGATTCGGGAGGACACAAACCTTTTATCGCGCGCGGGGGCATGAGTGGACCGCGATGGGATGAGGGCCCGAGTTCCTGTCTTCGAGATCATGACCGCGACGCCCCTGACGATCGGCGTCGACGCGAGCGTCGCGGAGGCCGCGGGCCTGATGCGCGCGAACGACGTCGGGAGCCTCATCGTGATCGAAGACGGCCGGCCGTCAGGGATCGTGACGGAGCGCGACGTCGTCACCAAGGTCGCTGCGGAGGAACGCGCCCCGCGCGACGTCCGCGTGCGGGACATCATGAGCGCGCCCGTCGTCGCGATCCACCCCGACGAGGAGGTCCTCGAGGCCGCCAGGCTCATGTCGAGCCGGAAGATCCGGCGCCTCGCGGTCGTGAAGGAGGGGGCCCTCGTCGGCATCCTCACGGAGAACGACATCCTGAGGATCTGGCCGTCCCTCGTCGACGTCACGCGGGAGTATGATCGCGCGGGGCTCGAGGCGCGCTTCGCGAAGGCGATCGAGGGACACTGCGAGGCGTGCGGCGTCTACTCGACGAATCTCATGTGGGACCGGAACCTGCTCGCGTGCGCGGACTGCCGCGGGGGATAATCGCGAAGGAAAGTTTATAGTCCGACCCCAGGTTCGTGCCCTCCCGTGGCGCGTCTCGTCAAGATGTCGCAGGAGGAGCTCGACTCCGTCCGCCGGCTCTACGAGAGCGTCATGTCGTACGCGTGCCATGGCCTCTTCTTCCGCGAAGGGATGGCCCTCGCGGACGAGATCGCAAAGATCCTCCCCGCGGACGACGATCCATTGCCCGCAGGTCGCGCGTCCCTCCTCGAGCGGGGCTGGGCGGAGGACATCCTGTTCTCGGACCGCGGCGCCCGCGTTCGCGGTTCCATCGAGGTCTCCCCCGGCTCCGAGATGGAGACCTGCCATCGGATGCGGGGGATCCTGTCGAAGCTCCTCGAACTCCATCACAAGCGGCGGGTGCGCCTCGCGGAGGTCGAGTGCATGAGCACGGGCGCACGGGAGTGCGTGTTCGAGGAGGAGGGGTCCCGATGAACCTCCAGGAGATGGTCCGGGCCCTCCGGGCCGCCGCGAAGGCGGAGGCCGCGGCCGTGATCAACCGGGACGGGGCGATCGTCGCCTCGGACCTGCCCCCTGCCGTGTCCGCGGAGACCTTCTCGATCATGTGCGCGGCCATCCTCGGCGCCGGCATGACGGCGTCGACCGAGTTGCGCCATCCCCCACCCCACCGAGTCCTCCTCGAATCGGAGGAGGCGACGATCCTGATCCAAGAGATCGGCCGCCGGGCGATGGTCGTCCTCGTCGTACCCGCCGAGCAGAGCCTCGCGAACCTCGAGGGGGTCATCAGCCGGTTCGCGCAGGCCGCGGCGGAGGATCTCGACTGAGGCCCCCGGACGAAGCCTTATGGAGGCGGTCCTCCATGGGCGGGCGGGCCCGTGGTCTAGCGGTCAGGACGCGACTCTTACAAAGTCGAGGTCGTCGGTTCGAATCCGGCCGGGCCCATGCGCCGCCGTCGTCACCAGACGGATTTCGGCTGGAGGACCTCGATGGGCTCCCGCTCCACGGACGGCGTCGCCCGTGCGGTCCCCTCAATGTACGTGGCCGTCCGCTCGACGCCGGGCAGATGCCGGATGTGGTTCGTCATGACCTGCGCCATCTCTTCGGCGGACTCCGCCTCGAGCTCGACGAGGTACTCGTATTCATCAAAGAGATAGAAGACGCCGCGGACCTGCTGGATCGAGCCGAGGTTGCTGAAGAACTCCGGCTCCTTCCCCGGTTCCAGGTTCGCCAGGACGAAACCCCACATGGCTTCTTCACCCGTGTCGACAGCTCGGGAAGCCCTCGCCGTCGCCAGGGATACATATAGCTTTCCGCGGAGATGGATATTTTCAATATATTCGATGTATAGAGGACGGCGCAGAATATGAGCGTCATCGATTCAGACAGAGTGCATATACCAAATCTAGTTCATACGGTCCCAGTACGGGCCCCGTGTTCTCGCGTCGCTCTCGACCGCAACCTGGAATGGAGTGAGTACAGTTCCTGCGGAACCTTTAATGGACTCCGTTCGTCTGCGTTTGCTTGATCGGCATGTGCCTCGCGATCCCGGGACGCGTCCTTTCTGTGGAGGGATCTTCGGCCACGTTGGACATTCGCGGTACTCACGTCCTAGCGGACGCGAGCATGGTCGACGTCCGGCCGGGAGACTATGTGGTCGTGTACGCGGGGCTCATTGTTCAGACCCTTGATCCCGCGGACGCGGAAGAGCGACTCGGTGTTCTGGGAGCCGCTCAACCCGCGGAGGGTTCTTAAGCTCTCTTGGTTTCGCTGTTCTCCGAGGCATTTTCTAGCGTTCTGACGTTTCCGCTCGCCCCGTCGAAGAATCGCAGGGGCGCTGAACGTGCTCCGCGGAGATCGTCTCCGCCTATCCCGTTAATTCACGTGAGTATATACATCGGTCGTTTCTAACTCTAGGGAGACCTCCACTCGCCAGAATCCTACCCGCAATCCACTGCAATCGGTGAGATCAAGCGGGGATGAACCTCGCATTCACATGGAGGGCGGCCCTCTTGCGGACGCGAACGAGCGGGGTCCGCGCGAGGGACGTAAACCGACATACGTTCAAGCGAGCCGCTGTATCATGGGTAGCGCCTTTAGACGACCTTTCGTGCTCTCAACATTACTCGGTATATGAGGGGCCCGTAAGCTCTTCCCCGAATGGACAGTGCTTAGAGAATACTGAATATCCATGCGATAGCATCCCAGGACATGACCGGGCATGGGCTGCCCCCAGAGGCGCGATCTCCCGGTCAGGGGCGGGCGATGGGGAGGCGCTCCCGCATCGGGTGCCTGTGGTCGCGTGGCCGCTGCGTCCGCACGTCTTCACGGCGCTCCGGAGGGAGCTCCCACGGGCGCCCGCGCTTCTGCCCGCCGGTGGGTCCGGGCCCCCCGGCGACGTCCCCGGGCGCCGCTGCCCGGACGCCCTCGTGCTTCCCTTCATGTCTTCGAGTTCCGACAGGAGGCTTTAGCGGAAATGATGTCCGCGGACGTTGAGAACGGGATGGTGCCAAGTGACGCGACGAGCGAGTTCCTGCGCCGGGTATACGAGCTCCCCGCGGGCGAGAGGCTCCTCTCCTGCATCCAATGCGGGATGTGCAGCGGGTCGTGTCCGCTCGGGTACGCGATGGAGTACACCCCGCGGAAAATGATCGCGGCCCTACGGGCGGGGAGGATCGAAGACCTCTACCGGAGTGCCAGCGTTTGGCTCTGCGTGTCATGCTACAACTGCACCTTCCGGTGCCCGAGCGGAGTTCCAATCACGGATCGCCTCATCGGCAGCCTCCGGGGCGACATGCTCTCGAGGGGAGTCGGCGTCCCCGCCGAGCTGCAGGCCGCGTTCGAGAAGACGACACGATACGGCAACCCATTCGGGGAGTCGCCCAAGAAGCGGCCCGATTGGACGAAAGAGGCCGGCGTGGACGTGCGTGTCCTTGAGGAGGGAGACTCCGCCGAAGTCTTGTGGTGGGTCGGCTGCTTCCCGTCGTACAACAAGCGGAACCAGAGGGACACGATCGCCCTCGCAAGAATCCTCTCCGCCTTGGGCGTTGACTTCGGGATCATGGGATCCGATGAGAGATGCAGCGGAGACATCCCCTGCACGAGCCAGGGAGAGGAAGGGCTCTTCTTCTCTCTCTACGAACACAACTCGGACCAGCTTCGGAACAGGAAGTTCAAGGACCTCCTCGTCGGAGACCCCCACGCGTACAACGCGTTCAAGAAGGAGTATCCGCGGCTGGGGACGCCCCTCCCTGTCCGTCACTACACCCAGTATCTCGCGGGGTGGTCGCCCGAACTCCGGAGGGTGATGAAGAAGGAGCTCAGGGCGAAGGTCACCTACCACGATGCGTGTTGTCTCGGCCGGAGGAATGCCGAGTACGAGGCCCCCCGGGTCCTGCTCGAGAGTGTCCCCGGCCTGCAGCTCGTCGAGATGCCAAGGAACCGGGAGAACGCCCTTTGTTGCGGCGGAGGCGGCGGCGGGAACTGGTTGGACAGCTTCATCTGGCAGCGCACCCGCGTGCCGCTGCCCATGCAGAGGGTCCAGGAGGCCGCGAAGACAGGCGCACAGATCTTGGCCGTGTCCTGCCCCCTCGAGGTTCCGCGTTTCGAGGATGCCGTGAAGACGGCAGGCCTCGAAGGTCGGCTCGGGGTCCGCGACGTCTCCGACATCCTCGCCGAGGCCTTGGGCCTCTCTGGGGGTCCGTCGTGAATGAAGGTCGCAGCGGTTCTCCGCCAGGTCCCGGACGTCGTAGAGGAACTCGTTATTGGGGCAGACGGCCGGAGCCTCTCGGAGGCCGATCTCATGTATGTCACGAACGAGGCGGACGAGCACGCCCTCGAGCAGGCCCTCATCTTGAAAGGCCGCGACGGCGCGCATGTGGTCGCGATCAGTTCCGGGGGCGACGAAGCGCGAGCCGCCCTGGCGAGTGCGGTGGCCAAGGGAGCGGACGAGGCATATTTCGCCCCCGTTCCATTCGCGAGCCGAGCGGACAACCATCACCTCGCCGCGACCCTGGCCTCGGTCATGAAGGGCGCCGGGTACGACCTCATCCTCACGGGCGTCTGGGCCTCGGACCAGCTCGATGCGGGCCTCGGAGGTCTCCTTGCTGCGGAGCTCGGTCTCCCGTACGTTGGCGGGCTGACCTCCGTCTCCGCGCCCGCGGAAAGCGCGAAGGCCACGGTTCGGAAGGAGTTCCCCGGAGGTCGCCTAGGCGTGATGGAAGTCGACCTTCCCGCCGTCCTCGGGATTCAGTCCGCGGAGAATCCCCCGCGCTACGTACCCGTCAGCAAGGTCATGCAGGCGAAGCGGAGCCTCCAGGCCCAGACGATACCGCCCGCTGCGTCCCATGAAGCGCGGGTCCATCTCCGAAAGCTGACGAAGCCTGAGGCTGCGACGAGGGCCGAGATGATCTCCGGAAGCCCGGAAGAGGTCGCGGACCGCCTCGTCCGCATCCTGCGGGAGCGTGGTGTGGCATGACGCCGCCTGAGATTGTTGTCGTGGCCGAGCATCTGGCTGGCGAGGTCACGGACGTAACGCTGGAGATGCTCGCGTGCGCCCGCGAGCTCACGCACACGATTGGCTGGCACGTCACCTGCGTGATCCTTGCCGACGATCCGAAACCCTTCGAGGCCCTTCCCCTCGCGTCGGGCCGGACGGTGATCGTCCAGGATCCCTCGCTCAGCTCGTTCAACCCCGTGGCATACTCGAAGGTCCTCGCACACGTGCTGAGGGACCTCGGTCCGCGGCTCGTGCTCGTTGGCAACACGAATGTCGGGACGGACCTCGCCGGCTCCTTGTCCCACCTCCTCGATGCGCCCGTCGTAGGCGGATGCATTCGAATCCGCTCGGAGGGCGAGGGTATCTTGTTCACGAGCCGGATGTGCGGCGGGAAGCTGCTCGCGCAGATCGAGGTTCGCGACGGGATGGTGATTGCCATGCTCCTTCCGGGGAGCTTCAACCGGGAGGAGGGGATGCAGGACCAAGTACCGCCCACGGAGGTGCGGCCGTCGCCCGTGTCCCTGAAAGGCCTCCCCGTCCGGTTCCTGGAGCTCGTGGAGCCGAGCCTAGGGGATGTCGATGTGCGCAAAGTGCCCATCCTCGTGGCCGCGGGCCGGGGCGTCCAGTCGAAAGCGAATCTGGAGGCCGTGGAGGCCCTTGCGAAAACGCTCGGGGGCGCCGTGTGCGCGACGCGCCCCATCGTGGACCAGGGATGGCTCCCCCGCGCCCGCCAGGTCGGACGGTCGGGGATGATCGTGAAGCCCCGCCTCTACCTCGCGCTGGGAGTCAGCGGGGCCCCGGAACATGTCGAGGGCATGAAGGATTCCGGGCTTATCGTCGCCGTTAACACGGACCCGGAGGCGCCCATCTTCGACGTCGCCCACTTCGGGGCAACGGTCGACCTGCTCAAGCTCGTGCCGATCCTTGCGGCGAGAATCGAAGCAGCGAAAGGTGGAGCATGAACCTGGAGCAGGCGGTCCTCTCTGCAATCCTGGCCGCGAGCGGCCTCCTGTTCCTCGGACGATTCCTCCGAATCGTCGTCGCGGTCCGGAAGGGCATCCGCGAGGTCTGGTGGGACCGGCTGGGAACTCGGGTCGCGAGCGTCATCCTCGACGGGCTCCTCCAGAGGAAGATCTATCGTGAACGATCCGCAGGCGTGCTTCACGCCTTCATCTTCTGGGCCTTCGTCTTCCTCTTCTTCGGCGTGGTCGAAATCGTCGGGGAGGGGTACATCGAGGGCTTCCGCCTCCCGGTCGGTCCACTCGACGGTCCACTCTACCTCGGCCAGGACCTCGCCGCGGCCCTCGGCATCGTCGGCGTGATCATGGCAATCTACCGGAGGACGGTCTCGAAACCCAAGCGGCTCATGCACGAGGGGAACCGCGCGGCCGTCGTCATGCTCCTCTTCATCCTCACAATCCTCGTGTCCTTCCTCCTCCTGAACGCGGCACGGATCCTCGAGGACGCGGCGGCGTCGACGGCGGAGTGGCGGCCCGTGAGCCGCGGGATCGCGGCCGCGGCATCGGCCGCGGGATGGGGCGGAGTCGCGGCCAGCCTCGAGGGGTCCATGTGGTGGCTGCACGTCGTCGCCTTGTTCACCTTCATGGCGTGGTTTCCTTACACGAAGCACTCCCACATCATCTTCGCTGCGTTCAACGTCTTCTTCCGCAAGCCGGAACCCGCGGGGGCGATGCGCCCCGTCCCTGTGGAGCGCGCGGACACCCCGGGCGCGGGGTCTGTCCGGGACCTCACGTGGGTGTCCCTCCTGAACGCCTTCGCATGCACGGAGTGCGGCCGGTGCACGGACAACTGCCCGGCCCACGCGAGCGGTGCTTCGATGGATCCGATGCACATGATGATGCGCCTCCGGGCGGCCGTCCTCGCCCGCGGAGGCGAGGCGCGGACCGTGACGAGGGCCGCGGACGGGGGCGCACCCGAGGCGGAGGATCTCTTCCACGCGGTCCACAGCCCTGACGCGGTCTGGTCGTGCATGACCTGTCTCGCCTGCGTCGACGGATGTCCCGTGTTCAACAACCACCTCTCCAAGATCCTCGAGATGCGCCGCGCGCTCGTAGCCCGGGGAGAGGTCGACCCGGGCGTCCAGGGCGCGCTCGAGAGTATCAGCCGCTACGGCAACTCGTTCAAGGGGACGCCGAAGGCGCGGACGAAGTGGATACGGAGCCTCCCGGGTCCCGTGAAGGACGCGCGGAAGGAGCCCGTGGACACGCTGTGGTTCGTCGGCGACTATGCGTCGTACGACTCCCGCTGCCAAGCCCTCACGGCGCGAACCGCGAGCGTGTTCGCCCGCGCGGGCGTGGACTTCGGAATCCTTCACGACGGGGAGTGGAACTCCGGGAACGACGTGCGGAGGGTCGGCGAGGAAGGCCTTTTCGAGAGCCTTCGCGACCGGAACGCCGAGGCCATGAAGACCTGCACGTTCAAAGACGTCGTGACGACGGACCCGCACACCTACAACACGCTCAAGAACGAGTATCCCCCGCCTAACGGCGGGAGGGTGCTCCACTACACGGAGCTGCTGGACGAGCTCATCCGAACGGGCAAGCTACAGCTTTCGAAGAAGCTCTCTCAGCGTGTCACGTACCACGATCCCTGCTACCTGGGCCGCTACAACGGCGTGTACGATGCCCCGCGCCGGGTGCTCGCGGCCACGGGGGCGGAGCTCGTGGAGATGCCGAGGAGCCGTTGGAAGAGCCTGTGCTGCGGGGCCGGCGGGGGCCGAATCTGGACGGAAGGAGTTCCGGATGAATCCAAGCGCCCCGCGTACGTGCGCGTGAAGGAGGCTGCGGGGCTCGAGGGCGTCGCGACCCTGGTTGTGGCCTGCCCGAAAGACTACGTGATGTTCACGGACGCCGTGAAGACCGCCGGCCTCGAAGGGTCGCTCCAGATACGCGACATCATCGAACTCGTGGAGGAAGCTCTGTGACAACGGACGAACCCAAGATTGGCGTCTATGTCTGTGACTGCGGGTTCAACATCGCCGGCGTCGTGAACGTGCCGGAGGTCGTGAACTACGCGAAGGGGCTCAGGGGCGTCGCGGTCGCCCGGGAGTACAAGTACATGTGCTCGAGCCCGGGTCAAGAGACGATCCAGAAGGACATCCGGGAGAAGGGACTCAATCGTGTGGTCGTCGCTTCCTGCTCCCCCCATCTCCACGAGTCCACCTTCCGGCGCGCCGCGGAGTCCGCGGGGATGAACCCCTACCTCGTGCACATGGTGAACATCCGCGAGCAGGTCTCCTGGGTCACGAAGGGACGCGACGAAGCGACGGAGAAGGCGAAGTCCCTCGTTGCCGCGGGGGTCGCGCGCGTCGCGAGGCATTCCCCCCTCGAGCGCCGGGAGGTCCCCGTCCGCGGGGAGGTGCTCATCATGGGTGGCGGGATCGCAGGGATTCAGGCCGCGCTCACGGCCGCAGAGGCCGGCCACCACGTGTACCTCGTGGAGCGGGAGCCCTCGATCGGGGGCCATATGGCGCGGTTCGACAAGACCTTCCCCACCCTGGATTGCGCCGCGTGTATCCTCACGCCGAAGATGACGGCGGTGAAGAACCACGCGAACATCACGCTCCTCTCCTACTCCGAGGTCGTGGCCGTCGACGGCTATGTCGGGAACTTCAAGGTGAAGGTCCGGAGGAAGCCGCGGTACGTGGACGAGGCAAAGTGCGTGGGGTGCTTCGAGTGCATCGAGGAGTGCGTATACAAGACCCCGAAGTTCTCGAGCGAGTTCGAACTCGGTCTTGGGAAGCGGAAGCCAATCTACATCCCCTTCCCTCAGGCGGTCCCCCTCGTGGCCGTCATCGATCCGGAGACCTGCATCGAGTTCAAGACGGGGCACTGCAAGAAGACGTGCGTCGAAGCCTGCGGGGACCGGAACGCGATCGACTTCAAGCAACAGGAGCAGTTCGTCGAACTTGACGTCGGGGCGATTATCGTGTCGACCGGGTTCCAGGTGTTCGATGCCTCCCGCATGACGAACTACGGGTACGGCCGCTATCCCGACGTCTACAACGCCCTTGAGGTCGAGCGTCTCGCGGCGTCGAACGGGCCCACGGGCGGCGAGATTGTCCTACGGAACGGGAAGAAGCCCTCCTCCGTGGCGATCGTCCATTGCGTCGGATCCCGGGACGAGAACTACAACCCGTATTGCTCGAAGGTGTGCTGCATGTACTCCCTGAAACTGGCTCACCTCGTGAAGGAACGGACGGGCGCGGAGGTGTACAGCTTCTACATCGACATGCGGACCCCGGGGAAGGGCTACGAGGAGTTCTACCACAGGCTCCTCGTGGAGAACCTGCATCTCATCCGCGGCAAGGTCGCCATGGTCACGGACATCGCGGAGTCTCCGAGGGAGGAAGGGAAGCTCGTCGTCGTCGCGGAGAACACCCTCCTCGGCGGCGTCGTACGCGTCCCCGTGGACATGGTCGTCCTGAGCGTCGCCCTCGAACCCCAGGCGGACAAGGAGCAGGTCCGGCGGTTGCTCAACATGTCCTGCAGCTCGGAAGGTTTCTTCCTGGAGAAGCACCCGAAACTCGCCCCCGTGTCGACGATGACGGACGGCGTGTTCATCGCGGGCGCCTGCCAGGGACCAAAGGACATCCCCGAGACGGTGGCACAGGCCGAGGCCGCAGCGGCAGAGGTACTCGCGCTCACCTCGAAGGGCTTCATCACTCTAGAGCCGAATCTCGCGTACATCGACAAGGCCCTCTGCTCAGGATGCCAGGTCTGCATCCCCTTGTGCCCGTACCGCGCGATCGAACTCGACCGGAGCTCGATGGTCGCGAAGATTTCCGACGTCCTGTGCAAGGGATGCGGAGTCTGCGTCGCCGCGTGTCCTAGCGGGGCGGCCCTGCAGAGGATGTTCGAAGACGATCAGATCCTCGACGAGCTCTTGGGGGTGCTCTCATGATGGCGCAGGCGAAGCAGTTCGAGCCGAGGATCGTCGCTTTCGTGTGCAACTGGTGCACGTACATCGCCGCGGATGCGGCCGGCGTCGCCCGCGCCCGTTATTCCCCGAGCGTCCGGCTCCTCCGGACGATGTGCTCCGGGCGCGTGGACCCCCAGTTCGTCCTTGCGGCGTTCTCTGGGGGCGCCGACGGGGTCCTCCTGTGCGGATGCCACCCGAGAGATTGCCACTACAGCTCGGGGAATTACAAGGCCCTCCGAAGGTACACCCTCCTGAAGAAGATGCTCTCTCAACTCGGGATCGAGGGCGATCGGTTCCGTCTCGAGTGGATTTCCGCCTCGGAAGGAGAGAAATTCCGGCGAGTCGTGGAGGACATGACGGATCGCGTGCGCCGTCTTGGGCCTTTCAAACTCAACGGGGGGCCCTAGATGACGGAGAAGCCCAAGGTGGCCTTCTACTGGTGCGCCTCGTGTGGAGGATGCGAGGAAGCCGTCGTCGACCTGGCCGAGGGGATCCTCGACGTTGTCGCCGCCGTGGACATCGTGTTCTGGCCCGTGGCGCTGGACTTCAAGGTCCACGATGTCGAGGCGCTCCCCGACGGCGGGATCACGGTGAGCTTCATCAACGGGGCCGTCCGCCTCTCCGAACAGGAGGAGATGGCCCGGCTTCTCCGACGCAAGTCGAAGTACGTGATCGCGTTTGGGAGCTGCTCCCACCTGGGCGGTGTCCCCGGCCTCGCGAATCTGTGGGACCGGAGGACCATCTTCGACTGGTACTACCATCGGGGGCCCGCTGTTGCGGGTGGGGACGGCGTCGAGCCGCAGGAGAAGGTGGAAGTCCCCGAGGGGACCCTCGAGCTCCCGGCGTTCTGGGACACCGTGAAGGCCTTGGACCAGGTCATCGACGTGGACTACTTCGTCCCCGGATGCCCGCCGACTCCGAAGATTATCGCGGACGCCGTCGGAGCGTTGCTTCGCGGCGAGTTGCCACCAAAGGGTTCCGTCCTCGCGGGGACGAAGGCCCTCTGCCGGGAGTGCGCCCTGAACGAAACGAAACCGGAGAAGCTCCTCGTGAAGGAGCTGAAGCGCGTCGACCGGACGAAGGTGGATCCGGAGACGTGCCTGCTCGCTCAGGGGATTCTATGCCTTGGCCCCGTGACCCGCGGCGGATGCGATGCCCTCTGCGTGAAGGGGGCCATGCCCTGCACGGGATGCTTCGGTCCGCTCGACGAGGTGAGGGACCAGGGCGCGAAGGGCGTGTCGTTCCTCTCGTCGATCGTCGACTTCGACGACGAAGAGGACATCCGCCGGGTCCTGGGGAACGTGCGGGACCCCGTGGGGACGTTCTACCGCTATTCGCTGCCGCGGTCCTACCTGATGCGATCCCGGGAGGTGAAGGACCATGCCTGAGCCCGTCGTGATCAATCCGATTACACGTCTCGAGGGCCATGGAAAGGTGACCATCTTCCTCACGGACGAGGGCGAGGTCTCCCGAGCGTACTTCCAGGTTCCCGAGTTGCGCGGCTTCGAGAATTTCCTCGTGGGGCGGCAAGCGGAGGACGCACCCCAGATCACGTCCCGCATCTGCGGCGTGTGTCCGACCGCCCACCACACGGCCGCGACGAAGGCCCTCGACGACCTTTACAAGGTCGACCCGCCCATGACCGCGAAGATGATCCGCGAGATGCTGTACAGCGTCTTCATGCTCGAGGATCACGCGCTCCATCTCTTCTTCTTGGGTGGCCCCGACTTCATCGTCGGACCGACCGCGCCGAAGGCGAGCCGGAACGTTCTCGGCGTGATCCAGAAGGCGGGTCTGGACATCGGGAAGCGCGTGATCGCGATGCGGAAGGACCTGCGGGCGATCCTCACGGAACTCGGCGGGAAGGTGATCCATCCTGTGTACGGTCTACCTGGCGGGGTCGCGAAGCCCGTCACGGCGGACATGCAGACCCGGTACCAGGAGGTCGCTGGACGCGCGCTCAAGTTCGCCGCGTTCTGCGAAAAGCTGTTCGAGGACGTCGTCCTGGGGAACCCCGACTATGTGAAGGCGATCACCTCAGACGCGTACACGCACCGCACGCACTACATGGGCCTCGTCGACGCCGGGATGCGGGAGAACTTCTATGAGGGCCAGATCCGCGTCGTCGACCCCTCGGGCCGCGAAATCGCGCGGTTCCCGGGCTCACAGTACCTGGAACACATCGCGGAGCACGCGGAGCCCTGGACATACGTGAAGTTTCCCTTCCTGAAGAAGATCGGATGGAAGGGCTTCGTGGACGGGGCCGACAGCGGTGTGTACAGCGTCGCACCCCTCGCCCGGCTCAATGCGTGCGACGACATGTCAACGCCGCGGGCCGCGGAGCTTTACGAAAAGTACTTCGAGACCCTCGGAGGGAAGCCGGTCCACCACACTCTCGCGAACCACTGGGCCCGGGTCATCGAGATCGTGTACGCGGCAGAGCGCTTCCAGCAACTCATCTTCGATCGTCAGATCACGGACCCGAACGTTCGGACCCTACCGACGGAAACCCCGGCAGAGGGCGTCGGCGTCGTCGAGGCTCCGCGAGGCGTGCTCATTCACCACTACAAGAGCGACGACCGCGGCATCCTCACGTCCGCGCACCTCATCGTGGCGACACAACACAACGCGGCGCGCATCGCGATGTCCGTCGACAAGGCCGCGCGCAGCGTAATCCACGGCGGCGTCGTAGACGACGGAATCCTCAACCAGGTCGAGATGGCCTTCCGGGCCTACGATCCGTGCCACGCGTGCGCGACTCACTCGATGCCCGGCCACATGCCCCTCTGGGTCAAGATCCTCGATAGCGGGGGAGAGCTCGTCCAGGAGTTCCGGAGGGACGGCTAGAGGAACATGACCCTCCTCGTCCTCGGACTGGGCAATGACCTCTTGGGCGACGATGGGATCGGGCTCCTCGCGGCGGCATCCCTCGAGGGTCACCTGGGGTCCCGCGTCGAAATCGCGCGAAGCGGCCGCTCGGGCCTGTACCTCGTCGAGGAGCTTGAGGGCTACGACGACGCGATCATCCTGGACTCCGTCCTCGGGGAGCAGCCCGGTCGCGTCCGGGAGCTCCCGGCCGCCGCGTTGCGTCCGCTCGGGCCCTCGGCCCATTACGCCGGCCTGCCCGAGGCCCTCGCGCTCGCGCGGAGCGCAGGACTGCGCGTGCCTGGACGGCTCCGGATCTTCGCCGTCGAGATTGGGGTTGTGCAGACGATCGGCTCCACGCCGAGTCTCGCCGTGCGATCCGCCGTGGACGGGCTCGTTGCGCTCGTGAAGGAGACGGCATCTGCATGGGGGTACCTCCCGACCCGGGAGGCGATCCATGCATGAGTACGGGATGCTGGCATCCCTCCTCGATCGTGCGGTCGAGGAGGCACGGGGTCGGGGAGCGCGGTCGATCACGCAGCTCCGCATCGAGCTCGGTGAGCTCTCGGGCGTGAGCCGGGAGGCCCTCGAGACTGCCTTCGCAGCCCTCTCTCCGGGCACGCTCGCCGACAGGGCCTCGCTAGCATTCCATCGGGTCCCGGGCCGAATCCACTGTGACGTGTGCGGGTTCACGGGCCCCGTCGGGGCGGGACCGGAAGAGGCGGACGAGGACGACCTGCCGCCTATATGCCCTCGGTGCGCGATCCCGGTTGAGATCCTGGAGGGGAGGCACGTGGCCCTCGGAGAAGTCGTCATCCTGCTCGGTCCATCGAGAGCTCCCGCACGCGCCGACGATGGCCCACGGGCGGATCGGACATGACATGACCCCGGTCGCGTCGATCTGGCGGGGGGAGCCCAAGGCGGCGGGTGGCACCCTGGAGACCAGATGTGCGCCGGGCGACGCTCGAGGAGGTATCCCGTGAACGCGTCGTGGATTCGGATGCCACGGATTCTCCTGCTCGGGATGGGGGACGCGGCTCATGGGGACGACGGCATCGGCCTCCAGCTGACGCGGGCCATCGGCGAGGTGATCGACGAGGTGGAGGCCAAGGAGGCCCCCTCGAACGAGATGGATGTCCTCGAGCTGATCCGCGACTTCGACCTCGTGTTCGTCATCGACTCCGTGTGCGTCCCGGGAGAACCCGGACGCGTCCTCCGCGTGAGCCCGATGAGCCTCCTCAGTCTGAAGGTGCACCCCGGGCCCCAGGAGGAGGCCTTCGACCACGCTCTGGAAGCGGCCCGGATCTACGGGCGTGCGTTGCCCGTCATCGAGGTGATCGGCGTGTGTGTGGCCGATGCCGAGGCGTCATCCCTGGAGCTGAGCGCGGAAATGAAGGCGATGTACAAGTCGGTCCTGGCTCGGGTCCGCGCGATCATCGTCTCAATGGTCCGCGACGCGCGTTTCCCCCGGACGCCCACAGAGGCGGCGGGCGGTTAGGGCTACAGTGCCTCGGGCCCACTCATTGGCGATAGTCCTGAGGCCGGAATCCCAGGTCCACCTTAAGGTCTCGGAGCCGCCCGAGGTATGTCCCATCGAGGAGGTGGACGTCCGACGCCTCCACGTCGACGAGGTCCTCGTCGAAGAGGGGGCCGATGAACCTCGCCCTGACGTCGTTCACGGGCATGCCTCCGCAGAGCTCGTTGAAGGACGGGACGACGATCGCCTCCCTTGGGAGCCTCGGGTAGCGCTTGTGCCGCCGGGCGAAGGGGGTCCGCATCCAGCAGGGCACGATCTGGCGGTGCCCGAGGGCGTCCCGGAACGCGACGGCGGGGTGGTTGTGGCCCATGACGAGGGTCTTCGCCTCCATGACCTTCTTGTACGGCCACGCGTGGCCGTGGCAGAAGCCGACGTCCCCGATTCGGAAGCCGTACGCAGGGCGGAACCGGACGGAGCGGGGGACGATGTTCTTCAGCTGGCCGTCGTGGTTCCCCTGGGCGATCGCGATCTCGCGGAACCGCCCGGACAGGTCCCGGAAGAACACGTAGACGTCCCGCCGTTCGCGAGAGGCCATCTTGGGCACGAGGTGTTTCACGTCCCCCAGGACGACGAGGCGCTCCGCGCCCCGCCGGTCCGCGATGTCGACGAGCTCCCGCGCCATGACCTCGGAGCGGCTCGGTATGCGGATCCCCTTCTCCTGGAGTTCCTCCTCCAGGCCGATGTGGAGATCTGCGACGACGAGGATGTCGTCCGCCAGGAGGGCGGGGCGATCCGCGACGGGCTCGAGGTCCACGGACCCGCCAATGACCAGTCGTTATTAATGGTTGGCCGCCAGGGATCCAATGGAGCTGATGCGGTAACCCTTCACAGCGATTGTCACGCCGGGGCGGCGAACGAGCCCCTCTTGCTCGAGGCATGAGGGACCGCATGGGGCGACGACGAACCTGGCTAGGGAAGCTTTCCCGGCAGCCTGTTTGTTCTCGGCTTCTTGGCTGGCCCGAAACGTACATTAGTCTTCTTGCGGTTGAAGGTCCTGCGCGAAGGGAACACTCGGCGGTGCGGGGGGAGTTTGGACGGATCCATTGTGGATAATCCTTGCCTTCGTTGCCCTCGCGGGCGCCGTTGCCGCCTTCCTTCGGCGCCGGAGAATTGCAGAACATCTCCGGAAACGACGGGTAGAGCGGGCCCGCGAAGGATTGCAGCAGGCCCAGGCCGCCGTCCAGGGCGTCGAAGCCGATCTCCAACCGTTCCTTGCCACCGGGGCCTACATTCCTGAGCGGATCCGGAGGCCCTTCGAAGCCAAGCTCACCCAGCTCGTAGATCAGAGTCTTCCAGAAGTTTCCCGGGTTGTTTCGCATTCGAGCGACGGCACTATGCAAGACCGGTTGGCGGAAGTCCTTCGCCGGGCAGGTGAACTCCGGAAGGTGCTCAAGGAACGCAATGACAAGTATGTCAAGAAGATGGTAGCCGATCATTCGAAACTGCTTGTCGAGGAACTCATGACCGATGAGGCGCAGCGCATGGCGATTGTGCGAGACGACGAGCGCAACCTCGTGATCGCCGGGGCGGGCTCCGGCAAGACACGCACCATCGTCGCTCGCGTTCGCTTCCTTCTTGAACTCCAGGTTCCCCCTGCGGCCATCCTCGCTGTCACCTTCACGAACAAGGCCACCGGGGAGATGC
>MGWD01000065.1:0-2369 GCA_001800825.1 Euryarchaeota archaeon RBG_19FT_COMBO_69_17 | reverse complement strand
CGTTGCGGACCGGGGGAAGGATGGCGTCACCGTTTCGACCCTCCACGCTCTCGGCAAACGTGTCGTCCAGGCCGCCGTGGCCGGGCCGATCAGCGTGGCGGACGACCGGTGGATGGATTCCCTCGTCGCGAGTGTGCTGCGTGACGCGCGAGAGGCTCGCGATCCACAACTCGCCCGACTCTACGTGAACGCGGTCCTCCACTTTCACCGCAATGAGGATGAACGCGCCCCTGCCGTCGGCGGCGAGAAGACCTATCGCACCCTTCGCGGGGAGCACGTCCGGTCCATCGGCGAACGTATCATCGCGGACTTCCTGTTCGTCCACAATGTCGGCCACAAGTACGAGGCCAGGGCCTCGTGGGCCAACGTCGGTGCGGGACGCGACGCGTATCATCCGGACTTCAAGCTCCTCGAGATCGATGCTTGCATCGAGTACTGGGGCGTTGACCGACAGGGCCGGGTTGCCGGCTGGATGGAGACCACATCCGAGGCGTACAGGCAAGGCATGGCATGGAAACGGGAGCAGTTCCGCCGCGAGAGGAAGGTGCTCCTCGAGTTCTACGACTACGAGCGCACGGAGGGTACGCTCGAGGAACGCCTCCAAGAGCGAATGACCAAAGCGAGAGTCGCCTTGCGGCCGATGACGTCCGAGGAGCTTGGGAAGACGGTTGGAGACATGAAGTACGTCGGAAGCTCGATTGAGAAGCTCCTCGTTCAGTTCATCGTCAACGCTCGAGCGCTGCGGCGCACGCCGGCTGAGATCCGTCACCACCTCAAGGACACGACGCCTCGCGTCCATCACTTTGGTCTGCTGGGTATCGCGGCCCTAGAGCGATACGAGGCCGAGCTCGCAAGGGAAGGCCGAATCGATTTCTCCGACATGCTTCACCGGGCGGCCGATCTCTTGGAGAGCGGAACTCGTTCCCTTCCGAGATTCCAGCACATCCTCGTCGATGAGTTCCAAGACACCTCGGCAGCCATGGCGCGCTTCTTGAAGGGGCTCCTCGCTTCCAGCGGAGCGCGTCTCTTCGCTGTGGGCGACGACTGGCAGGCCATCTACGGGTTCGCCGGTGGCGACGTCGATCACATCGTCAACTTCGAATCCCATTTCGGTCCCGCGTCCACGACCATGCTCATCGTGAACTACCGTTCCCCCGCCGTGATTGTGGAGGCGGGGGCCGCGCTGATCGCTCGCAACAAGAAGCAGGTGCCCAAGCAGGTGATGGTTTTCAGCCACGAGCGCGGAGAAGCCTACGTGCACGAAGTCCCGAACGACGATGCAGCGATCGTGGATCATACGGCTCGGCTTGTCCAAGAGGAACTTCAACGGGCCAAACCCGAGGAGATTCTTATCCTCAGCCGGACGAACCACATCTTGGAGAACGTCACCGAGGCTTGCCGGCGAAGGGGGATCCCGGTCGCCAATCCGGAGCGGAACATGCCCGGAGTCCGCCTCATGTCCGCGCACAAGGCCAAGGGACTCGAGGCCAGTGTCGTGATCGTGGTCAACGCGAGCGACCATCTCCTCGGCTTCCCATCGAAGGTCGAGAACCCGGACGTCCTCGAGCCCGTGCGCATGAGCGCCGGCGACGACGAGGCGGAGGAACGCAGGCTCTTCTACGTCGCGATTACCCGTGCCATCAAGCGACTTCATCTGATTGCCAGGCAAGGTCTTCCGTCCCCGTATCTTGCCGAGATTGAGGGCGCCGCTGGCGCGTTCAAGAGCCCAGACCCTGCCAAGGTTCGCATGGGCATGCGGTTTGCCGGGACGTTCCACGTCGAGCAGCTCCAACGCCTGAGCGAGCGTCAGGCAGCAGCGGGTATCCGCCAAGCGGGCCTCCTGACGACTTCCGCTGGCCGCTTCGCCTTCACATCTTGGGCGCCTATCGATCTCCAGGCTGGAGCTACCTATTGGCTCAAGGAGGTCATCAAGGACCGGCCGTACCGAGACCAGCAACACGTGAAGCTCGACGAGCGCACGAGCGCGGATCTGCGTTCGCCGCCTCGAATCGTCAGCGAGCAGAATGGCTCGCGCGGACTGCGCCCGCGCCCTCCCCCTTCTCATCAGCCTCGACTCCTGCGTCGTTGACAATTCACGGTGATTGTTTCCGCCGGACCAAGGACTGCGGGTGAAGCGAAGCCATGCGGTAGGGCCAGTGCCGCACCTACAGTCGACGCTGTTTCCTGACACTGGTGCTGAGCGTCCTCATCTGCTTCAACATGTCCCGTTCCACGTGCTGCTTTCCGGAAACGTAGCTCTCGACGTCCGGTTCCCCGCGCCCCGGTTCAATATACTGGGGCAAGCCAGCCGCTTCGAGGGAATGCTGTTCAGCGTTGTACAAGCGCGTGAGGTCTCGGTTTCCGAGACA
>MGWD01000064.1 GCA_001800825.1 Euryarchaeota archaeon RBG_19FT_COMBO_69_17 | reverse complement strand
CGACGGCGAAGGGGAGCATCGCGGTGAAGCTCGACGCCCCGTACCGCGTCTCGAGGGGCTTCGAGAAGACGCTCCACGCGTACGCGGTCCCGAGCATGAGGTTCATGACGAAGCCGACCGCGAGGTAGACGCCTCGAGACCGCCCCATGGACATGTCCTATTCGGACGATGCGCCCGCGCAAAGACCTTCGGAACATACGGGTATGGAATGTAACGTCCGCGGGCGCGGGACGGGTCGCGGGCTCCCGGCGGACGGGCCCCCCGGAGGGCGCGGCGCGCACTATATATTGTCTATTTGCTTTGCGACAGCAGACCTTATGACCGGGGGAGAGCCCTGGGACGGGTTCGGAAGCGAGGTACCGCCATGGTTGTTTCTAGTGCTACGATCGACAGCCTGCTCAAGGAGAAGGAACAGTATCCCCCTCCCGAGTCCTTCCGCCGGCAGGCCGTCGTCCGCGACCCGAAGATCCTGACGGACGCGGAGAAGGACCCCGAGAAGTTCTGGGCCGACCAGGCGAAGGAGCTCCGTTGGTCGAAGCCCTGGGACAAGGTCCTCGAGTGGGATCCCCCCTTCGCGAAGTGGTTCGTCGGGGGCACGATCAACGTCTCCGAGAACTGCCTCGACCGCCACGTGACCTCCGCGCGGCGGAACAAGGCCGCGATCGTGTGGGAGGGGGAGTCCGGGGAGCGGCGCGTCTTCACGTACCATCACCTGTGGCGCGAGGTGAACAAGTTCGCGAACGTCCTCCGATCCCTCGGCGTGAAGCGGGGGGACCGGGTGACGATCTACATGCCCATGATCCCCGAGTTGCCGATCGCGATGCTCGCGTGCGCCCGGATCGGGGCGCCCCACAGCGTGATCTTCGGGGGCTTCTCCTCGAAGGCGGTCCAGGACCGCGTGGCCGACGCGGAGTCCCACGTGATCGTGACGGCGGACGCCGGATACCGGCGCGGGGCTCCCGTCCTCCTCAAGAAGGCCGTCGACGAGGCCGTCGAGGGCCTGCCCGTCGTGCGGCACGTCGTCGTCTACAAGCGGGCGGGGATCGAGGTGACGATGAAGGAGGGCCGGGACGTCTGGTGGCACGAGGCGATGGCCAAGGCGGACGACTGGTGCCCGCCGGAGCCCATGGGCGCCGCGGACCCCCTCTTCATCCTCTACACGTCGGGGACGACGGGCAAGCCGAAGGGCGTCGTCCACTCCACGGCCGGATACCTCGTCGGCGTCGCGGCGACGACGAAGCTCATCTTCGACCTCAAGGAGGACGACTTCTACTGGTGCACGGCGGACATCGGCTGGGTCACCGGGCACTCGTACATCGTGTACGGGCCCCTGGCCACCGGCGCGACGTCGTTCATGTTTGAGGGCGTGCCCGACTACCCGAAGCCGAACCGCTGGTGGCAGCTCGTCGAGGAGTACGGGGTCACGATCCTGTACACGGCCCCGACCGCGATCCGGGCGTGCATGCGGTGGGGCGAGGACTGGCCCAAGATGCACGACCTCTCGAGCCTCCGGCTCCTGGGGACCGTCGGGGAGCCCATCAACCCCGAGGCGTGGCGCTGGTACTACCGCACGATCGGGGGCAGCCGGTGCCCCATCGTGGACACGTGGTGGCAGACGGAGACGGGGATGGTCCTCATCACGCCCCTCCCGGGGATCGCGACCCTGAAGCCGGGGAGCGCGACCCGGCCCTTCCCGGGCGTCGCCGCGGAGGTCGTCGACGAGAAGGGTCACACCGTGGGCGCGGGGAGGGGCGGGTACCTCGTGATCTCGAGGCCCTGGCCCGCGATGCTCATGACCCTCTACAAGGACCCCGAGCGGTACAAGGCGACGTACTGGTCCCAGGTCCCCGGGAAATACTTCACGGGGGACGGCGCACGGCTCGACGAGGACAGCTACTTCTGGCTCATGGGCCGGATCGACGACGTGATCAACATCTCCGGACACCGGGTCGGCACGATGGAGGTCGAGTCCGCCCTCGTGAGCCACCCGAAGGTCGCGGAGGCCGCCGTCGTCGGGAAGCCCCACGCCCTCAAGGGCCAGGCCCTCGTGGCCTACGTCGTCCTGAGGACGGGCGAGGAGCGGTCCGAGCCCCTGAAGGACGAGCTCAAGAAGCACGTCCGGGCGGAGATCGGCCCCATCGCGGCGCCCGACGAGATCTACATCACGGAGAAGCTCCCGAAGACGCGGAGCGGCAAGATCATGCGCCGCGTGATCCGCGCCCTCGTGAGCGGCCAGGAGATCGGGGACACGACGACCCTCGAGGACCCCGGCGCGGTCGAGGAAGTCAAGAAGTGGCTCGAGGCCGTCGAGGGGAAGGCGCCCTAGGGCCGAAACCCTTTTCGCGGGGCCGGGTGGTACCATCCAATCCTTGAACGGCGCCCCGGTCTCCCCCTGGGGGCTCCGCTACCAGGGCAAGGTACGGACCCCCGACGAGGCGATCGCCTTCGTCCAGAGCGGGGACCGGATCTTCGTGGGCTCCGGGGCCGCGGAGCCCCAGCGGCTCGTGGAGGCGCTCGTCCGGCACGCGAACGAGGTGTTCGGCACGGAGGTCGTGCACATCATGACCCTCGGCATCGCGCCGTACGCGGAGCCGAAGTGGACGGACAACTTCCGGCACAACGCGTTCTTCATCGGTCAGAACGTGCGGGAGGCCGTCCAGCAGGGCCGCGCGGACTACACCCCGATCTTCCTGAGCGAGATCCCGCGGCTCTTCGAGACGGGCCGCGTGCCCATCGACGTGGCCCTGATCCAGGTGAGCCCGCCTGACGCCCACGGGTACTGCTCGTACGGGGTGAGCGTGGACGTCGTGAAGCCGGGCACGGAGGCGGCCGACGTCGTCATCGCGGAGGTCAACGCGCAGATGCCGCGGACCCTCGGGGACTCCTTCATTCACGTCGACGACATCGACCATCTCGTCCCCGTGGACTACCCGATCCTCGAGTCGACCCACCCGCCCGCGGACCAGGTCGCCCGGGACATCGGGCGGCACATCGCGAACCTCGTCGAGGACGGGTCCACCCTCCAGATGGGGATCGGGACGATCCCCGACTCCGTCCTGTACTACCTGCGGGAGAAGAAGGACCTCGGGGTCCACACGGAGATGTTCTCCGACGGGATGATGCACCTCGTCGAGCTCGGCGTGATCACGAACATGCGGAAGACGATCCACAAGGGGAAAGTCATCGCGTCCTTCTGCATGGGGACCCGGAAGCTCTACGAGTTCGTCGACAACAACCCCCTCATCGAGTTCCACCCGAACTCCTACACGAACGACCCGTTCGTGATCGCCCAGAACGACCGGATGGTGTCGATCAACAGCGCCCTCCAGGTCGACCTCACGGGCCAGGTGTGCGCGGACAGCCTCGGGCACATGTTCTACTCGGGGATCGGCGGTCAACTCGACTTCGTCCGCGGGGCCGCCCGGGCGAAGGGCGGGAAGCCGATCATCGCCCTGCCTTCGACCGCGCAGGACGGGGCCGTCTCGAGGATCTCCCCCCAGCTCAACCCCGGGGCGGGCGTCGTCACGACCCGCGGGGACGTCCACTACGTCGTCACGGAGTGGGGCGTCGCCTCCCTCCACGGCCGCACGATCCGGGAGCGGGCCGTCGCCCTCATCTCGATCGCCCACCCCAAGTTCCGGCCCGAGCTCATCCGGGCCGCGAAGGAGCTCCGGTACCTCGACGAGGACGTCCCCGAGATCCCCGAGGTCGGCCTCATCTACCCGGAGCGGTGGGAGACGACCCACGCGTTCCCGGACGGCACGAAGGTCTTCGTACGGCCCGTGAAGATGACGGACGAGACGATGATGAAGGACCTGTTCTACCACCTCTCCGAGCAGACGATCTACCATCGGTTCTTCCGCTCCCTGAGGTCCATGCCCCACCGGGACCTCATGCACTTCGTCCACATCGATTACACGAACGAGATGGCGATCGCGGGGATCGTCCAGGATCCCGGCGGCAAGGAGCACGAGGAGATCATCGGCGTGGGCAGGTACTTCCTGAACCGCTCGACGAACTACGCCGAGGTCTCCTACGTCGTCCGGGACGACTACCAGCACCGGGGGATCGGGTCGTACCTCGTCAAGTACATGGCCCGGATCGCTCGGGAGAACGGGATCGCGGGCTTCGACGCGGAGATCCTCGCGGACAACCCCGTGGCCATGCGCGTGCTCCACAAGCTCGGCTATCCCGCGGAGACGCAGGTCGTCGAAGGCACGTACCGGATCCGCGTGAAGTTCGAGCGCCCGCCCCCGATGCCGTCCGCGTGACGTTCACGGGTCGACCCAGCGCGCCTTCCGGGCGACGAGGAGGGCCATCGCGACCGTGAACGCGACGAGGTACGTCCACCCGAAGAGGATCTCCCCTTCCATGAGCGGCGACGGGAGGAGGCCGAAGTAGTGCTTCGCGAGCTGGGCCGCGTGGGTCGACGGGACGAGCAGGGCGAGGGGCTGCACGGACGGGGGCAGGATGCTCAGTGGGTAGTACACGGGTGGGAGGAACCCGATCACGAACCCGAGGACCTGGGGGATCGAGTTCGCTCGGCGGGTGTTCTTGATCGACGAGCCGATCGCGAAGCCCGCGAAGACCATGGATAGCCAGAGGAGGGCCGAGACCGCGAGGGTCGCGAGGACCGCGATCGCACCCGCGGGGACGGCCCAGTACAGGGCGACGAGGGCGAGGACGACCGCGGGGCTCGAGCTGAAGAGGGTGCTCATCGACAGCCCGAGCGTGTAGGCGATAGGGGAGACGGGCGACGCGACGAACATGTCCTGGAAACGGAACCAGTGCTTGTAGAAGTACACGGACTGGGCCGCGAACAGGCCGATGAACGCGAGGGTGAGGACGATGGCCCCCACGAGGGCGGGGAGCGCCGCCCCTCCCTCCGGGGAGAACAGGTAGAGGAAGAACACGGGCA
>MGWD01000063.1:16744-22565 GCA_001800825.1 Euryarchaeota archaeon RBG_19FT_COMBO_69_17 | reverse complement strand
AGGACCTCGAGCTCAAGCAGAAGGTCTTCCGGGAGCTCGACGCCGCCGCGCCCGCGAAGGCGGTCCTCGCGTCGAACACGAGCGCGATCCCGATCACGAAGATGGCCCTTGCGACGAAGCGCCCGCAGAACGTTGTCGGCCTCCACTTCTTCAACCCGCCCATGCTCATGCCCCTCGTCGAGATCATCCGCGCGGACCCGACGAGCGAGGAGACCCTCAGGGCCGCCGTGGATTTCGTGAAGGCGCTCGGGAAGACGGCCGTCGTCGTCCGCAAGGACGTCCCCGGCTTCATCACGACCCGCGTGCTCGGACCCTACTTCGAGGAGGCCCTTCGGATTCACGAGGAGGAGGGCGTGGCCCGGGAGGCGATCGATGCCGCGATGCGCTTCCGGGCGGGGTTCCCCATGGGCCCCTTCGAACTCGCGGACCAGGTCGGGATCGACGTCCTCTACCATCTCATTCGGAACGCGGGGCGACCCGTCCCCGCGTCGATTCAGCAGCTCGTCGACACGAAGAAGGTCGGCCGGAAGGCCGGGGAAGGCTTCTACTCGTACAGGGAGGGCCGCCCGAAACTGACCCCGGAGATGGGGGCCGACTTCGAGCCCATCCGCATCCTCGCGCCGATGATCAACGAGGCCGCGGAGCTCCTCGGGATGGGCGTCGCCCCCGCGGAGGACATCGACCTCGCGATGCGCCTCGGGACCGCATTCCCCAAGGGACCCCTCGCGACGGCGGACGGCCTTGGGCTCGACGCGGTCCTCGCAGCTCTCAAAGGTCGGTCCCGAGATACGGTCTCGAAGGTCCTCGAGGAGAAGGTCTCCCGGGGGGAGCTCGGGGTCAAGTCGGGGAGAGGCTTCTACGAGCACGCGGCGCCGAAGGAGGTCGCCGGGTATGAGACGCTCCTCGTCTCGAAGGACCCGTCCACGGGCGTCGCGACCCTGACCTTGAACCGCCCGGACCGGCTCAACACATTCAGCCCGGAGGTCTTCGACGAGATCGACCGCGCCCTCCCCGCGCTCGCTCGGGACGCCGACGTGCGGTGCCTCGTCATCACGGGGGCGGGGGACCGCGCGTTCTCCGCGGGAGCAGACCTCATGGCCTTCGGGGACGTCTCGAAGTCCCACCGGGCCTGGGAGGTCTCCCGGAGGTCCGAGGAGGTGTTCCAGCGGGTCGCGGGCTTCCCGAAGCTCACGGTCGCAGCCCTCAACGGGTATGCGTTCGGCGGGGGGATGGAGCTCGCCCTCGCCTGCGACTTCCGGGTTGCCGCGAAGCGCGCGAAGCTCGGCCTCACGGAGCTCGGCCTGGGCCTCGTGCCCGGCGCAGGCGGGACCCAGCGGATCGTCCGGGCCGTGGGCCTCACGAAGGCGAAGGAGCTCGTCTTCCTCGCCCAGCGGCTCACGGCGGACGAGGCGGCGGCGCTGGGCCTCGTCACGAAGGTCTGCGAAAACGACGCCTTCCCGGACGAGGTCAAGGCGTTCGCGGAGCGGGTCGCGAAGGGCGCCCCCGTGGCCCAGCGCCTTGCGAAGGCCCTTCTGAACCGGGCCGCGGACATGCCCCTCGACGCGGGGCTCGAGATGGAGGCGATGGCCTTCGGCCTCGTCACGTCCACGGAAGACATCTACGAGGGGATCCAGGCGTTCATGGAAAAGCGGGAGCCGAAGTTCAAGGGCGAGTGAGGACTCCGGCGGACCCCCTGGCCATCCCGGGAGCGTACGGACGAAAGCTACATCAGGGGACATCGCCTCGCGGTCCGGCAGGCAGGTGGACCCGGATGCCCGACGAATTCGACGAGTTCGCGGACGCCGACCTCCCGGCCTACGTGGGCCTGCCGAGCTTCCACAAGCTCCCCTGGTGTCCCGACGACGCTTCCCTCGAGGCCTCCCGCGCGCAGGTCGCGATCGTCGGCGCCCCCTACGACGAAGGGACCTCGGCCCGGCCGGGCGCCCGGTTCGGGCCCCGCGCGATCCGCGAGGCCTCGTACCTGTCCGGGGACATCTGGTCCATCCCCCTCCAGGTGGACGTCCTGAAAGTCCTCCGAGTCGTCGACGCGGGGGACGCCCCCGTGGTGCCGTCGCGCCCCGACCGCGCGCATCGGGTCATCCAGGAGAAGGTGCGCCGGGTCGCCTCCATGGGCGCCATCCCGGTCGTCCTCGGCGGGGACCACTCGATCACGTTCCCGTCCGCGGCGGCCGTGAGCGAGGTCCACCGTCCGCGGAAGGTCGGCATGGTCCACTTCGACGCCCACGCGGACACGGCCGCGGAGCTCTGGGGCGCCCTCGCGAGCCACGGGGCCCCCATGCGCCGCCTCATCGAGGAGGGGTGGATCGCGGGTCGGAACTTCGTCCAGGTCGGCCTGCGGGGCTACTGGCCCGACGCCGCGACATTCCGATGGATGGGGGAGCAGGGCCTGCGGTGGCACACGATGGCGGAGATCGAGGAGAGGGGCGCGGAGGCCGTCATCGCGGACGCGATCCGCGAGGCCCTCGACGGCCCCGACGCGATCTACCTGTCCATCGACATCGACGTCCTGGATCCTTCCGTGGCCCCGGGCACGGGGACGCCGGAACCGGGCGGCCTCCATGCGCGGGAGCTCCTCCGGGCCGTCCGGCAGATCGTCGGCCGGGTCGACCTCGTCGGCATGGACGTCGTCGAGGTCTCGCCGCCCTACGACCACGCGGAGATCACCGCGCGGGTCGCGAACCGCTGCGTCCTCGAGGCCCTCGCGGCCCTCGCCGCGAAGGCGTCCCGGCCATGAGGCCCGTCAGCGGGCGATGATCCCGCGGCGCCACAGGTCCTCGATCGCCTCCCTTGGGTAGCCCAGGGAGGCGAGGACCTCGTCGGAGTCCTCGCCCTTCGTCGGGACGCGGGCGGGCTCCCGGACCTCCGCGACGCTGTGCTTCGCGGGATGGCCGATGACCCGCGTCTTCCAGAGGCCGGGGATGTCCACGGTCGGGAGGAGGCCCCGGGCCCCGACGTGGGGGTCCTTCACGAGCTCGGAGACGTGGACGACGGGGGACACGGGGAGGTCCTCGTGGGCGAGCAAGGCCGTCCATTCCTTCAGGGTCCTCGAGCGGAACCGCTCCGCGAGGGCCCGCGTCGTCTCCGCGTTCGTCGCCTCGTCCGCGAACTGGACCTCCGAACGGTCGGGGAGGCCGAGGACCTCGCACAGGCGAGCCCAGAACTTCGGCTCCACGGCGGCCACGGCGAGCCAGCGCCCGTCCGCGGTCTCGTACACGTTGTAGAAGGGGAACGTCCCCGTGAGGATCGTCTCGCCGGCCCGGGGTTCGGTCCCGCTCGCGAGGTAGTGGGCCAGGTTGAGGACCATGAGCGCGACGGCCGTGTCGAAGATACTCACGTCGACCTGTTCCCCGCGGCCCGTGAGGTCCCGCGTCCGGAGGGCCGCGAGGATCGCGAAGGCCGCGTTGAACGCGCTCGCGAGGTCCGCGATGGGCACGCCCGGGATCACGGGCCGGCCGTCCCGCCCCTCCGTCACCCCGAGGATCCCCGCGAGGGCCTCGAAGTTGATGTCGTGCCCCGGGACGTCCTTCGCGGGTCCCGTCTGCCCGAAGCCGGAGAAGGAGACGTACACGAGTCTCGGGTTGACCTTCGCCAGGGTCTCGTAGTCCCCGCGGAACGAGGCCATCACCCCGGGCCGGAACTGCTCGACGAGCACGTCGGCCCGGGATGCGAGCCGGCGGAGGACCTCCTGGCCTTCGGGTGTCTTGAGGTCCACCGCGATCGAGCGCTTCCCCCGGTTCACCATGAGGAAGGGGTATGAGACCCCCTGGACCGTGGGCGGCACGGAGCGCATGTAGTCCCCGGGCCCCGGGTCCTCGACCTTGATCACGTCGGCGCCAAGGTCCGCGAGGAGCTGGGTCGCGAAGGGCCCGGGGAGGAGCCGCGTGAAGTCGAGGACGAGGAGCCCCTCGAGGGGCGCGACCATGGCCCGGGCAAGCGGGCGAGCCCACATGAAGTTTCTGCGGGACCCGTCCGCGTCTTCGGGAATGAAAGGGGAGGGGGCTCCCGCCCCCTCATGGCCGGGCTACCCGAGCGCGGCGACGGCGGCCTCGAGTTCCGCCGCGATCCCGTGGAGGGCCCCCGCGATCCCGTCGAGCCGGTCGCGGTACAGGCCGATCGCTGCGGCGCGCGTGCCCAGGAGGGACTCGATCTCCTCGGAGAAGTCGAAGTCCCCCATCCCCGCCTTCTCGCGGATGCTCCGGTACTCCACCCAGAGGTTCCAGTACGGCGCGAGGTGGCCCTGCCCGCCCCAGAGCATCTCCTTCGCCCCGCCCAGGTGGACGGTCCCGTCCGCCTTCGCGGGGTCGTGGTGGTCCATCTCCTCCGTGAAGGGGACGTAGCTCATCCGCGGCACGTACCAGGTCTGGGCGACCCACCACTCGAGGTGCCGGAGGCCGCCCTGGACCCTGCCCCGCAGGAGGTCGTCGACGGCCATGCCGAGGTGGATCGCGTCCGTCTCGAGCTGCTCGTGGGGGTAGATCGTGCTGTCCCACGCGTTGAGGCCCGTGAACGCGGTAAGGGACCGCCGGACGGCCTCCCTCGCGTGGCCCTGGAACGCGTCCCGCCGGTCGGCGGGAACGTCTCGCTTCGCCGCTTCGTAGGCGGACACGGCCGCCCCGAACCGATCGAAGGCACGCTGGACCCCGGCGATCGTGGGGTTGCCGGGCCCGAGGAGGGACGCCATCGCCTCGTAGTCCAGGCGGTCCCCGAGGTTCTTCACCCGCGACGTGAAGTCGTACGGGAGGATGAAGCTCCGGTCGACCTCCACGGCGAACCGGGCGACGAACTCGACCGTCTTCCGGAGGTACGAGAAATCGATCACGTCGATCGTGTCGAGATTCGTGTGGTACACGCTCCCGCCGTACGTGTCGCTTGCGGAGGAGAACGTGACCCCCGGGACCCCCGCCGCGTTGTACGTCCAGAGTTCGTTCCAGCTGTACGTCTCGAACACGACGGCGCCGTACGGGGTGAGGCTCTTCATGCGGCCGAGCATCCGAGTCACGAACGGCCGGAGCTCCTGGTTCACGTTGACCTCCATGGGGTCCCCCGCGAATCCGGATCCCTCGATGTTGATGAACGCGGCAGCCGTCCCCTGCCACTCCGGGTGCGTCTCCATGATCCGCCAGTAGGAGCCCGCGAGCCAGTCGTAGTACGTGTCCTCCGCGCCCCACTCCTCCCCCGTCGTCGTCATGAACACGAGGGTCCTCGCGGGCGCGTACCCGCTCTCCTTGACCGCCTTCGCGATCGCGAGGACGCCCGCGACGCAGGACGTGCAGTCGATCGCGCTCGTGAACCAGGCGTCGTGGTGGCCGTTGAACAGGATGTACTCGTCGGGATGGGTCGATCCGCGGATGTACCCGATCGTATTGTAGCCCCTGACGTCGAGGGCCATCTCCACATCGAGCCGCATCGTGCCCACGACGGGCAGGCCCGCGTCGAGGAGGTCGAGGATCGTCCGGGCGTCCTCACGGCTGATCGTGATGAAGGAGCCGCAGAGGACAGGGTCGCACACGGAATCGAAGCTCCCGATCGCGCCGGGGGCCTGGTAGTAGTCCCCGACGTCCGGGAGGGCCGTGATGATCGTGCCGAGGGCCCCGCGGGCGATCGCCTCCATGGCGATGTGGTTCGTCCAGACGTCGTCGGAGTCCCAGTTCGCGAGGGCGAGCTTGCCCTCCACGCTCACCCCGCGGGCCTCGAGGGCATCGTATTCGATCGCGCTCCCCTCGCCCACATACACGATCATTCCCGTGAGCCCGCCCGAGGGGGTCGGCGGGACGCCCCCCTGGCTCGCCGCGTCGAACGT
>MGWD01000063.1:0-16696 GCA_001800825.1 Euryarchaeota archaeon RBG_19FT_COMBO_69_17 | reverse complement strand
CCACATGTCCGTGGGGACCTCCTCGATCCCCGCGCCCTCGAGCCCGATCTGCCGCATCCGGTCGACGATGTACGTGGCCGTCGCGAGGTCCTCCGGCGTCCCCGCGGTCCGGAAACCCATCGGGGACGAGCCGATCTGGGTGATGTCCTCGATGATCGACCGCATGTATGCCGCGTCGAGTCTCGCGGCGATCGCGTCTCCGGGCAACCTCGGGCCCGCGGCCGACGCGGGCATGAGGACGACGGACGCCAATACTAGCACGACGATGCTCCCGATGACGGTAGCTCGCACGAGAGTCCCCCCGAACCCACCCCTCGCTGGGTGCGTCCCCCGCATCGTCGTCCGACCGAAAAACGTTGTCCCTGGACACGTCCGCCTGCCGACGCCCCAGGCCTCCTGGCGAACGTTCTTATCCGCGGGGACCCTTGGAGATTCCGGCGAGACCATGGGCGACGCGGTCATCGTCGGGGCGGTGCGCACGCCGATCGGGAGACGGGGCGGGTCCCTTAAGGACTGGAGGCCCGACGACCTCGCGGCCTACGCCCTGCGGGCCCTCCTCGACCGGACGGGGGTCGCTGCGAAGGACGTCGAGGACGTCGTCATGGGCTGTGTGACCCAGATCGACGAGCAGGGCCTCAACATCGGGCGGATCGCTCCCCTCGTCGCGGGCTTCCCCGAGACGGTCCCCGGGACGAGCGTGAACCGGATGTGCGCCTCGGGCCTGCAGGCCTTCAACAACGCGGCAATGGAGGTCATGACGGGCCAGAACGACCTCGTCATCGCGGCCGGCGTCGAGTCGATGTCCCGCGTCCCGATCGGCTCCGACGGCGGGGCCCTGAGCCCGACCCTCCTCGAGAAGTACGAGATCGTCCCCCAGGGGATCTCCGCGGACCTCGTCGCCGACAAGTACGGGATCACGCGGGAGCAGATGGACGAGTTCTCGTACCACTCCCACATGAAGGCGATCCGGGCGATCGACGAAGGCCGCTTCGAGCGGGAGATCGCCCCCGTGCCCGTCGTGGACGAGCAGGGGGCCAAGCGGATGTTCGAGGCGGACGAGCACCCCCGGCGGACCACCTCCCTCGAGAAGCTCGCGTCCCTGCCCCCCGCCTTCAAGCCCGACGGCCGGATCACGGCGGGGAACTCGAGCGGGATCAACGACGGTGCGTGCGCGATCCTCGTCGCGAGCCCGGATAAGGCCAAGGCGATCGGGCTTGAGCCCCGCGCCCGGTTCGTGGCCACGGGCGTCGCGGGGACGAACCCGACCGTCATGCTCGACGGCACGATCCCCGCGGTCCGGAAGGCCCTCGCCCGGGCGGGCCTCCGCCCGGAGGACATCGACCTCTGGGAGGTCAACGAGGCGTTCGCCTCCGTCCCCCTCGCGACCCGGGACGAGATCGGGATCGACGACGCCCGGCTGAACGTGAACGGCGGCGCGATCGCCCTCGGGCACCCCCTCGGGATGAGTGGGGCGCGCCTCATCACGACGATGCTCCACGAGCTGGAGCGCCAGGACCTCCGTCGGGGCCTCGCGACCCTGTGCATCGGGTTCGGGATGGGCCTCGCGACGATCATCGAGCGACCCGCGTAGCCCCGTCGGGACGACCGGCAAGGACAAACCCCTGCGCGCGTTCCCGCTCCCGGGACCGCCATTCCGCGACGCCTCCAGATCCTCGATGCGGAGGAATGTCGCCTCATCGATGAGGCCGCACGACAGCTCCTGTTCGACTCGGGCGTCGACGTCCATAGCGAGGAGGCGCGGGACCTCCTCGCGGAGGCCGGCGCGATGGTCGACGCGGGGTCCGTCCGCGTGAGGTTCTCGAACTCCGTCCTTCAAGAGGCCCTGCGCCTCGCGCCCAAGGAGATCCTCCTCGCCTCGAGGGACGGACGACACGACGTCCGGGTCCCGGGCGGGAGACCCTACGTGACCTCGGACGGGGCCGGCGTGAACGTCTGGGACCTCGACACGGGCGAACGGCGAGGCAGTACGCAACGCGACTTGGCGGACCTCACCCGGGTCGCCGACGCGCTCGACGTGGTCGACGCGGTCTGGCCGATGGCCGTGGCGGGCGATGTGCCGGCAGAGGTCCACGGCCTTGTGGAGGCGGTCACCGTATTCGAGAACACATCGAAACATGTCCAGCACGAGACGACCTCGCGGAAGGACGCCGAGGGCAACGTGGAGATCGCGGCCGCAATCGCGGGGGGACGGGAGGAGCTGCGCCGGCGTCCCATCCTCTCGTCCGTCCAGTGTCCCGTCAGCCCGCTCATCCTGGAGGCGGGGTCCTCCGAGGGGCTCATCGTCCTCGCGCGCGCGGGGGTCCCCGTGGTCCCAATCTCCATGGTGCTCATGGGCGGGAGCAGCCCCGTGGACCCCTCGAGCGCACTCGTCGTGTCGACCGCCGAGAACCTCGCCTCCCTCTGCCTCGCCCAGGCCGCAGCCCGCGAGGCCCCCGTGATCTTCAGCGTCTGTTCGGGGCCCATCGACATGCGGACAGGGTCCTTCGCCTCCGCGGCTCCGGAGGCGGGTCTCCTCAGCGCGGCGGCCGTCGACATGGCGAGACACTATGGGTTCCCGTGCCTCGTCGCGGGCTTCGTGTCCGACGCGGATTCCCCCGGCACCCAGGCGGGCGCGGAGAAGCTCGCGAGCGGGCTCGTCTCCATGCTCGCGGGAGCGGACCTCGTCTCGGGCCTGGGCGCGCTGGAGTCGGACAGCTGCATGAGCCTCGAGCAGCTCGTCATCGATGCAGACCTCGCGGAGTTCGCGAGGGAGATGCTCGACCCCTTCCGGGTCGCCGCCGAGACGGTCCAGCTCGATCTCCTCTCCCGTCTCGGACCCGCGGGGAACTACCTGAAGGAGAAATCCACGCTGACCCGCTTCCGCGAGGCGATCTGGATGCCCCGCCTCTTCTCGCGGGAAGGCTACGCCCCCGGGCGGGACCTCGGCGAACCCCGGCTCCGTGCGGCGGCGAAGGCTCGCGCCACGCGGCTTCGGAAGGAGCACGTCCCTGCGCCCCTCGACAAGGACGTGCGCGAGGCGGCATGGTCCGTCGTCGAGAGGGCGGGCCGCGCCTAGGCGGCCCGCCGCCCGCGGAGGTCCTCGAGGATTGCCCGGGCCGCGTTGTATCCCGGCGCCCCGGTGATCCCCCCGGCCGGATGGGCGCCCGCGCCGGACAAGGACCGACCCTCGATCGCCGTGCGATACAGGCCATGGCCCGGGCGCGTCCCATGCCCCGAGACGACGCCCCCTCCCGGCGGGAGGCGTCCGGCGTGCCCTCCCTTTCGTCTTCCGGACGATACGTGCGAAAGCGTTTCATACGTCCGGGCCGCCTCTCCCCCCACCCCGACAGGAGGTCCTTCGATGCAGGAGTACGTCGAGCGTCTCAAGAAGGCCGTGCTGGAGTACGACATGGAAGGGATCGAGAAGCTGGCGAACGAGGGCCTTCAGCATGGTCTCGACCCGCTCAAGGGCATCGAGGACGGCCTCGCCGCGGGGATCCGCGAGGTCGGCCAGCGGTTCGGGGCCGGCGAACTGTTCCTGCCTGAACTCGTGATGGCCGCGGAGACGATGCGGGCTGGCGTGAAGATCCTCGAGCCCAGGATCCCGAGTGGCCAGGACACGCGCCACGTGCGCAGAGTGGTCCTCGCCACGGTCCAGGACGACATCCACGAGATCGGGAAGAACCTCGTCGGGACGATGCTCAGCGCGAATGGGTTCGAGGTCGTCGACCTCGGGGTGAACCAGCCCTCGGCCGCGATCCTGGAGAAGGCGAAGGCGGTCGGGGCCGAGGTCGTAGGCGTCTCCGCGCTCATGACGACCTCGATGCCGCGGATGAAGGAGGTCTTGAGCCAGGCGGAGGCGGACCGCGTGCGGTCGAGGAGCCGCTTCATCGTCGGCGGGGCGCCCGTGACGGACGCCTACGCGAAGGAGATCGGATCCGACGGCACGGCGGGCGACGCCTCGGGGGCCGTCGTGCTCGTCCAGCGCCTGGTGGGCCTCGGCCGATGAGTGGAATCGCCCTCCGCAGGCCCTACCCCATCCTCGACCGGGAGGGCCTCGATCGCATCCATGCGAAGGCCCTCGAGGGCCTCGAGCGGATCGGGGTGAAGGTCGGCACCGCCCGCGGCCGCGCGGCCCTCCGGGCGGCCGGCGCGATGGTCGACGACGCGACCCAGGTCGTCCGCATCTCCGAAGGGCTCGTGCGGGAGGCGATCGGCCGGACGCCGGTGCGGGTGGCCCTAGCCGCGCGCAACCCGTCCCTCGACGCGGATCTCGACTTCCACCACGTCCACATATGCAACGACGGCTGCGGTCCCCTCGCGGTCGACTTCGAGACGGGCGAACGCCGCCTTTCGACGAGCGGGGATCTCGCGAGGAGCGCGCGGGTGTCGAACGCCCTCCGGAACCTCCACGTCTTCTGGCCGATGGTGACCTCCCAGGACGTCCCTGCGCCCATCCGGACGTTCGTGGACCTCAAGGTCTCCTTCGAGAACACGGACAAGCACGTCCAGTTCGCCACCGCGGTGACCGCGTCGGACGCCCGGCGGCTCGTCGCGATGGCCGCGGCCGTCGCGGGCGACGAGCGGGCGCTCCGGCGACGCCCCATCGTGTCGTCGGTCCACACGTCGATCGCCCCCCTTCAACACGACGCGGGGAACATGGACGCCGCCTTCGTCTTCGGCGAGGCGGGTGTCCCCGTCGCGATCTTCACGATGCCCAGCCCGGGGGCGTCGGGGCCCGTGACCCTCGCCGGCTCGTTGACGGTCGCCGCGATGGAGTTCCTCAGCGGCCTGGTCATGTGCCGCCTCATCAACCCCGGGTGTCCCGTGATCTGGGGGGCCGGGATCGCACCCCTCGACATGAAGACGACGACCCGCGCGGGCGGGTCTCCCGAGCACGGGATGGCGGGTGCCGCGGTCACGCAGCTCGCCCACGCCTTCGGGGTCCCGAGCCTCTGCGGCGGGTTCGACTGCACGGCCGTCGTGCCGGGGAGCCAGGCCGCGATGGAGAAGTTCGCGAGCGGGGCGTCTCTCGTCCTCGGCGGCGCAGACCTGATCGTCGGCACGGGTCTCCTCGAGGACGCGCGGACCCTGTGGCTCGAGCAGCTCTTCATCGACGACGAGATCGTCGGGATGCTGAAGCGGATCGCCGACGGGATCGTCGTGGACGAGGAGCGGATCGCCCTCGACCTGATCGAGAAGGTGGGCATCGGCGGGACGTTCCTCGGGCAACGGCACACGATGAAGCACCTGCGGACGGAGCAGTTCCTCCCCGCCCTGGTGGACCGCCGTTCGTTCGACCTGTGGGCCGCCGACGGCCGGCGTTCCATGGAGGATCGGGCCCGCGACCGGGTCCGGGAGGCCCTTGCGCGACCCCCGCCCATGCCCCTCGACCCCGACGTCGCCGCCCGCCTCGACGCCCTCATCGAGGAGGCGCGGCTCGAGGCCTCCGCGGCCTGACCGTCGGGTACCGGCTCGGGTCCGCGTGGGGGAGCGGCAAGGCGGAGGCGAAGGCTCTCGGGAACCGGGCGTCCCCCGCGAGGGGGGCGTGGCGGATCCGCCGAGCCAGGGACCGCATCGCGGCCCTCTCCCGGGAGGACAGGAGGGCAAGCCGCGCCCCCGAGCCCGCGGTGTTCCCCACGAAGGCGACGCGATCGAGGGGGAGGTCCGGGAGCATGCCGACGGCCTTTGCGCTCTCCGGCGCAAGGTAGGAGCCGAAGGCGCCCGCCATGTACACGGTCCGGACGTCCTCGGTCGCCGCCCCCAGGTCGTCGAGGAGGATCTCGATCCCCGCGTGGATCGCCGCCTTCGCGAGCTGGAGCTGCCCGACGTCGGCCTGGGTCAGCAGGATGTCCTGTCCGATCGAGGTCCGCTCCCGAGGGACGACGACGAACGCGGGCTGACCGCCGATCGTCCGGAAGCGGGGGTCCCGTCCCCCGGCGAGGATCCGCCCCTTCGCGTCGAGGGCCCCCGCGAGGAAGAGCTCCCCGAGGAGGTCGAGGAGGGCGGACCCGCAGAGGCCCCGCGGTTTCCTCCTCCCGATCGTGCGCACGTCGACATGGAGGGTCTCGGGCTCGATGGCGACCCGCTCGACGGCCCCGTCGGCCGCGCGCATCCCGAACCGGATGTGGGCCCCCTCGAACGCGGGCCCGGAGGGGGTCGAGCACGCGACGAGTCGCTCCCGGTCGCCCGCGCAGATCTCCGTGTTCGTCCCGACGTCGATGAGCACGCGAAGGCCGCGGGTCCGGTGCATCCGGGTCGCGAGGACCCCCGAGATGAGGTCGCTCCCGACGAACGCGGCGACGACGGGCGGCGCCACAATCCCCGCGGCATCATTCGCCCGCAGGCCGAAGGGTCCCGCCCGCCGCGACTCCTCCCCCGTCGACGAGGGCGCGTACGGCGCACGCGAGAGGCCGTCCGTCGGGAGCCCGAGGAACAGATGATGCATCGCCGTGTTTCCAACGACCGTCACCGCGAACACGTGCTCCGCGCGCACCTTCGCCCTCGCGCACGCCTCTCCGAGGAGTCGGTTCACGACCTCGAGGATCTCTCGGTGGAGGAGGTCCTCGTTCTCCGGCCCCTCGCGGGCGAAGGCGAGGCGGGACATGATGTCCTCTCCATGGACCATCTGGGGGTTCGGCGCGGACACGGTGGTCCGGAGGTCCCCCGTCTCCAGGTCGAGGAGGAACCCCGCGATCTTCGTCGACCCGAGGTCGAAGGCCATCCCGAGCGCGCGGTCCGCCCTCCCGAGGAGCCCGAGAACCGTCGTCCCGGATACGACGAGCCGGACGCCGGAGGCCCCCTCTCCCCTCGCACGCTTAAGGGAGGGCCGGGCCTCCCTCGCGATGCGAAACCCCGCGGCGCGGATCGACTCGGCTGCAAGGGACTTCGGGGCGGGGGCGACGCGAATGGATGGCGCGAGGGTGAAGGGGGGCATGAGACCCGAGGTCTGGAGCCTCTGCCAGCCCCGCTGCGCCTCGGGGGGGATCTCGAGGACGACGGTCCCCGGGTGCGCGGGTCGCGCCTGGCACGCGAGCCTCATCCCGCGGGTGAGGTCCTCCGTGCCAAGGAGCGCCTCGTGCGGGGTCGGCGGGCGGAGACGATCCGCTCCTCGCCGGACGAGGACCTTGCACTTCGCGCACGTCCCCCGGCCCGTGCACAGGTCCTCGATGGCCACCCCGCACCGCCGGGCTGCGTCGAGGAGGTCCTCCCGGGGCCCGATCCGGGTGCGTCGGCCCTCGGGCTGGAACACGACCAGGGAGGACGGCACGCGCGGGCGAGCCCCCTGGACATACCTAAGCCTTCCGTCCGTCGAACCCGACGACGATCGACGCGAGGTCGCGGCCGCGCGGGATCCGGAAGCGCTCCTTCAGGTAGTCGTCCTGCGGCGTGTCGGGGCTCGCGGACACGACGTTCGCGAGGTCGGGGAGGGCCTCGAGCTCCGGGAAGGGGACGGGCGGCAGGGAGAACCGGTAGCGTCCGCGGGGCCGCGAGCCCCGGAACAGGACGAAATCCTTCCCGAGGAACACGAGTCGACGGTCCTCGGAGGAAGGCGGCGCCTCGCCGGGCAGCACCTCCCGCCCGAGGACGTTCCCGGACTCATCCACGAGGAGGACGGTCGGCTCCGGCGGAGGGCGGAAGGACGAGTCCTTGAACAGGCAGACGACGCGCTGCCGGGCCAGGGCAGCCCGCATCGCCTCGTTCTCTGCGCTCGTCGGGGTGAAGAGGCGCGCGAGGGCCTCCCGGTCCTCTCGGGCTAAGGGTTCGGCCCTCACGACGCCCGGGAGCCCGCGGACGATTTCCAGGGCCCGCTCCTCCGATTCCGTCACGGATCCCTCCTGTGGGCTCGCTTCGATTAACGCGTTGTCGCGGGGGGCGCTGCGGCCGGGGGCGGTGCCGTTTCCGCGGCCCGTCTCCGGCAGTAGGCCATCCACCGCTTCCCGAACGGGTCCTTCCCCAGCAAGAGGTCCCCCGCGCCGACGGCCCTGGAGATTTCCGGCTCGAGGGGGTTCGCGATCGCGGCCGTCAGGCCGCGGGCGGCCCCGAGGAGGATGAGGCTCGCGGTCAGGGCGGGCCGGTCCGGCATCCCGAAGCCGACGTTCCCCGCCCCGATCGAGACGTTGACCCCGAGCTCGTCGTGGACGAGCTCCACGGAGTCGACGCAGACGCGGCCGAGCTTCGTGTCCGCGCCCACGGGCATCACGATCGGGTCGATGATGACGTCCTCCGCGCGGACCCCGTGGTCGTTCGCGCGGTCGAGGATCTTCCGGGCGACGGCGAGCCTCAGCTTGGGGTCGTTCTTGATCCCGGATTCGTCGTGGGTGATGCCGATCACGGCGGCCCCGTGCCGCTTGATGATCGGGAGCAGCCGGTCGAGGGTCTTGTCCTCCCCCGTGACGGAGTTCACGAGGGCCTTGCCCTTGTAGGCGGGAAGCGCGGCCTCGAGGGCGTCCGCCCGCGAGGAGTCGATCGAGAAGGGCACATCGACGAGCTCCTGGAGGGTGGCGACCGCGTCCCGTAGGATAATCGGCTCGTCCGCCCCGGGGACCCCGCAGTTCACGTCGATCATCGGCGCGCCGGCCTCGACCTGGGCGACGGCGTCCGCCTTCGCGCGCGTGAAGATCCCCTGGCGGAGCTCCTCCGCGAGCTTCTTCCGGTTCGTGGGGTTGATCCGCTCGCCGATTACGACGAAGGGTTCGTCGGGGCCGATCACGAGGGTCTTCTTCGCGGACGAAAGGACGGTCTTCACGGGATTTCCTCCTAGGCGCTCGCGAGCTCAGGGACGGGACTCGCATGAAGGGGCGGGCGGGAGGAACCGAGGGCGGGCCGCAGGCCCGCCCCCTTCGAGATTGTCGCGACCGCGGCCTCCCACGCGATCGGCATGAGATGGAACCCCGCGAGGCCCGGCATCCCCCGGAGCTCGTCGATGATCTCGACGCAGATTCGGATGCCCTCCTCCTCCCTCCTCGCCTTCTTGTCCCCCGCCGCCTCCATCCGGCGGACGATGGCGTCGGGGACGTCCATCCCGGGGACGCCGTCCCGCATGAACGTCGCGGCCTTGACCGAGCGCACGGGGGCGACGCCCGCGAGGATGGGCACGCGCTTGTGGAGGCCGAGGTCCACGACGCGCTCCATGAAGGTCCGGAACCGCGCGACGTTGAAGACGATCTGGGTCTGGATGAACCGGGCGCCCGCGTCGACCTTCTTCCCCACCCGCAGGGGACGGAACTCGTAGGGCGGGGCGAAGGGGTTCGCAGCGGCCCCGGGGAACAAGCTCGGGGGCGGCTTGATGGGCCGGCCGCTCAGGTACGTCCCCTCCCGGGTCATGTGGGCCGCAAGGGCGACGAGCTGGACGGAGTCGATGTCGTACACGGGCTTCGTGTCCGGGTGGTCCCCGTGGACCATGTGGTCCCCGGAGAGGCACAGGACGTTCCGGACCCCGAGGAGGGCCGCGCTCAGGAGGTCGCTCTGGAGGGCCAGGCGGTTCCGGTCCCGCACGGTCATGTGCATGACGGGGTCGATCCCCTCCTGGGCGAGGATCGCGCACGAGGAGAGGGGCGACGCGTGGACCATCCCGCCCGTGTTGTCGGGCACGTTCACCGCGTCCACGTGATCGCGCACGAGGCGCGCACGCTTCCGGACGTCCTCCGGGTCCGCGCCGTCCGCGCTCCCGATCTCGCACGTGACGACGGGGCGTCCCGAGACCAGGGCCTGTTCGAACCGGCCCCATCCGGCGGGAGGGGCGCTCATGGCTCCCCGTCCTCCGCGAACGGGTCCGCGAGCATGTTCACGATCGCGCTGCTCCCTTTCCGCCTCCAGTCGAGGGGCGCCTGGACGCGGAACAGGTCTCGCCGCCAGGGCAGTCGTCGGGAGCGGCGCTCCGCCTTGACCCAGACGCAGACCATCTCCGGGATGACCTCGCAGTGGCCGTTCGCGCGGACCCCGCCGCACGGGCCGTCCCGGTTTTGTTTCGGGCAGTTCATCGGGCACGTGAAGCCCGTCTCGTGGAGGACGCACTGGCCGCACATGTTGCAGCTGAACAGGATGACCTTCGTCAGGTTCTCGAACGGGGCCGCGGCGCGGTTCACCTGGCGCGTGAGGCGCGGATGCCGCTGCAGGAAGCCCATCGGCCACCGGAACAGGGGCGGAGGTTCGTAGCGGAACCCGATGGCAGGGCGGCTCGCTCGGTCTCCCATCGTATCGGTCCTTCCGGGTTGGGACTGCGAAATATTTAACCGTTTCACATTGGCAGTTCATACATGGCGGCCCTCGATGGGGGCGCGCGATCGGCCCGGGGATTCCCCAGGCATCGGGTTTCAAGTGCCCGCCCCCCTTTCCGCGTCCGTCCCCCGCGAGGATCTCCCATGCGCCCCCTCCTCACATCGGAAGGCAGCTTCCCGCGCATGGCGACGGACCTCCACGACGCGATTCGGAGCGCCGTCGCGTTCCAGATCGCGCACGGGCTCGAGCTCCTCACGGACGGGGAGCAGCGGGGCGACATGCTCTCCATGTACGAGGGGCTCCCGGGGATCACCGCGGACCGCGGGATCCCCCGGTTCACGGGTCGCGTCCTCCCCGTGGACGACCCGGCGCGCTTCGTGAAGCTCCAGGACCTCGTGTTCGTCCGCGGCGCGTTCCCGGACCGCGCGTTCCGCGTGAACCTCACGGCCCCCACGACGTTCGCGTTCGCGTGCGGCTCGAGCGGCGCGGGCCCCGCATACCGCGGCGCGACGGACCCCGCCCTCCACGACGACCTGACGGAGGCGATCCGCCCGCTCGCCCGGGAGGTCGGCCGGAAGGGGGTCCATCTCCAGATCGACGACCCCATCCTCTCCCAGGGGATGCGGGACTTCGGCCCCGCCCTCCGGAGGCTCGACGCGATCGCGGGCGAGGTGCCCCGGGACCGCGTCTCCGTCCACGTCTGCGGGTCCCTCGCGCGGGGGAAGGCCCTCGAGGCCCTCCTCCGGCTCGAGAACGTCTCCGTTCTGAACCTCGCGTTCGCGGGCCGCCTCGAGCGGTCGAACGTGGCCCTCCTCGATCCGCGACCGTGGGCGGACCGGGATCTCTCCCTGGGGGCGGGCTGCGCGCACCTCCAGGTCACGAAGGCGGAGGAGGTCATGGCTGCGGAGTCCGTCGGTCGCCTCCTCAAGGAGATCGCGGGCCGGATGGGATGGGAGCGGGTCCGGTACGTCCTCCCGGACTGCGGATTCCGGGGGACGCCGCCCGAGTTCGTCGGCCCCATCCTCGACGGCCTGCAAGGCGGCTTTGAGCGAGCCTACTCGGGCGGTCCTGCGGACCCCGGGGAACAGGCCCGTCCACCCCGTTGAACGCACGGGACCCTGCAGTCATTTCGAAGGGACTATTAGGGCCGCGCCCCGTGGGCCGCGCGGGAACCGTGGGCGACGCGGTTTCGTCACGCCAGGGGGAACGGGAGGGATCGTGCCCATGAGCCTTCGGCTGGAGCCCTTCACGAAGACGGAGTTGCAGCGGATCCACGGGGCCACGGTCCGCGTCCTCGAGCAGACGGGGGTCCGGATTCTCGAAGCCGAGGCGGAGCGGCTCCTCCTCGCCGCAGGGGCCCAGGGGGACCCCGACACCCACGTCGTGCGGATCCCGGAGGCCCTCCTCAAGGAGCTCATCATGCGCGCTCCGAGCCGCTTCAAGCTGTACGGCCGCGGGGACCGCGTGATGGCCTTCGGCGAGGGCAACGTGTACATGAGCAGCATGGGGACCGCGGTCCAGGTCGAGGGATTCGACGGGAAGGTCCGATTCCCGACCCTCAAGGACGTGGAGAACTTCACCCGTCTCGTCGACGCCCTGCCCCACCTCGACCACACGTCCTGGGTCGTCTGGCCGCGGGACGTCCCCGACGCGCTCGCCCACATCTACCTCGTCATCTACGGCTTCCGGTACGGGACGAAGTCCGTCGACGGGTACAACTGGGGCCGGTCCTTCGCGCAGGACACGATCGACCTCGGGGCCATCGTCGCGGGCGGGCTCGAGGAGCTCCGGAAACGCCCGCTCCTCATGGGCTTCACGAACCCCGTGAGCCCCCTCACCCTCGCGAAGGAGACGACGGAGGGCCTCCTCGTCTTCGCGAAGAACCTCCAGCCGACGACGATCCCCCCGGAGGCGATGGCGGGCGGGACCGCGCCATCGACCCTCGCGGGGGTCCTCGTCCAGCAGAACGCGGAAGTCCTCGCGTCTGTCGCCGTCGCCCAGTGCGCCCGCCGCGGGGCCCCCGTGCTCTACGGGAACGTCTCGACGATCATGGATATGAAGACGGGCGCGGTGGCCCTCGGCGCCCCCGAGGCGGGCCTGATCTCCTTGGGGGCCGCCCAGATCGCCCGCTACTACGGGATCCCGTCCCGCGGGACGGGAGGCAACACGGAGGCCTTCACGGAGGACTACCAGGCGGGCCTCGAGTCCATGTGGACCCTCCTGGCCCCCGCCCTTGCGGGGTTCGACTTCATCTACGACGCCGCGGGGAGCCTCGAGTCGAGCCTCACGGCGAGCTATGCGAAGCTCATCCTCGACCACGACCTGTGCGGGGAGGTCAAGCGAATCATCGCGGGGATCGATGTGTCCGAGGACGCCCTCGCGACGGAGGTGATCGCCGCCGTCGGGCTCGAGGGCGACTACCTGAGCCATCCCCACACCCTGCGGAACTTCCGGAAGGAACACTTCCTGCCCGCGACGTTCATGCGCGGCCTCCGGCCGACGACCGTGAGCGTGGATCGCGCCCTGAAGGAGAAAGCCCACGCGAAGGCCCTCGAGATCCTCGCGTCCCACGTCGTCGACCCTCCCCTCGATCCCGCCGTCGACGCGGAGCTCGACGCGTTCCTGGAGAGGGCGAGGCGGCGGGCCGCGCCCACGCCTCCGGTCCCCCCGTGATCCTCTGACGCCATCCCCGGCCGCTGCGAGCCACCTTTTCGGTTTTCGAGCGCATTCCTAAATCCGCTCCCGCGTGCCGGAACCTTTAAGAAAACCTCCGCGTACGGGACGTCGCGCAGACGCGAGGACACGCCTCGCGAGGTGTGCCCAGATGGACGATCGGGACCCAGACAAACGCATTCGGGAGTGGCGAGATGGAGCTCTGGCTCATCTACGCCCTGCTCACGGTCGTGGTCTACGGCGTGGGCGAGGGCCTGTCCAAAGAGCCGACGGTCCGGCTCGGGCCAGGCCGCATGCTCGCCCTGTACTCCCTCTATAGCGTCCCGATCTACGTGGCCTGGTTCTTCCTCGGCGGCGGCTGGTCGACCCTCACCCCGACGGGCGTCCTCCTGGGCCTCGGGTCTGGGGCCGCGGGCGCCGCGGGCACGGCCCTCTGGTTCATCGCGCTCGAGCGCGGCAACGCCTCCGTCGTGAGCGGCTTCACGGCCGCGTATCCCGTGATCACGGTCGTCGCCGCGGTCGTCGGCCTCGGGGCGACCCTCCTCCCCGTCCAGGTCGCGAGCGTGGCCCTCCTCGTCTCGGGCGCGTGTCTCCTCGGACTCGCCGGGCACGACGGGTCCGCGGAGGGGGGCCGCGCGTGGCTCCCGCCCATGTTCCTCGCGGTCCTCCTCTGGGGTGCCTGGGGCGTCTGGGAGAAGCTCGCGATCCAGGAGATCGGGTTCGCCGCGAACGCGGGCGTCTACGTCCTCGCCTCGACCCCCCTGTATCTCCTCGTCGCCCGCTGGGACGGCGAAGGGAGGGCGCCGTGGGACCGGAGGGCGATCCGCGGGGCCCAGCCCGCCCTCCTCCTGTTCGCGATCGGCGGGATCACGATGTACGTGGCGATCGGCCTCGGGCCTCTCGCCGTCGTCGTGCCCCTGACGACGGCCTACCCGATGGTCGCGATCCTCGTCCGGCGCCTCTGGATGGAGGAGCGGATGAGCTTGGCCCAGAAGGTCGCCGTCGGGTTCTCCATGCTCGGGGCCCTCCTCGCGAGCCTGTGAGCGCATCGGGCCGTCAACCTTTTCCGGGTCCGGGGGCTCCCCGGCGCCGTGTTCCGGCCGTGGCGGAGCTTCCCGCTCATGGTCAGCGCAGGTCTCGTCCTCGGCCTCGCGACGGGCGGGTACCCCGCGTACTCCCGGGAGATCTCCCAGCTCGCCCTTCTCGTCGCGATGACGTTCTCCCTCACGGAGATCTCCTTCGCGGGCATCTCCCCGAGGGCGGAGGCCCGCGGGATCCTCCTGGCCCTCGGGATGAGCTACGCCGTCCTCAGCGGGCTGCTCCTCGTCTTCGCGGCCTTCGCGGGAGACTCGGGGATCCACGACGGCTGGGTCCTCATGGCCGCGGTCCCGCCCGCTGTCGCCGTGATCCCCATCACGTCCCTCCTCAAGGGCGACGTCCGGCGGTCCCTCATCTCCTCTGCGGTCCTCTACCTCCTGGGCCTCGCCCTCGTGCCCGGGCTGACCCTCGTCTTCGCGGGGCGGTCCGTCCCTCCCTGGGATCTCTTCCTGCAGACCCTGCTCCTGATCGGCCTCCCTCTCGTCCTGTCCCGCCCGCTCCGCCGCGTCGCCCGGATCGACGAGGTCCGTCCGACGGCCGTGGGCCTCTCCTTCTTCTTCCTCGTCCTCGCGATCGCGGGCTCCACGCGGGCCATCCTGTTCACGAACCCGCAGGTCCTCGCGCCGCTCGCCGCCCTCTCTTTCGTCCGCACGTTCGGGCTGGGGATCGTCTTGTTCGCGGTCGCCGGAGCCGTCGGGGCGTCGCGGTCCGATCAGATCGCCGCGACGACGTTCTCCTCCTTCAAGAACCTCGGGCTCACGGTCGTCCTCGCGTTCGCGTTCTTCGGGCCCGAGGCGACCCTGCCCTCCATCGTCTCCCTTGTGTTCGAGATCCTCTGGATCGCGGCCCTTCCCCTTGTCTTCCTCCGACGCGCGCCTCCGGCCCTGTGAGGCGTCCCCCCCACCGGGACGGAATCTCCATACCCCACGATCCCTTTCCGCCCGACGGTCGAGGTCCGTCCCCGTGGAGCGACTGTCTTCCGACGTCGAGCGGGTTCGCGCGAGGTACGACGTCGTCGGCCGACGTTGGGCGTACGGGGCCGTTTCCGTCCTCGGATTCTCGGGGCTCGAGCCGATCCTGCGCGAGCGGGCCGTCTTGCGCCTCGGACTCCGACTGGGGGACCGCGTCCTCGACGTCGCCTGCGGCCGAGGGGGGAACGTCCGCCACCTCGAGAGGGCCGTCGGGCCCTCCGGGCGGATTGTCGGGATTGACTACTCCCCCACGATGCTCGCGGGGGCGACGCGCCTCGTCCGGGCCCGCGGCTGGGAGAACGTCGAGCTGGTCCGAGGGGACGTTTCTGAGATGGACTTCCGAGAGGCGTTCGACGGCGTCCTTTGCACGAACGCGATGAGCGTGATCCCCCGCTGGGAGGACGCGATCCGGCGGATGGCCGTGGCCGCGAGGCCCTCGGGTCGGATCGCCATCCTCGACGGCCGACTGCTGACCGGCGCCGGCCGGGTGTGGAACCCCTACATTCGCCTCTTCGCGCATGTCGTCGCGGCAGATCTGGGGCGGGACATCCCGGGCGCATGCCGCGCGGTCCTGTCCGACGTCGAGGAGGAAGCCCTCCTTGGAGGCAGCTACTTCGTCGTCTCCGGACGGCCTCGGGTCCCCTGATGAGGGGGCAGGGCCCGTCCCGCTACAGTTCCCCGATCTCCTCGCGGGAGATCACGAGGCGCTGGATCTGGGACGTCCCCTCCCAGATCTGGAAGACCTTCGCGTCCCGCATCCACTTCTCCACGGGCTCGTCCCGCATGTACCCTGTCCCGCCGAGGATCTGGACGGCGTCCGTCGTGACCTCCATGGCCATGTCCGCGGCGTAGAGTTTCGCGATGCTCGCCTCCTTGTTCATCGGCATCCCCTGGTCGAGCATCCACGCGGCCCGCCACGTGAGGAGGCGCGCGGCATCGATCTTCGTCTTCATGTCCGCGAGGAGGAACGCGATCGCCTGCTTCTTCGCGATGGGCCCGCCGAAGGCCTTCCTCTTCCGCGCGTAGTCGAGGGCGTACTCGTACGCCGCCCGGGCGATCCCGATCGCGCCCGAGGCGACGACGGGCCGCGAGGACTCGAGGGTCTTCATCGCGCCGTAGAACGCGGTGGACTCGTCGCCCCCGAGCATGTTCCCTTCCGGGATGCGGCAGTCCTCGAGGACGACCTCCGCCGTGTGGCTTGCCCGGACGCCCATCTTGTCCTCGACCTTCCCCATCTTGAGGCCCGGGGTGTCTTTCTCCACGACGAACGCCCGGATCCCGAAGTAGCCGAGGCTCTTGTCCGTCGTCGCGAAGACGACGTGGACGTCCGCGATCCCCCCGTTCGTGATGAACCGCTTGACCCCGTTGAGGACCCATTCGTTGCCTTCCTTCCGGGCCGTCGTCGAGATGTTCGCGACGTCGGATCCGGCGTCGGGCTCCGTCAGGCAGAGGGCGCCGAAGCGCGGCTCGGGCCCCGTGAAGTGGGCGAGGAACCGCTTCTTCTGGTCTTCCGTGCCCATGTGGATGATCGGGAGGTACGCGAGGCCCGCCCCGATGAGGCCCGTGGCGATCCCCGCGCAGCCCCAGTTGAGCTCCTCCATCACGATGACCTGGGTGAGGACGGAGTCAACCCCGCCCCCGCCGTACGCCGCGGGGATGAAGGCCGTATCGAGGCCGATCTCATGGGCCTTCTTCACGACGTCCCACGGCACGACCCCCTTCTTGTCGTAGTC
>MGWD01000062.1:16304-16404 GCA_001800825.1 Euryarchaeota archaeon RBG_19FT_COMBO_69_17 | reverse complement strand
CGATCTCCCTCTGCCCGCCGCTGTCGTGGACCAGGGGCACGCAGCCCGCGGCCATCGCCTCCGCCGTCGTGATGCCGAACGGCTCGTTCACCGTCGTGTG
>MGWD01000062.1:11468-16275 GCA_001800825.1 Euryarchaeota archaeon RBG_19FT_COMBO_69_17 | reverse complement strand
GAGGGGGCGGTTCGGGACGACAGAGACATTCGACAGGCCGTGGGTCGCGATTGCGCCCTGAATCGCCCGGGCGTACGCGGGGAACGACTCGGTTCCCCCGACGAGCCGGAAGCGTTCCTCGAACCCCTGGTCTCGGAGGAGGCGCGCCACCGCGACGACGTCCATCTGACGCTTATCGGGCGCGAAGCGGCCCCAGGTCACGATCCCGCGCCGCGGCCGGTCCTGATCGGACCAGAATCGCCGGAGCGCGACGGGCGGATACAGGACCGGGAGGCGGCGTCCGAGGACGGCCTGGGCGGACTCGGCCGCATGGGCGGAGTTCAGGAAGATTGGGTATCCGCGGCGGAACGCACGCATCCGCAGCCAGTCGAACAACGGCCCCGTCCGTCGGCGCGGGCGGGGGCCCGCGGCGTCCTCTTCGACGTAGTAGTTCCAGTACTTGACGTACCGGCCCTCCGGCACCCAGAGCGGAAGCGCTTCGAGGAAGTCGAACACGAATCGAAGGCGCAGGACCGGGAGATGGAGGGCGAGGTAGGGGCTCGCGTCCTGCGTGAGGCGGTCGAGCCTGCGGGTCTTCTTGAACCGGTCGATCCACAGGGGCACGAAGTCGAACCGGAGGGACCGACCGAACCGCTCCTCGATCTCCCGGTGGATCCCTTCCTCCTCGGACGGATCGTTGAGGCGACCGATGACCAGGGGGACGATCTCCCGGCGGTTCAGGCCCTCGACGAGGCTGTAGACGCAGCTCTCGATTCCGCCGTGGATCTTGTAGTGCTGCATCACGACGCCGATGCGGTCCAATTGGCGAGCCCGGCGGAGGGGAGGAGGGGGATGCGAGATGAAGGTTTGGGCCCGTGCTCCAAGTGGGGCGTGAGGAGGGCCGCGGATTAAAGCCCGTAGAGGTCCACGAACCGATCCACGCTCTTCGACCACGAGAACCGGTCCGCGACGGCGAGTCGACCCTTCGACGCAAGGGTGTCCCGGTACCTCGGGTCCGACGCGAGGCGCGTGACGCCGTCCGCAATCCCCTCGGGGGTAGAGGGGACGGGGAGCAGCCCGAGATCCTCCGGGTCCCCGGGGAACGCGCTCGCGGAATCCTCGTTGATGAGGACCGTCCGTCCCAGCAGGACGCTCTCCAGGACGGATTGCGGGAAGGCATCCTGGAAGGAACAGTGTACGGAGAAGTTCGACGCCAGGAGGAATGGAGCGGGGTCCTCGCGGGCGCCGACGAGGCGGACGTGGTCCCGAGCGTGCATCGCCCCCACGGCGTCCTCCACCCGCCCCCAGAGCGGGCCCTCGCCGACAATGAGGAGCGTGGCCGACGGATGGCGCTCGCGGATCAAAGGGAGGCGCCGGACGAGGAGCTCGAGTCCCCGGACCTTCTCGGGCCAGACCATCATGCTCACGGTGCAGAGGACGGGCTCGGATCCCGACAGCCCGAAATCCGTGACGACCCGTGCGACCGCGTCGGGGTCCGCGCGCAGGGCCCTCACCCCGGGATGGACGACCTGGACGCCCCGGAGGTCCGGGAAGCGTTCCCGCAAACTCAGCATCCGCCTCTCGCTCACGCAAGTGACGGCATCGGCCCGGGCGAGCAGGCGACGCAACGCCGTCTCGCGAATCGGATTCCGCGGCGAGGACCACTCCGTGTGGATCGTGAAGACCGTGCGGCGCGCGATCGGGTTCCGGCCCCGGAAGGCGGCCGCGAGGGCGTACCAGTGCGCCTGCGCGTGGACCACGTCGGGACGCCAGCGCGCGATCCGGGCCCGGGCCCATCGGGCGAAGGATCGGGGCGCACTCGGACCTGCCTCCACGTCGGGCCCCGGATCCCCGTGCCGGGTCCAGATCCGCACGTCGAAGCCACGCGCCCGCACGCCGGCGGCAAGGGATTCGACGAAGGTCGTGATGCCCCCGACGATGGGGCGATAGTACGGCGTGACGAGGGCGATGCGTCGCGTGGCGGAGATCATGGGAGCCCTCGGCCTGGGCGTCGCGCGGAAGGTCCGGCCCGGAGGGCGCGCCTTCGAGAGGCCAGACCGCCGCTTGCCCGACGGACCGCCCCGCGCATTCGACCGCTCCGACCTCGCCGGCCCACCATAATGCGAATCCGGGGTCTTGAGGATGCGGAGAGGCTCCCGCGCAGGACCCGACCGCAAGCCGGTGGATGGTCCCGGCCCGACCGCACGAACGTTTAATAGGCAACGCCAGGGTTGTCCGCAACTGCAACCCTTTGGGGTGACCGCCACCGGGGGAGTGCAGCGAAAGGCGTCTCCATGGTCTCCGAAGGTCCCGCCACACCCCGAAGGGGGTCGTCTGCGGAGGGGCACACGGCGACCGGCGAGCGAGACCCGGGGCCCTCCCCTCGGGACCGGGCCGTCCTCATGTATTCCCGAGGAATCTACCCAGCCCAGCTGGGCGGAAGGGAAGTGTTCGTGGCGGACCTCGTCCGGGGCCTCGCCGCTCGCGGGCGGGACGTATTCCTCCTGACGGAGCGGGATCCGGGCCTCGGCGCGCCGACCGTGCGGACCCTGGAGGCCCGGACCGTGGAACTCCCGGGGATCGGTTTCGTCCTCTTTGCGATCCGCGCGTTTCGAGCCGTCTTGACCGTGAGGGATGGGGTGGGCTGGATCCACGCGCACAGCCCGCGGGCGAATGTGAGCCTCGCGGGATTCCTCGCGTCGTTCTTCGGCAAGAGGCTCGTCATCACGGCCCACTGCCGCGGGGTCGACTATGCGTTCTCCAGCTCGGCCTACGACCGCGCGGCCCGCGTCGTCGCGGTGTCGGCATCCATCGCCGCGGACCTCGTCGACGTGGGGGTCTCCCCCGACCGGATCGAGGTTATCCCGTGCGTGCCGCGCTTCCCTCCCGCGCCGGAGACGAAGGAGAGTGCGCGACAGGCCCTCGGCCTTTCCATCACCGATTTCGTCGTCCTTTACCTCGGCCGGATGGATCCTCACAAGGGAATCCACCTGCTCGTCGCCGCGCTCAGCCGGTGGCCTCCAGGTCGGCCCCTCCAGGCCCTCCTCGTGGGCGAGGGTCCCGCCAAAGCCCGTCTCGAGGGATCGGCCGTCCCGCGGGAGGTCGAGGTCACCTGGGCGGGGCGGATCCCCCACGAGGACATCGGGACGTACTACCGCGCCGCCGACGTGTTCGTCCTGCCGAGCCTCGCCGAGGGTTCTCCGCTCTCCGTCCTCGAGGCGCTCCACTACGGCACTCCAATCCTCTCGTGCGACGCCCCGGGGATCCGGGACTTCGTTGAGGACCGAGTGAACGCACTCCTCGTCCCGCGCTCGATTGAGGGGATCCAGAACGGGCTTCTCGAACTCTACGAGGACCCGGGGCTACGGACGTCCCTCGTCCGTCCGGCGACGGAGCGGGTGGACTTCGACCGTGTCCTCGATCTCCATCTGCGCCTCTACGGAGGCTCCGCCGCGGGGGGACCCCAATGAGGGGTCCCGGGCCTGTCGTGGGGGGCACGCCGGGGGCCGAGGGTCAGGTCCAACTCGAGGGAGCCCTACTCGAGGACTCCGCCATCTTCGCAGGCTCCGTCCTCGTCGTCATGGCCTTCGAGACCGTGACCTCGATCATCATCGCGCGTCTCCTCGCAAGCGACGCGACGTACGGGATGCTTGCACTGATCCTGAGCACACTGGGCCTCGTCGGTCCCTTCGCCGTCCTCTCGTTGCCCGAGGGTGTGACGAAGCTCGTCGCCGAATCCCGCGGGTCCTCGTCCCTGCGCGCCCGCGAGGTGATACGGACCTCCGTCATGATCCTCCTCCTCACCTCGGGGACGACGGCTCTCGTACTGGCCCTCGGCAGCGGCGCGCTCGCGACGTGGCTCTACACGGAGCCCTCCCTCGGGATCCTCCTCGCGATCGCGTCCCTGGCCATCGTCACGAGCGCGATCGCCTCCCTCGTCCTCTCGATCATCCGCGGACTGGAACTCGTCCGGTGGCTCGGGATCGTGAACGCGGTGAACTCGGCCGCCTCGATCCCGCTCGCCTTCGTCCTCCTGCCCGCCTTCGGCTTGATGGGCGCGGTGCTGGTCGTCGTCGTCAATCCCCTGGCCATCATAGGCCTGGGGGCGGTCGTCGTCCGGAGGGGGCTCGCGGGGACGGACGCCGCAGATGCCGTCTGGGACTCGCGGGTCGCCGGGAGACTCCTGAGGTTCTCGTCTCCTCTCTTCCTGTCCACCCTCTTGGTCGTCGGCGTGGTGTGGCTCCTGAACACCCTGCTCGTGTTCACCGGGGGATTCGCGGACGCGGGCCAGTTCCGGATCGGTTTCAACCTCTACACGATCTTCCTCTCCCTGACGAGCGCTATCGCGGTCCCCCTAATGCCCCTCGTGAGCCGCCTGGAGTCCTCCCGCGCAGGCGTCTCGCCCACCCTCCTCTCCGACGTGTTCCGGCTCGTCCTGCTCACCACGCTGCCGATCACCCTCGCGGTTGCGATCTTCTCCCGGCAGCTCATCTTCCTGCTTTACGGCCCGCAGTACGAGAGCGCGTGGATGGCGACGTTTGCGATGATGGCGGCCGTCCTCGTGGCCTCCGTCGTGCCGTCCGCCTCCGCCGTGATCCAGGGCTACGGCAAGACATGGCAGATCCTCAAGGTCGATCTGATGTACGCGGCGTGCATCATCGGGCTCTCCGTGATCGCGATCCCTCGGGTGGGTGCGTGGGGCGCAGGCCTCGCCTATGTGGTGAGTTACGGCGTGATGGCCGGGGTCCTCCTGACCTACGTCCGGCGGCTCGCCCACTTCGAACCGCTCACGGTCCTCGGGCCCTTCCTGCTTGCGGCCGTATCGTTC
>MGWD01000062.1:11086-11418 GCA_001800825.1 Euryarchaeota archaeon RBG_19FT_COMBO_69_17 | reverse complement strand
CGCGGGGGCGAGCTGCGTGCTTGGGACCGCCGGGGCATGCTGGTGGCTGATGAACCCGCGCGAGCGCCGGACCGTGCGGCGGCTCCTCGGACGCCTGCGCGAGCTCCCCCGTCTCGTCCCGAAGTTCTAGTCGGGTCCGGACGTCGCGGACAGTCGCGCGACCGCGCGAGGAGGCCTCGCATGCCGAAGTGCGTCATCTGCCCAAGGCAAGCACGATGGGCGGGGCCGAGACGAACACCTGGCCGGCGAGGACCGATTCGACGGCCACCGTGATCTGTGGGGGTTTCAGGAGGAGGGATCGTCCGATGGCGACCTCCCACTCCCGGCCGTTC
>MGWD01000062.1:10406-11028 GCA_001800825.1 Euryarchaeota archaeon RBG_19FT_COMBO_69_17 | reverse complement strand
TCACGCGTCCCGGGGATCCGGGAGCAAGGCCGAGCCGATACTCGGAGGAGAGCCCGTCGCGCGCAAAGCCGCCGGACGGGGCCACGGACAACCAGATCCGGAACTGTCCCGGCGGGGTGAGCGGGACGCCGTCCGCTCGGAGGTAGAGGAACACCTGGTCGGCATCCTCCACGGCGCGGAGGTCGACGAGCCGGAGGTCCGGCCGACGGTCGTAGATCGACCAGGTTGCGTGGACACCGCCCCCGGAGTCCGTCGAGGCGGAAGCGTCGAAGACGGCCGTCCTGGACGAGATCCGAACCGTCACGACGGGGAGAGGAGGCTCCACGTCCGAGACGTTCGAACCGAGGGCCAAGGCCCGGGTCGCGAACGATGCGCGACCGTCGGCGGTGACGACCTTCAGGCTCAGCCCATACGTCCCCGGAGCCTCGTAGAGATGTTCGGCACGGATCCCCAGGGCCGTGGAACCGTCTCCGAAGGCCCAGAAGTAGCTCAGTGAGGACCCTCCCGGGTCGTACGACTCCTCGCCGTGGACTGCCACGAGGAGCCCGGAGACGCTCGCATTCATGGCTGGGACGGGCGGCGGCGTCACGGCGAACGGCGGGATGCCGATGACGCGGACCGC
>MGWD01000062.1:4786-10380 GCA_001800825.1 Euryarchaeota archaeon RBG_19FT_COMBO_69_17 | reverse complement strand
CAACGAAGAGGACCACCGCATAGCTCCCCGCGGCGGGATACGTGTGGCCTAGGACCGGGCGCTGGCCAGTGCCCCCATCGCCGAAGCTCCAGGAGAACGAGCGGATGAATCCGTCCGGGTCCTCGCTCGCGGTCGCGTTGAAGAGGACGAAGGGTCCCGTGATTGCGTACGCGAACGCCGGCACGGGGGAGGCGTTGGGGACGGCCGCGAGGGCCGAGGAGTTCGACGCGAGGCCGGTCCCATCGCGGACCTGCAGGACGACGGTGAAGGTGCCCCCCGCGGCATACGCGTGGGACGCCCCCACGCCGTACCCGGATTCCCCGTCCCCCCAGGCCCACGTGTAGTTCGCGATCTGCCCATCCGGATCGTACGAACCGCTGCCGTCCGCGGTCACGGTCAACCCCACGATGCGGAGGCGGGCGCGGGCGAAGGGAGGATGCGACGGTCCGTCGACGCGGACCGCAGACGTCGTCGCTGCGGTGCCCCCGCGGTCGTCTTCGACGACGAGGGACGCGTTGAAGTCGCCCGACCACGGGTACGTGTGGTTCACCCGGACCCCCGACGCCGTCAGCCCATCGCCGAACGTCCACCGCCATTCCACGATGGACCCGTCGAGGTCCCTCGAGGCGGATGCGTCGAACGCGACCGTCAAGTTCTCCGTCGTCGCCTGAAGGGATGGGATGGGGGGCTCGTTCGGCAAGTCGACGACGCCCTCCCAGGACGCGACGTTGCCGCTCGAGTCCGAGAGGGCGAGGGAGATGTCATACGTCCCGTCCTCGGCGAACTCGTAGCCCACGACGAGGCCCTCGATCTCGACGCGCGGACTTCCGGGGGCCACGGAATGGGAAGGGACGGAGGCCCAGTCCCCGAAATCGCCGTCGATGAGCATCCGGGGGGTCGCAACGGGCGCGAGGGCGATCCCCGCGAACAAGGCAGCGAGGACGGTGAGGGCGGGAATCGCGCCGAGCCCTCGCTGGGGGACCTCCCGCGCCGTGACCTCCCCACTCCGACGCCGCTCGGACTCCGTGGCCCGTCGGGGCCGGGAGGCGTGGACCGCGACGACGGCCCACCCGACCAGGAGGGGGATGCTGAGGGCCTCCAGGGTCACGAGAGCGACGGAGAACTGGAGGTCGCCCTCCGACAGCGAGAGCGAGCCGAGGAGCAACGGGGCGGACGCCATCGCGAGGAGCAACGCGACGAGGACCGGGGCCACGAACTCGGCGCGGCGCGTGAGGGGAGCGCCTTCGGGCGCTGGCCCGCCCCGGCCCAGGATGCTCACGAGCCCCTCCCGGTGAAGGGAGAGCCCCAAGAGGACCATGGCCACGGAGACGGCGACGACGAACGCGGTCGCGAACACGAGGGCTGCGACGGACACCGGGAAGGCCGTGGTCCGCAGGGTGAGGCCAATGAGAACAGAACCTAGCGCGATCGCGAGGAACCCGAGCACGAAGGCGAGGACCGAGTAGGACCGGAGACGGAATCCCCCGAACGCGGCGCGGGCCGTGTTCGAAGCGTCGCCTCCTCCCTCCTCCGCCCTACCAGACTCCGTACCCGTCCCTCTCACCCCCTCTCCGATCCGGGGTGCGGCACTCAAAGACGGGGACCATAGATATCCCTTTACAGCGGCACGAGGAAGCTGGCCATGCAAGCGATCGCGGTCAAGACATAGAGGAGACGGACCGTGTTCGGCTCGGTGAGCCGCGCGTAGTACGGGAGGAGGAACTTGAGCTTGAACGGGTACGGGGCCTCGATCGTGCCATCCGCCCGGAGTCGCCCGAACTTGACGAAGGGCCGGCCCGCGGCCTTCGCGAACGCGAATAGGGTGAAATCCAGGATGTGCGGGGCGAGCATGACGATCCCGGCGAGGAAGAGGCCGTTCGCCGCGATCGCCACGCCGATCGTGGCGCCCACGAGGAACGAGCCGACGTTTCCCTCGAGGGCTTTCGCAGGGAACCGGTTGAAAGGGTAGAAGGCCATGGTGCTCCCCAGCACGACTACGAGGCCGAGGTTCGACTCGAGCCGGCCTTCGATGAACAGGCGCGCGAGGATCGTGGTCATGAGGAGGATGGAGAGGCCGGACTGGAGTCCGTTGAAGCCGGAGTGCATGTTCACGAGGTTCGTGACCACGAGGACATACACGGGGACCACAGCGAGGAGGATCGCGAAGGCGTACGGCTGGAGGGCGGGGACCAGAGCGAGGAGCGCTGTCGAGTCCGCGCGGCTCGCGGCGAGCGCGACTGCGGGGAACGCGAGGGTCAGGGGCACGACCGCCTTCGTGAGCTGGGAGAGAGGCCGGCGGTCGTCGATCGCGCCCACGATGCCGTACCCGCACATCGTGAAGAGGGCCAGCTGGGCCGCGACGACGGGGCCCGTGACGTCCGAAGAAGGCGGCAGTGACCGGTACGCCCAAGGCTCCACGACGAGAGTCCCCACGAGGGCCGCCACGGAGAGGGCGAGGCCGAGGAGGCCAGCGTGGGTGACGAGGTCGGCATCCCCCGGCTTGTACATGTCCCGCACGACAAGCCCTTGCCGTCGGAGCCTGCGGAGGAGCCCCGGCATGAGGGCGAGGGTCACGACGAATGAGATCGCGAGGACGAAGATCGGGAGTTCCAACGGAATGCGAGGCGTTCCCCCAGGGAGGCCGGGAGTTAACGGTTCGGACACCGCGTGATAAGTCTATTGGCACGTTTTTTGACGGGGGGCACCGTCGGCTTTAATCGGTGACCCTTCATCGATTCCAGTCCCCATGTACGGGTCCCTCCGGGCCAAACTCTCCGACGGTTCGCTCGTCGTAGGAGTGATCGGGCTCGGGTACGTGGGGACCCCGCTGGCCCTGGCGTTCTCTCACAAGTACCGCGTCCTCGGGTTTGACATCCGGCCAGATCTGGTCCAGGCCCTTCGGAAGGGGGAAGGGCAGTTCCTCGGAACCTCGCGGGAGGACCTCGTCCGAGCCCTCGACTCCCGGTTCCTGCCGACGACGGACCTCAGCCGCCTCGAGGAGTGCGACGTGTTCGTGATCGCCGTGGGGACGCCCCTCGCAGCGGACCACGACCCCGACCTCTCCCAGATCGAGGACGCCGCGCGGGAGGTCGCCCGCCGTCTCCGACCGGGGAAGTTCATCGTCCTCGAGAGCACATCGTACCCGGGGACGACGGAAGAGATCCTCGTCCCGATCCTCGAGTCGGGAGGGCTCCGCGCGGGAGTGGACTTCGGCGTCGCGTTCTCGCCCGAGCGGATCGACCCGGGCAACCCGAGATATCGGATCCAGGACATCCCGAAGCTCGTCGGGGGCTTGGATGAAGCGTCTACGCAATTCGCCCACGCCCTCTACTCTCAGGTGATCGGTCGGGTGATCCCCGTGAGCCATGCGCGGGTCGCGGAGGCCGCGAAAATCATCGAGAACCTGTTCCGTGCCGTGAACATCGCGCTCGTGAACGAGGTCTCCCTCATCCTCGAGCGACTCGACATCGATGCGTGGGAGGCCATCGACGCGGCTTCGACGAAGCCGTTCGGCTTCATGCCCTTCTACCCCGGGCCCGGAGTGGGCGGCCACTGCATCCCCCTCGATCCATACTACCTGTCGTACCGCGCGAGGAAGGCGGGACACCTGCCCCAGTTCATCGAGCTGAGCGGGAACGTGAACGAGTACATGAGATTCCATACGGTCAATCTCCTGAGACGGGGGCTCGAGGAGGCGGGGAAGACCCCTGCCGGAGCGACCGTGGCGATCCTCGGCCTTTCCTTCAAGCGGAACATCGCGGATACACGGGAGTCGCCCGCAATCCGGGTCATCGAGGAATGCCTGAAGGACGGCATGACGGTACGCGCGTACGACCCGCATGCATCCTCGATTTCGACACGGAAGGGCACGGTCATGTCAGAGCCGGACGCGGACTCCGCCGTGGCAGGGGCGGACGCCACAGTGATCCTCGTGGACCACGACGCATTCACGCAGCTGGACTTCGACAGCCTGTCGAGGCTCATGGAATCGCCCCCCGTCTGGATCGACACCCGCAATGTCCTCCGGGTGGCCCCGCGTGGCTCAGTCGCACTCGGGATCGGCCGTCCCCTCGGACGGGTCCGGGGCGGGATGAAGCCTCCTCTCGACCTCCTCGGCGGAGCCGAACCCCAAGCCGCTCCGCGGCACGAGGGGTGACGAGGCCGATCCGACTTGAGTCGGCCCCCATGGTCGAGCGCACGGGGACGGTCCGACTCCGGGGGCGGGACTAGGGCCGCGCGACGACGCGTGACCCTAGGAGGACGCGCGCCGCCCTGACGGTCCGTGCAGGAGCATCATCGCGGCGACGGCCCATGCGACGAGCACGGGCCAGCCATACCCGAGGAGGAGGAGCAGCGCGGTATTGAGCTGGTAGTTCCTCAGGGCGAACCCTTCTGCGCCGATGAGCATCGAGGACGAGATTGCGACGAACAGTGTGAAGCCGAGGAGCGGGCCTGCGACGGCGATCCGCCCGCCCGAACGGAGCGTCTGGAGGGCCATCCGCTCCTCGAGCAACGCTCGGACGGCCTTCGTACGACCGGCGGCCTCGACGCGCGATGGCATGAGGATGTCGTCGGCCGGCCGCTCTGCGACGAGGGCCGTCGCGGTGGGAGGCGCGTCCAGTTCTCGGAGGACCTGCTCGATGTCGACATCGATCCGCCGGTCGTCGGGGAGCCCCACGTTGGAGAGTCGCGCAGGCTCCCGCAGGACCGCGATCTGTCGGTTCACGTCGCGCAAGGCCTCGTCCGTCCGTGACGCGTACCCGGAGGCGACGACGGCGGTGACCATCGCGAGGATAGCGGCCACGCCGAGGCTGACGGAGTACATCTGGAGACTCACGGTCGGGGAGTACCACGGGGCTGAGGTCGAGGTCGAGGTCGCCCAGGCGAGGTTCGCGATGATCGCGAACGCAATCCCGAAGCCTGCAGTGAGGACGGAAGCTCGGAGGGACAAGCCGCACTCCCCCCGAAACCTAGGACGGGCATCCTATTTGGAATCTTCGAAGCGTGTCCCACGGAACGCCTGCGGAGACGTCGAGACTCCCTCCGGAGCACTGCCATGACAGGGCAGGGTTCGCGCTGGCTCCCGCTGCGAGCCCCTGCGTTCCCAGGCGAGGCGGCGGACGACCCGGTCCACCCGCACGCGTCGGAAGGGTGATCACTACCAACCCTGAGAACGTGGTGCCGTTTCGGACAAACCTATTTCATCCCTCCAGCCTATCCTCGGGGCGGTTAGGGGAGGGTTTCCTTGAGAAGCCGTTCACCGCGCAGCATGGCTTGGTTCCTGAGCATCCTGATTGTGGGTTCCTTCGGCGTCGTCCCCGTCGGAGCGGTCGTTGGGGCCGCGGCGAACGGAGTACAGTCGCTCGACGGCCTCCTGACGGATCTCCGGGTCGAGGACGACGCGTGGGCCGTCGAGGGCCGGATCGGCCTCCCGGCGCCCCTGGGGCCCGTGACGCAGGCCCTCCGGGGGCCCATGGAGGTCATCATCGGCCTCCAGGGTCGGTCCCTCGCGGAGGAGCAGTCCCACCGGCGGGCCCTCGGCCTCTCGGAGTTGGGGCCCGCGGAGCAGCGGGCGTATGTCGATGCCCTCAGGC
>MGWD01000062.1:2917-4774 GCA_001800825.1 Euryarchaeota archaeon RBG_19FT_COMBO_69_17 | reverse complement strand
CCTCGAGGCCGTGGGCGCGAGGGTCCTCCATGAGTACCGCGTGGCCTACTATGGCCTCGCGGCGATCGGGGAGCGCCAGGCCTTCTACCGGATCATGGGCCTCCCCGAGGTCCGGTCCGTCCGCCCCGCGGGGGTCGCGACGATCGCCCTCGACCACAGCGTGTCCTTCCTCCTCGGCGGCCAGAGCCATGCGCAGCTCGGGGCCGACGGGGCCGGGATCACGATCGCGGTCATCGACAGCGGGATCGACTACACCCACGGCGCCTTCGGCGGCGCGGGCACGCCCGACGCGTACGCGGCGAATGATCCCACGATCGCGGAGGCGGCCACGTTCCCGACGTCGAAGGTCACCTTCGGCTGGGACCTCGTCGGGGAGGCGTACGACGCCCGCGGCCCGACGGCACCGGGCGGGATGTGCTCCGCGACTCCGGACCCGGACGAGGACCCCCTCGACATCAACGGGCACGGGACACACAGCGCGAGCACGGCCGCCGGGATGGCGGCGTCCTCGGACAACGGCACGACGCCCGGCGGGGTGGCCCCGGAGGCGTCCCTGTACGCGATCAAGATCTTCAGCGGCTGCGCCTCCGACGGAACGGCGTCGACGTCCACGGCGAACGTGGTCATGGCGATCGAGATCGCCCTCGACCCGAACGGGGACGGCGACACGGCCGACGCGGCGGACGTGATCAACATGAGCCTCGGCGGCGCCTTCGGGCGAGAGACGGAGGCCTCCTCCGTCGCCTCGAACAACGCCGTCGCCATGGGGGTCATCGTCGTCGCGAGCGCGGGGAACGCGGGGAACATCCCCTACATCACGGGCTCTCCGGCCGCCGCGAGCGGCGCGATCAGCGTCGCCGCGGGGAACGACCCCGGCGTGTTCGTGCAGCTCCTCACCGTGGCCGGGTCGAACGGCAGCCGGGCGGACGGCAACTTCGAGTCCATCGAGGCGGCCTTCTCGCCCCCCCTGACCGCCACGGGCACGAAGTCCGGCGTCTCGATGTTCGTCGGGCGGGCCTGCGCGGCCTTCCCGGCGGGCTCCCTGATGGGCCTCATCCCCCTCATCGAGCGGGGGGACTGCACGTTCGTCCTCAAGGTCCAGAACGTCCAGGCGGCCGGCGCGGTCGCCGCCGTTGTGTACAACAACGTGGCCGGAGCGGCGCCCATCGTCATGGGCGGGGACGCGACGGACATCGTGATCCCGGCCGTCATGGTCGGGAACGCGGACGGCCTGCGGATCCGGACCAACCTCGACGGCGACACGACGTTCACGCTGAACCCCGCGAACCAGCTCGCGATCCCGGACCGCCTCGCGGCGTTCACGTCCCGAGGCGTGCGCTTCGGCGACAGCGCGATCAAGCCGGACGTCACGGCGCCGGGCGTCAACGTGCTGTCCGCCACCGTCGGCAGCGGGACGAACTCGACCCCGGTCTCGGGCACGTCGTTCAGCGCGCCCCACATCGCGGGCGCGGCCGCCCTGCTGCGGCAGCTCCACCCGGACTGGGCCGTCGAGGAGATCAAGGCGGCCCTCATGAACGCGGCGACGAACGCCTCGCCGAACGGCGTGCCGTACCCCGTGTCCCTCATGGGCGCGGGCCGGGCCCGCGTGGACGTCTCCGCGGACCTCGAGAGCGTCGTGGTCCCCTCCTCCGCGTCGTTCGGCGTGGAGGAGAGCGCGATGACCGGCGTGCAGATGTTCAGCGTCGAGCTCGAGGTGCGGAACAAGGGCGACGCGCCGAAGACGTTCGACCTGGCGTCCGCGTTCCTGTTCCCGAGCGACGATGAGGGCAGCGTGTCGATCATGCACCCCGCGACCCTCGCGGTCGACGCGGGCGGCTCGGAGTCCTTCGAGCTCAT
>MGWD01000062.1:220-2847 GCA_001800825.1 Euryarchaeota archaeon RBG_19FT_COMBO_69_17 | reverse complement strand
GAGGAGACCTCGGCGGGCGGGGACGTCCTGCGGGTGCCGTTCCACATAATCCCGATCGCGCGGGCGTCCGTGGAGGCGGCCCGCGCGACGGTCGACGTCTCGGAGAACGCGAGCCTGGCCTTCGCGAACGACGGCCTCCGGTCGTCGGGCGTGGACCTGTTCAGCCTCGGCGCCGTGGACGGGGACGAGGACCTCATCCGGGAGCCGGAGGGCATGCCCTCGGACCCCGACGACTGGTTCGACCTCAAGCACACGGGCGTGCGGACGTATCCGACCGCCATCGGGACGATCCTCGAGTTCGGGCTCACGGTCCACGGACGCCGGTCCGCGCCGAACATGATGGTGACGGACATCTACATCGACGTGAACCGAGGAGGCCCGGACTACGTCGTGGAGGTCGCGGACCTCGGGCTCCTGACGACGGGGACCTTCGACGGGAGGATGGCGAGCGCGGTCTTCTCCCTGAGGCCCCGGCCGGCGGCCCCTGCCACCGGGCTCCTCGAGTTCGTCGTGAGCAACGAGCGGAACACGGCCTGGCAGACGGCCCCGATCCTCCTCGAGGACCTCACCCTCGTCGACGCCGTGCCCAACGGCCCGAAGATCGGACGGTCGAGCCTCTCGATCACGTACATGGTCGTGACGACGGACCTCGAGACGGGCGCGTTCGACGTCGCCGGGCCCTCGAGCTTCAACGTGAAGGCCCCGAGCCTCACCGCGACGCCCTTCACGCTGACCGTCCGCGCAGGACAGGCCGGCTCCGCGACGCTCGCGGCGAGCGCCCCCGGGATGCTCCTCGCGATCTACCGGAACAACGTCCCAGCGGCCCAGAGCGAGGTCATCTCGGTCACGCTGTGACGGACCCGCCAGGCGGGCTCACGCGTCAGGACTCAGCCGAAGGCTCCCAGGACGTCGCGGATGACGTCGTCGAAGCGAGGTACGGAGCCGAGGAGGGGTGCCAGGTCCCGCTCCCAGGTCTCCCGCACCAAGCGTGCGCGGGCCTCGAACGTGTCTCGATCGAACCGCAGCCCAGGGTCCGCCCACTGAAGCTTCACGTCGAGGAGGGAAGGATCTGGTTCCACGCCCCGCGACACGAGCTGGCCCACGTCGTACATGTCCCGGGCCTGCGTCCTCGTGTAGATCGCGCGGACCTTCTCTGCCAGAATCTCCCGAAGGTCCATCGTGGGGATCTCACGCGGACTCCCGAGAATCCCGTATGGATCGTGAATCCGCCGTTTCGGCGTTTGGAGAGCGACCTGCTCCCGGTGGCTCAGCTGACAGAGGATGCTATTCCGATGCCCCCCGAAGTCGTGGAACACAATCCGAAGGGTCCGACTCGCCCGCCCCTCCCTGAGATACGTGACTGCAGTGATGGGCACCCCCACCCTCTCGCCTTCTGCGACGAACCGGTCTTCGGCATCGGCGATGCTCCGGGACACGTCGGCCCGCGCGGTGAAATCGAGATCCTGAGAGAACCGGTAGCCCTCGAAATACGCAAACCGAAGGCACGTGCCACCCTTGAACACGAGTTCCTCAGCCGATGGGAGCCCTGCAAGGACGCCCAGCGCGACCGTGATCGCCTGATCCTTCTCCAGGATCCCTAGCGGCACCTGAAGCTTGCCCGCGAGCCTGCGCAGCTCCGTCCGATCCATCTAGGCACTCCTCCATGACCGAATCTCGACGGGATCCACGTTCAGGATGAGCCCCCACTCCATCGAGTACCCGTAGCGGCTGGACGCACCGGAGGGATCGAGCCAGCGGAACCCGGAGAAGTCCCTCGCGAGACGCTTCCGCAGGGAGGGGGCGAGACCTGTCATCTCGAGGACGAACCCGAGGCGCCGTCGGACGGCGTCCACATGCATCCGCCTGACGTAGGACTCCATCCGTGTCCACCGGATTTCTTCCGCGGACGTTCGGATGGCCCGAGCGACCTCCCCGACCCCGCCGCAGTGCCGCGGGAGCAGAAGACCATCCAGGACTGTCTTCTCCGGATCGGAGATCCGGAACGACCCGCGGGGGAGGGGCTCGTCGGACCAGCCGAAGAGGAGATCGGGCCTCAACCGCACATAGCGGACCCGCTGTCCCTGGTATTCGAAGGGGCGGCGGCGGCGCAGGTGGACGACGTGGACAGTCCTCGGAATCTGGGGGGACATCCCCCAGTAATTGAGGGCCGTCCAGAAGCCGACGTAGTACGGCGGGTCCACAATTCCATCGATGACCCGGAAGATGCTCTCGGCCCACGACCCCTCGATCCCCGCCCTCGCGGGCACGAGGAGGTACGCGCCCTTGCGGACGTGGGCCACGCGACCTTTCCGCCTGAGCTGGTGAAGGACGTCCACCGCGGCGCTCCGCGGGCCCCCGAGGATCCTTCGAGCATCCCCGACCGTGAACAGGTCGACGGCCTTGGCCTCCAACCCGAAGAGGAGCTTCGATTCGGAGGGCCCGAGGCGAAATCCTTGTGTCACGCTCATTGCTGATGAGGCAATAATCGTTACACAATAGATAAAGCTTTCCCAGAGGTAGGTGAATCGAGGAAGACCGGGTCGTCGGCTCGGAAGCCCCGGGCCCCTGCCGGATCCGTCTACGCGTGGCTCCGCCACATCCTCCAAGCGATCCTCGGGGAGGCCTCG
>MGWD01000062.1:0-165 GCA_001800825.1 Euryarchaeota archaeon RBG_19FT_COMBO_69_17 | reverse complement strand
CCCCAGGCCCGACGACGATGGCCGCGACCGCGATGGCGAGCCTCACCCTGAGCGCGGCGAACCGCGTGACGACGAACCTCGGGCTCCCGACGCCGACGGACGTCCTCGTCGAGGCCGGGGACTCGACCGTCGTCGTCCAGTGCCTCGGGGGCGGGTTCACGCTCT
>MGWD01000061.1 GCA_001800825.1 Euryarchaeota archaeon RBG_19FT_COMBO_69_17 | reverse complement strand
CAGAGGGCGTTTCCGTAGGGATGGCCGACGGACACGTGGACGTTCGTGCCCCCGCCGATCCGGGGCGCGACGTCGTAGATCCAGAAGCGGAGCTCCTTGTCGACGGCGGTCTGGAGCGTGAAGGGCCCAAGGATCCCGGGAGGGTAGTGCTCCTGGGTCGCCTTCACGTACCGCTCCGCGAGGTCGAAGGCGTCCCTGAGGCTCGACTCCCGGAGGGTCGCGCTGTTGTGCCCGACGACGATGTACTCCGGGAGGCGCTGGTCTTCCCCGAGGGTCAGCTGCTGGACCGCGGGGATCCGCACGTGCCCGTCGAGGGACGTCTCGAAGCGCCAGTCGATGCCGAGGAGCTCCACGGCCGCGTCCCCCGGCTCCGCGAGGGGTGAGTAGAAGAAGTCGAAGTTGAAGATGGGGCCGATGATGTACCGCTCAATCCGCGCGGCCTTCAGGTCCCCCCGGGAGATCACGCCTTGCTTGAGCAGGGCGGCGGACTTCTCCTTGTACTCGGCATGGCTCGCGGCCGTGAAGAAGCCGCGCTCGAGCTTCTTGACCTTGTGGTGGAGCTTCACGATCGCGAGGCCGTCGATATCCTCGGGATCCTCGATCCGCTCGGGCGACGGGAGGCCCGCCTTCTCGAGGAGCCAGTAGTAGGATTTCATTTCCTCCCGTTCCTCTGTCCTCAGGAGGTTACGGCTGCCGACGAGCGGCACGCGGAAGTCGTCCTCGATCGCCTCCAGGTCGCAGTACGACGTGAAGGAGCGGTTCGGGACGAAGAGGGCGTTCCGCGACCGGAGGTAGTCCTGCCACTTCTCGGAGAGGACGTCCTTGAACCTCGGGAGGACGAGGGCCTCGTCGACGGCCCCGCGGACGAGTCGGCCCTCGGGCCCGCGTCGGGCCTTGTAGTACTTGGCATACGGGGCCTCGCGCCCCTTCTCGCACACGGCGATCGTGCGGAAGTCCTCCTCCGCGGCCCCGTCGCACACGTCCAGGGCGGAGTGGGACGCGATCGTCGCGATCGTCAGAGCGTCCTCGTCGTAGGCCTCGAGCACGCGAAGGACGGACTCGCGGTCGATCATCCGGGCCCCCGTGGGTCCGCGGATGGGACGGGCGTCCTTAATCCTTTGGCCCGGATAGGTCTTTATCGACCGAGGCGCTTCGCCGCCCCGCATGGAGGCGCGGGCGGTCAAGTGGTGGGGCTGGGGGTGGGAGGACAAGTCCTTCCCCGTCGAATCGCGCCCCGCCCTCTGGGCGTACCTCCGGGAGCGGCTCAAGCTCCCCACGGAGCCCGTCCGGCGTGTCGTCCCCCTCGAGGCCATCCGCCTCCCGCCGTCCCTCCTGTCCCCGGCGGAGATCGAGGAACTCCGCGAGCACGTCGGCGAGGAGGGCGTAACGATCGAGGACCGGGACCGGATCGCCCACGCCGTGGGGCGGGGGTACCGCGACCTCGTCCGCCTGCGATCCGGGGACCTCGGCCGGCTTCCGGACGCGATCGTGTTCCCCGAGGACGAGGACTCCGTACGGCGGGTGCTCGAACTCGCGCGCCGCCGACGGTACGGGATCATCCCTTTCGGGGGCGGGACGAGCGTCGTCGGGGGCGTGGAGCCACCCGCGCTCTCCGACCTCGCCGCGATCCTGACCCTCGACCTCCGCCGCCTCCGGGGCGTCCTCGAGATCGACGAGGGCTCGGGCCATGCGACCGCGCACGCGGGGACGCGCGGGCCCCTCCTCGAGGAGGCCCTGAACGCCGCGGGCCTGACGCTCGGCCACTTCCCCCAGTCCTGGGAGTTCTCCACCCTCGGCGGCTGGATCGCGACGCGGGCCGCCGGGGGCCTGTCGAACCGGTACGGGCGGATGGAGGACCTCCTCGTCGGGGTGAGGCTCGTCGCCCCCGCGGGCACGATCGACCTGAGGCCCCTCCCGGGAGAGGCCCACGGCCCCGACCTGAAGGAGCTCGTCCTCGGGTCCGAGGGGACGCTCGGCGTGATCACGCGCGCCACGGTCCGGGCCCATCCGCTCCCGACCGCGCGGCGGTTCGCGTCCCGCCTGTTCCCGTCCTTCGCGGACGGTCTCGCCGCCCTCCGCGGGATGGCCCGGGAGGGATCCCTCCCCGACCTCGCGTATCTCGCGGACGAGGAGGAGACCCGGTTCGCGGCCGCGAGCGCGGGAATCCCGCCCGATGGCCGTCCGGGGGGCGTGGCCGGGGTCGGCCTCGGCCTCCTCCGACTCCGGGGCTTCTCGATGGCCCAGGGCTCCCTCCTCCTCATGGCCTTCGAAGGCTCGCCCGCAAGGGTCGCCCACCGCCGTCGCCGGGCCCTCCGCTTCGCGAGAGGGGCGGCCTCCCTCGGGGCGTCCCCCGCGCGCCGGTGGCACGAGGAGCGGTTCGAGATGCCCTACCTCCGCGACTCCCTCCTCGACCACGGGATCCTCGTGGACACCGTGGAGACGGCCGCGCCGTGGTCGAGACTGCCCGCCGTGTACGAGGCGGGCCGGAAGGCCCTCCAGGAGGGCCTCTGGTCCGGGGGCGACGCGGGGATCGTCCTCTGCCACGTCTCCCACGCCTATCCGGACGGCGCGTCCCTCTACTACACGTTCCTCGGGAGGGCCAGGGAGGGTGCCGAGGTCGCCGAGTGGGAGCGGATCAAGGGCGCCGTCACGAAAGCCTTCGTCGATACGGGCGGGGCCCTGAGCCACCACCACGGGATCGGCTCGGACCACGCGCCCTTCCTCGGACGGATGATCGGGGAGGACGGCCTCGTCGTCCTCCGGGCCCTCAAGCGGGAACTCGACCCCGAGGGGATCATGAACCCGGGGAAGCTCGTCGGGCGGTCCCGATGAGGGCGGACTTGTCCCCGCGGGGTCGGGCGGCGAACCTCGAACGAATGGCGCGGGAGACCTTCGACGCCGTGATCGTGGGCGGAGGGATCGTCGGGGCGGGGATCGCGCGGGAAGCGGCGACCCGAGGCCTCGACGTCGCCCTCCTCGAGCGGTGCGACTTCGCGAGCGGGACGAGCGGGAAGACGTCCCGGATGGTCCACGGCGGCCTCCGGTACCTCCGCGACCTCCGCGTCGGGCTCGTGCGGACGGCCGTGAGGGAGCGGGACATCCTCCTACGACAGGCCCCCGGACTCGTGCGGCCCGTCGCCTTCACGATCCCGTCGTACGACGGCCGGGGGGAGCAGCCCCTCGTCCTGCGGCTCGGCCTGTGGCTCTACGACGTCCTCTCGCGGGACAAGGCGCTCCCGAGGCGGCGGTGGCTCGCCCCCGCCCAGGTGACGGACCGGGAACCCGGCCTCCAGGCGGCGGGCCTCCGGGGCGGGGGCCTCTACCACGACGCCGTGACGGACGACGCGAGGCTCGTCGTCCACGTGCTCCGCGCCGCCGCGGACGCGGGGGCCGTCCTCGCGAACCATGCGGAGGCCGTCCAGCTCCTCCGGGAGGCGGGGCAGGTCGTCGGGGTGCGCGCCATCGATCGGCCTGGGAACCGGACCCTCGACGTCCGAGGGACCGTCGTCGTGAACGCGACGGGCGTGTGGCTCGACCGCCTCCGGGATGCGGCCCGAGGGACCCTCCGCCCCACGAAGGGGGTCCACGTCCTCCTCCCGAGGGACCGCGTGGGGAACCAGGGGGCCGTCGTCCTCCGCGCGAAGCGCGACGGTCGGGTCCTCTTCGTGCTCCCGTGGCGGCACCTCACCCTCGTCGGGACGACGGACACGGATTACGCGGGAGACCCCGACGACGTCGTCCCGGACGCGGAGGACGTCATGTACCTCCTCGAGAGCGTGAACGAGGCGTTCCCGGAGGCGCGGGCCATCCGGGAGGACGTGGTGAGCGCGTACGCGGGACTGCGGCCCCTCATCCGGACGCCCTCCCGGGGGTCGGAGTCGGACCTGTCCCGGGCCCACGCGATCTTCGAGGACCCCGACCGCCTGATCTCCGTCGCGGGAGGGAAGCTCACGACGCAACGGGCGATGGCCGAGGAGGTCGTCGATCGGGTCGCGGCGCGCCTCTCGCGCCATGCGCCGTCCAAGACCCGGGGCCTCCCTTTGGGCCCTCCGCCCGATGCGCAGGAGGCCTTCCGGGCCCTGGGCTTCGCGGATCCGGACGAGGCGCACCTCTGCGCGCGACACGACCCGGAGGCCATCCGGCCCTGGATCGACGAGCCCGGCTCGCGGGACCGGATCGCCCAGGGGGCACCCCACCTCTGGGTCGAGGCGATCGTCGCCGTCGAAGAGGAAATGGCCCTCGATCTCGCGGACGTGATGGTCCGTCGTCTCGGCCTGTTCTACGAGCTCCCGGATCAGGGGATCGCCGTGGCGCCCGCCGTCGCGGCCCGTCTCGCGCGCCACCTCGGATGGAGCCCGGCCCGCGTCCGAGAGGAGGTCCAGGCGTACGGAGACCTCGTCGACCGACACCGGAGGTTCCGGGGATCCCATGGCACCTGACCTCGTCTTCGTCGTGAACCCCGCGTCCGCGAACGGACGCACGGGCCGGCGCTGGCGCTCTCACGAGCGCGCGTTCCGCGAGGCCCTCGGACGCGGTTTCGACGTCCGCATGACGGCCCGGCCGGGCCATGCGACGGACCTCGCGCGGGAGGCCGTCCAGGGCGGCGCGACGACGGTCGTCGCAGTGGGAGGGGACGGCACCCTCAACGAGGTCGTGAACGGGTTCCTCGACGGGACGGGGAGGCCGTGGAACCCGGAGGCCCGCCTCGCCGTGTTCTCCACGGGGACGGGGGCCGACTTCGTGAAGACCCTCCGCACATCGAACGATCCCCGGGCCGTCGCCCGGTGGATTCTCGCAGGGCGGGAGATCCGGATCGACGCGGGGCTCTGCGAATTCGCGGACGCCGGCGTGCCTCGGGCGCGGTACTTCGTGAACGTCGGGGAGTTCGGATCCGGCGGGGCCGTCGTGGACCGCGTGAACCACACGACGAAGGTCCTCGGGGGCAGGATGAGCTTCCTCCTCGCGATCCTCCGCACCCTTCCCCGGTACCGGAACACACGGATCGCGTACGAGGCGGACGGGGGCCCACGGCGCGAGGCCGTCGTGAACGACGTCGTCGTCGCGAACGGCCGCTTCTTCGGCGGCGGCCTCCAGCCCGCGCCCCACGCGGACCTCAGGGACGGCCTCCTCGACATCGTGATCATCGGGGACGTGGACTTCCGCACGGTGCGGCGGAACCTCGGGAAGCTCCGCGAGGGCACCCACCTCGACCTCCCGTACGTGACGGCCTTCCGCGCGCGGGAGCTCCGGGTCCACGTGGGCGACGAGATGATCGACCTCGACGGGGAGGCCGTCGGCCGCCACCCGACGCGCTTCGAAGTCCTCCCCTCCGTGCTCCGACTCCTCGTTGACTCCGCGGAAGGAAGATAGCCCCGGGCAGATTCGAACTGCCGTCGCGAGGTCTCCCTTCGGCCCGAAGGGCCGATCCAGAGCCTCGAATCATTGGCCGCTAGACCACGGGGCTACGGTCGCGAATCAACGGGCAGGTCGTATTTTGAGTTTTCTTCACAAGGACGCCTCGCGGAGGCGCGAGACGACCCATTCCTTCGGGAGGACGGCGAGGAACGGCGCAGCGCGCGGACCGCGCTCCTGGCCGAGGAGGACGAGGTACAGGTCCCGGAAGAACCGCGGCGTGTCGACGGGGAGCTTGCCCGTCTTCGTGAGGGACACCATAGACTCCTTGATCGCGTCCTCGGACCAGGCGATCCCCGCGGCCCGGTCCGCGTACGCGCGGAGGGCGTTGCGGTCCTCCTCCGTGAGCTGGGCACGGACGGAGGGCGGCAGGGCCTCGAGGAGAGCGACTTCGTTCTCCGGCGCGTGCTTCGCGACCCAGGCGCCCGCCTGGCGAAGCCGTCGTTCGATCCGCCCTCGCTCGACGTCCGTCGGCTCGCGGGGCAGGATGCCCGTGTCCCGCAGGCGGCCGAGGCACCACTCGAGGCACCCCTCCGACGGGCCGATCTGGGCGAGGAACGCCGCGTGGCGGTACGAGAGGGCGAAGGGCGTCTCCTCCGGGACGGGGCCGAGCTGGGCGAGCTCGAAGGAGCGCGCCTGGGCCTCCTCGTCCCCCTCCCGCTCGTCCGAGTAGTACGCGGCCTCCGCCATGTCGTACGTGTCGTGGAGGCCGTCGGCCCGGGAGAGGTCGAACACGACCCGCCGGAAGATCGGGTTGAACGTGTACGCGTACCGGATGACCTCGGGGTCCCCGACCTCGAGCCACTGGGCGGGGCTGAACCCGAGAAAGTCCGAGGAGCCCATGTCCCCCAGGTCCTTCCCGCGGTCCGCGATTCCCACCCACTCGTACGGGATGCCCATCGGGGCGCGCGTCTTGAGGAGGGTCTCGATGATCTCCTTGCACGAGTCGCGGGAGCCGCCCGGGGTCGCGTGGTCCTTCCCGAACGGCTCGATGTCCACGCGATACACCTTCCACAGGGACGCCCACTCGAGGCGCCAGTTGAGCTTCCCCTTCGTGACGGATGACGTCCCCTCGTGGCCGCACTTCTCGCACTTGTACCGCGCGAGGGTCCCGTCAATCCCGACGGTCTTCGCGCCAATCTTCCCGCACGCGTCGCAGAAGGCCTCGAAGGGGATCCATCCCTGCGGATACGGTCGGCGGGAGCGGTACTTGTTCACGAGGAGGCGGACCTCCTCCGCGCGGGCCGCGAGGTCCCGGACGATCGCCTGCATCTCGGGGTTCTCGTACGCTTGCGTGGTCGTGACGATCCGGACGTCGGACTCCCCGCGGGCCCGCTTGCGCAGGTCCGGCGAGGGCGCGAAGCGGTCGAGGACCCCGCCGAAGTCGACCCAGTAGTGGTCCACCCAGGTCCCGTGGCATCCGAACGGGTCCGGGACGTCAATCAGGCGTCGCCCGATGTACTGGCTGCCCTCGTCCCCCGGGAACTGGGCGATCTGCTTCTCCTTCGCCTTCCACTCGTCCTGCGTGTAGAGGACGAGGCTCTGGAGGACGTTCCGCCCCTCGGCCCGGAGGCTGCGGGTGAGGATCTGGGAGAGGGTGATCTCTCCGCGCAACCGGCCGACGTGCTGAAGGCCGCTCACGCTGAGACCCGCGTTCACGACGAGGTCCTGCTTCGGGCCGACGTGGGCCTTTGCGTCCGCGAGGAGCTCATCGTACCAGTGCGTCAGGGGGATCGACCGGAGTCCACGGATGAGGGAGGGACCATAAAGGTTTGCGGGCCGGCGTCGCGAGGGATCGATGGGCCGGGCCGCCTCGGGACATCCTGGGCCTCCCGCGGCGGACCCGGATCAACCTCCCCTCGTGTCAACCACGCAGAAGAGGTTGCCCTCGGGGTCCGCGAGGACCACGAAGTCCTCGTCTCGTTCGCGGGGGCGGAACACGGTCGCGCCGAGGGCGAGGAGACGGTCCACTTCTCCGTCGGGGTCGTCCGTGTACAGGTCGAGATGGATCCGGTTCCGGTAGGGCTCCATCCTGTCGATCGAGACGTTCGGCCCTTCGCCGTCCGGGTCACCCAGGATGACGAAGTCGTCGTCGGGGGTAGGAGGTCTCTTCGGCCGATACTCGAGCGCCTCCCGCCAGAACGCCATCATTCGCGGGAAGTCCCGGACGTCGATCACGATGGACCCGACCCGGACCCTGCCCTTCTCCATGGGCCAGAGGACTCCGCGATCCCGAGATAAACGTTGGCTCCCAGGCGCGACCTCCTCGTCGCGGGGGTCCGCCGACCCGGCGAGGGGACGCGGGGGCTCTCAGGCGATGGACCGCGCACGGATGAGGGCGCGCAAGGGCACGCCGTTGACGAGATCGTTCCCCGTCTTGTTCACGAGGACGACCGCGAGGGTCACGGTCCCGCCCGCCTCCTGGGCGTCACGGATCGCGGCCTTGAGCGTCTCCCCCGTCGAAAGGACGTCGTCCACGATCACGATCTTCTTCCCCTGGGGGCTCGCGTAGTTCGAGGAGAACGCGCCCGCCTTCTTGTGCCGCTCCGCGCTCGGGCGGTAGATGATGAGCTCCTTCCCAAGCTCCTCGGAGATGAGGGCCGCGTACGGGATCCCGTTGATCGCGACCCCGAGGATCGCGTCGGGCTCGTCGGCCCGCTTCTCCGACTCCTCGACGATGATGTCCGTCATCGCCGCGGCCATGAATCCGATCCGGTTGCCGTAGACGCCGATGGACCGCCAGCCGATCTTCACGTCCTTCGGCGGCTCCCCGCCCTTCACGCCCCGCGTCAGGAGCCACGTCACCGTCTCCGACGAGAGGTGAAGCTCGTCCGCGATCTCCTTCTCCGAGAAGCCCTTCTCCTTGAACTCGAGGGCCTTCTTGACGAGGGCGTCGATGCTCTTCATCCCCTGTCTCTCCGGCGCGCGCGATGCGGGGGCGCCGATATTAACGTTTCCGAACGGCTACGCGTCCGCCTGCGCGGGGCGGAGCGCGGGCCTTCCTGTCCTCCGATACGCACCAAATCCTTATGCCCTCCGGAGGACCCTGCGTGGTCCGGAATGGTCGAATCCGAGTCGGGCACCCTCCTCATCGTCCTCCTCGCGGTCCTCGCCCTCATCGGGGTGGGCCTCGCCCTCGCGAGCTTCGCCTCCCAGCGATCCATGTGGGACATGATGGGTGGCGGCGGGATGCACCGGGACAACGTGACGTCGACCGCGACACCCGGCGGGATCGAATGGGGCGTCCTCCTCGCGTCCGCGATGTTCTTCGTCGGCGCCGCGGTGCTCCTCCTCCGCGGGCGTCCCGCGAGGGCCCTGCAGACGGCCGCGACCCCGACGCCCGCGGCTCCCGCCGCCGCGGCATCCGGCCCGGCTGCGCTAGGCCCTGCGCCAGAGCCGGCCCCCGTCCCCGAGCTCGCGCTCGTGAAGCTCCTCGACGACGACGAGCGACGGATGTACCTCGAGATCCGCGAACACGGGGGCGAGATCCTCCAGCGGGACCTGGTAGCCCTCGGGACGTTCTCGAAGGCGAAGGTCACCCGGGTCCTCGACAAGCTCGAGCGCAAGGGGCTCGTCGTCCGGGAGAGGCACGGGATGACGAACCGCGTGCGGATCGTCGCGAAGGTCGCGAAGTGACGGGCCAGATCGACGAATCTCACGTTCGTGAAACTCGTTTCACCGCGTTTCACGCTGCCTTGAAGGGGCGTTTCACCCCCTAGAGGGCCAAAGGAGGTGAACTATGCAAACCAGTGTCCTGGTGGCCGTCACGGCCCTGTCCCTCGTCGGGGTCGGGGCGGTCGGCGCCTCCGGCATGATGGCCCCCGCGAACAGCGGGATGGGCGGCATGCACGGGGGCATGGGCGGCGGGATGATGGGTGACGGATCCGGTATGCACGACGGCGGCATGATGGGGAACGGCACCACATGCCCTTACCACGACGACACCCATACCTGGGGGTACCACCACAACTACACCTGGGGCACCTGAGGCGCCCCCGGGGGGCCCGCGCGGCCTCCCCTTTTCCCCTCAGGCTCCTGCGGATCGGAGCCTGCGGAGCTCCTTCACCTTGTAGCGGAACAGTTCCCGCATGTACTTGAGCGGGAGGGCGCCCGCGTACAGGTACGTGTCGTGGAAGAACTTGTTCGAGTAGGAGGGCTCGAGGCCTCGCCGCACCTCGTCCCGCAGGTCCCGGATGAGGTGCTTTCCGACGAGGTAGCTTAGCGGGTACGCCGGGGTGTACGTGTACCTCTTGACCTCCGCGACGGCACCGGGGCGTTCCATCCCCGCCTCCCGGACGAGGAGGTCCACGGCCTCGTCGAACGTCATCCGGCCGCAATGCAGGTCGACGTCGATCAGGATCCGACAGGCCCGCCAGACCTGGTCCAGCATCTGGGCGAACCGCGTCGCGGGGTCCGGATGGAAACCCGCCTCCTTCATCATGTCCTCGCAGTAGTGGGCCCAGCCCTCGATCGCCTCCGTGGCGTAGGAGAGGGCCCTCGCGTGGGACGGATTGCGGTTCGCGCTCGTGAAGTGGAGGTGGTGGCCCGGGTAGCCCTCGTGGACGGCCGTGTTCCGCACCCCCGCGTAGGAGAACTCCCGGAGCATCTCGGGCTTGTCCTCCACGGGCGTGACCATGTAGAAGCCCTGCTGCCGCGGCTCGAACCGCGCGGGGGAGCTGTACGCGGCGAAGGGGATCACGTGCCGGATGTACGTCGGCGTCTCGATGACCCGGAGCTCCTCGTTAGGCGGGATTGTCGCGAGGTTGCGCTCCAGGAGGAAGCGCCGGGAGTCCTCCATGGCCTTCGCCGTGTACGCGAAGGCCTCTGCGAACGTCGCGGGATGGTCGGCCTTCACGATCTCCTTCGCCTCCTCGACCGTGGCGCCGGGCTGGATCTCCCCCGAGAGGCGGGCGAGCTCCCGCTTGCTCTGCCGGAGGTACCGCGTCCCGATCCCGTAGATCTCCTCGACCGTGAGGCCGAGCTCTCTCAGCCGGACGAGCTTGCGGAACTTCGTCGCGCCGATCCCGACGCGGTCCTTCGCCGTCGGGAGGACGGCGGAGCCAATCCAGCGCGTGTACGACGCGAGGGCGTGCTCCGCCTTCGCGACGGCCTCGCCGAGCCGCGCGCGGTCGGGGGCCGGAAGGGCCTGAGCCCCTGCGGCCTGGATCACCTTCAGGAACCCGGGCAGGCGCTCCGTGGACTCCTTCGCAATCTCAGCCCAGACCCGGACCGGGGTCCGGATGCGCCCCTTGGACTCCTCGAGGAACCGCGGGGCCGCCTCGAGGCGGGCCGTGATGCTCTCCATCCGCTCGGGCAGGGGCGCAAACTCCCGAAGGAACAGGGGGAAGAGGCCTCCGCCGACGACGTCCGCGCCCAGGGGCATGGACTCCCAGATTCGGAGCTCGTCGATCTCAAACGCCGTGAGGCGCAGGACGTTCCTCAGGACGCCTCGGTCGATCCGCTTGCCGAAGGACAGGGATTTCGGGTCGATCCCCGTGAGGGCCTCGAGGGACGCGTGCGCCTTCGCGAGCTCCTCGAGCGGGGCCTCCCGGGTGCCGTCGGGGAGGAGGTGGTCGTACGCGTGAATCCCCACGAACGTCGCGAAGAGGGGGTTCTCCTGGACGTACCAGTCGAAGACGTCCTTCGCGAGGGCGTCGAGGCGGGCGTCCGTCATGGCGACGGCGATGGGCGCTGCGGGGAAAACGGTTTCGTCATATCGGGATACGGCGGCCGCTCTTGTCCCGCCGGAAGGCCCCGAAGTCCGCGGACGACGCGAGGACGTCCCCGGGGAACACGGGGCCGTCGAGGCACACGAGGCGGTCGTCGAACGCGCACGCGTCGCAGATCCCGATCCCGCACTTCATGTACCGCTCGAGGGACGCGTGCACGGGCACGCCGCGGCGGAGGGCCGCGTCGACGACGAGCTTGATCATCCGCTCGGGGCCGCACGTGACGACCTCGTCGAATTTCATGCGGTCAAGCAGCTTCTCCGCGAGGGCGGGGGCGAAGCCGTGGAAGCCGCGGGTGCCGTCGTCCGTGGCGATGTGGACCTCCCCGGACGCCCCCGCGCGGTCCACGAAGAGGAGCTCCTCCGCGGTCCTCGCCCCGATCGCGCTCGTGACCTGGGCCCCCTGCTGGGCGAATCCCTCGATCGCGGCGATGAGGGACGCGGTCCCCGTGCCCCCCGCGACGGCGAGGACCTTCTCCCCCTTGAGGGGGAACGTGTTCCCGTAGGGCCCGCGCACGCCGATCCGGTCCCCCGGCTTGAAGGACTGGAGGGCCTTCGTCGCGTCCCCGTACGCGTGGACCGTGATCCCCTTCACGGGGCCGAGGTAGGAGAGGGCCATGGGGAGCTCGTCCCACCGCGGGATCCAGACCATGACGAACTGCCCGGGGTCCCCCCCGAAGTCCGCGCGGAACCGGTACGTCGTCGTGTGGTGGCTCTCCCGCACGACGTCGATGAGGGGCACGACCTGGAGCCTACTCATGGGCGGCCCCCACGGCGTCCTTGACGGATGCGATCCCGAGGTCCTCGAGGATCCCGGAGGCTTCCTTGAGGATCTCGTTGAAGGCCCCGAGCCCGCGCGACAGGAGAGCCGTGCCGACCTGGACCGCGGACGCGCCCGCCATGACGTACTCGAGGGCGTCGCGCCCCGTCGCGACCCCGCCCACCCCGATCACGGGGACGTCGACAGCCGCGTAGATGTCGTACACCGCGCGCACGCCGATGGGGCGGATCGCGGGCCCGCTCAGGCCGCCGTAGCGGTTCGCGAGGACGGGCATGCGGACCTCGGGGGCGATCGCCATCGCCTTGACCGTGTTGATCGCGACGATCCCGTCGGCCCCGGCCTTCTCCGCCGCGACCGCGAAGGAGGCGATGTCCGCGACGTTCGGAGAGAGCTTCGGGAAGACGGGCACGCCGACGGCGTCCCGAACCGCCTTCGTGATCTCCGCGACGGCGTCCGCGTGCTGCGCGATCTCCGTCCCCAGGCCCCTCGCGTGGGGGCAGGATAGATTCAGCTCGACGGCCTGGACGCCGTACTCCTCCATCTTGAGGGCGCACCTCGCGTACTCGTGGGCGTCCTTCCCGTACACGGAGCCAATGACCGCAGCCCCGCCGTCGAGGGCCTGCCGCACCTCCCGCTCGAATTCGACAATCCCCGGGTTCGGCAGCCCGACCGCGTTGAGGAGGCCCGCGTCGAGCTCCACGACCGTGGGGTTCGCGTAGCCCTCCCGCGGCTCGGGCCCGATCGATTTCGTCACGACGGCCCCCGCACCCGCCTTGAACACCCGGAGGAGGGACCCGCCCGTCTCGTCGAGGAACCCCGAGGCGAGCATCGTGGGGTTCCGCAGGCGGAGGCCCGCGACCTCCATGGCGAGGTCGACCATCGCGGCGCGGGAACGGGGCCGGGCGATAAAGGCTTTGGGTCAGGGGCGATCGCGCACGTGAAAGATCTCGACCGTGATGCCGTCCGGGTCCTCCACGTAGGCCACGCGGTACCGGCCGTCGTCCGTAGGTCCGAGGACCGTCGGGTGGCCTGCGGCGGAGAGGTAGGCGACGGCCGCGTCGAACTCGTCCACGCGGAAGGCGAGATGGTCGACCGCCTCGCCGACCCCGTACGGCCCGCCGAACGGGCTGCCTTCCTCGTACCAGTTGACCTCGAGGGTCTGGCCGCCGGCCTCGGACTCGAGGATCGCCCATTCCCCTCGCGTGTCGGCGTCCTTCGACCTGCGGAGGACCTTCATCCCGAGGAGGTCGCGGTAGAACCGCAGGGATCGTTCGAAGTCTCGCACGCGGATCCCCGTGTAGCTGAACGTGAAGCGCATGGGAGGCCCGTCGACCGGGAATGGAGGACGGCGATTAAGGCCCTCCGTCGCGGCCCTCCCAGGAAGGTTTATCCCCACCCTCCTTCATCGGAAGACGGATGCGCGTCGCGGACCTGGGCCTCGACCCCCGCATCGTGGACGTCCTGAAGGCGCAGGGCATCGAGGAGCTGTACCCGCCCCAGGCCGACGCGGTCGGCCCCGCGCTCCTGGGCGAGAACCTCGTCCTCGCGATCCCGACGGCGAGCGGCAAGTCCCTCGTCGCGTACCTCGCGATCCTCGCGTCCGTCCTGCGCGGAGGGAAGGCCCTGTACATCGTGCCCCTGCGGGCCCTAGCCGCGGAGAAGCACGAGGACCTCAAGGCGTTCGAGCCCCTCGGGGTCAAGGTCGGGATGACGATGGGGGACTACGACTCCCCGGACCCGACCCTCGAGAAGTTCGACGTGATCGTTGCGACGTCGGAGCGGGCGGACTCCCTCCTGCGCCACCGGTCCCACTGGCTCCAGCAGCTCACCGTCGTCGTCGCCGACGAGGTCCACCTCATCAACGATGCAGACCGAGGACCCACCCTCGAGGTGACCCTCGCGAAGCTTCGGCAGGTCAACCCGCGGGCCCAGGTGATCGCCCTCAGCGCGACGATCAAGAACTCGGAGGAACTCGCGCGGTGGCTCGAAGCCGAGCACGTCAGGAGCGAGTGGCGACCCGTGCCCCTGAAGGAGGGCGTGTACCACGACGGCGCCGTCAACTTCCTCGACGGGTCCGTGCAAGAGGTCAAGTCGGAGGGAGAGGATCTCTCGGGTCTCGTGACGGACATCATGGCCTCGGGGGGACAGGCCCTCGTCTTCGTCAACACGCGCCGTTCCACCGAGGCCCTCTCGAAGAGCCTCGCGAAGGACGTCCGGGGAAAACTGGACGACAAGGAACTCACGAGACTCAAGGAGATCGCGGAGAGGCTTGTACGAGGGCAGGACGAAGCTACGTCGATGGCCGCACGACTCGGAAAGTGCATCGAGGGCGGCGTCGCGTTCCACAACGCCGGGCTCACGAACGAGCAGCGATCCATCGTGGAGAAGGAGTTCAAGAGAGGCAGGCTCAAGGCGATCATCGCGACGCCGACTCTTGCGGCCGGAATAAATCTCCCCGCGCGGCGGGTCATCGTTCGCGACCTCAACCGCTTCGATGTGAACCTCGGTTTCACTCCGATCCCCGTCCTCGAGGTCAAGCAGATGTGCGGCCGCGCGGGCCGGCCGCGATACGATCCGTACGGAGAGGCCATCCTGTTCGCGAAGGACGTCGACGAGATCGACGAGCTCTTCGACACGTACTTCCGCAGTGAGCCCGAGGCCATCGAGTCGAAGCTCGGCTCCGAGCCCGCGCTGCGGATGCACGTCCTCGCGAACATCGCGACGGACCACACGAGGACGGAGGAGGACCTGTTCGCCTTCTTCAACCGCACGTTCTTCGCGTTCCAGGGGGACGTCCACGCGATCCGTGGGAAGGTCCTCGAGGTCCTCGACTTCCTCCAGAGAGAGGAATTCATCGCCCGGCAGGACGGCGCCCTCCGGGCCACGTTCTTCGGGAGGCGGACGAGCGACCTCTACCTCGATCCGCTGAGCGCCGTGCGGATGCGGGACGCCCTCCTCGAGGCCCGCGACACCTCGTTCTACCACCTGTGGGCCGTCTGCTCGACGCCCGACATGCCCAGGCTGTACCTGCGCCGCGGGGACTACGCGTGGGTCGAGCAGAAGATCGAGCAGGAGTCCCTCGCCTTCCCCGTCGAGGACTACGACTTCTTCCTCGCGGAGGTCAAGACGGCGACCCTCCTCGACGACTGGGCGTCCGAGCGCTCGGAGGACGAGGTCACGAAGAAATTCGGGATCGGGCCCGGGGACATCCGCCGGATGACGGACCAGGCGGAGTGGCTCCTGTACTCCATGGCGGAGCTGGGAAAGATCTTCAACAAGAGGAAGGTCCGGGACCTCGGGCGCCTCACGATCCGCGTGCAGTACGGGGTCAAGGAGGAGCTCCTCGAGCTCGTCTCCCTCCATGGGAT
>MGWD01000060.1:37260-40153 GCA_001800825.1 Euryarchaeota archaeon RBG_19FT_COMBO_69_17 | reverse complement strand
GTCCCTCTCGCGTCGCGGACGGAGCCGCGAAGTTTCTTATAGGGAGGGTCGAATAGCGCGGGCCTTCCCCGGGTCATCCCCATGAAGAAGCTTGTCGTGGCGATCGGCGGGAACGCGATCCTCCCCGCAGGGGACGCGGGGGGCGCCGCGAGCCAGCGGCGGCGGATCGAGGCGTCCTGTGAGAAGCTCGCGGACCTCGTGGCCGCAGGCCACGACGTCGTCGTGACGCACGGGAACGGCCCCCAGGTCGGGAACATCCTCCTCCAGAACGAGGAGTCCCGGCACAAGGTCCCCGCGATGCCCCTCGACGTGTGCGGGGCGGAGAGCCAGGCCCAGATCGGCTATCTGCTCCAGCAGGCCCTCGGGAACGAGTTCGCGGCCCGGGGGATCGCGAAGGGGGTCGCGTGCCTCGTGACCCAGGTCCTCGTGAGGGAGGACGACCCCGCGTTCGTGAACCCGACGAAACCGATCGGGCCGTACTACGCGCGCGAGGACGAGATCATCGTGAAGAAGGCGAAGGGCTGGAAGATGGTCCACGACCGCCGGGGGGGTTGGCGGCGCGTGGTCCCGTCCCCGAGGCCTGTCGACATCGTCGAGAAGGATCTCATCGTGAGGCTGGTGGGCCAGGGGAACGGGAACGTCCTCATCGCCGCGGGCGGCGGGGGGATCCCCGTGGTCCGGAGGCAAGGTCGGCTCGTCGGGGTGGAGGCCGTGATCGACAAGGACCTCGCGTCCGCGGTCCTCGCCCGCGCGATCGGATGGAAGACCCTCGTGATCGTGACGGACGTCTCCCAGGTCGCCCTCGACTACGGGAAGCCGACCCAGCGCGTCCTCGATCGCATGTCCGTGAAGGAGGCGAAGGAGCACCTCGCGGCGGGCCAGTTCCCGCCCGGGAGCATGGGGCCGAAGATCGAGGCTGCGGTCGAGTTCCTCGAGCACGGAGGGGACCGGGTCGTCGTCACGGACATGGAGCACCTCGTCGACGCCGTCGACGGGAAAGCGGGCACGCGGATCGGCAAGGCCTGAGCACGGAAGGTTCTTGGCCTCCGCGGACGTTCGCGGGGCCGCGGGGGAGTTCGGCGGTTGACGGGGACGCCTTGGTGGGAGACCTTCTTCGGTCCCGACTATCTGAAACAGTACGAGCAGGCCCCGGCGCCCGAGGAGGTCGACGGGATCGAGAAGATTCTCCGGCTCCGGCCCGGGAGCCGGGTCCTCGATCTCGCGTGCGGGGCCGGGCGCCACGCCGTCGAGCTCGCGCGGCGGGGCCATGAGGTCGTCGGGTACGACCTGTCCCCGGCCCTCCTGAGGGAGGCGAGGGCCGCGGCCCGCCGCGCCCGCGTGAAGCTCGCGTTCGTCCGGGGCGACATGCGGGAGATCCCCTACGCGGGCACGTTCGACGCGGTCGTGAACATGTTCACGTCGTTCGGGTACTTCGAGCGAGTCGAGGACGATCGGAAGGTCCTCGGGGGGGTCGCCCGGGCCCTCCGCCGCCGGGGGAAGTTCCTCATGGAGCGGTTCAACCGGGAGGCCCTCGCGTACGAGCTGCCCATGCAGGGCTGGCGGATCCTCGACGACGGGTCCGTGGTCCTCCAAGAGGACACGTTCGACGTCCTGCGAGGACGCTACGACACCCGGCAGATCGTGATCGACCGCCACGGGACGCGGGACCACCGGGGCTCCGTGCGCGCGTACACCCTGCCCGAGCTCAAGGACCTGTTCGAGTCCGCGGGCCTCTCGATCCACAAGGTCCTCGGCGGGCTCGACCTCCTGCCGTACCGGGCCCGCAGCCGCCGGATCGTGATCCTCGCGGTCAAGGGCGTGGAGCCCGAGGGGCTCCGCACGATGTGGTGACGCGGACCCGGACGGGAACCTATTTCCGGCGGGCGGAGCTCTCACGGCCCCGACATGCCCACCCTCGACGAGCAGATCAAGTCCATCGAGGACGAGATCCAGAGGACGCCGTACAACAAGGCGACCCAGCACCACATCGGGAAGCTCAAGGCGAAGGTGGCCCGCCTCAAGGAGGAGCTCGAGACCCGGCGGATCAAGTCAGGCGGGGGCGGACCCGGATACGCCGTGCGGAAGAGCGGGAACGCGACGGTCGGCCTCGTCGGCTTCCCGAGCGTCGGGAAGTCGACCCTCCTCAACCAGATCACGGACGCGACGAGCGAGGTCGGCGCGTACGACTTCACGACCCTCGATGTGATCCCGGGGGTCCTCGCCCATCGGGGTGCGAAGATCCAGATCCTGGACATGCCCGGGCTCATCCGGGGGGCGTCCCGGGGCCGGGGACGCGGGCGGGAGGTCCTCTCCGTCGCCCGCTCGTGCGATCTCATCCTCCTCATGATCGACGTCTTCGAGACGAACGTGGACGTCCTCGCCGAGGAGCTCCGACTCGGCGGACTGCGCCTCAACGAGACGCCCGCGGACGTCGTCCTCACGAAGGCGAACCGGGGCGGCCTCACGGTGAACTCGACGGTCCCCCTGACGCGGCTCGGCGAGGAGACGGTCAAGGACATCTGCCGAGAGTGGGGCTACCTGAACGGCACCGTCGTCGTCCGGGACGACGTCACGGAGGACCGGCTCATCGACGTCCTCGCGGGGAACCGGGTGCACGTCCCCGCGCGGGTCATCGTGAACAAGATCGACCTCGTCGGCGCGGACTACCTCCGGGAATTGGAGCGGAAGCTCGCGGGGTGGTCCCTCCTCCCGATCTCCGCGATAAACGGGGTCGGCCTCGCGCGGCTCAAGGACGAGATCTACGACGCATTGCGGTTCATGCGGGTGTTCCTCAAGCCCCAGGGGAAGGAGGCGGACCTTGCGGAGCCCCTCATCGTGAAGGAGGGGTCCTCCGTCGGCATGGTGTGCGACGCAATCCACCGGGACTGGCGGC
>MGWD01000060.1:33829-37254 GCA_001800825.1 Euryarchaeota archaeon RBG_19FT_COMBO_69_17 | reverse complement strand
TCCGATACGCGAACGTCTGGGGCCCCAGCGCGGTCTTCCCCGGGCAGCGGGTCGGCCTCGAGCACGGCCTGCGGGACGGGGACGTCCTCACCGTCGTCCTGCGGAAGGGGTGATCGGGCGGGCATGCGGGCCTTCGTGACGGGCGGCACGGGGCTCCTCGGCCGGCATCTCGTAGAAGCCCTCCTCGCGCGGGGCTGGGAGGTCGCCGTCCTCACCCGCGACCCCCGCAGGGCACGGGACCTCGCGGGGAAGGGGGTCCACGTCGTCCCCGGAGACGTGACCCGCCCGAAGTTCCAGGCCGAGGCGGGTCGGGCGGATGTCCTCTTCCACGCAGCGGGCTGGTTCGAGGTCGGCGTGCGGGACGCCCGGCGGATGTTCGACGTGAACGTGACGGGGACCGGGAACGTCCTCGCGATCGCGCGGAAGGAGGAGGTCGCCCGGGTCGTGTACACGAGCACGGCGGGACTCCTCGCGCCCGCGTCCCTCGAGCGCCCCGGGACGGAGGCGACGCCCGTGGCCGCGCGGGTCGACGACCCCTACGTGGTCACGAAGCTCCAGGCCCACCGTCTCGTCGAAGGGGAGATGCACGCGGGCCTCCCCGCGACGATCGTCCTGCCCGGGGCGGTCGTCGGGCCGTGGGACACGGGGCAGCTCGGGCGGAGCCTCGCCCTCCTCGCCCGGGGCCGCCTCCGGGCCCTCCCCCGGGGGTTCGGGGTCAACACGTGGACCCACGCGGCGGACGTCGCGGAGGGACACGTCCTCGCGGCGACGGTCGGGAAGGCGGGGGAGTCGTATGTCGTCGCGGACCGGGCCCTCAGCTTCCGGGCGTTCTTCGCCCTCGCGGCGGAGGCCGCGAGGAGGCGGGCCCCTCGGGAGGTGCCCATGGCCCTCGCCCGCGCAGTCGCGCTCGGGTACGAGGTCGCCGCGGGCCTCCGCGGCCGGACGCCGACCGTCTCGCGGGCGTCCCTCGAGATCGCGGCCCTCGACGTGGCCGTCGACGCGTCGAAGGCGCGCCGGGACCTTGGCTGGTCTCCTGCGCCCCTCGAGGACCGCGTGCGGGAGATGATGGCCTGGTACGTGGACCGGTACGGCCGTCGTCGGACGCCTTTGCCCGTCAAGCCAGACGGTGCATCTTCCTGAGGTCCGGCTCGTAGGGCCGCAGGGGCTCGGGCACGACGACGTCGGCCAGGGGCGCGTTGAGGTTCATCCCGCGGTCCCGCTTCCGCTTCCAAATCTCCGAGTTGAAGGCGAGGATCGCCTCGGAGGCCTCGAGGCGCGATCCGGGGATTCCGTCCCTCGGGTGGGGCAGGGCCTCCCCGTGGACGGACCCGCCGTACACGGACCGCCAGATCTTATCCGTGGAGAAGGGGACGATGGGTGCGAGGAGGCGGAGGAGGTCCCGGAGGCACGCGTGGAGGGTCCACAAGGCCCCGCTGTCCCCCGCGTAGGCGCGGGACTTGACCATCTCGACGTAGTGGGGGGCGAACACGTTCCAGAGGAAGTCTCGGCCACGGTTCGCGGGGACGAAGAGGTTCAGGTCCTCGTACGATCCGCGGCAGGTCCCGATGAGGCCGTTCAGCTCCGCGAGGATCCACTCGTCCGTCGGGTGGAGCTTCCCTGCGGGAGGCTCCTCGAAGGAGGAGATGAACCGCGCGACGTTCCAGAGCTTCGTGAGGAACTTCCCCGCCCCGCCGATCTTCGCCTCCGAGATCCGGTAGTCGTCCCCGGGGTTCGTCTCGCTCGCGGCGAAGAACCGCAGGGCGTCGGCCCCGTGCTTCCGGATCAGGGGCCACGGCTCGATGATGTTCCCGAGGGTGCGGTGCATGGCCCGCCCGCGGGCGTCGAGGCCGAGGCCGTGGATGAAGACGGTCCGGAACGGGGGCCCCCCGCGGAGGAGCCACGACTTCAGGGCCGTGTAGTAGAGCCACGTCCGGACGATGTCCCGCCCCTGGGGCCGTAGGGAGGTCGGGAAGTTCGCCTCGGAGAACGCGGGGTCCGTCCGGTACCGGGTCACGTAGAGGTTCGAGACGCTGGAGTCCATCCAGGTGTCGAACACGCGCTCTTCGCCGACGAAGTCGCGGCCCCCGCACGTCGGGCAGCGCTCGAAGGGCGCGGGATCCTTCCAGGGCCGATAGTACTTCCCGGGCGGGGGCGCGAGGGTCTCCCCGCAGGCCTTGCAGTACCAAAGGGGGATCTCCGTGTGATAGTACCGCCGACGGGAGACGGGCCAGTCGATCGTGAGGCTGTCGATCCAGTCGAGGAGGAGCTGGCGGTGCCTCGTCGGCCGGAACTCCATGGAGCGGGCGATGCCGCGGATGTCCTCCCGGAACTCGAGCTGCTTGAGGTACCACGCGTCGGAGGAGATGAACTCGATCGGGGTCGCGGAGCGGGAGCAGAGGGGCGTCTTGTGCTGGACGGGCTCGACCTTCTCGAGGGCCCCCTGGGCCTCGAGGTCCTCGATCGCACGGCCCCGGGCTGCGTCGACCTTCAGGCCCTTGTACCCCCCCGCGGCCTCCGTCATGCGCCCGCGCTCGTCGATCGCCTTCACGGGCTCAAGCCGGAGATCCCGGAAGATCTGGACGTCGACCGTGTCCCCGTAGGAACAGATCATCGCGGCCCCGCTCCCGAACTCGGGCTTGGCCGCGGGGTGGGCGACGACGGGGACCTCGTGCCCGTACAGGGGGACCTTCGCGGTGGCCCCTTGGACCGCCCTGTACCGCTCGTCGTCCGGGTGGACGATCACGGCGCGGCACGCGACGAGGAGCTCGGGGCGGGTCGTCGCGATGGGGATGTGACCCCCGTCCCGGAGGGGGAAGCGGATCCAGACGAGCTTGGAGGCGCGGCCCTCGTACTCGATGTCCGCCTCGGCGAGGGGCGTCTCGCACGCGGGGCACCAGAGGGTCGGGCGCTCCCCGCGGTAGAACAGGCCCCTGGGCCAGAGCTCGAGGAACATGGCCTGGCTGAAAGCCCGGTACTCGTCGGAGTCCGTGAGGTACACGCGTCCGAAGTCCGCGGACAGGCCCGCGCGCTTCGCGAGGTCGAGGAGGCCTTGGCCGATGACCTCGATCTCCCGGCGGCACTCCGCGATGAAGGCCTCCCGGTCCCAGAGATGGAGTGGCTTGCCCGCCTTCTTCTCGACGGTCCGCTCGATGTTGATCCCGTTCCGGTCGAGGCCGAAGGGGAAGAGGACCGCGCGGCCGAGCATCCGCTGGGAGCGGGCAATCATGTCGATCATCGAGTACGACATCACGGCGCCGATGTGCCACGACCCCGAGGGGTACGGCGGGGGCGTGTCGATCACGTAGACGGGCTGCCCGGGCTCCGGGTCGAACCCGTGGAGAGCGGTGTCCGCGCGCCACAGGGCGAGGACCTCCTCCTCGAGGGCGGGGTCCCACGCCTTCTCCGTGAGTCGGGGTTCGGCCATC
>MGWD01000060.1:29847-33776 GCA_001800825.1 Euryarchaeota archaeon RBG_19FT_COMBO_69_17 | reverse complement strand
GGAGGGCCTCCGCGGGCGGGATCCGCGACGCCCGGATGGCGGGTTGGGCCGTGCTCGCGACGGCCGCCGCCGTCGCGATCCCGACGATGAGGGCGAGGTGGGCCCATGGGATCGTGAACACGACGAGGTCCGCGAAGTAGACCGCGTAGACCTTCCAGGCGAAGACGATCCCCAGGACGACGCCCACGCCGACCCCGAGGGCCACGACGAGGGTGATCTCCAGGAGGAACACGGCGAGGACCATCCGGCGCGTGAACCCAATCGCCCGCAACGCGCCGATCTGGGCCCTCCGCTCGACGACGGCCCGCAGGGTGACCACGGCGAGTCCCGCGATCCCCACGAGGAGCCCGATCCCCAGGTACGCCTGCATGAGGAGGAGGACCTGCTGGGAAGCGTCGAAGGCCCGCTCGATCTCCTCCCGGATGTCGATCGTCCGCAGGCCGTAGGCGAAGAAGACCCGTTCGAGGTCCGAGCGCAAGGCGCGGACGTCGACCCCCGGGCCGACCTGGAAGAAGTACGCCGTGAAGCGGCTCTCGGGAGGGAACGCGGTCGTCACGACGGCCTGGTCCACGAAGATCCCCGACGTGAACTCGAGGGCCTGCTCGAGGACCCCGACGATCGTGAGGTTCACGGTCCGCCCCGCGGCGTCCCACGCACGCACGCGGTCTCCGGGGGCCACGCGGAGCCGGTCCGCGTCGGGGAAGAACTGGTTCGCGCCCGCCGCGCTCCGGTCCACGATCGCGAGGGACGCGTTCCGGCCCAGGGAGAGCCAGACGTCCTCGCGGGTCTCGAGGACGTACGTCTGCCCGTCGTCCCCCAGGATGGACGGGATGTGGCTCGCGAACCCGTAGCGGTTCGAGCGGACGAGGAAGTTGTCGACCCCCCAGAGGGTGTAGTCGTACGAGCGGTTCCCGCCGACGGCTTGGACCTTCGCCGGAAGGACGGACGCGCTCGAGACGCCGTCCCAGCCTCCGAGGAACAGGGACTCGCTGAAGTTCTCCTCGAGGGTCCGGCGGTAGTCGGGGATCTCCCCGTACGTCGTCGTGTAGGCGATGATATCGTACCCGCCGCTCTGCTCCGCGACGAACCGGTCGAGGCTCGACTCCTCGAGGCCCTGGACCATCGAGATGAGGGTGACCATGAAGAGGATGAGGGCGAACATCCCGACGGTCATCCCCGTCCGGAAGCGCTTCTCCGCGGGGTAGGAGACGGCCGTCCGGATCACGGGGCTCCCCGCGGCCCGCTCCGTGCGGCGGATGATGGCCCGGAGCACCTCGCTCACGTTGAACACAGCGAGGAGGATCCCGCTCCCGACGAGGATGAGGCCCGTGACGACGAACACGAGGGACACGTTGTCCCGGCCTTCATTGAGGAGGCGGAACGGGGCGAGGATCCAAACGAGGTTGAAGATCGCCGCGGCGCTGAACCCGAGGCGGGACCGACCCGTGGCCGACGCGAGGAGGGCGAGGCCGAGGGCCATGAGGGGCGGGCCCGGGATCGTCCCGTGGCCCGTGCCCTCGAGGACGCCGAACGCGGTCATGAGGGCGCCTCCCGCGACGAGGACGGCTCCCGCCCCGAGGAGCTGGAGGGAAAGTCCGCGGGTCGCGGGCTCCGGGAGGTCCCGGATGGCGCGGACGATGTTGAGGCGGCTCACCCGCCACGAGGCGAGGAGGACCGTTGCCCACGTCAGGGCGGCCCCCGCGACGAACGCGAGGGCGACGCTCGAGGGATCGAAGTGGAAGACGATGGGGACGTCCCCGTGGGGGACGAGGCGCTCGAAGAAGTACACCATGACGTACCCGAGGCCGAGGCCCGCGAGGGCCCCGAGGGCCGCCGCGGCCGTCGCGTACACGGTCCCCTCGAGGGCGAATGTGACGAGGAGGTCCCTCCGGAGGAAGCCGACGGCGCGGGAGATCCCCATCTCGGGCTTCCGCTCCTCCGCGAGCATGACGAAGATGTTCACGATGAGGAGGACCCCCGCGAAGATCGAGAAGGCTCCCATGACGAGGAACAGCTCCGTCGCGTCCTGCCCGTACTCAACGGCCCGTCGGACCTCCTCCGCCTTGACCTCGTCCACGCGGATCTCCGTCCAGTGCCGCTCCGCGATCGCCAGCCGGAGGTCCCGCGCGACCCGGGCGGACAGGGACGCCCCGTCCTCGACCCCACCCTCGTTCGACACCTTGATCAGGTTGATCCATCCCGTCTCGTTGAACGCCTCCTGGGCCTCCGCGAGGCCCAGGAAGAGGATCGGACGCCGATCGTACGCGGCCTTGCCCTCGTCCCGGACGATGCCCGCAACGCGGGCCGTGACGAGGGTCTGGCTCGTCGTGCCGTAGAAAAGGGTGAGGTCCTGGCCCGGGGTCGCATTGAGCTCGTCCGCGGCCCGGGCGTTCAAGAATGCCTCCCCCGGGCCGAGGGCGTCCACGTCGACCCCGCGACCGTCCGTCGTCGCGAAGAGCCCGAAACCGACCTCGTGGGACGCGTTGAGGCCCATGACCGTGATCTGCTGGTTCCCCTTGTTCCCCGCCTCGTTCCGGACGGGCATCACCTTGAGCAGGACGGGGGCGAGTCCGTCCACGGGCGTGCCCGAGGCGCGGACGTCGGCCGAGAGGGCCTCGAAGTACGCCTCGGGGAACGAGACGAGGGCCCCGCTCGAGTCGACCCGGACGAGCTCGTCGATCGCGTCGAGGCGGATGTACACGTCCCCCACGAAGATGAACTCGAGGGTGTCCCCCATGACGAGGCTCGAGGCGATGATCGCGGTCCCGACGAGGAGGCCTGCGACGACGATCCCGACGCGGAGCTTCCTCCGCCCCACGTTCCGGGCGGCGAGCCGCGCGAGGAGGGGGCGCGCGAGGACGAGGAGGAGCAGCGCGACGCCCGTCGCGAAGAGGATCCCGGGGACGAGGAGGGACGCGTCCATGAGGCCCTCACCCGCTCCGGGCCTCACGCTCGATCCGTCCGTTCCGCATGTGGAGGATCCGGTGGGCCCGCGAGCTAACGGTCGCGTCGTGGGTCACGAGGACGAGGGTCTGCCGCTGCTCCCGGTTCAGGCGCGCGAGGATCTCGACGATCTCCGCGGAGGTCTCCGAGTCGAGGTTCCCCGTGGGCTCGTCGGCCCACACGATCGCGGGGTCGTTCACGAGGGCCCGGGCGATCGCGACGCGCTGCTGCTGGCCCGCGCTGAGCTGGGCGGGCTTGTGGCCCTCCCAGCCCTTCAGGTCCACAGCCTCGAGGAGCCCGAGGGCCCGGCGGCGAGCTTCCTTCGAGGAGACGCGGGCCACGAGGAGGGGCAGCTCGACGTTCTCCGCGGCCGTGAGGACGGGGAGGAGGTTGTACGACTGGAAGACGAACCCCATCCGGCGGGAGCGGTACCGGCTCTTCGCGTCGTCCCCCATCGATGCGAGCGAGGTCCCCTCGATGTAGACGTCCCCCGACGTGAGGTCATCGAGGCCCGAGAAGCAGTTCAGGAGGGTCGTCTTCCCGCACCCGGACGGGCCCATGATCGCGACCATCTCCCCTCGCGGGATCGTGAGGCTCACCCCGCGGAGGGCGTGGACCTCGACGGCCCCCGAGTTGTACACCTTGTGGGCGTCGACCGCGCGGACCATGGAGGCGTCGGCCATGCGAGGGTTTCGATGGGTCGGGTCCTCTTTAGGGTTTCGCGCCCGTCCCGGGACTAGTCAGGCGCGGGTCGCGTAGAGATGGATCGTGAACGTCTCCCGGAGGCCGCCGGGTCCCATCCGGGGCCCCAGGGCGTCCGCGAGAGCTGCGTCGAAGGGCTTCCGGGCGCCGGGCGGCATCTCGGAGAGCTCCCGGTCGTCCCAGCCCCAGGCCCCGAGAAAGTCCGTGAGGTCCGCAAGGCTCGGGAACACGGTCGGGAAGGTCCGCGTGTGGACCTCGACGGCGGCGAACCCCGCGACGGCGAG
>MGWD01000060.1:18776-29821 GCA_001800825.1 Euryarchaeota archaeon RBG_19FT_COMBO_69_17 | reverse complement strand
GGAGGCCGCGGGCGTCCGAGTCCTCGCGGTTGATCCGGCGGGCTTCCCGGAGCTCCGCGAGGGCTTTCGAGGGGGTCCGCGTCGCGTGCTCCTCGAGGAGATCGTAGAAGACCCGTTCCGCGGCGGGCAGCTCCGCGGCCCACTCGCTGAACACGAACCGGCCTCCCGCCTTGAGGACCCTCCGGACCTCCGCGAACGTCCGGTCGTACCCGAGGTTCGGGATCCCGAGGTTGCTCACGACTGCGTCGAACAGTCCGCCGCGGTACACGATGTTCCGGGCGTCCATCATCTCGAAACGGATGTTCCGGATCCCTGCGTTCCCCGCCCGATAGCTCGCGACGCTGAGCGCGCCGTCCGCCAGGTCGATCGCGACGACGGTCTGGGGGTTGACGATGGGGGCGACGAGGCAGGCGAGGAGCCCCGTGCCCGTAGCGAGATCGAGGACGAGATCGTTCGGTCCGGGAGAGGCGAGCTCGAGGACGGCCCGGGCGATCGGTTCGAAGCGCGGGGTGACGACCCGGTCGTACACCTCGGCCATCCGGCTGTACTCGTCCGCGTAGAGGAGGGTCGCCTCGTTCGGGTTCATCGGCTCGGGCGGAGACGCCGCCCTCGGATAAAGGATTGCCGACGACGGGCGACGGAGGGATGCGGCCAGAAAGGATTATGCCGCCGCCGGGTTCTCGACGGCCGATGGCCGAGCTCGTCCCGCGGTTCCGCGAGGATCACGTGGCGATCGTGAAGAACTTCATCGTCCATGTCGTCGCGGAGGCCCGGGCCACGGGGGTCGTCCTCGGCCTCAGCGGGGGGATCGACTCGGCCCTCGTCGCGAAGCTGTGCGCGGACGCCCTGGGGCCCGGCCGCGTGCTCGCGATCCACCTGCCCGAGGGGAGGGGGGACGGGGACCGCGAGGACGCGGAGGCGTGGGCGAAGGACCTCCGGATCGCGTTCCGGGTCGTGGACATCAAGCCCCTCGTCGCGGGGTTCGAGCGGCACCTCAAGGCCGGCGAGGCGGGCCGCATCGTGCGCGGGAACCTCCGGGCCCGGACCCGGATGGTCGTCCTCTACTACGTGGCCAACCTCGAGGGCCGCGTGGTCATGGGCACGGGGAACAAGAGCGAACTCGCGATGGGGTACTTCACGAAATTCGGAGACGGCGGGGCCGACTTCCTTCCGATCGGCGACCTGTACAAGACCCAGGTGCGGGAGATGGCCGCCTCCCTTGGAATCCCGGGCGAGATCCGCGAGAAGGTCCCCACGGCGGGCCTCTGGCAAGGCCAGACGGACGAGGGGGAGCTCGGGGTCGCGTACGATGTCCTCGATCGGATCCTCCTGGGCCTCGAGCTCCAGATGGAGCCGGAGGCGATCGCGGAAAAGACGGGCGCGGACCTCGATCTCGTCCGGCAGCTCACGTCGAAGGTCGACGGGGGCGCGCACAAGCGGAAGGCCCCCCTCATCCCGAAGCTAGGCATCCGCACGTTCGGGCTCGACTGGCGAGAGTAGCCGACGTCGCTCCTCGAAGGCGTCGAGGAACCGGGTGCGCTCGTCCACGTCGAACACGATCTCCGTCGCCATGAGGCCGAAGGCCTGCCAGAAGCGGCGGGGCCTCCGGAGGCGCAGGACGAGGAGCCCCTGACGGCCGCCCGTCACGTAGAGGACGGGACGGACGAGGGGCCGATGGATCCCCACGGGGACATGCCCCAGGAACCCGTCGTCCGGGGTCCCGAGGGACACGATGTCGGACATCGGGACGATGGCCCGGAAGTACCATCCCTGTCGGAGGATGACCCGGGAGCGGGTGAGCCAGTGCCCCGTGAAGAGGGGGCTCACGCCAAACAGGACGACGTACGCGGCCACGACGCCGACGGTGAAGAGGACGAAGGGGGTCGCGGGGGACGGCATGACCGCGACGAGGATCCCGAGGAGCCCGCCGACGATCCCCGCGAGCAGGATGCGCCGGACGAAGAGCTCCCGCCCGTAGCGGAACTCGAGCCGGCGCTCCATCGCGGCCGGAAGTCCGTCGGCCCCCGATAAGCCTGCCGCCTACTCCGCGGCGGACTGGATGAACCGTATGTGCCGGACACCCTTCACCCGTCGGATGCGGGCCACGAACTCCTTGAGCCTCGCCGTCGCGCCTTCCGCGACGAAAATCTGGAGGCAGGTCCGCTCGTCGAGGTGCGTATGGAGCATCGTGCGGACCTCGCCGAACCGGTGCTGGAGGGCCGCGCGGTCGCCCCGCGGGCTCGCCCGCTCGTACGGGACGGCGAGGATCACGGAGGCCCGGCCACCCTCCCCCGACCACTCCGCGGCGTCGATGAAGTCCCGCAGGGCCTCGCGGACCGCCCCGCTGCGGCTCCCGTAGTGCCGGCACCCCGCCACGGCGTCGAGGCGCGCCAGGGTCGCGTCGTCCAGGCTGAAGCTCACGATCACCATGGATTGCGAAGAGGGGGCGTCCGGATCCTTGAGTCTTGTTAAGAACCCAGGAATTCTTAAATAAGACCCCCCGGGTTCGTCGCCCCGTGACGGACCTAGGGCAGCTCGCCTTCTGGGCCCTTCTGACGGGCGGGACGCCCCTCGTCCTCGCCTCCGTCCCCTACCTCCGCACGCAGATCTCGGATCGGACGATCCACCTCATGCTCGGCCTCTCCGCGGGGATCCTCTTCGGCCTCTCGTTCCTCGACCTCCTCCCGGAGAGCTTCGAGGCGGCAGCGGAACTCGGCCTCGGGACCGAGTTCGTCGCCTTCGGGGTCGCCGCGGGATTCCTCGTCCTCCTCGTCGTGGAACGGGAGCTCCTGGGCCGAGCGCACTCGACGGGACACGCCCACGCCCACGAGGCGGACGGCCACACGATCCAGCCGTTCGGGACCCTCGCCCTGAGCGCTCTCATGATCCACGGCCTCGTGGACGGCTTCGTGATCCCCCTGGGGTTCGAGATCGGGCCCGCGGTCGGAACGGTGATCCTCATCGCAATCGCCCTCCACCAGGTCCCCGACAGCTTCGCGGCCCTCGCGATCGGCCTGTCGTCGACCCGGTCCCGCCGGGGCGCGATCGGCTTCATCCTCGCGACGGCGATCGACACGCCCCTCGGGATCCTCGTGGGCGCGGCGTTCGCGGGCGTGGGCGCGGCGTTCGTCCCCGTCGGGCTCGCGTTCTCCGCGGGCACGTTCCTGTTCGTGTCCGCTGCGGACCTCATCCCCGAGCTCCAGCACCGGACGCGGTCCCTCTTGGTCACCCTGTCGATCGTCGGGGGATTCGGGCTCGTCCTCGCCGTGTCCCTCGGCTTCCCCGTGTGATGCATCTCGTGTCGCGTCGAAGTATAAGATTCAAGCTGGAGAAGTGCGTGACTATCATTATTCGAAGAGAATAAAAATCGGACCGCAATCCCGAGCGGAAAACGGGTTGGCCCGGCTGGAAACCTTTTTGTGGGGCACGCCTGATACGGTCGCCCCCTTCTGTCCGATTTCGCGTCGAACGGACGCGAGCGCGCGGGAGGTTCTCGCCTTTCGGGGGAGCGACTCATGGAGGAAAGCATCTTCCAGCCGTACCTGGGAAACCGGGCGATCTTCAAGATGGACCGAGAGATCCTCCGTCCATCGTACATCCCGGAGCGGCTCCCGCACCGGGAGGCACACATTGGGCAGCTCGCGCAGGTCCTCGTGCCCGCCCTCAAGGGGGAGCGGCCGAGCAACGTCCTCATCTTCGGGAAGACGGGGACCGGGAAGACGGCCGTCGTCAAGTACATCGAGAACGAGATCAAGAAGGCGGACGCGGCCCGGCTCGTCCACTACCTCTACCTGAACTGCGAGATCGTCGACACCCCCTATGGGGTCCTCCAGGGGATCGGGAACAAGTTCATCGAGAACTTCAACCAGCGCATCCCCTTCACGGGTCTCTCGACGGACCGCGTGTACAGCCTCCTCGTGGAGAAGCTCGACGAGGAGCGGAGGATCGTCGTCATCGTCCTCGACGAGATCGACAAAATCGTCTTGAAGAGCGGGGACGACATCCTGTACCAGCTCTTGAAAATCAACGACGACCTTTCCCGTGCGCGCGTGTCGCTCATCGGGATCAGCAACGACCTCAAGTTCACGGAGTACCTCGACCCGCGAGTCCGGTCGCGTCTCAGCGACGAGAAGATGGTCTTCCCGCCATACAACGCGGAGGAGCTCTTCGACATCCTCCTGGAGCGCTCGAAGCTCGCGTTCGACAACGGCACGGCCCCCGACGCGGTCTTGTCCCTCATCGCGGCCCTCGCGGCCCAGGAGCATGGGGACGCGCGGCGGGCCCTCGACCTCCTCCGGGTCTCCGCGGAGCTCGCGGAGCGGCAGGGGGACGACCACATCGGCGAGGAGCACGTGATGCGAGCGAAGAACAAGATCGAGCTCGACACGGTGATCGAGGCGGTGAAATCCCTCCCGACCCAGTCGAAGCTCATCCTCCTCGGGATCCTCCTGAACGAGGAGCTCGGGAACTCGAAGCTCACGACCGGCGAGGTCTACACGACGTACCGGGAGCTCTGCCGGAAGACGGGGGTCGCTCCCCTAACCCAGCGGCGCGTGACGGACCTCATCTCGGAGCTCGACATGCTCGGCCTCGTCCACGCGCGGGTGAAGTCCTTCGGACGGGCGGGCCGGACGAAGGAGATCCAGGCGTCCGTCCCCCTCCTGGACGTGAAGAAGATCCTCGAGAAGGACGAGGTCCTGGCGGAACTCCGCGGCTACCGGCTTAGGGTCCAGACGACCCTCATGTAGGCCCCTTGGGGCCTTCCATGTGGGGTCCCTCGGCGGGCTCCTCGGACCCGATCTCGACGGCCCTCTCCGCCCCTGGCTCCTTGGACGCCTGCCGGCGGGACCATGCCCATCCGACGACCTCGATCGCGAACGGGAGGGTGACGAGGAGGATGATGGCCACGAGGAGGCTGTCCCAGCTGTTCCTCGGCGCGCGGGGATCCCCCCAGCTCGAGCAGCAGTCGCCCGTCGGGGCGAAGGTGAGCTTGAGGAGCCCGAACCAGGGGAGCTCGCCGCGGGCGACGCCGAGGAGGTTGCCCTGGGGTACGACCCAGCTCGGGTCGTACCCGCGGCCGAGGCTGCCGTACGCGTTGTGGTCCCCCATCGTGACGTAGCCCGCCTGGCCGAAGCTCGCGGGCTGGGCCGCCAGGTTCGTCAGGTTGAACGTGATCACGAGGTCCCGACGGAAGCCCATCCCGCGGATTGTGAGCTCGCGGAGCGCATACGGGGTCTGCCGGGGCTCCCATCCGCGCCCGCGGCCCTCCCACTCGGAGGACGGCAGGTCCCGGAGGTCCGGGACGTCGTAGGCCCCCGTCCCGTTCGGGACGACGTAGAGGATCGCCCGGTGGATCACGGGGTCCGCGGACGGGAACCCGGGCCTCCGGAAGACGATGACGTCGCCGTAGTCCCCGTACGTCGAGTAACCGGTGACGCGGCCCTGGATCCAGGTGACGACGGAAGACCGGGAGGGGGCCGACTGGACGAGGACGAGATCCCCCGTGTCGATGACCCCCACGAACGACTCCGAGTCCGAATGCTGCATGGACTCGCTCTCTACGACGACGAGGGGCGGCCACTCCCGCGTGTACGCGAAGAGGACCCCGAAGAAGACGACGACGATGACGACGGCCGTGACAGCGTCCCGGACCCACGGCCGCAGGCCGTCCTCCTCGCCGCCCCCGTCCTCGTCCTCGCGCCCCGCGCGCCGGTCCCGGGCCATGTGGCGAGCGCGAACTCGATGGTCCTTCTTAAAGGCGTCGCGCCCTCAGAGGTCGAGGACCGTGATCCCGTGCCGGACGGGATATGCGACGTTGTGCACGGGGACCGAGACGGATCCGACCTCGAACGCGTCGAGGCTCGTCCGCGGGACCCGGAGGTCTGCGTACGGGATGCCCTTGTGGATGTGCCCGTGGACGACGGCCGTCGGGCGACGCCGCAGGAGGACCGGCTCGAGGGCCCGGCACCCGAGCTCGGGCCGCCACGCCTCCTTCTCCCCGCCCATCGTCGCGTACGTGGGCGGGTAGTGGATGAGGAGGATCCGGAGGTCGTCCCCCGCGAGAAGGGCGTCGAGGACGGCGATCCGACGCCGGTACTCGTCGGCGAGGTGGGGCAGGTTCTTCCGTTGCCACCAGGTGGGCCGATCGAGCGCCCCGAGGCTCCCGACGAGCCGGAGCCGCGACCCGCGCGCCTCGACGACGACGGCCTCGTCCTGGAGGAACCGCACCCGGTACCGCTCCGATGCCCGGGCCGCGTACTTCGTGTGGTCCTGGGACCACTCGTTGTTCCCGAAGACGGCGAAGGCGGGCGCGTCGACGCGGGCCCGGAGGGTCTCGAGGACGAGGTCGAAGGCCTCCGCGTCGTTCCGGTCCGTCGTGTCGCCCGCGAGAAGGACGAGGTCGACGGGCCCCAGCGCCTCCAGGTCCCGGCGGAAGGGCTCGAGGTTCTGGTGCCCGTGGACGTCCCCGACCGCCGCGACCCGCATGCTCCCCGCGGAAGGACTCGCGGGGATTAACCCTTTCCCGGTCAGAACTCCCGGATCACGGCTTGGCCCGTCGCGAGGTCCACGAGGGGCAGCCTCGCAGGGAGGGGGTCGATGTTCCGCATCTTCTGGTACGGGGTCTGGGCCTGCCACGTGGAGGAGTTCACGAGGACCACGCCGCGGTAGGCCTCCACGCCGACGGAGTGGACGTGCCCCGTCGCGAAGATGTCGGGGACCTCCTCGATGATCAGGTGGTCCGTCGCCTCCGGGGCGATCGGCGTCTTCCCGCCGTAGATCGGCGCGAGGTGGCGCATCCGCATCATCGCCTTCATCGCGTCGAGGGGGCGGTGGTAGCTCATCCCGGGGATCGTGGACACGAAGTCGTCCATGCTCCGGCCGTGGTACGCGAGGATCCGCACCCCGTGGAGGCTCAGGAGGGACGGGTTGCCCGCGAAGACGACGTTCGAATCGAAGAGCTTCTGGATCGACGCGGGGAGGGCGGGCTGGGGCTCCGCGGGGCGCACGGCGTCGTGGTTCCCCGGGATCAGGAGGACGGTCACATGGTCGGGGAGCTCCTGGAGGTGCCGGGCGAGGGCCTCGTACTGCCCGTAGATGTCGTCGATCGCGAGTTCCTCGTCCTGCCGGGGATACACCCCGATCCCGTCCACGACGTCCCCGCTCACAACGAGGTACCGGACGGACCGGGCGACTTCGTCCCCGTCCTGGACCCATGTGAGGAACTTGGACCACTTGTCCTCGAGGAACGTCCGGCTCCCGACGTGGATGTCCGACATGAACGCGGCCCGGATGTGGTCCGACGTCCCGCGGAACGCGCGGGACACGGGGATGTCGGGCCGGACGAGGGACTGGGCGATCAGGAGCCCCCGGTCGTTCACGGTCCCGACGACCCCGAGGACCTCGTCGGAGACGACGACCTCGGACGCGAGGGGCGAGTCCGCGGGGAGGAGGACGGAGGCCCGGTCGACCTCGTCCTCGATGTCGAGGATCCGGTGCCCGTTCTTCGTCGTGCGGACCTCGGAGACCATGCCGACGATTCGGACCTCCCGCGTGGACCTCTTCGCCTTCGCGATGTCGAGGGCCCCCGCGAGCTCCCGCCGGGAACGGAGCATGGAGCCGAGGGTCTGGAACCGATGCCGGAAGTAACGGGTGAAGTCCTCGATCGTGCCCTCGCACGTGGACTGGCCCGTGATGTCCCGGAGCACCTTGATGTCGGGCGCGTGGTCCGCGGCGTCCGCGGAGGTCCGGCGGAACGAAGCGGCCACGGGGGCGGAGGACCCCGGGGCCTGGGGCCTCGCCCGCAAGGGCGCCCCGACGTGGGCGGCCGCGCTCCGGGCGATCCCCTCCGCCGTGAGGACGTCCCGTAGGGTCACGACGAGGGGGGCGGGGCGGATCGTCGCGAAGAGCCGCTCGAGGCGGCCAAGGGGGTCCTGATGGGACAGCAGGTAGTCGACCGCCTCCGGCTCCAGGAGGGTCCCCTTCTGACTCACGAAGGCGAGGAGCGCCTCGCGCATCCGCGGGTCATGGGGCCCTTCGCGTTAAAAGGATTCTGCGCAAGGGCGGCCTCCGTTCACGAAGATTAAAGCCGGAGGCGAGAATCCCGCGGGCGTGGTCCTCGTCCGCGTCGAGGCGCCGTGCCGGCCCACCGAGGATCCTGAGAAAGTTAGAGCGGCCCTCGTGCAGCTGTTCCCCGATCTGCGGATCGAGCGGGAGGACACGACGATCGCGGGCACGTCGGGGTCCCTCGAGCGCCTCCGGGATCTCATCCGGACCCAGAGGATCCGGGACACGGCCCGCGGCCAGCTCCTCGCGGGACGCGAGGGCGACCGGACCGTCGTCGTCCTGAGCAAGCAGGCGGCCGCCATGGGGGGGGTGAACTTCAGCGCGGGGTCGCCCCTCGGGGACGTCCGCGTGGAGATCGAATCGGAGGACCTCGCGACGACCCTCGACTCCGTCGCGGAGAGCACGAGGCCCGGGGGCCGTCAGGCGGTCCGGCCGCACCGCGTGCACGTGAAACGGCCGCCCTCGTAGCGGGCCTCGACCCATCCGCACGCGGGGCACTGGAACCGCACGGGCGGGTAACCGTACGGCGGGGCATGGTACGCGGCGATGTAGTCGGGCGGGATCGCCCCCGCGTCCCACGGCGCCCGGGCGCCGGAGGGCGGCGAAGAGGACGCGGCCATGGGCGGCGGACGCGGCGGGGCCCCGGGGGGAGGCGGGGCGTAGGGCGGGGGGAGGGACGTGACCCGCAAGCGTCGGACGGGCCGTCCCGTGAACCGGGAGACGAGGGACGAGACCTGGCGGACGACGTACAGGGAGTACCACACGAAGAAACCCGCCCCCGCGACCACGAGGCCGAGGAAGAGCAGGCCCACGAGGATTGTCGCCGAGTCGCCGCCGGCTCCCATGAAGATGAGGGAGCTCGCATAGTCGTTCACGAAGTGGGCGAGGATGGCGGCCGTGAACCCGTGCCGGAGGAAGAGGTAGCCGAAGGCGAGGCCCGCGACGAAGCTCGGGACGACCTTCCACAGGCCCCACGAGGGCGCATGGGCGAACCCGAAGATCGCGGCGCTCCCGAGGAGGACGGCCCACGCGGCGAGGAGGGCCTCTTTCGTCGACGTCCCCCGGAGGTTTCCGCCGACGAGGTATCGGAGGGACCCCGTGAGGTAGCGTCCCGCCCCGGGCTGCCCCCGCCCCGAGCCCCCGCTCCGGTTCAGCTCGAGGACCCGCGCAACGAGGGACCCGAACGCGAGGGGGGCCCCCATGAGGAGGACGCGGAACACGACCTCCTCGTACACGGACGCGTTGAGGAGTTCGTAGAGGTAGACCCAGACGTTCCGGTCCGTCACGACGATGGGCGTGGAGGTCTCGTACCGGAGGAGCGCGAGGAGCAGGACGACGGCGACCTGAAAGAAGGTGAGGGCGGCCCAGACCTGGCCGATCGTGATCCACGCGCTCCGAGTCCGGAGGCGCAGGCCGATCTCCCGGAGGGGGGCCGCGAAGGCCTTCCTGAGGTCCCGCCGGTCCGCGAACGCGTGGTAGGCCCCCGCGGCGGTCACGACGGCGATGAGGAGGACGTAGTAAGCCAGGAACAGGCCCGGGTCCTGGGTGACGTACACGACGACGAGGTCCGGGACGGCGACGTAGAAGTACAGGGCCGCGTCCGTCGACCACCGGAGCCGGACGTTGTCGAACCCGACGACGGAGGACGTCAGCCCGGGGGCCGCCTCGAGCGCGAACCCCACGCTGACGTAGTACGTGCCGGGGCCCGAGAACGCGGACCCCACGGGGATCCGCGGGGTCTCCTGCCAGGGCGTGCGGCCCTCGTAGGAGACGGACCCCGCGAGGCTCCCGGGGCCCGGGACGCCGGGCGAGGGGGACATGTGGACGAGGAGGATCCCACGGGAGACGTTGGGCCCGAGGGTCACGTCGACATCCAGCTGGACGTACCCCGTGTGCGGCTCGGACCCGGAGACCGAGAAGGCTTGGGTCCAGTATCCGATGGCGTCGGCGGAAGGGAGGGTCGTCTCGAGGAATCCGTCCAAGTTGCCGCCCACGGCCTGGTGGGACCCTTGGGCGGGCGGGCTCCCGTACCCGGAGAACGCCCACCCGTCCGCGCTCACGTCGAAGTCTGGGTTCAGGGTCGAGCCCCCGCGGATGTCCTCGATCCCCGGCACGACGAAGGCCGGGGCGAGGAAGAGGCCCGCGTAGTCGAGGACGGCGAAAAGGAGGAACGCGACGACGGCAACGGTCCAGAGAATCGAGAGGAGGCTCCGGCCCCCGGACGCGGGCGGGGGAGGCGGGTACAGGTACGCGGCCGCCGGCAGGCCGCACCGCGGGCACACGGCTCCGTCGACGGGGGCGCCGCACCGCGGGCAAGGCCTCCCGGACCCGGGCGGCGCGACGGCGGGAGTCCCGCAGACGGGGCAGAAGGGGCCGTCAACGGCGGCGCCGCACCGGGGACACGGCATCGACGCGGAGACGATGGACGCGGGATATTTAACGATGCGCCGCTCCCGCGGCCCCGAACCTTTATATCGTCTCGGCCGGTTCGCGCGCCGCCATCCGCGGATGGGCGGGGGACCGCGTACACAGGGAGGACCAGGAATGGAATCCGAGGACCGGGGCAAGCGCGAGTCGGATGTGCAGTTCGAGACCATCCGGGCGGAGAAGATCAACTTCGGCCGGAACAACTTCCTGGAGGTCGCCCGGAAGCGCGCGAAAACGGCGGAGGGCACGAACGAGTTCATCTCCGTCTCCCGGGGCTACTACCTGCCGGACAAGTCGGAGCGGTTCAAGCGATCCCTCACGATCCCGGACGACCCGAACATCCGCGCCTTCATCGCGGAGATGATCAAGACCCTGTGAGCCATCCTCTCAAGGGGATTCGACCGCGGGCTTTATGGTCCCGAGGGCTCATTCCGTCCGGGCCCTTATCGCATCGTAAGGGGGGAGAGTCCATCGGCCCGCGCTTGGCGCGGGGCCTCGGCTACCTCGCCGAAGACTCCGCGCAGGGAGTCGACGCGTTCCTCGCATCCGTCGCC
>MGWD01000060.1:16064-18762 GCA_001800825.1 Euryarchaeota archaeon RBG_19FT_COMBO_69_17 | reverse complement strand
ACGTCGAGGCCCGGGACGGCGGGGTCGTCCTCCGGGTCACGACCCTCCGCGGGCCTCCCGGGACCCTGGATCCCAAGCACGTCCAGGAGCTGCGTGGCGCCGTCGCCGCCTTCCTCGACGAGCACGGCCCCGGGACCAGCGTCATCGTGGACTGCGTGGAGGTCCTTGCCCTGCACAACGGGGTCGAGCGGGTCGTCCGGGCCCTCGAGGACCTCCACGAGGAAGTCGCGATGCGGGACGCCACCCTCGTCGTGTTCCTGAGCTCCCGGGGGACGAACCCCCGGCTCGCCGCGTGGCTCGAGCGGGAGTTCGAGCGGCTCCCCGCGGACGCCGCGGCAGCCGCGGAGCGCCTTCTCGCGTGAACCTCGGATGCAACATCAGGCCCCGAAGACGAGGCCCATGCCGGAGACCGCATCGTCGTCCTGGGACCGGAAGCGGGCGAGGGCCTCCTCCGCCTCGCGCCCTTCGAGGACCTTCCCAAGGCCCTGGAGGAGCGCCTCGGCCCGCGCCACGCCGGCCTCGGAGCCCTCGACGAGGACGACCATCCCCTCCCCGGGGACGCCGAGGGAGCGGGCGTCGCGCACGAGGATGCTCTGCCGCCCCGCGACGTCGTCCTTGAGGACCGCGTCGACCTTCGCGGACTCGCCCGCGGGGACCCGGAACACCCGGTACATGGCCGCGGGTACGCGGGCCCTCGACAAAAGGATGTTCATTCCTCGGGCCCGAGTGCGGCGAACGGGAGGATGAGGAGGAACGCCCCGACGACGAGAACCCCGAGCCCGATCAGAGGGTCCACGGCGGACGCGAGGAAGATTCCGACGCCCGCGAAGCTCAGGCCGAGGACGAGGAGGAACGTGCGGGCCGCGTCCACGGGCCGCCGAGCATCCCGGGCCTATTAAGGGGTTTCCCAGGCGGTCCGGGACCTGATAACGGCCGCGGAACGTTCTTATCACGACCGCCCGCATCGCGGCCCGCGATGGTGCCCCAGGAGGAGCTCGACGAGACCCAGATCCTGGCCGCGCTCCTGGGGATCTCGGAGATGGTCGGCGGGCTCACGGAGACCCAGGAGATCCTCGAGTCGATCGCCCGGATCGCCCCCGTCCTGGTCCGCGTGGACCGCTGCGCGTTCTTCGAATACGACGAGACGACCCGGGAGTTCCGGCCCCTCGTCGTGTTCGAGCCCTCCGGACTCAAGGGACGGTTCGAGGGCCTCGTCCTGCAGGAGTCGGACGTGCCCCGGTTCGCCCAGCGGCTCGTCAAGCAGCGGCTCCCGATCCTCGTGAAGGACGCGGGGAAAGACCCGAACGTGCCCCCCGCCCTCGTCCAGCGCCTGGGGGTCCGGTCCGCCCTCGTCGCTCCCCTCGTGTGCCGCGGGAAGGTCCTCGGCGCCCTCTGGCTCGACAGCACGCGGGGCCAGCACTACTTCACCTCGAAGGAGATCAACGTCGTCCAGGGGATCGCGTCGCAGGCCGCGATCGCCCTCGACAGCGCGAAATCCGGGGACGCGGCCGCATTCGACCGCGCCCGGTTCGAGGCCCTCGCGGCGAGCCTCGCCGACGGGGTCATCGCGACGGATCCGGAGCGTCGAATCCACTCCCTCGACGGAGGCGCGGAGCGGCTCCTGGGCTGGTCCTCAGCGGAGATCCGGGGGCGGCGGATGGCGGAGGTGTTCGACCTCACGGAGGGGGAGGCGAGCCTGTCCTGGACGATGGACGCGGCAGGACCCGCCCCCGTCCGGAAGGACCTCGCCCTCCGGGCCCACGACGGCGCCCGCGTCCCCTGCGAGGTCTCCGGGGTCGTCGTGCGGGGCCCCGAGGGGGCGATCCGCCAGATCCTCTTCGTCCTCCGGCGGAAGGGGGACGTGAAGGACGCGGAGGAGCGGGCCGTGGACGCGCTCCATCAGCTCGCGGACGTCGCGGGGACCCCCCCGCGACCCGAGTAGAGGAGGAGCCGGACCTCCGCCTTCGTGAACCGGCTATGGGCCCGCAACCCCGCCTCGTCCCCTTCCCGGATGTACTTCAGGTAGAGCGGGCATCCCTTCGTGAGGAGGTAGATCTGCCGGAGGGCCTCCCCGTCGATCCTGGGGTTCCCGAGCATCGCCCGGCAACCCTCCGGGTCGAGGCCCCGGAGCTTCCGCTCGACGACCGTGCCGGCGTCGACCTCCCCGCGTCCGTAGAAGCGGCAGTAGGCGGGCGTCGATTCCTGGGCGAGGACGAGCACGCGGACGTCGGGGCGGGACCCGGCGGCCCTCAGGAGGGCCGCGAGGGTCTCGACGAGCTCCTCGGCGACCTCCGAGTACCCGTCGAGGACGAGCAGGCGGATGCCGGAGGTGAACGCGGCGAGGACGGCATCGACGAGGGAGGCAGCGGAGGCCTCCGAGCGGCGGCCCGTGGACCGCGCGAGGGCGCCCGCGAGGATCGGGAGGTCCGCCCCCGCAGGGAGGTCGACCCACAGGGTCCGGGGGACCGTCGCAGCGAAGGCCCGCCCGAGGGCCGTCTTGCCCATACCCCGGGAGCCGGACACGACGGCGAAGGGAGCGGCGCCCGCGAACCAGCGGCGGAGGGTCGCCAGGTCCGCGTCCCGCTGGAGGAGGCCCACGACGGGGACCGCGCGAGGCTCCCCGCGGAAGCGGCCTTCGCTGTCCACACCCTCGAGGGCCTCGAGCGGCGGAAGTCCCAGGGACCGTCGCGCGTCCCCG
>MGWD01000060.1:15381-16052 GCA_001800825.1 Euryarchaeota archaeon RBG_19FT_COMBO_69_17 | reverse complement strand
CCGCAAGGTCACCGTGTACGCCCTGACGCCCGCCGCATCCCGGCGGGCGTCAGGGCGTACACGGTGACCTTGCGGGAGCGGCCACGAAGGCGCGCCTCGCGCCCCTCGACGAGCCCCTCGCCCTCGAGGGACCGGAGGGTCCTCGGGACGTGGCTCCGGAGGAGCCGGGCCCCCTCCGCGATCCCCGTCTGGGTGACTTCCCGCCCCGGCTCCGGAGCGTTCCAGAACCCGTGGAGATGGACGAGGACCCGCTCTGCCGCGGTGAGGTTCACGGGCCGCGGATGCGTGCCGCTTTACTTAACCGTGCGGCCGCGGCCATGGGCGCGACATCGCCCGCTGGTAACTACCGCGAACGTTTTATATAGCGTGGGGCCGAGTGGACATCCGTTCGCTCCGCCCACCGGAGGCCACGCGATGAGAGTCATCCTTCGCCATGACGATTCGGGCGTCTCGGAAGTCATCGGCACGATCCTGATCCTCGCGATGACCGTCGTCCTGTTCGCCTCGATCATCATCTGGGTCACGAGCATCCCGACCCCCGTGGCGGGCACCCGGCTCGAGATCGACGCGGCCTTCAGCCCGATCTACGACGGGGCGGGGAACGAGGCGGGGGCGAACATCACCCTGCGCCACCAGGGCGGGGAGAGCCTGCCCTTCGGGTCCACGGCGAT
>MGWD01000060.1:6919-15297 GCA_001800825.1 Euryarchaeota archaeon RBG_19FT_COMBO_69_17 | reverse complement strand
GGAGCGGTGGACCCTCACGAACTACACGATCCTCCCCTCGACGTACACGGTCTCGATGATCATCGTCGACACGGTGCGGAGCACGGTCGTGTGGGACGCGACCCTGTCCCCGCCCGCGGGGAGCCGCCCGCCGCTCTTCGTGGAGAAGTGGGCCGATTCGATCCCGGAGACGGAGCCCATCGACGCCGTGGAGACGGGCGCGGAGTTCTGGATCCTCGCGCAGGTCTCGGATCCCGACGGCGACCTGAACCGCGGTTCCGTGTTCGCGATCCTCACCGTGTTCTACGGCACGGGGGACTCCTGCGCCCTGCCGCAGCAGATGTACGACGACGGGACCCATGGGGACCGGGTGCCCTTCGACTCCGTGTTCACCCTGAGCCGGACCTGCATGCGGTCGCCGACCCTCGACTGGGACGGGGCCATCGTCCTGTTCAACGCGACGGACCTCCAGGGCCACGCGACGAGCTCCCGGATGACCCTCGACGTGATCCCAGGGCCCCCGGGATCGGAGGGCGGCGACAACACGACGGGCGGGAGCGGCCGTCCCCAGAACCTCCGGTGGAACGGGCGGCAGGGGTACAACATCTTCAACTCGTCCCAGTGGGACCGCTTCAAGTACACCGCGAAGTCGACCCGGACGTTCCGGGGCTCCGAGGAGGTCATCGTCGTAGTCGGGAGCCTCGACCTCGAGAACAGCTTCGACACGAACCGGTTCACCCTCTACGACCCGTACTCCGGATACCCGCCGTCCGCCGTCGTGTACGGGAACGACAAGGCTGTGACCCAGACGAGCCAGCCCTCCTCGACCCAGGCCTTCAGCTTCCTTGAGTTCGTGAACGGTTACTACGTGTACCGGTACCGGTTCAAGCTCAACGACGTGTCGAGCGTCGGCGTCAACTTCGAGCGGGTCCCGGCCCATCCCCCGGACTACTACTTCGCCCGGTACACCTTCGACATCCTCATGACGGCCGCGAGCGGGACGCGGTTCAACACGACGGACTCGATCAACGTCACGGACGAGGACGGCTACATTCGGGACTTCCCGCAGGTCCACACGTTCTCCGATTCCAGCTTCACCCAGGAGACCCAGACGTTCGGCTCGACGGACATCGTGTACGTCCAGGTCCAGATGTTCACCGTGGATCCCGTCGTCGACCCGGGGGTCCAGTTCGGGAACATCCGGATCAAGGACTACCTCGGGGGGACCCAGCTCTGGCGGACCCCTGCGAACGGGAACGACGTGAACAGCCCGATCTGCAGCGTCGCGGGGAAATGCGTCGCCACGGGCACGGGGGATGACGCGGTTTCACGTGACGGAACCCTCCGGGTGTACCGGTTCTCGATCAACCTGACCCGCGCGGACCAGGACCCGTGGGTCGAGGGGGCCCAGAACTACGCCCTCACGGTCACGAGCGTGCGGGACTCGGACGAGACGTACGCGGAGGTCTCGACCCAGCTCGCGATCGTCGCGCCCCTGTACAAGCTCGACGTCGCAATCGGCAACGAGGATACGACCTCGAGTGCGTGGGGCACCCACGACTACTCCTACTACTACGAGAACGTGAACGGGTTCGACCGGTGGCGCAAGGAGCGGGTCGAGTACTGTGGCCTCGGCGGGACGGCGTGCTCGTCCCTCGAGAAGACGGTCGCCGTGGCCTTCCTCGACTTCGACCGGGACGGGGACCTCGACATCACGGGCAGCGTCTTCATCGACAACAACGACGCGCGGATGTACGTGTACCGCCGGGACCTCGACTTCACGGGGAACGTGATCTTCACCCGGTTCCTCCTCGAGGACCAGGCGAACGTGTACTGCCAGGCCCTCGCCACGGGGGACGTGACGGGGGACGGCGCGTCCGAGATCGTCTGCGGAGCGACGAACGGACACGTGTGGTACTACCGGAACGATGGGAGCTGGCACGACGGGCTCGCGACGAAGGTGAGCGTGGACACGACTCGGGCCCAGAGCGTCAACGCCGTCCAGGTCGCGGACTTCAACGGGGACGGGGCCAACGACATCGCCGTCGGGGGCGATTCAGGGCGCCTCACGTGGTACCCGAACCTCGATGGACTCGGCAAGTTCCAGAACATCGGGATCGTCGACGACTGGTTCGCGGACGGGGAGAACACGCGGAAGGGGAACATCACCGCGGGGAGCTACTTGTCCACGTACGTGTCGGATGACGCCTACGAGCAGATCCGCGAGGCGATCGTGACGGAGCCCGTCCAGTCGGGAGGGACGACGAACCCCTCGTACGACGTGGATAACGCGGGCTGGACGTACCTCGACTGGCTCGTGCCGGCGAGCGCGGACGGGGCGCGGCAGGCCGCGGGCGGGAACCCGAACGGGTACCTGTCCGTGACCACGAACTTCGTCGCAAGCACCCTCGTCGCCGGGTACTGGTACCAGGCCTTCACGGTGGCCGGCTCCCCGCCCTTCACGGCGACCCTGAACCTCGACTGGCGCGTCGTGACGTTCGGCGCGACGGGCGGGAGCGTGACCCTGTACGCCTTCGTCGACACGGCCTCCGGGGTGCCCACCGTGGGCCAGCAGGTCTGGAGTTCCGGCGCCCAGTCCGCGACGACGTCGTGGGCGAGCGTGACGTCCGTCGACGTGAGCTCGAAGATCGCGACGCCCGGGACGTACTACCTCAAGATCGCCGTGCGCACGCAGAACGCGGGGTCCGGCTCCTCGACGGTGGGCGGCTTCGACAACGTGGCCTTGTCCTGGACCTCGACGGGAGGCCAGGTGAGCGAGCTTGAGCACTATTGGCGCCTCACCCAGCTCCCCACGAGACCCGGGACGACGTTCACATTCAACCTGGAGGCGAGGCACAGCGCGAACGCGGAGGGGGACAACTTCGAGGTCGCGTACTCGACGAACGTCGTCGGGTCGAACCCCCTCACGGGCACGTACACGACGTTCCTGTGGGTCAACGCGACGGGGGCGGACCAGCCGTACTCCTACATCCTTTCGTCGACCGTCGCGGGGAAGGTCCTCTGGATCCGGGTCCTCGACATGGGCCGGGTCGTGGGGGACACGGCCCTCGACACCCTCTTCGTGGACCGGATGTACGTCCGCGCGGACACCCCCGCGGGGACGACGGGCGCGAGCCTCACGAACCCGGGGGGCGACACGAGCGACGTGAAGGCGATCGACGCGGACGACCAGGACGGGGACGGCTACCAGGACCTCGTCGTCGGCACGGCGAACGGGAAGGTCTACAAGTACCTGGGCAGCGGCGGCGGCCTGATGACCCCCGTGGGGGCGTTCTGGTCCCACCCCGCGCCCTCGAGGGCGATCGTCGGCGTGAAGCTCGCGCAGGTCTCGGGAACCCAGACGGGCCTCGAGGTCGTCGTCGCGACGGACGTCGGGGTCCATCTCCTCACGGGATCCGGGAGCACGGGGACGAGGTTCCGCAACACGGGGGACCTAGTCTGGCTGTGGCCCAACCCGACGACGATCCTCTCCTTCGACGTCGGCGACGTGAACGGGGACGGATGGGACGACGTCGTCGTCGGGACGGGCGCGACGAACATCGGGAAGATCGAGTTCTGGGAGAACACAAACCACGGGCTCGCGTGGACGACCCCTGTGACGCTCGACGACCTCGGGAAGCGGGTCTACGCGATCGACCTCGGGGACGCGAGCAAGTCCCAGTACCTCGGCCGCTAGGCGCGGAGCCCCGCGAGGACGCCCTGGGCCCGCTCGAGCTCGACGACCGCGAGGACGCGCCGGGCGGCCCCCGCCAGCGCGTGGAGCCTGCGGGCCATGTGGGCCTCCCGCTCCTTCTGGAGCCGGGCGAATCCCGGGGCCCGGTTCACCTCCGCGTCCCATTCGAGGACGAAGGCCTCCGGGGTCATCGCGCGGAAGCGCCGCTTCGTGAGGCGGGCCTCCGTCCGGCCCTGGAGGATGAGCTCGACCGCGCTCACGCAGGCCGTGTACACATCCGTGTAGGCCTCCTCGTCGAAGTCGATCCCCTCGATCCGGATCCCCCGGGCCTGCGAGACCCGGAGGGCCTCCACGAAGCACGGGGGCGGCTTGACGGGGGTCTCCCAGGCCGAGAGGCCGGCGACGTAGACCTCCTCCTCGAAGTTGCTGGGCTCCGCGGGGCCGCCGTCGTACAACGCGAGGGCCTCGAGCTCCTCGGGGCCGATGCTCAGAGCGACGAGATCCGGGGCGAAGTCGTCGATCGCACGGGCGACCTGCGCGCCGTCCCGCGGGAGGCCGCGGACGACCCGGAGGATGCGCACGGAGGCGGGCCCGAGCCGGACCTCGTCCGTCATCCCTTCCTCTCCGCGATGAGCTCCTCGACCGCGTCGAGGTCCCGCGCCTTCCGAAGCTCCTCGCGCGCGATGAGGGGGATCCCCCGGATGCTCATCCGGACCGTCCGGCGCTCGACGAACAGGACCGCGTCCCGCTCGACGACCCTCCCGAGGTTCGAGACGATCGCCGCCTTGCGCTCGACGGAGGCGTCGGGGCTCGAGACCCCCGTGAGGAGGGTCGTGGCCTCGTGCTGGGTGAAGGCCTCGAAGGGGCAGCGAATCGTGGGGAGGACCTCGTAGCCGAGGCGCTCGAGGCGTCGGAAGAGGTCCCGCTCGAACCGGGCGAGCCGGGCGAAGTCCTCGAGGACGACGGCGGCCGACGGGGTGAAGGCGAACGGGTCGACGGGCACGACGAGGGGCTCCCCGAGGAACTCCTCGAGCCGCGTCGCGATGTCGACCGTCGCGGACATCCCCTCGAGGTACATCTGGATCGTCCGGCGGGAGACGCCGGCGACGTCCGCGAGGGTGCCCAGGGAGATCTGGCGCTCCTCCCGCGCCCGGCGCAGCGCCTCCGTGTCGAGACGCACGTAGAGCCCTCCCGGGGCGCTGAAGACGAAGGGAGGGACGCCATCCTCGAGAAACTCGACGAACGTCTGGCGGGCCAGGATCGGTACCCCGAATCGGCTGTAGATGACCCCGTCCTCGAGGGGTCCCGTGCCGCTCCGCTCCCCCACGACGAGAGGGGCGCCTTCGAGGGTCCGCGCGATCATCCGGAGCTCGTCCGCGTTCCCTTTCGCGAAGGCGTCCACGTTCGCGAGGACCTTGACGAAGAGCAGGGTCCGGTCCCGCCGGGCGACGATGTCAAAGCAGAGGCCGCGCTCGGCGTGCCGCTCGGACACGAAGAAACCCGTCTTCGCGAGGGCCCCCCGGACCTCGTCGATGAGCCGCTCCCGCTTCACGAGGATTGCACGTGTGGCCTTCTATATAAATGGAACGACCTTGGAACGGAGGACGGGAACTCCCGGGGCCGGGGGCCGAACCCTTTATTCGCGGGGGGCCGTTGGCCGCCCCGACATGGCCGGGGACCTGGACGCGGACCGCGTCGTCGTCCGCGACCCCGCGGAGGCGAGCGGGATCCACAACAAGGGCTGGTTCGGCAGCCCCCTCCCCGGCGGGACCCTCGAACTCTCCCTCCTCGAGGCCGTGTACCTCGTCGAGGCGGGCCGCCTCGAGGTCCGACGGGACGGGAGGGCCGTCCCCTTGCGGGAGCTGTTCCGCCGTGGGAGCGCGTCCGCGGCCGCGTTCGAGATCCGGTACCTCGTGTACCGCGACCTGCGGAGCCGCGGGTACGTCGTCGAGGAGCGAGGCGGCCCCGCGGACTTCCAGGTCTACCCGCGCGGGGGCGCGCCCCGGAAGACCCCGAGCCGCTACTGGGTCGCCGCCCTGAGCGAGCGGGCGTCCTTCGACCTCGACGGGATCCTCGCGCGGGCCCGGGAGGCCGCCGGCGTGAGGAAGAGCCTCCTCCTGGCCCTCGTGGACGAAGAGTCCGACGTGACGTACTACGCGGTCCGGGAGTCGGAGCCCAGAGGGCACCTCGCACCCGCGTCCGTCGGCCGGCGAGCCGTCGTCCACTTCCTCGGGGACCGAGGGATGGTCGTCGAGGAGGACGACGCCCGGGCCCTCCACGCGGCGGGGTTCTTCGGGAAGATCGTCGGGCGCAGACTCCAGCTGAGCCTCCTCGAGACCGCGTACCTCCTCAAAGCGGGCCTCGTCGACGTACGGAACGCGGACACGGACCGGCCCATCGGCCTCCCGCGGCTCTTGAGGGAGGCACGGAGGGTCCAGCCGGACTTCGAACTCCGCCTGCGGGCGTACGAGGACCTCACGGCCCGCGGGGTCATCGCGAAGACGGGCTTCAAGTATGGGGCCCACTTCCGCGCGTACGAGGGAGACCCCGACGTCCAGCACGCGAAGTACCTCGTCCACGCGCTCCCGCGCGGGGAGCGGGCGATGTGGCCCGAGATCAGCCGCGCGGTCCGGCTCGCCCACGGGGTCAAGAAGCAGATCCTCTTCGGCGAGGTCGGGGAGGGCGTGCGGTACATGAAGCTCGAGCGCGTACGGCCGTGAGCCTCCCCCGTTTCCGCGGATCCGCACCCCGCGGCGCATACCTCTAGGTGGAGGCACGCACGGTCCGAGGGCGCGCCTCAGGGCGCCTCCCCTCGTTCGATGAGGTCGGCGAGGTGGGGGAGGCCCGCGAGGTTCCTCAGGGTCGCTCGGACGAACGAGGGCAGGCCGTCCGGAGGATGCGCGGACATCCGGTCGAGGAGGACGGCCGGGATGCCCGCCTTCGCCGCGGCCTCGAGGTACACGAGGCGATCGTCGACGACGAAGGACGCCTCGGGAGGCGCGTGCATTCCCCCGAGCACCCGACCCCAGTAGTCGACCGTGGACTTGTGCCGGTTCACTCGGGTGCCCGAGAAGACATCGTCGAGGAGGTCGAGGCATCCAGCCCCCGCGAGGGACCCCCGGGCGTTCGAGTCCGTCGCCGAGGTGACGACGACGACCCGATGGCCCGCGGCGCGAAGCTTCTCGAGGGCCGGCCGGGTGTCGGGGAACCGCGCGTCCACGGAGGCCATGACGGCCCCCTCGACCTCCGCCCAGAAGGACGCCGCGTCCGCGGGGCGCCAGGAGGCGCCGGCCCCCTTGAGGATGCGCTCCACGTACTCCCCGTCGAGCCTGCCGACCTCCTCGAGGTAATCGCCGCGGGTCCAGTCCGTCGCCGCGGCCCGGGCGGAATACCACGGCCAGGCGGCGTCGTAGGCGCGCCGCCATGCCCCCGGGTCCCCGCCGATCCGGGCGGCGAGGATCCCCGCCATCCGGGGGCCGAAGGCCTCGTGCATCCGCGTGCTGTCGAGGAGGGTCCCCCAGAGGTCGAGGAGGACGTGCACGGCCGCCGGGCCACCCGCGGCGCCGCCTTAAGCGTTGCGCCGAGCGCATGATATACGCGGCCCCCCGTTCCCTCCCGCGATCCCCATGTCCGACCCGCGGCCCTCGACGTTCAGCATCGTCGCGTACGACCCGAAGACGAAGGACCTCGGGGTCGCCGTGGAGTCGAGGTTCGTCGCGGTGGGGGCCGTCGTCCCGTGGGCCCAGGCAGGGGTCGGCGCGATGGCAATCCAGTCCTACGCGAACACGGCGTACGGCCCCCGGGGCCTCGCCCTCCTCCGCAAGGGACTCCACCCGAAGGACGTCCTGAAGACTCTGCTCGCGAGGGACCCCACGGCGGCCCAGCGGCAGGTCGGGGTCGTGGACGCCCGCGGGCGCGCGGCTGCGTACACGGGGGACGAGTGTTTCGAGTGGGCGGGACACCTCGTCGGGAGGAACTACGCGGCCCAGGGGAACATCCTCGCCTCCGAGGGGGTCCTCAAGGGGATGGCCCGGGCGTTCGAGTCCACGGACGGGGACCTCCCTGTGCGGCTCCTCGCGGCCCTCGCCGCGGGGCAGGAGGCGGGCGGGGACCGGAGGGGCCAGGAGAGCGCATCCCTCCTCGTCGTCCGCAAGGGCGGCGGCTACGGCGGCTTCAACGACCGCTGGGTCGACCTCCGCGTGGACGACCATCCGGCCCCCATCGAGGAGCTCGTGCGGATCTTCAACGTGTACGATGCGACCCTCCTCGACCGCGAGGATCCGGCGGACACCGTCCCGCTCCGCAAGGAGGCGGTCAAGGAGGTGCAGGAGGCGCTCCAGGCCCTCGGGTTCCACAAGGGCCCGGCGTCGGGGAAGTGGGACGCCCGCACGCGGAAGGCGTTCGAGGACTGGGCCGGGATGAACAACTTCGAGAACAAGGTCCGGAAAGACGACCGCCTCTGGGGCAGCCTCTACCGGATCCTCCGGTCCCAGGCAGGTCGGCAATGAAGACGACGGGCGGCCCGGGGAGGGCCGCGCGTCGGGTTCGATTTGGGCACCCCCGCGATGGGGGTCGGTCCCACGATCGCGGCCGGAGGGGATGAAATCTTCGGCCCGAGGGAGGATCCCGCGGTCACAGGCTCCGCCCGAAGACCTTCCGGCCACCGATCCACGTAGACTCGACGCGGACCTCGCGGATCCGGTCC
>MGWD01000060.1:0-6904 GCA_001800825.1 Euryarchaeota archaeon RBG_19FT_COMBO_69_17 | reverse complement strand
TCCCCGTCGAGGACGAGGAAGTCCGCGAGCCGGCCGGCCTCGAGGGTCCCCTTGTCCCCCTCCTCGAAGGACGCGTAGGCCCCTCCCGCGGAGTACGCGCGGAACGCCTCCTCCACGGGGATCCGCTGGTCCTCGAAGAAGCCGTTCACGGCCCAGTGGAGCCCGTAGAGGGGACCGTAGGGCATCCCGTCGGAGCCGAAACACAAGGGGATCCCCCGCCGGAGGATCCGGCGGAACGGCGTGTTGCGCCGCGCCCTCACCTTCCCGAGGCGGTCCTCGTACGTGCCCCCGGGCCCGCTGCACCATCCGATGAAGTTCGGCTGACACGAGGCGACGAGCCGCAAGGCCTTCGCCCGGCGAAGCATGTCCTCGTCCGGCAGCTCGAAGTGCTCGATCCGGTGCCGGACATCGGCCCGCGGCTCCCCCGCGAGGACCCCCTCGAGGGCCTCGAGGACGACCCGGATCGCGGCGTCGCCGATCGCATGGGTCGCCGTCTGGAACCCCGCCCGATGGGCCCGGGCGAGGAGGGCCGCGAGCTCCTCGGGCGGATGGACGAGGATCCCGCGGTCCCCCGGGCGTCCGGCGTAGGGCTCGTCGAGGGCGGCCGTGTAGGCCCCGAGGGATCCATCCGAGAAGACCTTGATCGCCCCGAGGCGGAGCCAGGCGTCCCCTAGGCCCGTCGAGAGGCCGGAGGTCTCGAGGGACGGGAGGAGGTCATCCCGCGGCACAAGGTAGACCCGGAGGCCGAGGCGGCCCGCGCGTCGGGCGCGCCAGTACCCCCGGATCCCGCGGAGGTCGACGATGTCGTGGATCGAGGTGATCCCGAGTCGGTGGGCCCGACGGGCCATCGTCCCCAGGCCCGCGTACACGGCCTCCTCGGAGGGCTCAATCCGCTCCCAGAACGCAAGGAACGCGTCCTCCTTGAGCACGCCCGCCGGCCGGCCTGCGGGGTCGACCTCGAAGCCCCGCATCCCGCGGAACGGCTCCGCGGCCTCGAGCGCCTTCGAGTTGAGGGAGCCCATGTGCCGGTCCCTCCGGACCGCGACGACGCGCCGATCCGTGGCGACGCGGTCGAGGTCCTCCCGGAGCAGGTACCGCCGCTCGGGCCACCCCGACTCGTCCCACCCGATCCCGACGACCCACGCGTCCCCCGGGCTCCGGACCGCGGAGGACCGGAGGATGCCGAGGGCATCCTCAAGACTCCTCGCCCCGTCGAGGACCGCCCAGCCGATCTCCCCCGCCGCGTCGGCCATGTGGGCGTGGGCGTCGACGAAGCCCGGGACGACGACCCGGCCGCAGAGGTCGAGGACCCGCGTGCGGGGGCCCGCCCAGGCCTCCGCCTGCCGCGACGTCCCGACGGCCACGACCCGGTCCCCTCGGACCGCGAGGGCCCGCGCCCACGGACGTTCGCGGGACGACGTGAACACGCGGCCGTCCACGAGGACGAGGTCTGCGTCCCCGACCATCGAGGGCGGGATGCCCGGGAGGGGGAAAGACCTGACGGCCCTTGGGGCCGGGCGTCACCCTCACGCGTGAACATTCGGTCGGGCATGCTTAAGCCAGGGCCCGCCCTTCGCTCGGGACGAGGCCGTGCCCATGGCGGACCGCTTCTTCGACTTCTGGCGCGTGGACGTCTTCACGGACACCCCCCTCACGGGGAACCCCCTCGCCGTCTTCCCGAGGGCGACGGGCCTCTCCGACGCCGAGATGGCGGGGATCGCGCGGGAGATGAACCTCTCCGAGACGACGTTCGTCCTGCCCTCGCGGACACCGTCCGCCCACTACCGGAACCGGATCTTCACCCCGGGCGGGGAGATCCCCTTCGCAGGCCATCCTTCCCTCGGGACCGCGTATGTCGCGGCGATGGAGGGGATCGTCCCCCACCCCGAAGGGTCGTCCGTCCTCTACCAGGAGGTCGAGATCGGGGTCCTGCCCCTCGAGCTCCAGGTCGAGGCGGGCCAGATCCGGAAGGTCGTCATGACGCAAGGCGAGCCGAACCTCGGGAAGCGGCTCGAGAAGGTCGACGGGCTCGCGGAGGCCCTCGATGTCCGGCCGAGGGACATCGGCGTGGGGAAGCTCAAGCCCCAGCTCGCGGCGACGGGGATCCATTCCCTCCAGGTCCCCATGAAATCCCTCGAGGCCGTCCGGGCCATCGACTACGACATGCGTGCCCTCGCGAGGTTCCTCGGGAGGCTCGGGGACCGCCTCGTGTGCTACGTGTTCACGTTCGAGACGGAGAGCCCGGACGCCCAGGTCCACGCGCGGGCCTTCTCCCCGGGGGACGGGATCCGGGAGGACCCCGCGACGGGCAGCGCGGCGGGCGCCTGCGGCGCGTACCTCCTCGCGAACGGCCGCCTCCCCGCGCCGACCTTCGTCGTCGAGCAGGGGATCGAGATGAAGCACGCGAGCCGGATCGAGGTGACCGTGGAGGGGGAGGGGGCCACGCCGACGAGCGTGAAGGTCGGCGGGCGGGTCACCCCGATCATCCGCGGGAGCCTGCGGCTCCCGTGAGGGACCCGGCCGGGTGGTTTCGCGCACCCCCCGTCACAAGGGCCTTGACCCTCCGCGGCATACCTCTACTCAGAGGTACGAGACGATGGAGGTCGGCTGCGGCGCCCGCGTGCGGGACTTCGACGGGCGGCGGTACTGGTACTTCTGGCACTACGAACGGGAAGGCGGGCGGTCCGTCCGGCGGGAGGACTACATCGGCCGGGTGGAGTCCGAGCGGGGCCGCGGCGAGCTGCTGCGGCGGATCGCTGCGTACCACGGGAGGGCGGAGCGGGAGTTCGCGCGGCAGAGGGCGAGGATCGCGGGGCTCATCGCCCGGACGCGTGCCTCTGAGTAGAGGTACGAAGACGAGGGACGAACCCCCGCCAACGACCTCGGAGGGGACCCGGAGGGTCCCCGGCCTCACAGTTCGACCTGGATCCCGAGCTTCTCCGTGAGCTCCTTGTAGCGGTTCCGGATCGTGACCTCCGTGACCCCGGCGACGTCGGCGACCTCGCGCTGGGTCCGCCGCTCGTTGCACAGAATCGAGGCGATATAGATCGCCGCGGCCGCGACGCCCGTGGGGCCGCGCCCCGACGTGAGCTCCTTGTCCTGGGCGGACTTGAGGATCTCCACGGCCTTCGACTGGACCTCCCCGCTGAGCTTGAGCTCGGAGCAGAACCGGGACGTGTAGTCCTGGGGTTTCGTGGGCATGAGCTTCAGCTTGAGCTCCCGGGTCATGAACCGGTACGTGCGGCCGATCTCCTTCCGCCCCACGCGGGAGGAGTTCGCGATCTCGTCGAGCGTGCGGGGGACGTTGCACTGCCGGCAGGCCGCGTAGAGGGACGCGGCGACGACGCCCTCGATGGACCGCCCGCGGATGAGGTTCTTGTTGACCGCCTTCCGGTAGACCATCGCGGCCGTCTCGCGGACGTTCCGGGGGAGGCCCATCCCGCTCGCCATCCGGTCGAGCTCGCTCAGGGCGAAGGCGAGGTTCCGCTCCGTCGCGTTGCTCACGCGGATCCGCCGCTGCCACTTCCGGAGCCGGTAGAGCTGCGCGCGGTTCCTCGTGGGGATCGACTTCCCGTAGGAGTCCTTGTTCTTCCAGCCGATCGTCGTGGACAGGCCCTTATCGTGGATCGTGTACGTCATCGGGGCCCCCGTGCGCGCCCGTTTCTCCCCCTGCTCCACGTCGAACGCGCGCCACTCGGGCCCCTGGTCGATCATCTGGTCGTTGAGGACGAGCCCGCACTCCTCGCAGATGAGCTCGCCACGCTCGTAGTCGTACGTCAGGTGGCCCGAGTTGCACTCGGGGCATCTAGTGACTTCTTCGGCCTCTTCGACCTTCTTGGACGGCATGCTTTCCCTCACCAACGAATACGTCGGAACCGACGACGGACGCGGGCGCGGGCCCGGACGTCCGGACGGACGCGAACGGCTCCCGCACGGGCCCGAACACCTTCGTGATCCTTCCGAGGGGGCGGCTGCGCTTGTCGAGCACATCTGCGCCGACCGGCGGCGCGAACTCCGCGCGGACGACGAGGCTGCCGTCGTAGGCGATGTTCTCGACCACGCCCAGCCTCTTCATGCCTCCCTCGCGCTGCCGCGAGGATACCGTCAGTCGTATTTAACGGATTCGGAATACTCAAGTATGGGGAAGGGGTCCCCGGGCGAAACGCCGAAGCCCTTTCCGGTGCGCGCCACGCGCGCCCGACGGCGGCCCGCAAGACCCGCCCGGAACCTTAAACCCCGCGGCCCCGTTCCCCGCGCGGGGAGCCCCGTGAAGATCGAGCCCTTCGAAATGGAGCGCATGCAGTCGACGTGGGAGAACGTCGTCGAGATCAACCTCTCCGAGAGCGGGGTCGAGCCGATCCCCCTCCGGGAGCTCCTCGGGGACGCCGGGCGGATCGAGGCGTTCCTCGACTACCCCGCGGCCTACTCCCAGTCCAACGGGACCCCCGAGCTCCGGGCGACGATCGCGTCGATGTACGGGGACGCGGCCCCGGACCACGTCCTCGTGACGAACGGCTCCTCCGAGGCGAACTTCCTCGCGGCGTGGCACCTCGTCGAGAAAGGGGACGAGGTCGTCCTCATGCTCCCGAACTACATGCAGCTCTGGGGGCTCGCCCGCGGCTTCGGGGCGACGGTCAAGCCGCTCCGGCTCCGGGAGGGCGCGGGGTGGCAGTTCGACCCCGAGGACCTCAAGGCCGCCGTCTCGAAGCGGACGAAGGCGATCGTCGTCTGCAACCCCGACAACCCGACGGGCTCGATCATGGGGGCCGAGCAGCGGAAGGCGGTCCTCGACGCCGCGGAGGACGCGGATGCGTGGATCCTCTCCGACGAGGTCTACCTGGGCGCGGAGAGGGAGGGGCCGCGGACGGAGACCCTCTGGGGCACGCACGACAAGACCCTCGTCGTGAACGGCCTGAGCAAGGCCTACGGCCTGCCGGGCCTCCGGATCGGGTGGCTCGTCGGGCCGCCGAGGACGATCGCGGCCCTGTGGTCCCACCACGACTACACGACAATCGGCCCGACGTACTTCTCGGACCGCCTCGCCCAAATCGCCCTCGAGCCTCGACGCCGGGAGGCGATCCTCGCGCGGACGCGAGCGATCCTCGGCCGGAACTACGCCCTCGTCGCGAAATGGATCGACGCCCACGGATCCCTCTTTTCCTACGTACCGCCCCAGGCCGGCGCGATCGTCTACCTCCGGTACGCCCTGCGGATCAACTCCACGGAGCTCGTCACGCGGCTCCTGAAGGAGAAGAGCGTCCTCGTCGTTCCGGGGGACCACTTCGGGATGGACGGGTACCTGCGGATCGGCACGGGGCCCGAGGAGGACTACCTCCTCCGCGGGCTGGACCGGATCGACGCCCTCCTGAGGGAGATCAAGGCGGGCCGGGGGAAGGCGTAGGTGGAAGTCCGCCTCCTCTTCGAGAAGGAGATCCGGACCCTCATCGGGCCGGGGGAGGCCCTCGCCGCGGTCCGGGAGGCGTTCGCGAAGCTCGCCCGCGGGGAGGCCGTCCTGCCCGGGGTCATCGGATTCGACATCCCCGAGCACCGCGCGGAGGTCCACGTGAAGGGCGCGTACCTCAAGGGGGCGCCGTACTACTCGATCAAGGAGGCCGCGGGCTCCTGGGACAACCCCGCGAAGGGCCTGCCGATCGGGAGCGGGCTCGTCCTCGTGTTCGACGCCCGCACGACGTTCCTCAAGGCGGTCCTCTTCGACAACGGGTACCTCACGGACCTCCGGACGGGCGCCGCGGGGGGCCTCGCCGCGGACGTCCTCGCCCGGCGGCTCGTCGGGCGCGTGGGGATCGTCGGGGTCGGATGCCAAGGACGCTACCAGCTCGAGGCGCTCCTCCAAGTCCGGACGCCCGAGCGGGTCGTCGCCTGCGCTCGGGACGAAGTCAAGGTCGCCGCGTACTGCCGGGAGATGGAGGCGAAGCACGGCGTCCGCGTGATCCCCGCGAAGACCGTCGAGCAGGCCGTCCGGGGGTCCGACGTCGTGATCACGGCGACCCCGGCAAAGGCGCCCCTCGTCCGCGCGGATTGGATCGGCCCCGGGGCCCACGTGACCGCGGTCGGCTCCGACGGCCCCGAGAAGCAGGAGCTCGACGTCGGCGTGCTCGCGAAGGCGGACAAGCTCGTCGCGGACCACCTCGAGCAGTGCGCCCGCCTCGGCGAGATCCATCACGCCCTCGATGCCGGCGCGATCGCCCGCGCGGACGTGTACGCGGAGCTCGGGGAGATCGCCGCGGGGCTCAAGCCCGGGAGGACGTCGGACGAGGAGATCACGGTCGCGGACCTCACGGGCGTGGGCGTCCAGGATGCCGCCGTGGCGAACGTCGTCGCGGACGCGGCGTTCCGGCGGGGCCTGGGCCGGGTCGTGGAGATCTGACCCCCATGCACCGGCTCATCCTCGCAGGGTTCGGCGGCGTCGGCCGAGAGTTCGCCCGGCTCCTCCTGGAACGCCGGCGGGAGCTCGCGAGGGACTTCGGCCTCGAGGCGGAGGTCGTCGCGATCCTCACGGCGACCCACGGCCGGGTGGAGCGCCGCGGAGGGATCGACCTGCAGCAGGCGCTCCGCCTCGCGACGCGCGGGGAGTCCCTCGAGCCATGCGGACGGCCCGTCCGCGGCCCGTCCTCCGAATTCCTCGAGTCCGCGGCCGCGGACGTCGTCGTCGAGCTCACGCCCCTGCGGATCGCCGCGAGCCAGCCGGCCCTGGACCACATCGTTGCCGCCCTCCGGTCCGGGAAGCACGTGATCACGGCGAACAAGGGACCCGTCGCGTATCACTACCGCCGGCTCAAGGCCCTCGCCCGCCGGAACCGGGTCGGCTTCCGCTACGAGGGGACCGTGATGGACGGGGCCCCCGTGTTCAACCTCTTCCAGGAGACCCTCCGCGGGGCCCGCG
>MGWD01000059.1:40817-40917 GCA_001800825.1 Euryarchaeota archaeon RBG_19FT_COMBO_69_17 | reverse complement strand
CTCGACGCCTCGCGGAACACGGTCTTCTCGACCTCGTACGAGCCCTTCGGGAAGCCGGTCGCCTCGAGCGGCAGCGAGGCGTACAAGTACACCTCGGAGA
>MGWD01000059.1:24674-40738 GCA_001800825.1 Euryarchaeota archaeon RBG_19FT_COMBO_69_17 | reverse complement strand
TGCCCCAGACCCTGAACCGGTACGCGTACGTCGTGAACAACCCCCTCAAGTACACGGACCCGAGCGGGGGAGTTCGCGCCGACCATCGTCGCGATCTCTCACCTTGGTGCCTGTGGCCGCTACCGCCGGGGTCGCCCTCACATCCTTGTCCCGGACATCGCCTCGGCGCACGTGGACCCGATCATGCTCGCCACGGGCTGGATCCCGCTCTGGGGCGACGTCCTCGTGGGCCCGTCCTTCGCGACCCGCCTTATCATGTTGTCCGATTTCGCGTCCTGCGACACTCAAACTTCGGGACCGAAGTCGGTTCGCGTTTCCAGCTCAGTGAAGGCGGTCGAAACCGGTCTTCAGAGCCGCTTGAGGAACTGGTCCTCGTCGATTCCCGCTTGTCGCAGGATGCGCCTTACCGTGTTCCGGCCGAGGGACCCGTGGAAGGCGACGATTAGGAAATCCGTGCGCTCAGGATGAACGAGCTTCCGGTGGCTGCCGCGTTGGCTCTCCACCGTCCATCCGAAGCGAGCCATGGCCCTCAGGAATCGGCGTCCGTCGACCTCTCCGGGCAGACGGGCCAATCTCACACGTCCACGGTCAGGATCTTCGCGCGGAGGGGTTCCGAAGGTCCCCTCGAGCCCTGCCGGGGGACGGCGCTGAGTTCTTCCAAATACAGAGCGATGCCTTCCCGGGCGAGCTTCACCGCTTCTTTCTCGCTCTTCGCGTCGAGGATCAGGCCGGGGAGGCCTGGGACCGTTGCGGTGTAATGACGGGTCGCCGGGTCGTACTCGAGGACGATCCGGTACTTCATGAGGCACGGATACGGACCCCACCTTCTTAAGCGCTTCGCGCGTTCTGAACCGGAAGGTTCTCGGCACGTCCAGCCATGGAGGGCCCCCGTGGTACCCTCCTCTCTCGGCAGCGAATCGCCGTCGTTCCGCGGCACGGTCTTCGACGATGTGGCGTCCCCGTGGACGGAGGGCTCCGCCCCCGTTTCCGACTCCGCCTCGTCCGTCTCATGCTCTTTCGAGTCCTCTTCGGGAATTTCCGACGATTCCTCGTCTACGTGGACCGTGTCCATCTACTCCGGCGGCGACGCGATCTTCGAGGCCCGCCCCGAGGGCGGATGGACGAAGTACGTCTACGCGGCCGGCCGGCGCCTCGCTCGGATCGACTGCACCGCCGCGAATCCGCCGACGTGCACGACGAAGTACTATCTGTCGGACCACCTCGGCTCGACGCGGAAGATGTACGACGCCGCCCGGGCGGAAGTCGTCTCGACGGAATACGAGCCCTTCGGCAGGCTCTTCAACACGTTCTGGAGCGAGCCGTACAAGTTCACGGGCGAGAGGCACGACACCGCGACGGGCCTCGTGTATCTGAGGGCCCGCCAGTACGATCCCGATCTCGGGCGGTTCGTGTCCACGGACCCTATCCTAGGCTCCTTGTCGGCCCTGCAGACCCTGAACCGGTACACGCACGTCGTGAGCAATTTGCCACAGCAGGCCGGCCCGGACGGGCCTGACGACCGCTCTCCCTCACAGCGGATGTCCGCATCACGGCTATGTAGCTCCAAGCGCATTCGATCCTCATGAAGCGGAGGCTGTCCGCGGCCGTGCACCGCGAGGGCGCATGGTTTGTCTCCTGGTGCCCCGAGCTGGACGTCGCGAGCCAGGGCCGCACCGTCGAGGAAGCCTTGGCGAACCTCCGGGAGGCCCTGGAGATCTACCTCGAGGGGCAGGACGCCGACCTCCCCGAGGAGCCCTTCCTGCTCACGACGGTCGAGGTCGAGCATGGCCAAGCTCCCCGTCCTGCCCGCCCGTGATCTCCTCAAGGCCCTCGGGAAGGCGGGCTTCGCTGTCGTCAGCCAACGGGGGAGCCACATCAAGGATACGGCAGTCCCGACGTGGATCAGCGAAGTCGCCGTGGTGGACGGGGGCGGCGCCACCGCACAACCGTAACGAAGCTCGCTCCGACCCTACGCAAGGATCCGCGTGACCTTGAAGCCATCCTCGAACACGAGGGCGTGGTAGCCCGTGTCGTGACGGGTCCCACGCATCTTGACGACCCTCAGCTGGCGTTGCATCCCGAACTGCCCCTGGGTCGCCATCCGGAGGTGGACGATCCCGTCGACGAGGTACTCCTCCTTGTGCTTCGCGAACGTGGACATCCAGGGTTCCGACACGCCATGAGCGTCCGTGGGGAGCTCCCCGAGGAGGAACGTCGTCGTGCCGAGCCCGCGGAGCCACTGGATGAACTCGAAGAGCTCCCGCCGGACGTCCTTGAACTTCGCGAGGATCTCGAGGGCGTCGAGGGAGTCGATCACGAGGATCCGGTAGTCGAAAGACGCCTTCATCCCCTGGGTGTAGAGCCGGAACAGGTCCATCCAAGGCTGGGCGCTCGCGCCCGGGAGCTTCTTCCGCAGAGTCGCGAGGTCGAGGACGCTCATCGCGCCGCCCGTGTCGTCGAGGCGGAGCCCGAGGCCCTCGAGGTGGTCGAGGAGGCTCTCCCGTCCCTGCTCGAGGGACACGTACAGGCCCTTCTCCCCGTGAAGCGCGTTCGCGTGGAGGATGCTGAACGTGAGGGACGTCTTCATGGTGCCCGGGGCGCCCGCGACGAGGACGACGCTGCCCGCGGGGATCCCGCCTCCGAGGACGTCGTCGAGGCCCTCGACGTGGGTCGGGACGCGCCTCACAGGTCGTCCCCCCCGAGGGTCGCGAGCCGCCTCCGGATCGATTCGACCGCGGCCGCGATGCGGTCCCTCTCCTGGGGCACGTCGACGACATCGGCCATGACCGCCAGGTCGACGGCCGCGCGGTCCGCCAGGCGGGACAGGTCCGCGGGTCCGAGGTCCGCCGGCGTGCGCCCGAGCTTCGTGAGTTCCGTGCGGAGGAGGCTCTCCCCCGCGTCCCCGAGGTGCTCCGTGAAGACGGCCTTCGCGCGATCGTAGAGGCTCTCCCGGGACGACAGGGCCTGGGCCGTCGTGAACAGCTCTTCCATCTCCTTCCCCTTCCAGTAGTCCGCAGCCCTCACGAGGAACTCGCGGTCCGCAGGGCCCGACTCCTTCGATGGCCAGTCGCCCCTCGAGAGGTCTGCGGGGTTCCGCGCGGCGTACGCCCGCAAGGCCTGGGACGCGAGGGAGACCTGGTCCCGGAGGCCCTGGACCGCCTTCGCGTCCCCCGCGCCGACCGCGAGCTCCCCGACGGCCTGCTCGAGGAACGCTGTGAGGGCCTCCACGTGGGCCGTGGTCAGTTGCCCTCGCGCGAGGTGCTGGGCCCGCTCGAAGGACTCGAGGAGCCTGCCGGCCCCGGTCCCGAACGACCGGGCGAGGATGGCCTCGATCTCGTCCGCGGGGTCGGGGAGGGGCCACCAGGGCATCTTGAGGCCCCGAAGGTCCTCCCGCTCCGCCTCCGTGAGGCGGGACGTCGTGAGGAGGAGGGAGGAGCCGGCGAGACGGCAGAGGACCCGCATCCGGAGGAGCATGTCCCTCGTCCGCGCCCACCCGGCGATCGCGGAGAGGTCCGCGAGCTCCGGGATCGCGACGAGGGAGCCCGGGGCCCGTGTGACGAACTCCGACGCGGTCCCGAGGGTCCGAAGGGCCGCGTACCGGGTCGGCTCGAGGGCCGCCTCGAGGGGCCGGCCGCCCGTACGCGTCCCGGCCGAGGAGGTCCGCGAGAGGATCAGGACGGGCCGTCCGCGGCCCGCCTCCGACCTCGCGATCACGCCGGCGTACTTGGGGCGGGTCTCGTCGAAGACGAACGTGAGGCCGTCCCCGAGGGCCCCTTCCCCCCGCCAGCGGCGCCGGGCGACGGGATACGCCGCGGGGAACGGGTTCCCGTGGAAGGCGACGAGGGCGAAGGCGCCGAGGGCGATCGGGGTCGCGACGTTGGAGCCCGCGGAGTCCGGGAAGGAGAGGGCCTGGAGCTCGTACCCGTAGATCGGCCCTGCGACGAGGAGGGCGACGAGCCCCGCGCTGAGCCAGAAGGACTCTGCGGCCATGAGGGGGCTCGTGATCCGCGCGTAGATCGTCTCGGCCAGGGCGATTGCCATAGAGAGGACGAGGAACCCGCCCAAAGGGTTCGCCGCATACACGACGTTCAGGGACCAGCCCCCGACGGGCGCGAGGGCCGCGAGGAACGGGACGGGGACGAGGAGGAGGAAGATCAAGGGCCGGCGCCGGGGGAGGACCTCGCCATGGATGAGGCTCAGGACGAGGATCGCGGTCAAGGGGTGGGCGAGGACGAGGGCCCCCAGGGTCACCCCCTCCCAGGAGGCGGGGAGGAACCCCTCCGCCGTGCCGACGTACGAGCCGCCCATGATGATGAAGGAGAGGGCGAGGGCCGCGAAGGTCGCCTTCGTCCAGAACCGCCGGATGCGCAGGGCGACGAGGGTGAGGAGCCACGCGTCCGCGACGATCCCGAGGAGGATGAGGGAGCTGTAGAGGATCACGCCCGCACCCCCAGGGGCCGGATCCCGAGGACGGCGACGACGTCGTCCGGGCGCCACCGGAACCGGACGGCCCCCGCGGCCCGGAGCTCCTCGACGGTCCGGTAGCCCGCGCGCTTCGCCTCCTCCTCCGTGATCTCGGAGAGGAACTTGCGGCCCACGTCGACGACGAGGAGCCGCCCGAACTCGATCCCCGTCTCGTACCTCCCGCGGACGGCCTGCCCGACGACGGGCACGTCGCGGCCTTCCACGGGCAGGACGACGAGGGACACGATCTGCCGCTGGACGCGGTCCCCCTCTTCGAGCCCGAACGTGAGCTCCCCGGAAGGGCGGCCCCGCGGGAGCTCGCCCAGGAGGATGAGCCGGGCGCCGAGGATCACGAGGAACGTCACGAACCCGCCGATCAAGAGGAGTGGGTACAGCCCGACGGAGTAGAACGCGGAATGGAAGTAGAAGCCCGCGACGAGGACGATGGAGAGGAGGAACAGGAGGACGGAGCGCACGAGGGACTGGAGGATCCGCCGGTCCATGGGGTCACCCGATCGCCCGAGCGACCTCGAACCGGCCGTTCTCGAAGAGCAGGGTCCGGTCGTCGCTGTCCTGGTTCACGCTCCGCATCTTCACGCACTGCACGCGCCGCTGGTACGACGTCTCCGTGACCGGGGCCATCCGGAGGTGGATGATCCCGTCCGCGAGGAACTCCTCCTCGAGGGCCCCGTCCCGGCGGCCCTGGGCGGGTTCTTCCGACACGAGGAAGCTCGTGACCCCGAGGTCCCGGAGCCACTCGAAGAACGCGAACGTCTCCGCCCTCCGGTCGCGGAACTCGAGGACGAGCTCGATCGCGTCCCAGGAGTCGATGGCGAGGATCTGGAAGCCGAGGCGGCGGTGGAGGTCGAGGATCTTCCCCTTGAACACGGCGAGGAGGCTCCCCTCGGCAGCCTTGCCTCCCGCGATCTCCTCCATCCTCGCGGCCACGCCCTCGAGGTGCTCCCGACCGCGGCTCAGGTCCAGGATCGGCAGGACGTCCGACACGGCCGTGGACCTCAGGCCCAGGGAGGCGACGTGCTCGAGGAGGCTCGGCGCGCTCTGCTCGAGGGTCACGTAGAGGCCGGGGACCCCCTGGAGGGCGTTGTGGTAGAGGATCGAGTACGCGAGGGAGGACTTCATCGTCCCGCTCGCGCCGCGCAGGAGGACGACGTGTCCGCGGGGGATGCCCCCGCGGAGGACCTCCTCGTCGAAGCCACGCACGTACGTCCGGACGAGCGTCTTCGCCATCCGCGTCACCTCACGGGCTCAGGGCCTGCATGACCTTGAACCGGCCCTCGTCGAGGACGAACGCCAGGTATCCCGTCGCGTGCCTCGTCCCCCGCATCTTGAGGATCCGGATCCGGCGTTGGACGTCGAGGTCGGAGACCATGTGGAGCCGGACCTGGACGACCCCGTCCGCGAGGAAGTCCTCGTCCCAACGCCCTTGGAGGACCTGCCCGCCGATGACCCAGTCGGGCCGCTCCGTGATGACGAAGGACGTGATCCCGAGGTCCCGCAGCCATTCGAAGAGGCGGTACATCTCCCTCCGGCGGTCCTTGAACTTCGCGAGGACCTCGAGGGCCTCGAGGGAGTCGATCACGATGAGGTCGAGACCCTTCTCCTTCTTGATCGCCGCGAGAGCGCGCTCGAGGGACGCGATCCAGTCGTGCCGCTCCGCGAACAGGTCTTTCGCGCCCTTCGGGTCGATGAAGACGAGGGAACCCCTCGTGACCTTGAGGGGGAGGCCGAGGGAGGCCATCTGCTTGAGGAGGCTCTCCGCCCGCTCCTCGAGGGACAGGTACAGGCCATGGAGGCCCGCCTCCCGCGCGTTGTGGAGGAGGACGGAGAATCCGAGGGAGGACTTCATCGTCCCCGGCATCCCCTGGACGAGGACGACGTGGCCCCAGGGAACGCCGCCGTCGAGGGCTTCGTCGAGGCCCTCCACGAACGTCCGAAGCCGCGCGGGGCGGGCCACGGGCTCCGCGGGCCGCAGGGCGACCTCGGGGATGCCTTCCGCCTCGGCTGGGGGCCCGGGGGCCTTCGCGGGAGCCGGCGCCGGGACGGGGGCCTCGTCGAGGCCAAGGATTGCTTCGATGTCCGCGTCCGTCTTCGCGGGGGCCGGCGCGAGGATCGTCTCTTCGATGGCTGCAGCCGTGTCCACGCGCGCCGGGGGAGGCAGCGGAGCCCCCGCGCTCGCGGGGGGCGCGTCCGCGGGAGTCACGGGCGACGCGAGGGGCGGCTCAGGTCGGACGGCGAGGCGACGCTCGACCTCCGTGTGCTTCGCGCGGGCGGGCCCGTGGTCGGGCCGCAGTTCCAGCGCCTTGGCGAAGCTCCGCAGGGCCTCCGCGAGGTTGTTGATCATCTCCAGGGCGAGCCCCCGCTCGAACCACGCCTCCGCGAGGTCCGGGTCGATCGCGAGGGCCCGGTCCAGGCCGCCGAGCGCACCTTCGGGGTCGCCCACGGACCGGAGCGCCTTCGCGAGTCCGAGCCATCCGCGTTCGTTCCTCGGCGCGAGGTCGAGGGCCCGTGTGAAGCCGGCCGCGGCGTCGTGGGGACGGCTGAGCTTGAGGTGGGCCTCGCCGAGGAGGACCCAGGCCCTGGGGTCCGTGTCGTCGCGGAGGACGAGCTCCTCGAGCTCCCCGATGACGTCCGCGTACCGACGCCCCCGGAACGCGTCCATCGCGGTCTCGAGGGACTCCTCGACCTCCTCGGGCGCGAGGGAGCGACGTCGCCGGCGGCGGCGCGGCCGGCCGTACGCGTCGAACGCCTCGTCCCCGCCCGCCGCGCGGAATCGGGCCTCGTATTCACCGAGGATTCGGCGGAGCTCCGCCGTCTCCGCGTCATCCTTCGACGGACCGCCCTTCCGGCGGGTCACGTCCCGGATCTCCGCTCCCGCAGCCCCGCGGGCCCTCCCGATGACGGCCGTGAACACTTCCCCGCTCATGACCCGTTCGAGCACGACGGGCCTCGCGTCGGGAGCGGCGCGGGAGGACTCCTTGAGCTTGAGGCCGCACACCCGGCACCGGCTCGCGCTCGGCTTGTTCATGGAGAAACAGCCGGGGCAGGCGACGGGCTTGGGCATGGGACTCCTACAGGCTGATCACGCGGGTGATCTGGAAGCGACCGTCCTCGAAGACGAGGGCGTGGAAGCCCGTGAGGTGGTTCGAGCCCCGCATCTTCACGACCCGGAGGCGCCGCTGGACGTCGACGTCGGAGATCTGGTGCATCTTGAGCTCGACAATCCCGTCCGCGAGGTACGCTTCGTCCTTCCGCCCATGGGTGGGGTCCGCCCCCAGGAACGGGAGGTCCGCCGCGGCCTCCGCGAGGACGAGGGTCGTCGCGCCGAGGTCCCGGAGCCACTCGAAGAACGCGAACAGGTCCGACCGCCGGTCCTCGAACTTCGCGAGGACCTCGAGGGCCTCGAGGGAGTCGAGGACGACGAGGTCGATCCCGTCGATCTCCTTCTTCGTCTCGAGGGTGCGACGGAGGAACTCCATCCAGGGCTTCGTCGCGCTCCGTCCCAGCTCCTTCTGGATCGAGCCGACGTCGAGGATATGGACGTCCCCGCGCGTCGCGTCGAGGTCAAAGCCCATGGCAGCCATCTGGGCCTCGAGGCTCTTCCTCGTCTGCTCGAGGGACACGTAGAGGGCTTTCGCCCCGTGGTCCCGCGCGTTCCCGTGGAGGATCGCGAAGGTCAGGGTCGACTTCATCGTCCCTGGGAGGCCGGACACAAGCACGACGTGGCCCGCGGGGATCCCGCCTCCGAGGACGTCATCGAGGCCGTCGACGCACGTGGGGATCTTCTTCGTCTCCATGGCAGGTCACTTCCAGGCACCTTTGCGGAACGAGATCCGGCAGGGCACGCCGAACCTCTCGAGCTTCCAATCATACTCCTCGTCTAGGCGGATGCGGAGCATCTCCTCGAGGGCGAACGCCCGGATGCAGTGGACGGGCAGGCCTTCGTCGTGGCGGAGGGTGCACACTCGGCGGTAGATGCAGTCTGAGCCGATCTCCCCGACGAGGGCGTCGTCCGTGCCGCGGAACGAGGTGTCGGAGCCGTCGAAGAGGCCTTCCGCGTCGACCTCGGCGGTGTACGCGCGGCAGGCTTGGACCGCGTCGTCCGTCGCGTGGAATCGCGGCATGTTCACGCCCATGAATTTGCGGAGCCCTTCCTCTTCGATGGACCGGAGGAAGAGGGGCGTGTTGCCGAGGGCGTCCGAGGCCCGCATCATCCCATAGAGGAAGAACTCGAGCATCTTCTGAAGGCCGTCCTTCGTCGTCGGCATGCGTCGTCACCTCCGCCTCGTCATCGCCCGGTCCCCCGCCGGAGGATCTCGTCGACCTGCCGAGCCGCCCGTTCCATCGCCATGAGGACGAGCCCGAGGTTCGCGTCCTTGTAGAGGAGCGCGACGAGGAGGGCCTCCTCCCCTGCGCCCGTGCTGATGAGTTTGCCCTCGTCGGATTCTACGAGGGCCCGGTTGAACCGCCCCTGGCTCAGCTGGACTGTCGCCATCTCCGACGTCCCGACGATGGCGGCCGTCATCGCGGCCACGATCTTCGGGTCGACCCCGTCGGGCAGCGTGTGGGTGATCACGAGGCCGTCCCTGCGCACGACGGCGGCGGCCTGGATGTCGGAGACGCGGGAGAGCTCCTCGATGACCGCCTCGAGCTGCCCCCAGAGGTCCGTCACGTCTGCGCCTCCGTCTGGAGGAGCTCGTCCCCGTCGAGGAGCTGGGCGATCGTCTGGACGGCCCGGTCCACGCTCAGGAGGACGAGCCCCATGTTCGCGTCCTCCTTGACCATCGTCACGAGGAGCGCCTCCTCCCCGGCCCCCGTCGCGAGCAGCTTCCCGCCGTGGCTGTCGACGATGGACTGGATGAAGTCGCCTTGCCCCATCTCCACGGCAGCCATCTCCGACGTCCCGACGATTGCGGCAGCCATCGCGGCGATCTTCTTCGGGTTCATCGCCTTCGGGAGGGAGTGGACGATCGGAAGGCCGTCCCGGCGGACGATGGAGACCGCGAGGACGTCAGGAATCCGCTTGAGATCCGCGATGACCCCCTGGAGCGCGGCGCGAACGTCCTCGGGCATCTACCTCACCCCGATGATCATCTCGGCGAGGACGAGGAGGGCGTCGCGGACCCCGCGGCTCGCCGTGGCCACGGTCGGGATCACGGGCGTGCCGGCGGGCAGGTCCATCCGCCGGGCGATCGCCTCGGGGTCGAGGGCCCCCGGCAGGTCGCTCTTGTTCGCGAGGACCACGTAGGGGATCCGCGGCCCGACGAGCTCGAGCATGTGCTTCGCCCGATCGAAGTCCTCCGTGCGCGTCGCGTCGACGACGAGGAGGACCCCGCTCACCTCCCGGGCGAAGATCTGGAAGATGAACTCGAAGCGCTCCTGGCCGGGGGTCCCGAAGAGCTCCGCCTCGATCCCCATCACGTTCACGTTGCCGTAGTCGAACGCGACGGTCGTCCCCATCCGGTCGATGCTGATCGCCTTCTCGCTGAGCGACCGGACGACGGTCGACTTCCCCGCGTTGAACGGGCCCGTGACGAGGATCCGCGGGAAGTACACGGTGACCCCGATGAAATCCTTGAACGTGTACGGGATCCAGGACGTCTGGACCCCGCCGTCGCCCACCTCGCTGATCCGCATGGTGTTCCGGACGATGCCCCCGCGCATGGAGGACTGGAACTCCACGACGAAATCCGACATCTGCCGGATCTCCTGGAGGTCCCGGTCCCGGTACGTCCAGTTGATGAAGAGGAAGCAGATCACGCTCCCCGCCCGGTGCGCGACGTCGATGAGGCGGCGCCACTCCCGGAGGACGTCCTCCTTCGGGAAGCGGTCTGCGAGGAACTCCATGGAGTCGACGATGACCCGCGACGGGCGGCGCTCCTCGATCGCGCGCTCGACGGTCTCGATGATCCCCCGGAGGTCCCCGACGTCCTCAACCCGGTAGGGCTCCGTGCTCGGCATCAGGAGCTGGGAGGAGATCGCGTCGACGAACGTGATCTGGTCCGGCGCGAAGTGGCCGAACTGGCCCAGCTCCCGCCGGGCGAGCTGTGGCGCGCGATAGAAGTCCACGTACAGGGCTCCCTCCCCCGCCTTCGCGCCCTCCACGGCGAAGTGCTCCGCGAACAGGCGCTTCTCCGTCGGCTTGTCGCTGAAGAAGAGGAGGGTCGACGGCCGCGGGAAGCCGCCCTTGAGGCGTTCGTCGAGGACGGGGATCCCCGTGCGGGCCCGGGACGCTTCCGACGGGCGCACGTCGCTCATCCGATCCCTCCGTAGGCCCCGGGCAGCTGGGTGAAGGGATGCCACGCCGGGTCCACCTGGAGGCCCCGCATGTGGTGCATCCGGACCTCGCGGCTCATGGACTCCGTGAAGCGCATTTCGATCACGCCGTCGACGAGGGAGCGGAGGAGGTTCATCGTCATCGTCTCGTGGACGCCCTCCTGGACCGCGTACAGGATGAACCCCATGCTCGTCTTCACGCGGGACGTGACGATCTGGAAGAACTTCGCGATCGCCTGGGTCGAGTTGTGGAGGAATAGGGTGGAGATCGTGTAGAAGTAGATTCGCACGGGCGTCCCGAGGTCCTGGGCCGCCTTGCTCATCGCCATCCCGATCCCTTCGAGGTTCGAGAAGCTCGAGACGAGGTACGCTTTCTTGCCCGTCCCCGCCTCCGTCCGCTCTCCGGCCGTCGCGCTGTAGCAGTCGACGAAGGCGAAGGACTTGCTCTCGGACCCGTCGAGGTCGAGCTTGAGGGCCCTCGCCCGCGTCCGGATCTCGTCGGGGTTCATGTCGAGGGTCACGAACACGACGCGCTCGCCGAGCCGCAGGCTCTCGCGGATCTGCGAGACGACGAACTCGAACTTCCCCACGCCGGGGGGCCCGGCGAGGAGGACCGAGTAGTTCACGGGGAGGCGATCCTGCACGGCGGTCTCACGTCCTCGACGGCTTCCGCTCGTTGCGCTCTTCGGACGGAAGCGATTCCGGCCGTCGATGCCCCCTCCCCCACTATATAGGCCATGCCGTGGTTTTCAGTTCCGAGAATTCCCCGGGGGCCCTGCCGGGGGAGGCGGCTCGGGGAGGCGAGAAAGCATATAACGAGGGGGTCCGTTCCGCGCCCGATGCCCTCCGACGTGCGGGGCGAGTTGAGCTACCTCGAGAAGAAGGTCCTCCTCGCCCTCAAGGATCTCGGGAAGGCGTCCCCCGATGAGGTCCAAGCCCGCGGGCGGTTCGGGGAGCTCGTGGAGGTCATGAACGCGGCCTCGTGGCTTCAGGCGAAGGGCCTCCTGACGATGCGGGAGCGGGTCGAGAGGTCGTACCGCCTCGCGCGCGGAGACCTCGCCCGCCGTCTCCTGCCGGAGCGCAAGGCCCTGAAGGCCCTCCTTCGGGCGAAGGGGCGCTTGCCCGTCCCGCGTCTCGCGACGGCCGCCCGCCTCAAAGAGAAGGAGCTCGCGATTGCCCTCGGCTGGCTCCGGAGGAAGGGATGGGCCGTCGTCGAGAAGGGACCCGCGGGGAGCACCCTGGTCGTGACGGACGCGGGCCGCGCAGCCGCGGACACGAAGGGGCCCGACGAGGCCCTCCTCGCCCGCCTCGGGAAGGCCGAGGTGCCGGAGGCGGACATCGACCCGGCACTCCTCCGCGACCTCACGTCGAGGCAGGAGCTCGTCCGGGAGCGCGAGGCCGTCCGGCGGGAGCTCGCCCTCACAGAACGCGGGGCGATGGTCGTCGCCGCGGGGCTCGATCTCAAGGAGGAGGTCGCCCGGCCGACAACGGCCCTCCTGCGGTCGGGCCGCTGGAAGCAGGTCGAGTTCCGCCGGTATGACGCGAAGGCGTTCGCCCCCCTCGTCCGGCCGGGGAAGAGGCACGTCCTCGGCGCGTACGTCGAGCGGATCCGGCGGATCTTCCTGAGCATGGGCTTCACGGAGATCGACGGGGACTTCGTCCAGCCCGCGTTCTGGGTCTTCGACGCCCTCTTCCAGCCCCAGGATCACCCCGCGAGGGACGCCCTCGACACGTTCTACCTCGAGAGGCCGGAGACCCTCCCCCTCCCCGCGGAGGATCTCGTCCGGCGGGTCGCGGAGGTCCACGAGACGGGCGGGCGGACGGGGAGCACGGGTTGGCGGTACCCTTGGGACCGTCGGGAGGCGGAGCGGGCCGTCGTCCGGCCCCACACGACGCCCGCGACCCTGCGGTTCCTCGCGGATCACCCGGACCCTCCCCAGAAGGCGTTCATCGTCGGGCGGAACTTCCGGCGGGACGCGATCGACTGGAAGCACCTCCCCGAGTTCCACCAGATCGAGGGCGTCGTCATGGAGGAGGGCGCGAACCTCGCCCAGCTCCTCGGGACGATCGAGGGGTTCTTCCGGCGCCTCGGGTTCGCGCGGGTGAAGTTCCGCCCCGGGTACTTCCCGTACACGGAGCCGAGCATGGAGCCCGAGGGGCAGCTCCCCGACGGGCGGTGGATGGAGCTCGGGGGCAGCGGGATCTTCCGGCCCGAGGTCACGGCGCCCCTCGGCCTGGGCGCGCCCGTCCTCGCCTGGGGCCTCGGCCTCGAGCGCCTCGTCATGGCGATCGAGGGGATCACGGACATCCGGGACCTGTACCTGAGCGACATCGACTGGCTCCGGGACCACCCGATCCTGCCGTAGCCGGGGCGCGCGTGTCGGATACGGATGACCGGACCGCTCAAATAGGGGCTAGGGAACGGCATATGTGATGGCGCCCGAGGAGACCCCTGTGCGGGAGTCCGACGTCTCCGCGTTCCCCGTCACATTAGACCGGCGGGAGGGCCGCATCCTGTTCTCGGGCGTCCCTGTCTGGTTCATGACAGCCCAGTACTACGTGGACATGCAGGTCCAGCTCGAGTCCGTGATCGGGAAGGCCTCGAAGGGGATCCTGTACCGCTCCGCGGAGCTCCTCGGGACGCGCCTCGTCCGGCTCGTCGCGGGCGAGACCGTCGCGGACGGCGACGACATGACCCGGGTCTCCGCCCTCCTCCGCGTCGCGGAGCTCCTCCCCGTCCTGGGACACGGCAAGGCGACCCTCGTCCTCGAGGACCTCCATGCCCTCGAGACGACATGGACGCTGCCCCACAGCCAGATCGCGGAGCTCCGCCGGCCTTCGTCCCAGGCCGTCTGCCACTTCTACACGGGCGTCGTCGCGGGGCTCGTCGCGGGCGCCTTCGGGCGCGGGGTCCGGGCGGACGAAGTCCGATGCCGCGCGAAGGGAGACGAGGCCTGCGTGATCACGACGCGCGCGGCCTGAGTCCACCCTCCGGAGCTCGCGCCGCGGCGAATGAAAATCGCGTCAGAAGCTTTATTTGCGCGGCGCAAATCCAGCGGTGGGTCGTCCCATGCCCTCCACCGAGGAAACCGTGGCCGCGGGCGAGCAGGCCCTGAGCCGGCTCGACTACGACGCGGCGTACAAGCATTTCGAGAAGGCGATCAAGGCGGACCCGAACAGCGCGGTCGCCCACTTCGGGAAGGCGGAGGCCGCCCTCGGCGTCCCCAAGGTGGAGGCGGAGGAGATCCTCGGACTCTACAAGAAGGCGATCGAGCTCGACCCGGAGAACCCCCAGTACCTCGAGTCCTTCGCCGCGTTCTGCATGGACCTCGGGCGGTTCAACGAGGCGGAGGAGACGTACGGCAAGGCGGCGGGCGTGGATCCCGACAACGCGTCGTACTACCTGTCCGAGTTCGCGATCCAGTACGCCCAGAAGGCGCCGATCATCATGGAGCAGTTCCTCGACGACAAGACGAGGGACATGATCAAGACGAAGGCCCTCACGTACGCCCTGAAGGCCCTCGGCATCGAGAAGGACGACGCGAAGCGCCTCCTGTGACGGTCGCCCGCTTCATCCGTCCCGGGTCCCGGGCGGGGCCCTCCGGCCGCCCCGGCATTCCGAGCAGACGGGGGGCATGGAGCCCGCGAGGTGGGACTCGCAGGCGATCCGCCCGCACGCGACGCACGTGCGGGTCGCGGGGACCCCGCACACGTGGCAGAGGCCCATGAGGGCCATGGGACCCCGATGGGCCGGGGAGGCCATCAGGGTTTCCTCGCCCGGCTCGGCATCGCTGGGCATGCCATCCGGGCGGTCCACGGGGACGGCCCGGGCGGCCTCAGGGTTCCCGGAGCTCCCCGAACGTCGTCGAGCGCTCCGCGAACGCGTTGTGTTTGTGGATCGACTCCTCCGACTCCGACTTCACGCGGACCCACGTCGAATCGGGCATCCGGGGATACCGCCGGAGGAGGCGGTCGAGGACGTCCCGCACGACGTCCTCCACGAACTTGGGGTTCCGGTGGGCCCGTTCCACGAGCCGGCCCTCGTCGGGGCGCTTGAGGAGCTCGTACGTGGGCGCGGACATGGAGTCCTCGACGATCTGGATGAGCTCGTCCGCCTCGACCTCGTGGCCCGGGGGCTCCTGGAGGATGAGGGTCGTCCGGTTCCGTTGGTTGTGCGTGATGACGGGCATGGACTCCGAGAGGTCGCGCACCTCGGGGTGGGCCTCCGCGAGCCGCTCCCGGACCATCTCCATCGCGCACGGGCACGCGGTCATCCCGAGGACCTCCACGCCGATCGAGCGGTCCACATGGGCGGCGCCGCGCCGAGCGTCCGCACGGGCGACGAGGCGGTACGGCTCGAGGGACGTCTGCCCTCCGGGGGACGTGCGCTCGAGGAAGTAGTCCGCCTCCGCCCACACCTCCGACGTCGTCGCGTAATCGTGCCGCTTCAGGAGGAGGACGGCGATCGTCTCCACGAGGGCCTCGAGGCTCTCCACGGGCTCGCGGACGGACCGGTCGACGAGCTCGTTGATGATCTCGAGGTTCCGGGAGAGGTGGGAGCCCTTCTGGTTCGCCGGCAGGTCGACGTACACGTCGAGCCTCGTCGTGAGGGTCAGGGTCCGCCCGGGGCGGTGGACCTGGACGGGCTTCACGACGCCCGTCACCCCGACCTTGGTGAGCCGGTACGAGCTGTCGGGCGCCTCGCTCTGGACGTCTCGCGGGATGGTGGGCCTCCGGGGCTGCCTACGGGGACGCGGGTTTAAAAGGTTGCCCTCAGACGCGAATCGTCTTCCATCGTCCGCGGCGGAAGTGGGCGGAGATCACGACGGCGCGGTACCAGTACTCCACCACGAGGGGCACCCAGACGCCCAAGATCCCGAAGCCGAGGGCGAACCCGAGGACGAGAGAGAGCGGCATGCGCACGCCGTAGATCCCCGTGAGGGAGGTGACGAGGGGGAACCGCGTGTCGCCCGCCCCGCGGAGGGCCCCGTCGATCGCGAAGAACACGCCCACCGCGGGGATGCTGAGGGCGTGGATCCGGATGAACGTGACGGCCCACCCGACGACGACGGCGTCCGCGATGAAGGCCTGGGCGATCCACGGGGCGAGGGCGAAGATCGCGAGGGCCGTCGTCCCCATGACCGCGACGGAGAGCTTCGCGGCCTCCCAGCCGCTCCTCTCCGCAGCGTCGGAATCCCGGGCCCCGAGGTTCTGCCCGACGAGGGCCGTCGCCGCGATCGCGAACCCGAACCCGGGCATGAACGCGAACATCTGGATCCGCAGGCCGATCTGGTGGGCCGCAAGGA
>MGWD01000059.1:7756-24655 GCA_001800825.1 Euryarchaeota archaeon RBG_19FT_COMBO_69_17 | reverse complement strand
GACCATCCCGACCCAGAGGATGAACGCGACCTGCAGGAGGATCTGCTCGAGGGCTGCGGGCCATCCGATCCGGAAGATCCGCCGGACCGTCGGGAGGTCGACCCAGGGACCGCGGGCGTGGAGGCGGAGCCTCCCGCGGCCGCGGAGGAACACGGCGAGGAAGAGGGCCGCGCCGACCACGTAGGAGAAGGCCGTGGCGATCCCCGCGCCGACGACCCCGAGCCGCGGTACGGGCCCGTTGCCGAAGATCAGGGTGACGGCGAGGGCGACGTTCACGACGTTCACGAGGGCGCCGATCCACAACGGGGTGACGGTGTCCCCCGCACCGCGGAGGGCCGAGCTCCCGAGGAACGCGATGAACTGGAAGAACACGGTGAGGGAAACGATCCGGACGTACGCGGTCCCGAGGTCCACGACGACGGCCTCCGCCCCGAACGTCTCGAGGATCGGCCGCGCGAGGACGACCCCGACGAGGGTCAGGGGCACGGACAGGATCGCCCCGAGGACGAGGCTCTGCTTGAGGACATGCTCCGCCCCCCGAGGGTCCTCCGCGCCGACCGCCCGCGCGACGAGGGCGATCGTCCCCGCGCTCACCGCGATCATGATGCTGAAGAACAGGAACAGGAACTGCCCGCCGAGGCCGACCGCGGCCACGGCCTCCGGGGCCTCGTCCCCCAGGGAGCCGACGAGGATGATGTCGACCGTCGTCATGAGAGTCTGGAGGAGGTTCGAGAGCATGACGGGCCACGCGAGCCGGAACACGACGCCGCGGGCCCGAGGGTCCCCGGGACGGCCGAACACGCGCCGCGCACCCCGGCGGCCCTATTTGGCCCTTGGCTTGTCCGCGCGGGGCTCCCCGACGACTTGGACGAGGACTTCCCTTCGCCGCGGCTTGTTGTCGAGCTCGAGGAAGACGACCTGCTGCCACGTGCCGAGGGCGGGCTCCCCGCCGATCACGGGGACGGTCAGGGAGGGCCCTAGGAACGTCGCGCGGACGTGGCTGTGGCCGTTCCCGTCGTGCCATCGACGCTCGTGGCCGTATGGGAGGGCCTGGGGCAGGAGGCGCTCGAGGGCCCCCGGGACGTCCTCCTCCATGAGGCCCGGCTCGAACTCGTTCGCGATCACGGCGGACGTGCTGCTCGGGCTGAAGACGCACGCGAGGCCATCGTGGACGCCCGACGCACGGACAGCCTCGACGACCTGGCGCGTGATGTCGATTGCCTGGACGCCCGGGCTCGTATCGAGCCGCACGGTCTCATGATGGACGACCATGGGCCGGCGAAGCACCGGACGGGACAAGAAGGTTCGTGGACGACGGCGGGGCGGAAACGTCTATCTCGGCGCGCGCGCTTCGGGGACCCGAGGGGGACGATGGCGGGGAGACCGACCTGCCGCGAGCATAAGCTCGTGGCCGACGTCGCGGTCCTGTCGCGGGGCCGGGTCCTGCTCGTGCGGTACGAGGACGTGAGCGGATACGACGGCCAAAGGGGATGGTTCCTCCCCGACGACTATCTCAAACCCGGCGAGCATCCGGACGACGCCGCGGGGCGGATCCTGGAGGAGCAGGTGGGCCGCGTCCGGGAGGCCCCGAAGCTCGGTTTCATCGAGTCCTTCGGCGGGGACGGGGACCCGTGGCACCTCATCTTCCATTATCTCGTCCGCCCGAGGCGGGCCCTCGTCCCGAGGCCCAACGGGAACGTGGCCGCCGCGGAATGGTTCTCCCTCCGGCGACTCCCGCCGCGGGACGAGCTGGCCCACCATGGCTGGGCCGCGGACGCGCTCGCGCGGCTCCTCCGCAGGTCCCGGTGACCCGGACCTCTCCCCTGCGACGGAAAGAAAGGTTCGCGAGGGCCGCTCCGGCATGGCGCCGGCGCCCGAGGCCCTCGCGGGTGGGCGTTGGTTGGGGGGAGGAGTGATCGGGAAGGGCTCATCGGAGCCCGATGAATCCGTTGTCGTCGAAGGCGACGGGGGTGACCTCCCAGGCCGCCTGGACCGTCTCCGGCGGCGCCACCTGGACGTCGACCGCGTGCCCGTTGCTCTCCTCGATCTCCCGGGCGACGCTCTCGACCTCTTCGGCGAGGGTCGTGAGGAAGGACCTCGCGAGGTGATCGACGACCCCTTGGACGATTGTCACGACGACGTAGTTGACGACCTGGAGGGCGTCGTTGAAGGAGAGCTGGTCCGCGAACTTGTCGAGGGAGTTGTTGTCCACGACGATGACGGAGTCCGCCTCGGCCCGGAGGTCCTCGAGACCCTGCTCCGCGGCCTCCGTGCGGCCTTCGGCCGCGAAGGGCAGGATCCCGATGGCCACGGTGACCGCGCCGCTCGCCTTCGCGGTCCTCGCGACGAAGGGCGCAGCGCCCGTGCCCGCGGCCCCGCCGAGGCCCGTGACGACGAAGACGATGTCCGAGGAGACGGCCTCCCGGAGGGACGCCTCCGTCTGCTCGGCCGCCGCGCGGGCCGCGGCCCGCCGGTCGTCCCCGTCCACGTGGGGCAGGAGGACCTTCACATCGGCGAGGGCCTTCGTGAGCCCGGCGTGGTCCGTGTTGACCGCGACGGTCTCCACGCCCTTGAGTCCCCGGTCGTAGAGCGCGCTCACCACGTTGCCGCCGGCGCCACCCACGCCCACGACGCTGATCCTCGGATCCACGGCGTCCTCGAACAGGGCGTTGATGACCTCGTCAACATAGTCCTTCGGCACCATTCACGTCTCGCCTCCGCCTCGCCCTCGGCCCGCACCCGCGAGTCGAGGGAGGCCAGAAGGTGGCAGCTCCCGTTGAAGGCGTGCATCCCATCCCTTCATGACAGGGTCCCATCCCTTTCCTTTTTCCTGCTCCGTTCGCAGCTCCCTTCTGGCACTCATCACGCCGCGCGTCAGCGCGGGATGACCCCGTCCTTTTCGCCCGTCGACACAGGCAGGACCCGGCCCGTCATCGTGTCGATCTCCTGCCGGTGCCCACGGATCTCCTTGACCCGGTCCGCGCTGAACCACTCCTCGATCGCGCGCACGATCGCGTGCTCGCGGCTCAGGAAGTATCCCTCGCCCACGAGGTGGTCGATGAGCTCCAGGAAGTACCGAGGGATCCGGAGGGTGACCGTGTTGCCCCCCTCGCGGATCGTCTGGATGAAGGACATCACCGCGTCGCGGACCAGTTGGGACCGGTTCGTGTACGATGAGTTCTCACCCAGGAACGCGTCGATGAGCTCGAGATGCTCCTTCTCGAGCCGCAGCGATATCCGTTCGTTCTCGTCCATCCCAGGCCTCATTTGTGCGCAATCCGGGTATGACGGCGGTCATACCACGTTTTCCGCATGTTTTCGGCGTGTTGAGGCGGGCAACCTGTTGCAACTTATATAACCGTTTTGTCAATTGTCATACGACGTATGACAACCCCCTCCATCGCCCCCGCAAAGCCCCTCTGGATCGACCCTCTCATTTTTATCGAGTCCGACGTATTTTAGGCGCACGACTCGAGTCTTCGTGGGGTCCCGTGCGGCCGCTGCTCGGGGAGCGGCGAAAGGTTTTACCCGACACCCTCTTATCCGCGGCCGTGGCGGCCCGGAAACCCTCGCGCTCGTCGAAGACGCGCACCCGCGGGAAGGCCCCCCGCTCCCGCCCTCCGCGGGGTCGGCGTCGCGCAGGTCGATCCGCGCCACGCCGTCGTCCGTCCCGCCGCGCGCCCGCGCGGAGGCCGCGCGGGAAGCACCTGGTCCCCCGGGCCAAGGCGGCGAGTCGGGCGGTCCCCGCGCGGAAGGGCCCCCGCAAAGCGCGAGGGAAGCCCGCGCCCCGGGCGGGGCTTGACCTCCGCGCCCTCGAGCGGAAGTGGCAGGCGGCGTGGGCGGAGGCTCGCCTGTTCGAGGCTGCCCCCGCGCCGGGCCGGAAGAAGTGGTACTCCAACGTTCCGTATCCGTACATGTCCGCGTACGTCCACGTGGGCTTCGCCCTGTCCTTCCTCCGCGCGGAGTTCCAGTCCCGCTTCCGCCGGATGACGGGGTACAACGTCCTCCATCCCCAGGCGTTCCACTGCACGGGCCTACCCATCCTGGGGGCCGCCCGGCGGGTCGCGGAGAAGGAGCCGCGCCAGATCGAGATCCTCCGGAAGATGGGGATCCCGGACCGGGACATCCCCAAGTTCGCGGACCCCATGCACTGGATCGAGGTGTTCCCCCAGGCGACGATCGCGGACCTCAAGGCCCTCGGCGCCGCGATCGACTGGCGGCGCTCCTTCATCACGACGTACCTGAACCCCCCGTACGACGCGTTCGTGCGCTGGCAGTTCCGGCGCCTCCGGGAGGGAGGGTACCTGAAGAAGGACCGGCATCCTGTGATCTGGTGCCCGAAGGACGCGGCCCCCATCGGGGACCACGACAGGCTCGAGGGGGAGGGGGAGACGCCGGTGGAGTACACCCTCCTCAAGTTCCCCCTCGCGGACGGCCGGATCCTCGTCGCCGCGACGATCCGCCCGGAGACCGTGTTCGGCCAGACGAACCTCTGGGTCGACCCCGAGGTCGAGTACGTCGTCGCGGAGGTCGCGGGGGAACGATGGGTCCTCAACGAGACGGCCGTGAGGAAGCTCGCCGAGCAGGGGAAGTCCGCCTCCCTCACGCGCCGGGTGCGGGGCGCGGACCTCGTCGGGAGGGAGGCCGTTGCGCCCGCGATCAACCGGGCCGTCCCAATCCTCCCGAGCTCGTTCATCGACCAGGGCCGTGGCACGGGGATCGTCACGAGCGTGCCCTCGGACGCCCCGGACGACTACGTCGCCCTGCGGGACCTCCAACGGGACGACGCGCTCCTCGCGCGCTTCCGGCTCGACCCGGAGAGGATCCGGGCCATCGTCCCCGTCCCGATCATCCGCACCCCGGGCTGGGGCCCCCTCCCGGGCGTCGAGATCGTCGAGCGGATGGGGATCCGGAACCAGGGGGACCGGGAGAAGCTGGAGGCCGCCAAGGCGGAGGTCTACCGGACGGGCTTCTACCAGGGCGTCCTGAACGAGAACTGCGGACCCTACGCCGGCGTGAGGGTCGAGGTCGCGAAGGAGGAAATCCGGCGGCAGCTCGAGGCCTCCCGCCAGGCTGACCTCATGTACGAGCCGAGCGGGGAGGTCGTCTGCCGTTGCACGACCCCCGCGATCGTCAAGCTCGTGGAGGACCAGTGGTTCCTCGCGTACGGGGACCCGGTGTGGAAGGCGAAAGCCCACGAGGCCCTCGCCGGGATGACCCTCCACCCGGACGGCGTGAGGAAGCAGTTCGACTACATCATCGATTGGCTCCGGGACTGGCCTGCGGCCCACCATCGCGGGTTGGGCACGAAGCTCCCATGGGACGAGGGATGGGTCATCGAGTCCCTCTCCGACTCCACGGTCTACATGGCGTACTACACGATCGCCCACGCCCTCCAGGGCGGCTCCCTCCGGAGCTCCGTCCCCTGGGCGGGAAAGCTCGACGACGCGTTCTTCGACTACGTGTTTCGGGAGGAGGGCGATCCCGCGGCCCTCGCGGGTCGCCTCGGGCTCCCGCGGGGCACCCTCGAGGACCTCCGGCGGGAGTTCCTCTACTGGTACCCCTTCGACCTGCGGAACACGGGGAAGGACCTCGTCCAGAACCACATGACGTTCTGCCTGTTCAACCATGTCGCCCTGTTCCCGCCGGAGCAATGGCCGCGGGGCTTCGGGGTCAACGGGTACGTCCAGATGGCGGGGCGGAAGATGTCGAAGTCCCGCGGGAACGTCTGGTACCTCCGGGACGCGCTCCGGGAGTGGGGTGCCGACGTCGTCCGGCTCACCGTCGCGAACGCGGGGGACGGGCAGGACGACCCCAACTTCGACATGGAGTTCGCGGCGTCGGCCCGCGCCCGGCTCGCGGATTGGTACGCGTTCGCGACCCGGCGGCAGGCGACGCGGACGGACCGCCGGGTCATCGACGCGTGGTTCCTCTCGACCCTCGCCCGCGCCGTGGGGGCGGCCCGCGCCTCCATGGAGTCCATGCTGTACAAGAACGCCCTGCGGCAAGGCTACTTCGACCTCCAGGCCGCGTGGTCGTGGTACGTCCGGCGGTCCGGCGGGAGGCCCCATGGGGACGTCCTCGCGCGCTTCATCGACGTCCAGACGAGGCTCCTCGCCCCCTTCACGCCCCACCTCTGCGAAGAGATCTGGTCCCGCCTCGGCCGGGAGGGGTTCGCCTCCTCTGCACCGTACCCGGAGGCCGAGGCGGGTGAGGTCGACCCCGCCGCGGAGGCCGCGGAGTCCCTGCTCCAGGCGACCCTCGCGGACGTCCGGGAGATCCTCAAGGTGACGGGCCTGAAGCCGAAACGGTTGGTCCTCTACACGGCCCCCGCCTGGAAGGTCCGCCTCCGCTCGGACGCGCTCGCCCTGGCGGCCGCAGGCCCCGTCGCGATGCACGTCCTCATGGACCGGTCCCTCGCGGACCCCGTCCTCAAGGATCGCGCGAAGGACGTCGCCGCGTACGCGAAGCGGCTTGTCGAGGAGCTGCGCCACGCGCGCCCCGCGGACCTCGCGCGGCAGCCCGATGCCGCGCGGGAGCACGACCGGTTCCGGGAGGACGCGCCCTTCCTCCGGTCGGAGCTCGGGGTCCGCGTCGACGTCTACCGGGCGGACGACCCGGACCGCTGGGACCCCGCCAGGAAGGCCGACCACGCGATCCCCGGCCGGCCCGCGATCTACGTGGAGTGAGGGGGATGCGGATCGCCCGTCCGCGGGAACCCGAGGCCTCGTTCCGGAGGAAACGCTCGCCCCCGCCCCAGGCCACGCGCCTCCTGACGGCGTCCCTCGGCGCGGGGGTCCTGTTCCTCGTCCTCCTGGCCGTGGTCTTCATCCCCCGCGGGCTCGACTTCGGGAACCAGCCCCCCGTCGCGATCGTCGACCTGGGCCTCACCACGACCGCGGGCACCCGGCTTGAGGTCGTGTCCGTGACGATCGTCCTCGAAGTCGGGAGGTTCCGCGCGGACTTCTACCGGAACGGGACATTGCACGCGAGCCTCCCTGCGGGCCTCGGAGGCGGGGGCCCGGCCCTGGCCTTCGACGACGCGGACGGGGATGGCCGCCTGGACCCGGGGGACTCGTTCCTCGTCGACACGGTGCCGGCCGCATGCCATCGGCTGGAGATCTTTCAGGTCGACGTCGGTGCGCGCGTCGCCTTCGAGGAATGGGGCGCGTGCGCCGGCGCGTGATCGCGCTCCTGGGAAACCTTTAACTAAGCGGGGTCGTTAGGCGGCGTCGCGGGCCTGTAGCTTAGCTAGGTAGAGCGATCGGCTCTTATCGGCACGCCTATCGGACGTCCCGAGAGGGACCGATAGGTCAAGGGTTCGAAAGGGCCTCGCGACACCCGCGCGGCCGCGGAAGTCCCTTCAGGCCCGTCGTTTTCCCGCGAACCTTCATCCGGCCACGCGCGATGGCCGGGCGCCCATGGCCCGCAACCTGTACTTCGTCGGCACCGCGGGGTCGGGGAAGTCGACGATGGTCCGCGCGTTCCAGACGTGGATGGCGGCCCAGGGCCTCGACGCGATCACGATGAACCTCGATCCGGGCGCGGAGGACGTCGCCTACGAGGTTGACATCGATGTGCGGGACTGGGTACGGATCTCGGAAATCATGGAGGAACAGGGCTTGGGCCCGAACGGGGCCCAGGTCGCCGCGGCGGACCTCATCGCCCTCAACGCGAAAGAGATCGCGGATGTCCTCGAGAAGTTCGAGACGAGCTACGTCCTCGTCGACACCCCGGGCCAGATCGAGCTCTTCACGTTCCGGGAGTCGAGCCCCGCGATCATCGACGCCTTCGGCCGGGAGGACTCCGCCCTCGTGTACCTCAACGACCCGCTCCTCGTCCGGTCCCCCTCGGGGTTCGTGTCCTCCGTCCTCCTGAGCGCGACGACCCAGTTCCGCCACTCCGTGCCCTTCGTGAACGTCCTGAGCAAGGCGGACATCCTCGAGGAGCCGGAGCTCGAGGCGATCGTGAAGTGGTCCCTCGACCCGTACGCCCTCTATGAGGCCCTGTTCCAGGACCCCACGACATCGAAGACCCTCCTCGACGTGGAGTTCCTCAAGGGGATGGAGTCTATCGGCCTGTACCGCCGGGTCGTCCCCGTGTCCTCCGAGCTCCCCTTCGGGTTCGAGGAGGTCTACAGCCAGGTCCAGCAGGTGTTCGAGGGCGGCGAGGATCTCCGGCGCGATTGACGGGACGGCCTCAGAGGAGCCCGCGGAACGCCTCGAGGAGCTCCGGGTGGCGGGCTTTCAGGAGGCCCAGGATGTTCGCCGAGGTCAGGGAAGGGAGTCGGGCCTCCGCGACGGTCCGGATGATCTTGTTGATCGTCTCGTCGTCGATCCGAAGGAGGGCCTCTTTGACGAGGTAGTGCCGCGCGAGCTCCTCCTCGAGGCGAGCCCGCCAGCGGACCTCGTACGCCCGGAGGAGGGACTCCGACGCGTCCCCCGCCTCGACGGCCTCCGCAGCGATCTCCCCCGCGTACCGGCCCGTGAGGCACGCGTTGAGGATCCCCCCGCCCGTGAGAGGGTCGATCAGGCGCGCGGCGTCGCCCACGAGCAGGAGCCCGGGCGCGACGCTCCGCTCGAGGGGCATCGACACGCTCACGCCCCCGGCAACCTCCTCGATGACCCGGCCCTTCGCCATCCCCGGGATGCGGGCGACGAGGGCGTCGAGATAGCCTTTCGTCTCCGCCCGGTTCCGTAGCCGGGCGAGGTTCACCCCGAGCCCGACGTTCGCGACGTCGGCCCCTTTCCAGAAGACCCAGGCGTACCCGCCGGGCGCCATGCTGCCCAGGTAGAAGTCCCCGTACCGGGAGTCGCCCTCCACGCCGACGAGGGTGTACTGGAGGCACGACGCGAGGTCCTTCGTCCGGAGGTGGGTCGACAGGCCGGCCCAGCGCCCGACCTGGCTCTCGAAGCCGTCCGCTCCGATCACGACGCGCGCGCGCACGTCGAAGGTCTCCCCCATGTGCTCACACCGCGCGCCCGCGACGCGGCCGTCGTCTCGGAGGAGGCCCACGGCGGCCGTCTTGACCATGAGCTCGGCCCCGGCCTTCGCGGCCCGCTTTGCGAGGTACCGGTCGAACAGGTCCCTCTCGAGGACGTAGCCCCCTTTCGAGGACGGCCCGTGGTCGAGGACGAGGGGCGTCCCGTCCGGCGAGATCACGCGGGATCCCAATAGCTCGTGGGCGACGAACTCGCGGCTCGGGGGCAGTCCCAGCTCCTCGAGCCAGCCCTTGGCGACCCCCTCCCCGCACCGGACGGGCGTTCCGATCTCGGACCGCTTCTCGAGGAGGAGGGTCTCCGCCCCCCGCCGCGCCGCGGCCTCCGCCGCGAAGCTCCCCCCGGGGCCCGCCCCGATGACGAGGACGTCGACCGCCCGATTCATCGCTCCCACGCATTCCACGGCGTCCTCATGAGCCTTTGCGGGCCGCGCGGGACGCCCTGTCTCACCCTCCCGGAGGCGACGGGGACGGGGAGCCGCGGTCCCGCCCCCTGAGGAGCGACGGCGTCGCCGAGTCCTACACCCATAGTATGTACGGCGGCTCCATGGGCGCGCGCCCCCTCGGTCTCTCCGCATGCTGGGCCCTCTCGAGCGCGAGGTCATCGCCGTCCTCGCACGGCATGGAGAGGCGACGACCCGCGACGTCCTCCTGGACCTCCGACGCGGGGGGAAGGCGGTCGCGTACACGACGGTCAGCACGATCCTCACCCGCCTCCATGGGAAGGGGCTCATCGAGCGCCGGAGCGAGGCGTTCAAGGGCGGGGAGCGGTACGTGTATCGGTATCGGGACATCGAGGAGCAGTACATCGACAGCCTCCTCGGAGGCCTCATCACGACCTTCGGCCCCGAGGGCGTGTCCCACCTGGCGGCGCGGATCGGGAGCCTGACGGAAGCGGACATCGAGAAGATCCGTCAGCGGCTCCCGCGGTGACGGGCGGAGCCCATCCTGGTCGATACGTACTCGTCCGACGGGGGCCAGACCCTGCAGCCCCCCCATGGGGATGCGTCCGATGGCGCGCGCGACCCACGGGGATGCCCTTCCATCCCTCCCCCGTCTTTGCGCCAACAGGCAGGCCCGCGGGGGGGTCCGATACCCATCGTCCCGACTCGGTCCGTCCAGGTGAAACGGGTCGGCCTGCCGGACCCTTGGGAGACGCTGCGGGGTCTACGCACGTAGAACACGTATTTATGGGCGCGAGTACATACGATCGCACATGGAGCTCGAGACCCGCAAGGTCCAGAAGCTCGGATACTCTAGCGTAGGCATCTCCCTCCCGAAGACCTGGGCGGAGGCGAACGGGCTCCGCCCGGGCTCCCTCGTCGCGATCGCGATCGAGGACGACGGGACCCTCCGGGTCAAGGCGGGCCCCCTGGATGACCAGGCGGTCACGTCGGAGGCAACGATCGACGCGGACGAGTGGTCCGGGCCGGAGGCCCTCACGCGGGTCATCACGGGGAACTACATCGTCGGCCGGAACACGATCCGCATCCGGAGCCGGGAGGAACTGTCGCCCGAGCAGCTCCAGGAAATCCACGATGCGGTCCGAGGCCTTACGGGCCTCACGATCGTGAACCAGGGCCCCAAGTTCGTCACGATCGAAAACTTCGCGGAGCCCACCCGGTTCCCGATCGACGGGCTCCTCCGGAGGCTCCATTACCTGACGTCCCGGATGGAGAAGCTCGCCCTGGGCGTCCTCGGGGGCGAGGCTTCCGGGAACATCGAGGAGGTGATCCGGATGGAGGCGGAGGTCGACCGCCTCTACTGGCTCGTCGTCCGCCAGCTCCTCCTCGCGGCCCAGAACCGGAGCGTCGCGGGCAAGATCGGGGAGGTCGAGCCGCGCCACCTCGTCGGGGACCGGGTCGTCGCCGTCATGCTCGAGAACATCGGGGACCTCTGGGAGGAGGTCGCGGCGGGGAGCCTGCCCCTCCTCAAGTCGTCCCGCCGGATCCCGAAGGAGTTCTCGAAGGCGATCGCCCCCCTCCGGGGGGCTCTCGAAAAGGTCATGGAGCTCACGATGACCTCCTTCTTCACCTCGGATCTCGTGAAGGCGAACGATGCCCTCGACGCGAAGTCCGCCCTCGAGGCGGAGATCCGCCAGCTCAACGGGACGATCCCGGAGATGCGGACGAGCGGGAAGCCGGGGGACTTCTGCGCGACGTGCATCCTCCTGCGCTCCGTCCTGCGGCCCATCGAGCACGTCGCGAAGTACTACGGGACGATCGCGCAGCTCACGATCAACCGCTCCCTCGAGGAGCCGGCGACCCGGCGGCCCGGGGCCGTCCAGCCGTTGCCTGCGGCCTGACGGGTCGCGGACCCCGCCCCGCCGCCCCGGACGGTACGTACTGTAGGTAGTCAGGGTTGATTTGCCCAGGGTCCCCATGGGATCCCGGGGAACGGTGGTGGCCGCGAAGCGGACCTGCCCGGCGTGCGGAGCCCACGTGAACGTGGAGAACCTCCAAGGGCATCTCGCGAAGGTCCACCCGCGGGAGTCCGTGCGCCTCGAGTTGGCGGAGCCGGCGGCTCACGCGGCCCGGCGGACCCGCGCGGCGCCGATGTCCCGGGGGACCCGTCGCGGGATCGCCGCCCTCGGGATCGCGGTGGCGTCCGTCGTCCTCGCCGCGGTCCTCGGCGGCTTCCTCCTCGGGCCCTCCGGGGGCACGATCCATTTCGACCCGTGGTCCTACGACTTCGGGGACATCGGCCAGTCCGTCGTGTCGACGACGTTCCGCCTCCATAACCAGGGCGAGGTCCCTCTCCGGATCGAAGGCGCATCGACCTCGTGCATGTGCACGACGGCCCGGATCACGTACGGGGGCCAGATGAGCCCGACGTACGGCTTCCATGCGAACCCGGGCGGATGGTCTCTCTCCCTCCCGCCGGGGGCGGAAGCCCTCCTCGAGGTCTTCTACGACCCCCAGGCCCATCCCGAGCTCGGCCCCTTCGCCCGCGAGGTCTACGTCCTCAGCTCGGACCCGAACCTGCGAGAGGCCACCGTGGGGATTCGCGGGATGGAGGTCTAGGGTGTCCCACCCGGAGGATCATTGCCATCCCGAGGCACCCCCCGCCGAGCCCGGGCCGTCCCCTCGCCCGCGGCCGGCCCGCACCCGCCGATGGTTCCTCGGCATGGCGTTCGCCCTCACGGGGATCCTCGTCGCCGCGTCCGTCGCCGCGTTCCTCACCCTCGGCTCCCGCCCCGACGTCGTGCTCCCCGAGGGGGCGACAATCTACTTCAACGAGGCGTGCGGGGACTGCCTGACGTACCTGAACGGCGACCTCCTCCCCTCCCTCGCCCGCGCGGGGGTCGAACCCGTCCTCGTGAAGGACTACATCAACGACCGCTCGTTCCGCGCCGAGCTGACGGCCCTCAACGGCGCCCTCGGGATCCCCTTCGAGCTCCAGAGCCACCTCGTCACGTTCGTGTCCGGGGCCACGCTGACGGCCTTCGAGGGCCACGTCCCCGGCGCGCTCATCGAGGAGGCCCTCGGGATGAACGCGTCCGCGCGCCCCGAGCGGATCCTCGTGTTCCAGGACAGCATGGGCGCCGTCGTGGCGTACCGCGCCTGGGCCTTCGCCGGCATGCCGCAGATGTACCCCATCGATACGTCCCTCGCGGTCTACGTGGCCTGGTACGAGGCGAACGTCGGCGGTCCGGACCCCGGGGGCCCGTCGCCGGCCCTCCTGCCCCTCGTCCTCGCGACGGGCCTCCTCGACGGCCTGAACCCTTGCGCCTTCGCGGTCCTCCTCTTCTTCGTCTCCTTCCTGTACGCGGTCCGCGCGCCCCGCGCGGAGGTCCTGCGGATGGGAGGGATCTACGCGTACGCGGTCTTCCTCGTGTACTTCCTCATCGGCCTCGGGATCCTGGGCGCGATCGTCGTGAGCGAGGACCCCCACCTCATCGCGAAGGTCGCCGCCATCGCGGTCATCGCCCTCGGGAGCTTCTCCCTCCTTCGCATCCTCGTCCCCGGCCTCCCGGCGATCAACGTCATGCCCCAGGCCTCGTGGCCGCGGATCAAGGCGAGGATCCTCGAGGGGTCCGTCCCCTCCGCGACGGCCGCGGGACTGCTCGTGGGCCTCTGCACGTTCCCCTGCTCCGGCGGCGTGTACGTCGCGATCCTGGGCCTCCTCGCGTCGAACACGGGGTTCCTCGAAGGCCTCGGCTACCTGTACCTGTACAACGGGATGTACATCCTGCCCCTGCTCCTCGTCCTCGCGGCCGTGTCGAACCGCCGGCTCGCGCTCGCGGCCGCGGGCTGGGAGCGGTCCCACGCCCGCCTGACGAAGGCGGCCCTCGCCGCGACGATGGTCGGGATGGGGGCCGCCCTCCTCGTCCTCTCCCTGTGACGGCTCCGTCGGAATCCTTATCTCCCGCGCGGTGCGTCCCGCGCGGGCAGGTGGGGACGGCTGTATTTCGAGCCCGCGATGGAGAGGCTGCGCCCGCGGGCCCTCCGTGATCTCCAGCTTCGGCGGCTCCGGAAGACGGTCCGCTACGCGGCGGAGCGGGTGCCCCTCTACAAGCGCCGGCTCAAGGCCGCGAAGGTCCGGCCCGAGGACGTGCGCTCCCTCGAGGACGTCGCCCGCCTCCCCTTCACGACGAAGGACGACCTCCGGGATGCGTACCCGTACGGGGTCCTCGCGGTCCCGATGAGGGAGATCCGGGAGTTCCACGCGTCCTCGGGCACGACGGGGAAGCCGACCGTCGTCGCGTACACCGACCATGATCTCGACGTCTGGCGACGCCTCATGGCCCGCTCCTACGCGGCCGCGGGCGCGAGGCCCGGGGACCTCGTGCAGAACGCGTACGGCTATGGGCTCTTCACCGGCGGCCTCGGGTTCCACTACGGCGCGCAGGCCTTCGGCTGCTCCGTCTGGCCCCTCTCCGGCGGCAACACGCGTCGCCAGCTCCTCTTCCTGAAGGACATGCGCCCGACGGTCCTCGCGTGCACGCCCTCGTACGCCCTGTACCTCGCGGAGGAGGCCCGCGCGAACGGGTACGCCCCGAGGAAGGACTTCCACCTCCGCCTCGGCATGTTCGGCGCGGAGCCCTGGTCCGAGGAGGCCCGCCGAAAGATCGAGGATGGCCTCGGGCTCCGGGCGAGGGACTGCTACGGCCTAAGCGAGCTGTACGGGCCCGGCGTGGCGATGGAGTGCGAGGAGCAGGCGGGACTCCACATATGGTCCGACGAGTTCCTCGCCGAGGTCGTGGACCCGCACTCGGGGGAGGCCGTGGACGAGGGGGAGGCGGGGGAGCTCGTGTTCACCATGCTCACTCGGGAGGCCATGCCGCTCCTCCGCTTTCGGACGCGGGACCTCAGCGCCCTCGCGACAGACGGATGCGCGTGCGGCCGGCACCATCCCCGCCTCACGCGGATCCGGGGTCGGAGCGACGACATGCTCATCATCGGCGGGGTCAATGTGTTCCCCAGCCAGATCGAGCACGTCCTCCTGAACGTGGAGGGGGTCGGGGAGTGGTACGAGATCGTCGTGGACCGGGACATCCTCGACCGCCTGTTCGTGCGGGCCGAGGTCGATCCGACGTTCCACGCGTCCCCGGAGTTCGACCCCGGGCAGCTCCAGCAGACGATCGCGGAGGAGCTCCGCGCCGTCCTCTCGATCTGGGCCCGCGTGGAGCTCGTGAAGCCGGGCTCCCTCCCGCGGTCCGAAGGGAAGGCGAAGCGGGTCGTGGACCTCCGGAAGTCCCTCGGCTGAAGCCGTCCCGCGACGGGTCACGGGGCGAAGTCGGGGCCCGAGCGTTCCTTCGGGATCGCGTTCCGCGCGTATTCGATCGCGCGGTCGACGGCCTCCCGGGGCGTGCCGACCCGGACGTACAGGGAGTCGTCCACGCCGGCCTTGTCGAGGGGCCACGTCCGCAGGGCGAACACGGCCTTCCCCTGGTCGAAGGCGTGGGCCATCTCGGAGAGGGTCCCGAAGGACCCGTTGATCGCGATGAGGGCGTCCGCGGTCCTCACGATGATGAGGTTCCGCGCCGTGTTCATCGCCGTCGCGATGGGCACGTCGATGTGGACGTTCGCGTCGGCCTTGTTCCCCGTCGGGAGGACGCCGACCGTGAGGCCGCCCCCTCGCTTCGCGCCTTTCGCGGCTGCGGACATGACGCCGTTCAGGCCGCCGCAGATGAGGACCGCGTCCGCGCGGGCGATGAGGAAGCCGACCTCTTCCGCGAGGGCGAGGCCCTCCGGGGACGCCGTCGTGCCTCCCCCGATGACCCCGATGATGGGTTTCCTCGGCATAGGGAATCGGGTTCCACGCGGCCCCGCGGTATAAGCCTTTCCCGGAGCGTTTCAGGGACGAGAACGAGGCGGGGCGAGCCGGGGCGGGATCTCCTTGAGGTCCGTCACGTGGGGGCACGGGGCCGGAGGCGCATGGCCCCGGAGGACGACGACCGCATGGAGGCCCGCGTTCCTCGCCCCGATGTAGTCCGCCTCGAAGTTGTCCCCGACGTGGAGGGACCGCTCCGGCGACGTCCCGGCCTGGGCGACCGCGCGCCGGAAGATCCTCGGGTCGGGCTTCTCCGCGCCGACCTCCGTGGACACGGTGACCGTCTCGAGGAGCCCCGCGAGCCCGCAGTCCCGCAGGACCCGCGGGAGGCGGTGGTCCGCGTTCGAGACGACGCCGAGATGGAAGCCTGCGGCCCGGAGCGCCTCCAGGGCCTCGACGGCGTCGGGGTACGGCCGCCAGACGATCTCGTCGAAGCCCGCGCGGAGCTCGTCGAGGATCGCGTCGTCGGACGAGAATCCGAGATGCTCGAGGACCCTCGCGTTCACGTGCCGGTAGTACTCGGCCTGCCGGTCCTCCGCGAGGGGCCGGATCAGGTTCACGAGGCTCTCCGGGGCCCGCAGGAGGCGGAACACGGTCTCCCGGTCGATCGCATGGCCGCGTCCGGCGAGGACCCTGCGGAACAACTCCGGCGCACCCGGCTCCGGGCGGAGGAGGGTTCCCCCGACGTCGAAGAAGACGTGGGTGATGCCCTCGACGTCGTCCATCCTACGTCCTCCGAGGCGCGGGCCGGGCCTCGATCCCGTAGTGATGGGGTCCCGCGGGGAACGTCCGCGCGACGCGGAACCCCGCGGCCCCCAGGACCGCCGCGGCCTCCGACTCGCTGAGCCGGTGCTCCCGGGGCGGCCCGATGTCCTGGTCCTTCTTCACCCAGTCGACGATGGCGAGCCGACCGCCGGGCGCCAGGATGCGCGCGCACTCCCGGAGGGTCCCCGGTCCGTCGAGTTCGTGGAGGACGCACGCGAGGAACGCGACGTCGACGCTCCGGTCCGGGAGGGGGATCCGGTCCTCCGTCGAGGGGACGACCTCGAGGTTCCCGGCCGCGGTCGGGGCGCGCGAGCGGAGTTCCTCGAGCATGGCCTCCGTTAGGTCGATCGCATAGACGCGCCCCGAACGGCCCACGCGACGGGCCGCAGGGAGGGCGAAGAAGCCTGTGCCCGCCCCGACGTCCGCGAGGCGCAGCCCGGGCCCGACCGCGAATGCGTCGAGGATCCTCTCCGGGTCCAGGTACTCGCGACGCTCGGGCGCGTCGAGGTGGGCTCGGTGGGCGGGGTCGAACTTGTGGCCTCCGTGGGGCACGGCCCCCGCATCCCCTCCCGAAGGAAAAGGCTGGCGGTTGCCTTTTAGGTCGCGGCCGCGTTCGGGGCTCGAGGCGCTCACGATGGCGAAGGATAGGACGGCGGCGCTCTTCGCGGGGACGGACAAGGACCGTGCGGCGTTCGAGGCGGGAATCAAGCTCGGGTCCATCCTCCACCAGTTCGTGGGCACGCCCGTGACCCCGCGGTCCGCGCGCGACCTCGAGCGGGCGATCGAGTCCGCGACGCGGTCCCAGCCCCTCGTCGAGGACGTCCGCGTGCGCATCGACCGCAAGAGGCTGAGGGTCCGCG
>MGWD01000059.1:3710-7735 GCA_001800825.1 Euryarchaeota archaeon RBG_19FT_COMBO_69_17 | reverse complement strand
TCTCGGAGGACGTCCTCGCCGCGGAGGTGGCCATCCGCGTGGGACGGGCCCGCGCGGTCGGCGTCCTGCGGTACGTCCCCTCCCTCGACTATCCCCTGATGTATTTGAAGGAGATCCGCGGACCCGCCAAGTCTTAATAACCCACCCCCTCATCGCCGCGTCCCGATGGCGCGGGGCCGCGGCGCAGACGTCGAGGTCAAGTTCCGCCGGGACCTCGGCCTCCTCGACATCACGATGATCGGCCTCGGGCCGACGATCGGGACGACGATCTTCCTGCTCGTCGGTCCCGGGTTCGCGATCACGGGGCCGTCCCTGCTCCTCGCGTTCTTCCTGAACTTCCTCGTGACCCTCCTGACCGCGATGGCCTACATGGAGCTCGGGTCCGCCTTCCCGGAGACGGGGGGCGGGTACCTTTGGATCCGGCGGTCCATGCGAGACCCGTGGGGCTTCCTCGGCGGCTGGCTCTCCTGGTTCGGCCACTGCATCGTCGCATCCTTCTACATCTTCGGCTTCGGCCTCGGGGCCGTCGTCGCCCTGGAGACGGTCCTGGGCGAGCCCGACCTCCACCTCTTCGGGCTCGACGAGGGCGGCCTCACGAAGCTGTTCGCGGTCCTCGCGGCCGGCGCGTTTGTCGCCCTCAACTACCGCGGGACGAAGATCACGGGCCGCTCGGAGACGGCCGTCACGATGACCCTCCTCGCCGTCGTCGTCGCGTTCATCGTGTTCGCCCTCGCGGCGATCCTCCGGGGCGGCGGCCTCCCGCCGGCTAACCTCACCCCGTTCTTCCAGGGCGACTCCGCGTTCGCCCAGTTCATCGCCCTCCTCGGGGCCATGGGCTTCACGTTCATCGTCTTCGAGGGGTACGAGATCATCGCCCAGACGGGGGAGGAGACGAAGGACCCGGAGAAGAACATCCCCCGGGCCGTGTTCATCGTGATCGGCCTCTCGACGGTGATCTTCATCCTCGTCGCCCTCGGGGCGATCGGGGTCGCGGGGAGCTGCGTGGCCACGTCCCCGGGGGACGCGTGCCTGCTCGTCCAGACGCCGGGCGGGATCGAGGGGAACAACAACGCGATCGCGGACATCGCCGCGCGCGTGATGCCCTACGGTCTGTACGTCGTCGTGATCGGGATCGTCCTCGGGGCGCTGGCGGCAATCAACTCCCTCATCTTCTCCTCGAGCCGGGTGTCCTTTGCGATGGGCCGCGACGGGACCCTCCCCAAGTCGTTCGGCCGGCTCCACCCGCGGAAGCGCACGCCCCACGTCTCGATCGCGGCGAGCGGCCTCCTGATCATCGGGATGACCCTCACCCTCGACATCAACACGGTCGCCGCGAGCGCGGACATCATGTTCCTCCTCCTCTTCCTCCTCGTGAACTGGGCTGTCATCGTCCTCCGGAGGACGATGCCCGACGTGAAGCGCTCCTACCGGATGCCCCTCTTCCCGCTGATCCCCCTCGCGGGGATCGCCTCGAAGGGGATCATCGCCCTGAGCCTCTGGGCCTACGAGCCGCAGGCCTGGTTCATCGCCCTCGGTTGGATCGGCCTCGGCCTCGCGGTCCACTACGTCCATTCGAAGAAAGAGGTCGTCGCGACGTTTACGAAGGCCGTCGAGGCGATCCTCCCGGCGGCCCGGGAGCGGTACCGGATCCTCCTGCCCCTCGAGGACTTCGACCGCACCGAGCTCGTCGACTTCGCGGCCCTCGTGGCCCAGGTCGAGGACGCCCAGCTCACCCTCCTCCATGTCGTCGAGGTGCCCTCGACCCTGCCCATCGACGCGATCGACCGCCTCTACGTCGGCGAGGTGCGCTGGAACCTCGGGAAGCTCCGGCGGCGGGCCGAGGAGCTCGGCGCCCGGGCGTCGGCCCGCGTCGAGGTGAGCCACCGGGTCTTCGAGACGATCCTCGAGAACGTGAAGGAGGACGAGACGGACCTCCTCATCCTCGGATGGAAGGGAGGCTGGCGGAAGGGCCGCATCCTCGGGGGCAACGTGGACCGGTTCGTCCAGGAGGCCCCCTGCGACGTCGTCGTGTTCAAATCGGCGGGCCTCAAGGAACGCCCCGCGCGGATCCTCGTGATGAACGCGCCCGAGTGGCACGTGTCCTACGCGACGGGGTACGCCATCCTCCTCGCGAAGAAGCACAAGTCGACGATCACGATCTTCAGCGCGGTCCAGACGGACCGGGAGATGGAGCAGGAGAAGGGCTACAGCGCCCGCCTCGCGGCGATGTGCAGCACCCACGGCGTGCCCTTCGAGGAGAAGCTCCTCAAGACCCGGAACATCGTGGACGCCGTCGTGGCCGAGGCCGCGTCGTACGACCTCGTCGTCCTGGGTGCGAGTTCCGAATGGCGCCTCACCCAGTTCGCGTTCGGTCCCATGCAGGATCAGATCGCCCGGCGCACGACGGTCCCGACCCTCATGGTCCGGAAGGTCCGCCGGAAGGAGCAGTGGACGTCCCCGCCCCCCGTCCCGGCCCCCGCCCCGACCCCGTGACCCGGGGCCGTCGGCCGCCAAGGATGCGCCACGTTTTATAGCGAACCGCCGATTCCCCAACCCCGGAGTTGTGGCATGGGGGCGGCGCTCAAGATCGGCATCACGGGTCTCCCGGGCGCCGGGAAGACGTACGCGCTCCTCAAGGTCATCGAGATGCTCGAGGCCGACGGGATGAAGGTCGGCGGGATGATCACGGAGCCCATCGTGAAGCGGAACCGCCGCGAGGGGTTCTACGTCATGGACTACGCGACGAAGGAGAAGCGCGTGTTCGCGTCCCGCGAGATCGAGTCGAAGATCATGGTCGGCCGGTACGGGGTGGACATCAGCGCCCTCGAGGAGGTCGGGGTGAACGCCCTCCGGGCCGCGACCGCGAACGCGGACGTCATCGTGATCGACGAGGTCGGGAAGATGGAGGTCGAGAGTCCGAACTTCGTGCAGGCCGTGAAGGACGCCCTCGACGCGGACAAGCCCCTCATCCTGACCCTCCACAAGAAGTCGCGGAACCCCCTCCTCCAGGACATCCGCCGTCGGGACGACGTGCGGATCCTCGAGGTGACCCAGGTGAACCGGAACCTGCTGCCCTATAAGATCGTGAAGCTCATGAAGGGCGAGGTCCTCTGAGCCGAAGGGGTCATCCGGGCGGCCGACGATTGCGGGGTCCGTGGCGTTCCCGTTCCCCGTGACGGAGGCCCTCGAGGGTCGCGCGCGGCTCCTCGTGCCCGACGTCCCGCGTCGGAAGGGGCCCGGGGCGAAGGGTCCCTGGCCCTTCTACAACCCCACGATGGCCGTGAGCCGCGATGTGAGCGCGGTCGTCCTCGCGCGATGGCCCGGACCTCTCGACCGGGTCCTCGACGGGCTCGCGGCGACGGGCGCGTGGGGGATCCGGATGGCCCTGGAGGCCCGGGCCCGGGGGCTCGTCCTCAACGACGCCTCGCCTATGGCACGGGCGCTCCTCCTCGCGAACGTCGCGCGCAACGGTGTGGACGCGGAGGCGACCTCGCGAGACCTCCGCGACCTCCTCGAGGGGTCGTCCTTCGACTTCGTCGACGTCGACCCCTTCGGGCCGCCCGTTCCGTTCCTCGACGCGGCCCTCGAGGCCGCCCGGATCCCGTCGGGCCTCGGGGTCACCGCGACGGACACGGCGCCCCTCTCCGGGACCTATCCGGACGTCTGCCTGCGGCGCTACGGGGCGCGGCCGTACCGGGGGCCTCAGGGGCACGAGGTCGGCCTGCGGATCCTCCTCGCGTTCTGCGCCCGCCTCGCGGCGGCCCACGGGAAGGGGGTCCGCCCCGTCCTCTCGTTCTCGTCGGAGCACTTCCTTCGGACGTTCCTCCGGATTGTCCCTCCGATGGAGGCCTTGGACGTCACCCGGATCGGCCACGTCCGCGTGTCCGAGGCGGGCTGGCGGGAGGTGGGCGCCTCGGAGATCGGGGCCGTCGGGCCCCTGTGGCTCGGCCCCCTCGCGGACCCGGGATGGGCCCAAGGCCTCGCCCCCTCGGAGTGGACGCGCCCGGGGACCGCGCGGCTCCTCG
>MGWD01000059.1:0-3677 GCA_001800825.1 Euryarchaeota archaeon RBG_19FT_COMBO_69_17 | reverse complement strand
CGCGGGGAGGCTCCGCGCGTCCCCGCCCAGGGTCGCCGACCTGCTCGGGGCCCTCGAGGACTTCGGGTACCGGGCCGCTCGAACCCACTTCGATCCGCGCGGGGTCAAGACGGACGCGCCGCCGGAGGACGTCCTCCGCGCGTTCCGGGAGACGATGCCTAGCGGACCCAGGGATGGTTGAGGGCCTGCCAGCTGAACCCGAAGGAGGCCTCGCTCGTCAGCGCGTAATGGTACAGCGTCGTCACGAGGATCCCATGCACGACGGACCAGAGGGCTAGGAGGAGGAGCAGGTAGAGGATCCCGAGCGCCATGAGGCCGCCCCCGCCCACGCTCAGGAAGCCCCAGAGGAAGACGGCAAGCCCGCCGAGGGCGAGGAGCGCGAACACGGCCCCGGTGCCCAGGACGCCACCGGGCTGGGGTCCCCACCGCTCCGTGACGAGGGCCTGGCTGCGCCGGAACGCGCGGAAGGGGCCGAGGTCCTCCTCGAGGGCCGCGGGGAGGACGAACGTCGTCGCGATGGGCCAGCTCGCGCCGAGGATGCGGGCGATCGCGCGGCCCCCGCCTTCGTACCGGAGGGAGACGAGCCGCGCGAGGACGCCGACCGTCGAGGCGAGGAGGGACCAGGCCACGAGCCGCACGAGGGCCCCGTTCGCGGCCCGCACCCCGTCGGCCACGGTCGGGGCTCGGCCCTCGAATCTCGCGGACGTCGCGGCGACGATCGCGGCCATGAAGTACGTCGCGAGGAAGTACGTGACCTGGTAGGCGATGAAGAGCTCCCAGTACACGACGTCGGAGCTCGGGGACCACGGCGGAAAGCCGAGGACCCAGACGCTCAGGGCGACGAGGAGCCAGACGAATCCGTTCAGGACGAGGGCGAGGAGCGGCAGGACGAGGAGGTTCGGGTTCTTCGAGAGGACCTTGAGGCTCGTCCAGGTGAGATGGAGGCCCCGGGCGAGATGCCCGCGGAACCCGCCCCGCTCGTGCCGGGGTCGAGCCTCGTGGCCCCACGCGGTACGTTCCGTCGAGTGCACCCCGCCGCGGGAACGCGGGCCATCCGGCATAAGCTTATTGTCACAACGGGCCCGCCTCAGACGTCGTCGAGGCGCGCCTGGCGTCCCTCGTAGGCCGAGGTCGCGAGCCGGACGATCTCCGCGGCCTTCCGCTCCCCGATCTTCGGGACGCGGAGGAGTTCCTCCTCGGACGCGTTGAGGACCCCCCGGACGGACCCGAAGTGCTCGAGGAGGTTCCGGGCGAGGGTCTCCCCGACGTTCGGGAAGCCCTCGATGAGGAACTGCTGCCGCTGCCCGAGGCTCATCTCCTTCGGCTTGTGCCGCAGGCCGTACGCGGCGGCCTCCTTGTCCTGGCGCCGCCAGATCACGCTGAGGAGGAGGGCCGTCTGGTCCTTGTCCGCCGTGGTGAGGACGGGCACGCGCTCCGTGACCTCGAGGGCCACGAGGGCGCCGAGGATTGCCTGGGGGTGCCGGAACGTCGAAATCTCCTGGAGGTCGCCCTCGAGGACGACGAGGGGCTGCGGGTACGCGTCCCGGAGCCGGCGGGCCTGCTCGAACAGGCGCTTCTTCACGAGGGACGCGAAGAAGTCGGGGAGGGCCTTCCGCTCGATCCCGATCGGCCCCACGACGTAGTCCCCGGGCGCGATCTTTCGTCGCTCGACGTCCACGCCCAGGGCCCGGAGCCGCTCGAGGATGTCCTCCGGTTCATTCGAGTCCATCACGAGGGGCGCGGGCACGACCGCGACGAAAGCCTCGGCGGACGTAAACGTTCCGGTGGGGTCGCGCGATCGGGACGGCGTTATCAGCGTTAGGCTGATGATGGCCCGACAACCTTTTCAACGCGCCTCGTCTCCCGGGCCCTCGCCATGGGCCGCGCCGATACCGCGAAGGTCCTCGCGACAACCCTCCTCGGGACGATGGACACGAACGCGCTCGTGCCGATCATCGCCCTCTATGCGGCGTTCCTCGGGGCCGATGTCGTCCAGGTCGGGATCATCGTCGGCTCGTACTCCGCGGTCCACGCGCCCGCGAACCTCCTCTTCGGGCGGCTCGCGGACCGGTGGGGCCGGAAGCGGCCCCTCCAGATCGGCCTCGCGTGGGACGCTGTCTCGCTCGTCCTGTACGCCCTCGCGGGGGACCCCCTCACTCTGGCCCTCGCGCGGGTGAGCCACGGCCTCGGCGGGGGCCTCGTGGGGCCCAGCACGATGTCTCTCGCCTCGGACCTGTCGGCCCCGGCAAGGAAGGGGCGGACGATGGCCCTCTATGGGATGTCGATCGCCTTCGCCGTCGTCCTGGGCTTCGGGATGTCCGGGCCCATCGTCCGGCGCGCGGGCTACGACGCCCTCTTCTATGTCCTGGCCCTCGGCCTCGTCACGGGCCTCGGCATCTCGACCCGGATCCGCGAACCTGTCGCCGTGCGCGAGCGAGCGCGTCCCTCCCTCCGGGCCGTCCGCGCGTACGTCCTCCGACCGGGGCCCTCCGCGGGGTATGCGTCAATCTTCAGCCTCTACTTCATGCTCGGGGCCTTCACGGCCCTCGTGCCCCTCCATCTCGAGGAGGAGCTCGGCTACGGGCCCCTCGAGGTCGGACTCGCGTTCACCGCGTTCGGGGTGCTCTCCCTCCTTCTGCACTATCCCGCGGGCATCCTCGCGGATCGGTTCGGCTCCACGGTCCCGACGTTCCTCGGCCTTCTGTCGACGGCCGCCGCGATGGCCGTCATCCCGCTCGCGCGGGACGTCCCTGCGATCCTGGGGACGATGGCCCTGTTCGGCATGGGCCATGGGTTCGTGTTCCCCGCCTCGTCGGCCCTCGTGACCCGGGCCGCGCCGCGGGAGCTGAGCGGGCTCCTCACGGGCCTCTTCTACGCGGTCCTCGTGGCCGGCGTGGCGATCGGGGCGCCCGTGATGGCTGCCGTCGCGTACCCCGCGAACTACAGCTTCGGGATCTGGGCGAGCTCATGGGCGGCGTTCCTAGGGATCGGGTTTGTGATCCGGGCGTTGACCACCGCGACGTCGGAGCGCGCGGCAGACGCGTCCGCGTGGCGTGCGCGGTCCGAGCCTTGACCCCGTGTCGAGAGCCCGGGCTCGTCAAGTGGATTGCGCGGGAAAATCCGGGATCCGATCACATGCAACCTGTTTGACGGCTAAGCCGCCAAGCTGCACCGACAGATGCAAATGTGGCTACCGCGGTTAGTGGCGGCGGGCTGAACACGTCGCCCTTGCGAGCTTCGTGCGTACACCCCCGCTCTATCGACGTCGTCGATTACGACGGCGGTAAGATGCCTCGTCTTGAGGGCGGTTTCCGGCTTAGATGCTTTCAGCCGTTATCCGCGTGGCGCGTGGCTGCTGGGCACTGCCTTGCCAGACAACCCATACACTAGAGGCGCCGATCCCCCGTTCCTCTCGTACTTAAGGGACCTTCCCCTCAGGCATCAAAGCGCTTCCACCAAAAAGCAACAAACCTGTCTCACGACGGTCTGAACCCAGCTCACGATCCCTTTTAATGGGCGAACAACCCCACCCTTGGCAGCTCATGCACCACCAGGATAGGAAGAGCCGACGTCGAAGTAGCAAGCCTCCGGGTCGATAGGAACTCTAGCCGGAGACGACTCAGTTATCCCCGGGGTAACTTTTCTGACATCCATGGCCCCCATAAATGAGGCTCATG
>MGWD01000058.1:4821-5077 GCA_001800825.1 Euryarchaeota archaeon RBG_19FT_COMBO_69_17 | reverse complement strand
GAGGATTCTCATGGAGAACAAGGACGTGAGCGCTCGTCCTCTCGCGAACCGATCCGGCGCGTACGGCGCCAGGTCGATCGTCTCGTATCGCCCATGCACGACCCGCTCCGCGAGGCACCGGCCGATCCCGGGAGCGAGCTTGAACCCGTGACCGCTCATCCCCACGCTGACGTACGCGCCGTCGACGTCGGGCAGCGGCCCGACGATGGGATGGAAGTCCGGCGAGGCGCCGTCGAGCCCGCGCCAGCCCGTGCGG
>MGWD01000058.1:335-4732 GCA_001800825.1 Euryarchaeota archaeon RBG_19FT_COMBO_69_17 | reverse complement strand
CTCCGGGTCCGCGTCACCGAGCCCCTCCCCGTCCCCCACGAGGATGTGGCCGCCCTCCGGGCGGAAGTACAGGTGGTTCGGCAGGTCGAGGACCGTCGGCGTCGTCCGAGCGTACCCGCCCGGGAGCTCGAGGACCGCGTTGCTGAGCCGCAGGGACGTCACGGGGATGTCCACGCCCATCCGGGCGCCGAGGGTCCGGGCCCAGGCCCCGGCGGCGAGGACCACGGCATCCGCCTCGTGCTCCCCGCTCGCCGTCGCGACGAGGAAGCCGTCCCCCTTCCGCCGGATGTCCTGGACCGCCGCGTTCAGGAGGATCTTCCCGCCGAGGGCCTCCCCCGCCTTCGCGTACCCGACCGTCACGCTGTACGGGTCCGCGTAGCCGGCGTCCCGCTCGAAGGAGGCGAGGGAGACGTCGTCCGCGACGAGGTCCGGATGGAGCGTCTTCAGGCCCGCGGGGTCGACGAGGCTCGCGTCCACGCCGAGGCGGCGCTGCTGCTCCACGCACCGCCGCAGGGCGCCCTCCTCCTCGCGGGTCGCGAGGAACACGAGCCCGTTGTTCACGTACCCGATGTCTCGCCCCATCGTCTCCGGGAAGCGGGAGAACACGCGGGAGCTGTACCGCGCCACGCGGACGGTGACCTCGTGGCTGTAGTGGTGCCGGATGATCCCCGTGGACCGGCCCGTCGCGGCGCACGCGAGGGACTTCCGCTCCACGAGCAGCACGCGCTCCAGGCCCAGGGAGAGGAGGTGGTAGAACACGCTCGCGCCGTGCACGCCGCCCCCCACGACGATGGCCTGCTGGCGGGACATCCCCGCGACCTCAGGCGATCCGCTTCACGACGGCCTCGACGATCGCGGCGCTCTGCCCCACGTACTTCTCGGGGTTCATCGCGTCCTCGAGTCCCCGCTTCGAAAGGAGCTTCGTGACCCTCGGGTCCGCGGCGAGGACGTCCTTCAGCTGGAGGCCCCTGAGCCGGGCCCGCTGGGCCGCGTCCCTCACGAGGCGGTGGGCGTCCTGGCGCCCCATCCCCTTCCGCGCGAGGGCGAGCATCACGCTCTCCGCCATGACCTGGCCCCGGGTCGCGTCGAGGTTCTCCCGCATCCGGTCCGGGTACACCCGGAGGTTCCGGAAGACGTCCGTCGTGCGGGCGAGCATGTCGTCGAGGAGGACGCACGCGTGGGGTAGGAGGAACCGCTCCGCCGCGCTGTTCGTCAGGTCCCGCTCGTGCCACAGGGGGACGTCCTCGTACGCGGGGATGACGAAGGAGCGCACGATCCGCGCGAGGCCGCACACGTTCTCGGAGGCCACGGGGTTCTCCTTCTGGGCCATCGTGCTGCTGCCGACCTGGCGGCGCTCCTCGAACGCCTCCGCCGCCTCGCCGATCTCGTTCCGCTGGAGGTTCCGCACCTCCGTGCAGAACTTCTCGAGGGACGAGGCCACGTTCGCGAGGACCGCGACGAACTCCGCGTACCGGTCCCGCCCGACGATCTGGGTCGCGGCCTCCTCCGAGGCGAGCGCGAGGTCCTTCATGACCTCGTCCTGGATCCGGAGGGCGTGCTCCCCGAAGCCCGCGCCCGTGCCGACGGCGCCGGACATCTTGCCGACGAGGATCCGCCGGGACGTCTCCCGGAGCCGCTCACGGTGCCTCAGGACCTCCGACGCGAACACGGCGATCTTCAGGCCGAACGTGATCGGGACCGCGGCCTGGCCGTGGGTCCGTCCGAGCATGACCGTGCGCTTGTGCTTCGTCGCGAGCCTCCCGAGGGCCTGGGCCAGCAGGGCGAGGTCGTCATCGAGGATCGCGATCGCGTCTCGGAGCTGGAGGGCCGTCGCGGTGTCGGAGATGTCGTTCGACGTCGCGCCGAGGTGGACGTACTTCCCCGCGTCTCCCTTGCACCGCTCCGTGAGGGCGAGGACGACGGCCATGAGGTCGTGCCGGGTCTCCTCCTCGAGCGCCCGCACCCGTTCGAGGGACACCTCCTTCGTCGTCGCGCGGCGGGCGATCTCCTCCGCGGCCTCCCGCGGGATGTTCCCGACCTTCGCAAGGGCCCTCGCGAGGGCTCCCTCCACGTCGAGGAGGCGCTGGAGGCGCGTGCCCTCGTCGAAGATCGCCTTCATCTTCGGCCGGCCGTACCGGAAGTCGATGGGGCACAGGAGGGACATGGCCACCGTCCGCGGGCAAGGCCTCGGGGCGTTAAGGAGCTTTTGGCGCGAGGGGTCGGGCGGCGTTCACCAGGTCCACGGATTTCGGTGCGGGCTCAAGGTCCGCGGATGGGCTCCCCGTGTCCGGGGCACAGGGCCTTCCTCGGGATCGCGAGGAGCCGCTCGTAGGACCGCACGGCGGCATCCGGATCTTCGACGAAGCGGGGCGGCCCCGGCCGCCCGTCCCTCGCGTTGACCGCGTCCCCCGCGAACAGGACGTCGTCGGGGAGGAGATGGAACGCGCATGAGCCGAGCGTGTGGCCCGGCGCGTGGACCGTCCGCAGGCGGAGGCCGAGGAGGTCCAGGGTCTCGTCCCCCGCGAGGGTGCGGCCGGGCTCCACGGGCTCCGCGGGCCGCAGGCGGGCGAAGACCCCGAGGAACGTGACGACGACCTTCGCGGCTGCGCCGACCCCCGTCGCGCTCCGACGCTCGCGGCCCGCGACGACCTCCCGGTCCGCCTCGTGGACGGCGACCTGGGCCCTCGCCTCCCGGGCCCAGACCCCCGCCGTCCCCATGTGGTCCCCGTGATGGTGGGTCAGGAGGACGAGGCCGACGTCGGACACCTCCTTCCCGAGCTCCCGGAGGCCGGCGCGGATCTTGGGCTCCGCGGTGCGAGTGCCCGTGTCCGCGAGGACGATCCGCTCGGCGTCGATCACGTACAGGTTCACGTACCGATCCTTGACCCGGTACACGCGGTCCGACACACGCTCGAGGGCGTCGGGGGCCATGGGGGCCGCATCCCGCGGGACGGGATAACGTCTTCCGGGGGCGTGGGCTAGCGCGGGGGGCCTTCGAGGACCTCCGCCCCGCCCATGTACGGCCGGAGGACCTTCGGCACGACGACGATGCCGTCCGCCTGCTGGTAGTTCTCGAGGACCGCCACGAGGCCGCGGGACGTGGCCATGGCCGTCGAGTTGAGCGTATGGGGGACGAACTTGGCCCCGCCCATCTTCCCCGCGCGGATGTTGAGCCGCCTCGCTTGGTATTCCGTGCAGTTCGAGCAGCTGATGACCTCCCGGAACGCGGCCTGGCGGGGGAACCACGCCTCGATGTCGTACTTCTTCGCGGCCACGGTCCCGATGTCCCCCGTGCACACGCTCACGACGCGGTACGGGATCTCGAGGGCGCGGTAGATCGCCTCCCCGTTCGCCCGGAGCTTCTCGTGCCACTCCCACGAGTCGGCCGGGCGGCAGAAGACGAACTGCTCGACCTTGTTGAACTGGTGCATCCGGAAGAGGCCCTTCGTGTCGACCCCGTGCCCGCCGATCTCCCGCCGGAAGTTCGTCGACAGCCCGGCGAAGGCGAGGGGCAGGAGGTCCTCGTCGATGACCTCGTCCTGGAACATCGCCCCGATCGGGTGCTCCGAGGTCGCGATGAGGTAAAGGTCCTCGTCCTGGACCTTGTACATGACCGTCTCGAAGTCCCCGAGGTCCGTCACGCCCTCGTACGCGGCCCGGCGCATCATGAAGGGCGGGAAGACCGGGGTGAAGCCCGCCTTCACCATGTGGTCCATCGAGAACATGATCAGGGCGAGGTCGAGCCGCACGAGATCCCCCATCAGGTAGACGAACCCCGACCCCGCGATCTTCCGGGCCCTCTCGAAGTCCGCGAGCCGGAGGGCCTCGAGGAGATCCCCGTGCGACTTGAGTTCGAAGTCCGGCGTCCGCGGGGTGCCCCACTTCGCGACCTCCACGTTCTCCGTGTCGTCCTTCCCCACGGGCACGCTCTCGTGGAGGAGATTCGGGAGGCGCATGAGGCCCTGCAGGACCTCGCGCTCGAGGGCCTCGTTCCGCTCCTCGAGCCCCTTGATCTGCGCGGGGAGGTCCGCGGCCTCCTTCATCAGGGTCGACGCGTCCCGCGTCCCCCTCTTCGCCTCTGCGACGTCCCGGGTGATCTCGTTCCGCCGCCGGCGGAGGGCCTCGACCTTCTGGAGGGCCTCCCTCCACTCCTTGTCCTTCCGGATGACGTCCTCGAGGAGCCTCGTCCGGGCCTCGTCCCCGCGCTTCGCGAGGTCTCGCCGGACGACGTCGGGCGTCTCGCGGACGAGGCGGATGTCGAGCACGCCGCGGCCATGGAGGGGTCCATATTTCTAGGTTGTTGGGGTCGACGGCGACGCGCGCTCGGGCCCCCTGCTCCTGGGCAGCGACGTGAGGAGGTCGACGGAACGGTCGTTCCTCGCGGTGACACCGCCCCG
>MGWD01000058.1:0-314 GCA_001800825.1 Euryarchaeota archaeon RBG_19FT_COMBO_69_17 | reverse complement strand
TTCCGCCTCGGCGAGGAGCCCGATTCCTCGGAGCCCCCGGAGCGCCGGCTCGACGTTCCGCGCGTCAGGATCGAGGGCGAGGTCGACGTCGAGGGTCGTCCGCGGCACGCCGTGGACGACGCTCGCGTACCCGCCGACGAGGAGGTCTCTCATCCGCGCGCGGTTCAGCGCGGCGAAGATGGCGGGGATCTCCGTCACCCTGGACCGCCCTCCGGAAGGCATCCGCGTCGAGGTCGGCTTCGAGGCGCTGGACCGGGGTGAGCCCCCGGAACCACGCGAGCAGCTTGGGGTCGTACGCCATGCCCCTTCACCCG
>MGWD01000057.1:19182-19397 GCA_001800825.1 Euryarchaeota archaeon RBG_19FT_COMBO_69_17 | reverse complement strand
CGGGTTCGAGGGCCGGGCGCCCCCCGCGGGCCCGGCGGCGCGTGGTGTTTCCTGGACTTCCCGAAGGCGGCAAGCGAGAAGCTCGGGTCGAGGGCCCGCCTGCCCGTCGTCGTGACGATCAACGGCGTCTCGATCCGGACTTCGGCGTTCCCGATCGGGGACGGCCGCCACCAGGTCACCGTGAACAAGGGGTTCCAGAAGGACGCGGGGATCGC
>MGWD01000057.1:16284-19141 GCA_001800825.1 Euryarchaeota archaeon RBG_19FT_COMBO_69_17 | reverse complement strand
GACCGCGGGCCGTCCCGGTCCCCTCGGACCTCGGAAAGGCCCTCGCGGGCAACCGGGCCGCGAAGGCCGCGTACGATGACCTCGCGCCGTCCCACAAGAAGGCGTACGTCGACTGGATCGAGCAGGCGAAGAGGCCCGAGACCCGCGAGCGCAGGATCTCGGATACGCTCCGGCGGCTCACGGGCACGGATCCGCGGTTCTGGGACTAGAGCCGCCTCGGTGGCCTTGAGGCGATGGACCGGCTGGGATTTGAACCCAGGGCTTCCTGCTTGCAAAGCAGGCGATCTTCCGCTGATCTACCGGCCCGTCCCGCGCGCAGAGGGTCAGGACTCACTTGAACCTTTCCGCCCGGCCCCCGGGTCTGCGCGGTGCCCGCCGGGTGCGTCCCACGGCGTCGTCCGGAAGGACGATTTTTATTCATCCGAGTATATGAACCCCCGCCTCCTGTCCACGGGCTCACCACAAGGGCTATGTAGGACTCGAGCTCTCGTATCTTCAGAGGGGTTCCATTGTCCAGACGGAGGAATGCGCTCGCCGCCTGTGGGTTGGCGGCGGCCGTGCTCGTCGCGTACCTCGCCGCGGCCGCGGCCTTGTACCCTGGCGGGCTGCCCGTCGCGAACGCGGGCGGGGCCCGGACGCCCGGGTCGTCCCTCGACCCGCTCCCCGAGTACACGAAGGACCAGGTCATCGAGATCCGCTACACGGCGAGCGGCACCGCGGGATCGAGCGGCGTCGCGTGGACGGAGCTCTCCTACCGCCTCGCCGGGTCCGAGGATTGGGTCCTGTACGCGCCGCCATGGAACCCGAGCGGCCAGTGGCCCGGCAGCCCCCTGAACGACGCCCAGGGAGGAGGCCGCGGGACGATCCTCTTCGACACGTACTTCACGGGCGGCGAGGGGACGTATGAGTTCTCCTCCGTGACCGTGGACCGGGGGTACTGGCGGGAGGACGGACCCGATGCGGCCAAGGCCCGGACCACCCTCGACACCCGCCCGCCCCAGATCTTCGTCGCAACCCCGACCCCGGGAGCGTGGACGAACGACGACGTCCTGACGTGGGTCGCGAGCGATGCCGTGTCGGGCATCGCGGAGGTCGGGGTCTCCCTCGACGGCTCCTCCGTCGGATCCTCCCCCGATCCCGAGGGCTCCGTGGAGCTTCCCCTCGAGGCGGAAGGGGACCACGCGGCCCTCGTCCGGGCCCTGGACCGGGCGGGGAACGCGGCCGAGGTCCTCGTGCCGTTCCACTACGACCCGAGCGCGCCGGGCCTTGCGATCACGGCCCCCGCCCGGGACGGCTTCGTGAACGCGACGGACGTCGAGGTCCGCTGGGCCGTGGAGGCGTCGGGCGCGGGCCTCGCGTCCCTCCGGCTCACGGTCGACTCGAACCCCGCGATCGAGCTCGCCCCGGATGCGGACCGCCATCTCCTCGAGAGCCTCGCGGAGAAGGGCCACGTGATCAGCCTCCTCGCCGTGGACCTCGCGGGGAACGTCGCCGCGGAGACCCTGTCCTTCGGCGTCGACACGACGCCCCCCGAGCTCGAGCTCCTTGCGCCGCCGGCGATCACGAACGCGCGGGACCTCCAGGTCATCTGGCTCGGCTACGACGCGACGTCAGGGATCGACCGGTATGAGCTCAGCCTCGACGGGGGCTCGAAGGTCGTCCTCGGCCCGGCGGCGGGCTACACGTTCCCAGGCGTCCCCGAGGGGGACCGGGTCGTCGAGGTCGTCGCCGTGGACAAGGCGGGGAACTTAGCGAACGTCTCCAAGGAGGTCACCGTCGATGCGACCCTGCCCGTCGTCGGTGTGACGAACCCCACGGGCGCGGCCGTCGTCTACGGGCCCCTCGACGTGAACTGGACCGCGAGCGACGCGGGCTCGGGGCTCGCGAAGGTCGAGCTCATCTTCGACGGCGCCGCGCCCATCGTCGCGACGGACGGGTCCGGGCACCGCTTCCGGGACGTGGCCGTCGGTCCCCATTACGTCCTCGTGAGGGTCACGGACCGCGCGGGGAACGTCCGGCAGGCCGGCGTCGCGTTCGACTACGGCGGGCTGACGCCGCCCGGCGGCGGGCCCTCGGACCTCCCGGGGCTCGACTTCTGGTTCATCATGGCGATCCTCGGGGCCATCGCGGTCGGGAGCGCGTACTACGCTGTCCGGCGCCGGAAGCGGGCCCAGGCCTGATCGACGCTCAGGGGATCCCCAGGACCGTCCCGCAGGTCCGGCACGCCGCGTCCCGCGCGGCGACCTTCGCGTGGCACGCGGGGCACCGCCAGCGGGCATCCTGCTCCCGGAGCCAGGCGTACCAGCCGATCGCGCGGATCCGCGAGCCGTTCTGCACGACGGCCACCCGACCCGGCGCCACCTCCACGGCGCGTTCGATCTTCGCGCACGGGAACTCCGGGCAGTCCGCGCAGAACGCGAGCCCCTTCGACTCTGCGCACGATCTGATCGGGCATGCCCCGACGAAGCAGAAGTTCCCGGGCATCCGGCAGCCCGTGCAGAGGACCCGGTCCACGGGGACGCCCCGTGCGCCGGCGATCTCCAGGAGCCGCTCGCGGTCCTGGGCGACCCAGGCCCGGTACACCTCGCACGTGCCGCAGTAGATCCCGCAGACGCCGGCGAGGACGGGGTCGATCTCCCGCTCGTCCAGGACGGCCTTGAGGGACATCCGCATCCCGAGGCGCCCCCGGGACCATGAGGGCTGGCCAATGACTCTCCTTACTCGACCCTACCCGCGCGCGTCCCGCCCGAAGGGTTTTCCCGACCCCTGCGATGGGGGGTCGTGAAGGATCCCGCCCTTCGGGGCCTCCGGTGGTTCGTCGCGGCCTCCCTCCTTGCGGGAGGCGTCCTCCTCCTCG
>MGWD01000057.1:15959-16270 GCA_001800825.1 Euryarchaeota archaeon RBG_19FT_COMBO_69_17 | reverse complement strand
GGGCGGGAGGGCCTCGCCGCGACGGTCGCCGCGTGGTCCGCTCTCCTCGCGGTCGTCGCGATCCTGGGCATCCGCCGGCGGCTCCCTTGGGCATCCGTGTCCGCGGCCCTCCTCGCCTCGTTGATGGCCGCCGTCGCGTGGGCCCACTTCGACCTCGCGGGGCATCTCGTCCTCGGCGGCCTCGCGCCCGCCGTCGCGGTGCTCGCGGGCGTCGGGATCGCCCGGTCCGAGCGGTGGGCGTGGCCCGTGGCCCTCGCGATCGCGGCGGGGATCGGCCCCCTGTTCCTCACCTTCGCGCCGCTGCCGGACGC
>MGWD01000057.1:1705-15859 GCA_001800825.1 Euryarchaeota archaeon RBG_19FT_COMBO_69_17 | reverse complement strand
CGATGTTCACGCCGTCGGGCACTTGGATCCGCATGAGCTGGCGCAACGCGCGCTCGTCCGCGTCGAGGTCGATGAGCCGCTTGTGGATCCGCATCTCCCAGCGGTCCCACGTCTCGCTCCCCTCCCCGTCGGGCGACTTCCGCACGGGCACGACGAGGCGCTTCGTCGGGAGGGGGATGGGCCCGGCCATCGCGACCCCCGTGCGATCCGAGATGAGCTTGATCTGCTGGCACACGTTGTCGACCTTCTTCGGGTCGGTGCCGCTGAGGGAGATGCGGGCCTTCTGGGGCATGGTTCACCAAACGGAGGGGGAAAGGGGAACGGGAGGTCACCGCTTCTCGACGTCGATGACCTGACCCGCCGCGACGGTCTGGCCCATGTCGCGGATCGCGAACCGGCCCATCTGGGGGAACGCCTTGAACGACTCGATCACCATGGGCTTCGTCGGCCGGATCTTCACGATCGCCGCGTCGCCCGTCTTGATGAAGTCGGGCTTCTCCTGCTTCGTCGCGCCCGTCTTGGGATCCAGGGACTTCTGGATCTCCTCGAACGTGCACGCAACCTGGGCCGTGTGGGCGTGGAAGACGGGCGTGTAACCCACCGTGATCACGGACGGGTGGTTCAGGACGATGATCTGCGCGGTGAAGGACTTCGCGACCGTGGGCGGGTTGTCGACGGGCCCCGCGACGTCCCCGCGTCGGATGTCCTTCTTCTCGACCCCCCGGACGTTGAACCCGACGTTGTCCCCGGGCTCCGCCTGGGTGATCTGCTCGTGGTGCATCTCGATGGACTTGACCTCGCCGATCTTGTCCGCGGGCATGAAGTGGACCTTCATCCCCGCCTTGAGGAGGCCCGTCTCGATCCGGCCGACGGGGACGGTCCCCGCGCCCGTGATCGAGTAGACGTCCTGGACGGGCAGCCGGAGGGGCTTGTCCGTCGGCTTCGGCGGCACCGTGAGGTCGTCGAAGGTGGCCACGAGGGACTTCCCCTTGTACCAGCCGAGGTTCGAGGACGCCTTCACGACGTTGTCGCCCTTGTAGGCGCTGATCGGGATGAAGGGGATCTTGTCCGCCGCGTACCCGATGCCCTTGAGGAGCTTCGTCATCTCGTCCTTGATCTCGCTGAACCGGGCCTCCGCGTACGGGGGCTTCGTCGCGTCCATCTTGTTGATCGCGACGATGATCTGCGGCACGCCGAGGGTGCGCGACAGGAACACGTGCTCCTTCGTCTGGGTCTGGACGCCCTCCGCGGCGCCCACGACGATCACGGCGGCGTCGGCCTGGGACGTCCCCGTGATCATGTTCTTCACGAAGTCCCGGTGGCCCGGCGCGTCGATGATCGTGAAGTAGTACTTCTGGGTGTCGAAGCGCTTGTGGGCGACGTCGATCGTGAGGCCGCGCTCGCGCTCCTCCTTGACCTGGTCCATGACGAACGCGAACTCGAACGTGGCCTTGCCGAGCTGCTCGGCGAGCTTCTTCAGGTTCTCCAGCTCGTGCGGGTCGATGCTCCCCGTGTCGAAGAGGATCCGGCCCACGGTCGTCGACTTTCCGTGGTCGACGTGACCGATGAACACGAGGTTGAGGTGCGGCTTTGCGGGCATGTGGTCTACCCCGTAGGGGCCACCTTATCATCCAGATGTATTTAACTATTCGCGCACGTGACGATGCGCGACGGAGGGTCTCGCCTCCCGGCGGACGTCCCGCGGGGCCGGTGTCGGAGGCTCACGACGCGTAGTAGGCCTCGTCGTAGGGCTCGGGCTGCAGCCCCTTCCGCGTGCGGATCGAGCGGACGACCTCCCCGAGGAGGGTCGCCGGCACGGGCTCGAAGCCGCTGTTCTCCGTGGACCAGAGGACCCGGCCCTGGGTCGCGGAGCGGATCGCGGTCGCGAAGCCGAACATCTCCGCGACGGGCGCCTTCGACTGGATGACCGTGAGCTCGCCCTCCTGGTTGATGTCCTCGATCACGCCCCGGCGGCCCTGGATGTCCCCGATCGCGGAGCCCATGACGTCCTGGGGCACGTTGATGAAGACCTTGGTGATCGGCTCGAGCAGGATCCGCCCGCCCTGGCACATCGCGCCGTAGATCGAGGACCGGGCCGCGGGGATGACCTGGGCGGGGCCGCGGTGGACGGAGTCCTCGTGGAGCTTCGCGTCGACGAGGCGGACCTTCACCCCCATGCACTTCTCCCCCGCGAGGGGGCCCTTGTTCATCGCCTCGATGTAGGCCTCCTTGATGAGTTCCATCGTCTCGTGGAGGTACTGGATCCCCTTCGTCGCGTCGATGAGCATGTTCGTGTCCTGGATCCACGCGACGTTCTTCGCCTCGAAGCGGTCCATCCCGAGCTCCTCGAGCTTCTTCGCGAGGACCTTGGAATCCTTGATCCGCTGCCCGGAGGGAATCTCCCCAGAGTGGATCGCCTGGACGATCGCAGGCTCGAGGGGCTCGACCTCCATGTAGAACCGGTTGTGCTTGTTCGGGGACTTCCCCTCGAAGGGCCCGCCCCTCCCGCCGACGCCCTCCCGGTAGACAACGATCGGAGGGCTCGCGACGATGGGGACCTTGTGGTCGTTGACGATCCGGTACTGGGTGATCTCGAGGTGGAGCTCGCCCATGCCCGACATGAGGTGCTCCCCCGTCTCCTGGTTGATCTCGACCTCGATGCTCGGGTCCGCCTTCGCGATCGTCCGGAGGACCTCGACGAGCTTCGGGAGGTCCTGGGTGGACTTCGCCTCGATGGCCACCGTGACGACGGGGTCCGAGTAGTGGACGATCTTCTCGAAGGGCTGCATCTCCTTGTCGTCGCTCACCGTGGACCCGGCGATCGCGTCCTTGAGCCCCACGACGGCCACGACGTTCCCCGCGTCGATCTCGTCGACGGGGATGCGGTCCGGGCCCACGATCATCGCGACCATCTGGACCCGCTGGGGGTTCGGCATGCCGCTGACCCAGAGCTCCCCGCCCCTCCGGATCTTCCCGGAGAAGAGGCGGCCCGCCGCGACCTCCCCCGCGTGGGGGTCGATGATGATCTTCGTCACCATGAACGCGACGGGGCCGTTCTCGTCGACGGAGAGCATCGACTTGCCGACGGGGGAGCCCATGTCGCCCTTCCAGACCGCGGGGATCCGCGTCTTCTGGGCCTCGAGGGGGTTCGGGAGGTGGCGGATGACCATGTTCAGGACGACGTGGTGGAGGGGCGCCTTCTTGCTCAGCTCCTTCTGGTTCCCCTTCTGCAGGTAGTCGTAGATGTCCCCGAACTTGATCCCCGTCCGTTTCATGTAGGGCACGGAGATCGCCCACTTGTGGAACGCGCTCCCGAACGCGACGTTCCCCGCCTCGACGCTGAGGGACCATTCGTCCTTCATCTCGTCGGGGAGCATCTTGCGGATCCGCGCGTTGACCTCCGTGATGATCTTCACGAAGCGCTGCTGCATCTGCTCCGGGGTGACCTTGAGTTCGTTGATGAGCCGGTCCACCTTGTTGATGAAGAGGACGGGCCTCACGCGTTCCTTGAGGGCCTGCCGGATCACCGTCTCCGTCTGGGGCATGATCCCCTCGACCGCGTCGACGAGGATGATGACCCCGTCGATCGCGCGCATGGCCCGCGTGACGTCCCCCCCGAAGTCCACATGGCCCGGGGTGTCGATGAGGTTGATTAGGTAGGGCTCGCCTTCGAAGTCGTGGACCATCGACGCGATCGCCGCGTTGATCGTGATCCCGCGGGCCTGCTCCTGTTCGTCGAAGTCCATGAAGAGCTGCTGCCCCGCGAGCTCCTCGGAGATCATCCCCGCCCCCGCGATGAGGGAGTCGCTGAGGGTCGTTTTCCCGTGATCAATGTGGGCCGCGGTCCCGATGTTGCGGATCCGCTCCTTCTGGTGGAGCAGGGCCTGGGCCTTCTTGATGTTGTCTTCCTTACGTCCCATGGCGGGTCACCTGGCGGGGAAATCCACGGAGATGGAGAGCGACAGGACCGTGCCTAATTAAACCTTCGGTCAGGGGCTGGGCGAACGCTCACCGCGCGGAGCCGGAGACCCGCTCGAGCTCCTCCTTCTTCGCGACGGCGGCGCTTTGCATCTCGCCCTTTGCCGCGAGCAGGAGCTCGTCCGCGAGGCACTCCGCGGCGGCCTTCTTGTTCTTGAACGAGGCCTGGACCGAACCCTGGCAGATCGAGCGGAGGGCCATGTCGAGCCGCCGCGACGGCGCGACGTCGACGGATCGAGGCACGCTGATCCCCCCGAAGCGGAGGCGGGTGACCTCCTCCCGCGGGGCGGACTTCTCGAGGGCGTCCACGAGCACCTGGACGGGGTTCCGGCCCGCCTTCTTCTCGATGATCTCGAAGGCGGACCGAACGACCCGGTAGGACTTCGCCTTCTTCCCCGTGTAGACCTCCGTCCGCATCATCCCGTTGATCAGGCGCTCGACGATGTTCGTGCGGGCCTTGCCGAAGGGCTTCGCGCCCCAGCGGCCGCCCGTGTGGGGGATGACGATGGGATCGAGGTTGATGTACTTCGCCAGGCCCGCGTCATGGACGACGACCTCCTTGAGGTCGTATCGCTCGAAGAGCTTCATCTCGTAGACGGGCCGTTTCTTCGGCTTCCGGGGCTCCTTCTTCGGCTTCTCCGCGGGCGCGGCCTCCGTGGCCGCGTCGGGCGTACCCTCCGCGGGGAGGGCGGGGACCTCGGGCTCCGCGGGGAGCGCGGCGGGTTCCGGGACGGGCGGCGGGACCTCCGGGGCCGTCGGCTCGGGCGCCGGCGGCGCGGGCTCCTCGGGGCTCTCGGGCTTCGGGTCCGGCTCCATCCGACTACCTCACCGGCTTCTCCTTCCGCCCGCGGACGAGCTCGTCGAGGGAGACGTTGTTCACCTTGATGACCTTGTACCGGACGCCGGGGATGTCCCCGTAGGACCGGCCCATGCGTCCGCCGATCCCCTCGACGAGGACCTCGTCGTGCTCGTCGATGAAGTTGATCGCGCCGTCCCCGACCGCGAAGGCCGTGATCTGCCGCCCGTTCTTGATGAGCTGGACCTTCACGCACTTCCGGAGGGCCGAGTTCGGCTGCTTCGCCTCGATCGCGACCTTCTCGAGGACGATCCCGCGGCCCTGCGCGGCCCCCTCGAGGGGGTCCGACTTCTCCTTGAGGTGCTGCACGCGGCGCTTGTAGTACCGGTCGGACCAGCGCCGGGTCTGGCGCACGTCCCTGAGCTTGCGAGCCGCGAACAATCCCCGTGCCAAACTTGTGCCTCGTAGGGTGGAGTGCGTCCTAATTTGCATGTGCTATATAAGGGTGGCGACCTCCCAGAGCCACGCTTCCTCCTGTCGCTGGAGCCGACGGGCAGTCAGCGCGGATTCGTCGGCTGCTTCTGAGCAATGACCGCGCTGCAGTACGGGCACACGATAGTTTCGCCCCGGAAGTATCGTTGCCGGATGTTGCCGCGACATCTTGGGCAACTTTCGATGAACAGCTCCTCCCCGACGGCTTCCTGGAGGACGAATTCCTCGCTCGTCCGGTCGATGAATCCCTTGACGAATCCGCGATCGACCGCTTCGACCAGGAGCTTCTCAGCTTCAAAGGCGGATCTTCCGAGCTTCCCTCCGAGGTTCTGGAGGGATATACGACGGTACGTCTTGACCCAGGCCGCGAACTCGACGAGGTCCCGCTCTCGCCGGCGTGCCCGGAGACCGAGGAGGATGAACACGACGCCTGGCACGAGGGCCGTGGGGACGCAGAAGGCCGTGATGATTCCGAGGAATCCGGGGTCGAGACGGGGGTATCCGAAGTAGTACGACACCCCTGATGCAACGCCGAGTCCGAACAGGACCAGGAGGACTGCGCCCAGACTCAGATAGACCGAGTCCCTGGCTCTCCACCACGTCGAGGACATCGTGTCAGGCTGCAGAATTGTCGGGTGAGTATATCAAGTCCGCATGCCGGGTGCATTCTGCGGCGACTCACGTCGCATCGCCCACCGCGAACTCGCAGTACGGGCACTTGAACCGCTCCTCGGGGAAGTACCACACGGAGAACTCGCCCCCGCAGTTCGGGCACTTCCCCGCGAAGAGCTGTTGGCCCGCGTGGTCGAGGTTCACGAACTCGTCGGAAGCGCGGTCGATGACCCCGTTCACGAGCTTTCGGTCGATGGCCTCGCCGAGCAGGCGTTCCGCGTCGAACCGCGTGCGCCCGATCCGCTGGGCCATGAGGTCCATCTTGATCCGTCGTTGGGACTTCGCCCAGTCCGCGAACGCGAGAAGGGCGTGCTCCCGCCGCCAGGCGACGACGCCGTACGCGAGGGCGATGGAGCCCGGCACGATCGTCGGCGGGAGGCACATCCAAGCGAGGAAGTCGACCTGCCCGAGCGTTCCCAGGAAGAACACGCCGAAGAAGAGGCCGAAGAACAGGAAGAACCCCCCGATCGCGAAGTACGCGATGGGGTCCATCTTCCAGATCGAGGCGGACGCCTGGGACGCGGCCGGCGCCATCGGACGCGCGACGCCGGAGGACGTACTTCAAGGGCGCGCCGTCAGAATCAGCGGCCCCACCCACCCCTGGGGGGAAGTGTCTCACCTGCGAGACTCGAAGAACAACCCTTAAGTATCTCCCGGCGACCATTCGGCTCGAAATTCCAGGAGGCCTCTCCCTGTTCTGCCAACAGTGCGGGAAACAGATCCCTGATGGAGTCGTGTTTTGCAACTTCTGCGGCGGACGCCAGGGCGTCGTGGCGGCGCCCGCGGGCGGCGCCCCCGTGGCCCCCGGAGTCCCGGGCATGCCCGGAGTCCCCGGCCCCGCGCCGGGCTACGCGCCCGGGCCTGCGGCCCCCACGACCCCGCCGCCCCCCGTGCCCCAGCACTCGAAGTGCACCTCGTGCGGCGCGCCGATGAACCCCGCCCAGGGGATGGCCGTGGTCGTGTGCGAGTACTGCGGCGCCGTGACCACGATGGGCGCGGCGGGCGCGCAGCTGTTCCAGAAGCACTTCATGCTCGACAACCGGATCCAGAACGACCAGGCCCTCCAGCTCGGCGGGGAGTGGCTCAACAAGGGCGTCTTCCGCCGGAAGGTCGCGGAGCGCTCGGAGCTCGGCCAGGTCACGATGAAGTACGTCCCGTACTGGATCATCCCGACGTCCGTCGTCGCGGACTTCCAGGGGACCCGAGGGACGGGGGCGGGGATGGCCGTCCACGGCGACACGGGCGCCCAGAAGGCCGCGGGCGCCGCCGTCTTCGCGCTCAACGTCCTCGCGGCCGCGAACCGCGCCCAGCAGCAGCGCGGCCGGGTGACGGCGGCCCCCGCCCAGCCCCAGGTCATCCGCGTCCGGGACCGGATCCAGCTCCAGTTCAACATCCCCATCGTCGCGGTCCGCGGATACACGAAGTTCCAGCCCGACGACGGCTTCCAGTTCCAGATCCAGAACAAGATGGGCTTCGACAAGCGTAAGGCGGGCGGCCTCGAGGTCATGTCGGGGGACATCTCCGAGGCGGAAGGGAAGCAGCAGGCGGCCGCCCTCGCCCACAAGTTCGCGGAGAAGGAGGCGAAGAAGCGCGTCGACACCCTCGAGTCGATCCAGGTCTACCCGACGACGTCCGACGGCGAGCTCCTCCACGCCCCCGTCTGGTTCATGGAGTACGCCCACAAGGGGAAGAGCATGTACATCCTCATCGACGGGCACGGCTCGAAGGTCATGGACGGGGAGCGGCCCGCGTTCGCCCTGTGGTGATCCGAGGAACCCCCGCGGAATCCCTCACGCATCCCTAAATACTCACGCGCATACCATCAATCCCACGAGAACGGCTAAATACGTCGGAACCCCCATGCGCCGTTGCCCGGAGACATGAACCATGCCAGACGTCCGCGAGCGAGTCGAGGCCGACCGCGGCCTCCTGAAGAAGCTGCAGCTGATCATCCCCGGATACGCGGGGTACCGCCGGCGGGAGGACATCCGCGCCGCGGACAACATCCTGCGGATCCAGCTCTCCGACCGGATCAAGGCGGTCCGCGGGGACCTCGAGGGGATCCGGGACCAGATGTCCATGGACGGGAAGTACCAGGGGCTCCAGTCGATCGGGAACTCCATCTTCACCCTCCAGGGCCTCGAGGGGAAGATCCGCCACGCGGAAGGCGGCTACTCCGGGATCAGCGCGACGATCCGGATCGAGGAGACGGAGCTCGACAAGCTCTACGAGTACGATTGGGCCATGTTCGAGGCCCTCGACCGGGCCGCGACCGTCGTGCCGATGGTCCGGGACGCGGGCGACAACAAGAGCTTCGACGCGTCCCTGCGGGCGTTCAACGAGGCGGTCAAGGCGTTCGAGGGCGCGTGGAACCTTCGGATGGAAGCGGTCACGGGGACCCAGGTGAGGTGAGCACATGATCCCGACAGCATTCTTCTTCGGCGGCGGACGGCGGACGGACGCGACGGCGGGGCGACAGGAAGGCATCATCGGGGCGATGACGATCGCCTGGGATGACCAGTACAAGCGCGGGAACATCATGTGGAAGGTCCCGCGGAACATCCGGATGAACGACAACATCGTCGTCCGGGAGGACGAGATCGCCGTCTTCTATCGGGACGGTAAGGTCCTCGCGTACCTCGACCGGCCCGACCGGTACGCCCTCACGTCCCAGAACGCGCCGATCCTCGGGAAGCTCATCCAGGCCCTGTCCGGCGTCGTCCAGCAGGCGGAGGTCTTCTACCTCCAGAAGCGGATCTTCGACGGGAAGTTCGGCTCGAAGGAGCCGTTCCTGTTCGAGGACCCCGACTTCGACATGATCCAGCTGCGGGCCTTCGGGGAGTTCCGGTACCGGATCAAGGACCCCGAGATCTTCATCAACCAGTTCGTCGGGACGTTCGGCTCGACGACCTCCGCGGAGATCGAGGACCGGATCAAGGACGAGCTCATGAAACAGCTCAACGTAACGATGGGCAAGATGAAGGCCCAGGGCCTCAAGGTCACGGGGCTCGCGGCGAGCCTGAACGACATGGAGCAGGCCGTCCTCGCGAACTCGAAGCCCCACTTCCTCAACCTGGGCGTCGAGATCGTCCAGATGGCGGGCCTCAACATCCCGCTCCCCGAGAGCGTCAAGGAGGCCCTCGAGAAGATGGCCTCCGCGAGGGTCCTCGGGCGCGCGAACACGGCCGCGTACCAGCAGTTCGCCGCAGCGGACGCCCTCAAGACGGCCGCGGCGAACCCCTCCGGCGCCGCGGGCGTCGGGGTGGGCCTCGGCGCGGGGATCGGCATGGGGTACGCGATGGGCTCCCAGATGCCCGGGATGATGGCCCCCGGCACCCAGGGACAGAACACCCGCCAGTGTCCGAAGTGCGGCCAGCAGAACCCCGTGACGATGAAGTTCTGCGGAAGCTGCGGGGCGGACACGACCCTCGCCACGGGCACGAAGCCCTGCATCAAGTGCGGGAAACCCGTGCCTCCGGGCCTGAAGTTCTGCGGGGAGTGCGGCGCGCCTCAGGTCCTCAAATGCCCGGACGGGCACGAGGTCCCCGGCGGCATGAAGTTCTGCCCCGAGTGCGGGAAGGCCGTGCCCCAAGGGTGAGCCGGGTCGGGATCCGCGACCTCGGGATGCGCATCGTCGCCAGCGGAGGGCGGACGTGCTCGATGCCACGACGTCCCGCGCGCGCGCCTCCGGCCCTCCGCGGTCCCCAAGGATTTCCCGCGGTAAGGACTAATACGTGGATGCCCCATCCAGACGTCTGAAGGTCCGGCACCATGGATTCCCCGCCCCCGTCCCCGCTCCCGCGCCTCAAGGTCTCCTCCCTCGCGCTCCTGGGCATCGCGGTCATCGCGGTCGTCGTCCTCGTCGCGATCTACGGCTACATCCTGTTCGTCACGACGATGGCGTTCCACTCCAAGCTGTGGTGGATGGGCCTCGTCTCGTTCATCTTCGCGGCCGTCTTCTACCTCCTCTCCGCGGCCACGAAGGACCGGACGATCATGCGCTCCGCGTCCGCGGCGTTCTTCCTCATCGGCGCGGGCGGCTTCTATGGCTCCCTCTTCTTGAACAACGACTCGGAGTTCTCGAAGCTCGTGTGGCTCGTGATCCTCTCGATCCTCGTCGTCCTCATCCTCGTGGGGATCGTCTACATGGCCCGGACGGAGGAGCGGGACGCGGCCCGGAAGGCCCAGCGGCGCCTCACGCCGTAGGCGGCCCGCCGCCTCGGCGCGCGGCCCTCAGACGAACTCGTACACGTTCGCGGGGAGCCCGCCCCGCTTGATCTCCTCCTCCATCTGCTCGAGCATGAGGATCCTCTTGTACGTGGGCGGATGGGTCCGAAAGAGCTCGTTCGCCCGCCGCCAGGGGTTCTGCCGTTCCTCCTCGAGGGCCTTCTCGAGCTCGTACGCGTCGATCTGCCCGTCCCGGTCGATGTCGTAGCGGCCCATGCGCTCGTGGAGGGTCTGGTAGTCGTCCGCGGCCTTGACGGGGTCCCCGATGTAGAACGCGCGGAGGCCCGACGGGTTGGCGTCCTTCCGGGCGAGGGACAGGCCGTACGCGATCTTCGTCAGGGCCGACGCGAGGAGGTGGGGGTCCCTCGTCGCGGCCGCGCTGTACGCATCCGCGTAGTACTCCCGGGTGCGGGAGAGGTACAGGACGAGGAGCTGGGTCACGAGGTAGATGAGGTAGGAGACGAGGGCGACGAGGATCGACGCGAGGATCGCGGCGGCGACCCCCTCGGAGCCCTTCCCCTTCACGCGGACGCGGGACGATCCGCGGAGGACCTCGAAGCCCACCCGCGCGAGGATGTACGCGAGGAGCGGCACCGCAGACACCCACGTCATGATGATCACGTCCCGGTGCCGGAGATGGCCGACCTCGTGGGCGAGGACCGCACGGATCTCGTCCTGGCTCAGCCTCTCGAGGAGCCCCCGCGTGACGACGAGGTTCGAGGACCGCGTCGTCCGCCCGAAGACGAACGCGTTCGGCGTGGGGTCGTCCGCCATGTAGATTCTCGGGAACGGGACGCGGGCCTGGGCCGCGAGCTCCTGGACGGTCCGGAAGAGCCACGGGTTCGACTCCGGGGTCACGGGGGACCGCCCGCGGATCGCCCACCGGACGATCGCGGGGGCCAGGAGCCACTGGAGGAGCAGGAAGAGGAACGCAAGGCCGACGACGATCGGGAGGGCGGCCGGGAACGCCCGCGTCGAGAGGACCCAGTCCACCCCGACGAGGATGAGCAGGAGGAGGAGGGACAGGAACCCGAAGACGAGGAGGACCGTCGCCACGCTCCCGCGGCGGAGGGCACCGAGGCTTCCCACGGGAAGGCCTATATCCGCGGTCCCCATGAGCGTTGCGACGGCATGCCCGAGCTCGTCGATTCGATCAGTTGCCCCAAGTGCGGGGGCCCGCTCCGCCTCGCGACGGGCGAGGTCATCGTCACGTGCCCGTACTGCGGGACCGCGTCCCGGATCCGCGGGGACAAGCCCTTCCTCCTGAGGCACGGGATGCTCGCCGCCCGCCTCGACCGGGCGGGGGCGGAGGCCGCGATCGCGGGCTGGATGGCCGGCGGCGTGATGAAGCCCGACGACCTCCGAAAGGCCTCCCGGGTGACGTCCCTCGAGTGCGTCTACGTCCCGTTCTTCGTGTTCGAGGTCGACGCGACGACGTCCTACGCCGGCGTGATCACGCGGACGGGGACGAACGAGCGGCGGTCCGGGTCCCTCGTCCGGGACTACTTCTGGAAGATCCTCGGCCGTCGGTCCGGGGAGTTCCCGACCCGCGAGTACAAGCTGCCCCTCGCCCACAAGGTCCCCTTCGACACGGCGGGCATGGTCCCCGGCTCCCGGTTCATGAACGCGGAGATGGACGAGGAGGAGGCCGCGCGGCTCGTCCGCGAGCAGGTCGAGGCCCACCAGCGGGAACTGCTCAAGGACCTCGTCGACGTCGTCGAGGAGGCGCGGACCTCCATCGACGTGAAGGACGCGGAGTTCCTCCACGCGCCGATCTGGTTCGCGACGTACGCGTACCGAGAGACGTCGTACGGCCTCGTGATCGACGCGGCCTCCGGAGAGGTCGTCCGCGGAGAGATCCCGCCCCCCACGGGCGGTTTCGGCGAGTTCCTTCGCGGGGCGACGCGGGGGCTCCTGGGCCGCTGACGGGTCACGCCTCGAAGCCCTCGGAGTCCTTGAAGTCCTCGTAGTCCGCCAAGATCGCCCCGCAATTGGGGCACAGCTCGTCCCCGACCTCGAGCTCCCAGTCGCACTCCGGGCAGCGGTTCATCGCGGCCTCGACGGATGCATCCCGCATCTGCGTATAAAACGTGCCTAGGCGTAGTCCTCGAACGTCGTCTGCCCCTTCCGGTCCGAGGACGGCTTCCGGGGCTCCGGGGCCTCGTCCTGGGACGCGGCCTCCTGCCGGAGGGCCTCGAGCCGCGCCTCCGGGACCGCGGACATGAACGCCTCCCCGCCGGGTTCCCCGACGAGGATTCGCTGCTTGAGCTCCCGCCGGAGGCGATCGAGCTCCTGGTGCATCTTCCGTTCTTTCCGCCTCGCGCTGTAGAGGTACGCCTCGTCCCGCGTGTCCTTCGTCACGAGCATGACGACGCGGCCCGCGGCGGACCGCCCGGTCCGCCCGCGTCGCTGGATCGTGCGGATCTCCGAAGGCACGGGCTCGTAGAAGACGACGAGGTCGACCTGAGGGATGTCGAGGCCCTCCTCCCCGATCGACGTGGCCACGATCACGTTGACCTCTCCGCGCCTGAATCTCTCGAGGATCTCGACCTGCTCCTTCTGGGACAGCCCGACGTCCTCCCCGCGGGTCGACTGTCCGACGAACCGCACGGGTCGGATCCCCGGGAGCTTCGCGATCTCCTGGGTCATCCGGTCCGCCGTGTCGCGGTAGTGGGTGAAGACGATGATCTTGGAGTCGGGCTTCGCGAGGAACTGCTCCCGGACGACCCAGAGGGTCTTGTTGATCTTCGGGTGCTCGTCACTCGTCCCGCGGGCGACCTTCATCGCCTCCTGGACCTTCGCGTGCTTGAGGAACTGGACGTCCGCCTTGGACCGTGCATCCGCCTCGATCCGGTCGAAGAACGACCGGAGGGCCCCGAGGCCCTGGGTCTCCGCGAGCCCGATCGCGTGGTTCGCCTTCATCGCGATGGCCTGGGCCGTGATCACGCCGTAGAGGCGGCCGTCCTTCTGGCCCGCGTCGAGGGCCTTCCGGGCCTCGTCCCCGGCGGCGAGGAGGTCCTTCAGGGTGGGCCTCGGCTTACCCTGGAGGAAGCCCGCCTTCTTGAGCCGCTCGACCTGCTCGTCGAAGACGGTCCGGAGAAGGGCCCGCAGGTCCTTCGCCACGTCGGGGGCGTCCACGGCGACCCGCTGGATCGCGAGCCCGTGGACGTAGGGCACGACGTCCGCGTCGTACTCCGTGCGGATCTCGACGGCCGTGATCCCGAGGTTCGAGCATACCTCGAGGATCTTCTCCGCGCTCGAGCCCGGGGAGGCCGTCATCCCGAGGGCGAGCCGCCCGGGGACCGCCTTGTACGCCCTGGCGACGTCCACGTACGCGTAGTCGCCGACGGCCCGATGGGCCTCGTCGAAGACGATCAGGCTGACGTCCTCGAGGGTGAACCGTTCGGCCCGCAGGTCGTTCCGGATGACCTGGGGCGTCGAGACGACGATCTTGTTCTCCCGCCACAGGAGCTCCCGCTCCTCGGGGGACGTCGCCTCGCCCGTGAAGAGGGCGATCCGGTCGACGATCAGGATGTCCCGGAGGGACGCCGCATGTTGCTCCACGAGGGGCTTCGTCGGCGCGAGGAAGAGGATTCTCCCGCCCTTCCGCCGGAGGGTCTCCGCGATGACCATCGCGGCGACGACCGTCTTCCCCATCCCCGTCGGGAGGACGACCAGGGTGGGGCGCCCCAGGCACGCCTTTGCGATGTTGACTTGGTACGCGCGCTCCTCGACGGCCCCCCGGCGGAGGAGCTCGTGGGTCACATGCACGTCCGGCGGAGACCGCGGAGGCGGGATAATCCTTTGCCCCAGGTGGTCAACGGGGGCGACGACGCCAGGCAGGGGAGGGCTGAAATGACTGTGTGGCTACGCACATGCACAGATGACGAAGACGATCAGCCCGTCGGACGAGGCCTACGAACTCCTCCGGCGCCAGAAGCTGGCCGACGAGGGCTTCTCCGACACGGTGATCCGACTCGCCCGGCACG
>MGWD01000057.1:0-1644 GCA_001800825.1 Euryarchaeota archaeon RBG_19FT_COMBO_69_17 | reverse complement strand
CCGCCTCGTGAAGGAGAACCGGCGGAGACTGGACCGGCGGATGGCGCGGGATGTGACGGCGTCGTGACCCGGAACGTGTCTCCCTTCAGGCGGATCGAGGAACGGAGGGCTCTCCCGGTCGTCGTCTACTGAGGCGGGAATGCCGACCTCGGGGGGTTGGACCGCCCGGATGAGGCCCCCTTCCGTCCCAGGGTTACGGACTCACAAGCTCGCCTTGTCGTACATCGCGGGGTCCCCGCCGAGGGGCTTCGTCGCGTCGATCCCCATCTTCGACGTGAAGCCGTCGTGGGAGCTCGGGTCGATGGAGGACCCCCGGACCCCGTGGAGGACGACGAGCCCGCGGTCCGCCTGGAACCGCGTGGCCACGGCCCACTCCACGTCCCGGTCGTCGAAGACGTCGATGTCCTCGTCGACGATCGTGACCTGCTTCATCGAGGTGTGGGCCCCGAAGGCCGCCATGATCGCGTTCTTCCCGTCCCCCTGGTGCTGCTTGCGGATCGACACGACGCCGTGGAGCCATGCGCACCCGCCCTCCGTGAGGCGGACCGCCTTCACGTGGGGGACCGCGCGGGCGACGGCCTGGTAGATCACGGGCTCGCGGGGCATCCCCATGAACAGGAAGTGCTCGTCGGACCCGCCGACGATGATGTGGAAGATGGGCCGGTCCACGTGGTAGATTCGGTCCACGACGAGGACGGGCTCCTGCCTCACCCGGTCGTACGTGCGGACCGCGTCCACGAAGGGTCCCTCCGCGTGGGTCTCCTTCGTGAGGCGGCCCTCGAGGACGTACTCCGCGTCCGCGGGGACCGTGAGGCCGTTCCGGAGGCGGACCATGTCGACGGGCCTCCCCAGGGTGGCATGGGTCAGGGCCGACGCGATCCGCGACTCGTCCACTCCATACTCGACGGACGTCCCGCCCGCGAGGAGGCTCCAGGGGTCCAGGCCGACGCACACGGCGACCTTGAGCTCCTCCCCCGCCTTCATCGCCTCGTCGTACATGTGCCGGAGGTGGCGCGGGACGATCCGGCACGCGCCCCGGCGCCCGTCGAGGATCTGGATCCGGTGGAAGGACAGGTTCCGGACGCCGTCGCGCTCCGCGACCCAGACGCCCGCGGTGATGAAACGGCCCGCGTCCCCCGGGTACAGCTTCGGGACGGGGGAGTCGAGCAGGTCGACGTCGTCCGAGGCGTTCTGCTGGAAGGGGGCGTGGTCCACGACGCGCGTGTCCTTCGGGTGGGCCTGGGCCTCGAGGAGCCTCCGGAGGAGCTCGTCCCGCGGGATCTCGAGGGCCACGGCGATCCGGTCCCGCGTGGACCAGACGTTCGCGGCGGCCTCGAACCCGTCGAGGTCCGTGAAGTGCACGGGGACGTTCGGATGGGCGACGAGGTGCTTCGTGAGCTCGACCTCGCGGCTCATGCGTCCCTTGATCGTGATCGTCTCGTGGGCGAATCGTTCGAGCCACGGGCGGAGGGCCATGGGGATTCCCGGCGGCGGAAAGGGGGGTCCGGTTAGAAAGGTTGCGTCTTGCGCTCACGGAGGCCAGATGGGCGGCGGCGTGCGATCCGGCGGTACATGGGACGGGGGCTCGAGGGGACTCGGCGGGCGCGGCCGCGTGAGGAAGACCGCTGCCGCGAGGAGACTGGC
>MGWD01000056.1:34436-36759 GCA_001800825.1 Euryarchaeota archaeon RBG_19FT_COMBO_69_17 | reverse complement strand
GGCGTCGTGGACTCGGAGGAGCCGCGGAAGGTCGCCGTCGCGATCGAAGAGTTCGGCCTCTCCTACGTGGTCCTGACGTCCGTGGACCGCGACGACCTGCCCGACGGCGGCGCGGACCACTTCGCCCGGACGATCCGGGAGATCAAGGCGAGGGACACCGGAATCCTCGTGGAGGCCCTCATCCCCGACTTCCGGGGCGACCTCGAAGCAGTCCGGACCGTCGTCGACGCGGGACCCGACGTCCTCGACCACAACCTCGAGACCGTCCGGCGGCTCCAGCCCCTCGCCCGGGACCCCCGCGCGGGGTACGACCAGAGCCTGTCCGTCCTCCGCGCCGCGAAGACGATGCGCTCGGGGCTCTTCACGAAATCCTCGATCATGCTCGGCCTCGGGGAGACGCGGGAGGAGGTCCTCCGCGCGATGGCGGACCTCCGGGAGAACGGGGTCGACATCCTCACCCTCGGCCAGTACCTGCGGCCGAGCGCCTGGCATCTGCCCGTCTCGGAGTACGTCGCGCCGGAGACGTTCGACGAGTACCGGGAGGCGGGGGAGGCGATGGGCTTCGTGTACGTCGCCGCCGGGCCCCTTGTCCGGTCGTCGTACCGAGCCGGCGAGTTCTTCGTCGAGAATGTGATTCGGGAGCGCGCGGCGAGCCGGGGAGGCTGAGAGGATGGGCGAGGAGGACCTGCTCCAGGTCATTGCGCCCGACGGGACGATCGACGGGCGCAGGGACCCCGGGCTCCCGGAGGCAACCCTCAGAGAGGCCTTCCGCCACCTCTGCCTCGTGAGGGCCCTCGACACCCGCATGCTCTCCCTCCAGCGCCAGGGTCGGATCGGTTTCTACGTCCCGAGCATCGGGGAGGAGGCGTCCCAGGTCGGGAGCGCGATGGCCCTCGAGCCAGAGGACTGGGTCTTCCCCGCGTACCGGGAGCCGGGCTGCGCCCTGTGGCGCGGGGTCCCCCTCAAGACCCTCGTCGCCCAGTCGTACGGGAACGCCCTCGACGTGATGAAGGGCCGGCAGATGCCGAACCACTACGGCTACCGGGACATCCACTACGTGACCGCGTCGTCCCCCGTGGGCACGCAGATCCCCCAGGCCGTCGGCGCGGCGATGGCGGCGAGGATCCGGAAGGACCCCGTCGTCGTCCTCGCTTACTTCGGGGACGGGGCGACGAGCGGAGGGGACTTCCACGCGGGGATGAACTTCGCGGGCGTGTACCGCACCCCTACGGTCCTGTTCTGCAAGAACAACCAGTGGGCGATCTCCGTCCCCCTCTCCCGGCAGACGGCCGCGAAGACCCTCGCCCAGAAGGCCCATGCGTACGGCTTCGACGGGGTCAGGGTCGACGGCAACGACGTCCTCGCCGTGTACGCGGCGACGAAGGCGGCCGTGGACAAAGCCCGGGCAGGCGGCGGGCCGACGATGGTCGAGGCCCTCACGTACCGGATGGGGCCCCACAGCTCGAGCGATGACCCGAGCCGCTACCGCTCGAAGGAGGAAGAGGAGTTCTGGAAGCGGCGGGACCCGATCGAGCGGATGCGGAAGTACCTCGAGGTCAAAGGCCTCTGGACGAAGGCCTGGGGGGACGCGCTCCAGAAGGAGATCGACGACCGGCTCTCGGAGACCATCCGGGAGGTCGAGAAGGGCCCGCCCCCCGCCCTCGAGACGATGTTCACGGACGTGTACGAGCAACTCACCCCCCGGCTCCGGGAGCAGATGGACGCGTTCCTCGCGAGCGGGGAGCGGCGGCGCCCCGAGATCAGCGACCGTTTCCCCCTGTGAGGCGGGCGATGGGCGACCCCCTGCGCGAGGAGGACGTCGTCCTGCGGGACGGCCGCACGGTCACGGTCCGCCCCGCAGAGTCGGACGACGCGGCGGCCCTCCTGGAGAACATCAACCTCGTGTGCGCGGAGGAGATCTACCTCCTCATGGACGAGGTCCCGAACGACGTGGACCGGGAGAGGGAGTGGATCGCCGCCTTCGACGGCCACGGGAGCGCCCTGCTCGTCGCGACGACCGGAGGGTCCATCGTGGGCCAGGTCGACTGCCGCGGAGGGGAGTGGTCGAAGAGCCGGCATGTCGGGCTCGTCGGGATCGCGATCCGGGACAGCTGGCGGGAGGCGGGCCTCGGGGCGGCCCTCATGGCCCGGATCCTCGAGTGGATGAAGGCGCGCGGGTTCCGGAAGGCGGAGCTGAGCGTCTTCGCGACGAACGAGCGGGCGAAGCGGCTCTATGAGTCCGCGGGCTTCGTGGTCGAGGGCGTCCTGAAGCGCCAGTTCCGGATCCGCGGGGAGTTCGTGGACGACATCCGGATGGGGAAGT
>MGWD01000056.1:18103-34233 GCA_001800825.1 Euryarchaeota archaeon RBG_19FT_COMBO_69_17 | reverse complement strand
GAGCCAGTCGAGCATCATCTGGGTCGCGAGGACCATCGCGGTCGGGTTCACCACGTCCTTCCCCGCGTGCTTCGGCGCGCTCCCGTGGATGGGCTCGAACATCCCGTGGCGGTCCCCGATGTTCCCGCCCGCGGCCATCCCCATCCCCCCCTGGAGGACCGCCGCGAGGTCCGTCGCGATGTCCCCGAACATGTTCGACGTCACGGCGACGTCGTACGACTCGGGAGAGCGGGTCATCCACTGGAGGAACGCGTCGATGAACGCATAGTCCCGCTGGATCTGCGGATACCCGGAGGCGACCTCGTCGTACACCTTCCGGAACAGGCGGCAGCCCGCCGTCACGTTGGACTTGTCCACGCAGGTGACGCGCTTCTTGCCGTCCCCCGGCGCCCCGTTCCGGGTCTTCGCGAGCTCGAAGGCGAAGCGGACGACGCGCTCCGCGCCCTTCCTCGTGATGATCCGGGCGTCCACGGCGAGCTCGTCGACCCCGCCCCGGGTGAGGAACCCGCGGGTCGGCGTGTAGAGGCCTTCCGTGTTCTCCCGGACGATCACGAAGTCGACCTTACCGGGCTCCCAGACCTGCTTGAACCCGTCGTGGACCTTGTGCCGCACGTTCGGGTAGAGCTTCGTCGGGCGGACGTTCGCGTAGAGGTCGAGGCCGAAGCGGAGGCCGAACAGGACGCCGATCCCCGCGAGGTCCCCGCTCGGGAGGACCGCGTCGGGATGGCCGACGGCGCCCAGGAGGATCGCGTCCGCGGCCTTGCACGCCTCGAACGTCCCCTCGGGCCACTCCTCGCCCGTCGCGAGCCAGTGCTCGCCGCCCATGGGATAGGAGACCTTATCGAACTTGAGGCCAAAGGTCGACTCCACGGCCTCGATGACTTTCACGGCCTCCCGCATGACCTCGGGACCGGTCCCATCGCCGGGGAGCAGGACGATCTCGTGAGGCATCGGCGCGCGGTAGCCCGATAGGCCAAATAAGGGTTCCCGTGGGCACGAGCCCGGGGGTCAGGGAGGTCTCGCGGCGAGTTCCTGCCTTAGCTTCGGCACGAGACCCCCCGCGCGGAGGATGTCGAGGAGATTCGGAGGGAGCGGGGCGAACGGGATCCGCTCCGCGGAGGCAAGCGTGATCGTCCCGGCCGCCATGTCGACGGAGATCGAGTCGCCTTCCTTCACCTTCCCGCGGAGAGCGGGGCACTCGACCAGGGGGAACCCGATGTTGATCGCGTTGCGGTAGAAGATCCGGGCGAACGTCTCCGCGATCACACACGAGAGGCCCACGCCCTTGAGGGCCACGGGGGCCTGCTCACGGCTCGAGCCGCACCCGAAGTTCGAGCCCGCGACGAGGATGTCCCCCGGTCGGACCTTCTTCGAGAACTGCGGATCCACGTTCTCCATCGCGTGCTCCGCGAGGCTCTTCAAGTCCATGGACCCGAGGTACTTCCCCGCGATGATGTGGTCCGTCGAGATGTCGTCCCCGAAGAGCCATGCGCGTCCCTGGAACCGGGTCTCCATCCTCAGGCCCCCCGGGGATCCGTGATCTGCCCGTACAGGGCGGACGCCGCGACCGTGTACGGGGAGCCTAGGTACACCTGGGACTCCGGGCTCCCCATGCGGCCGGGGTAGTTCCGGTTCGTCGAGGAGATGCACACCTCCTTCGGCGCGAGGACCCCCATGTGGCCCCCGAAGCACGGGCCGCACGTGGAGGACGTGAACGTCGCGCCGGCGTCGAGGAAGACCTCGACGAGGCCTTCCTTCATCGCCTGGCGGTAGATCGCCTGGCTCGCGGGGGTCACGACCATCCGGACTCGCGCCGCGACCTTCTCCCCCTTGAGAATCTCCGCCGCGGCCCGGAGGTCCTGAATCCGCGCGTTCGTGCACGAGCCGACGAAGGCCATGTCGATCTTCGTTCCCGCGACTTCCTCAACCGGCTTCACGTTGGCGGGGTTGTTGGGGCAGGCGACCTGAGGGCCCATCCCGTCCACGTCGATGTCGTACGCCCTCAGGTAGCGGGCGTCGGAGTCCGCGTCGAGGGCCTCCGACTCCGCGCCGAGCTCCCGGAGGTACTCGCGAGTCGTCCCGTCCGCGGGGACCATGCCCGCCTTGGCACCCATCTCCGTCGTCATGTTCGAGAGGACGAACCGCTCGTTCATCGGGAAGTCATGGATCGTGCCGCCGTGAAACTCGACGGCCTTGTACGAGGCCCCGTCGTCCCCCGTCGTTTGGATGACCCTGAGGATGACGTCCTTGGCCCCCGTCCGGCTCGAGAGCCGTCCGTCCACGCGGACGTCCAGGGTCTCCGGGACCTTGAGCCAGAGCTTCCCCGTCGCCATGACCGCGGCCGTCTCCGTGACCCCGATCCCCGCGGCGAACGCTCCCATCGCCCCCGCCATGTTCGTGTGGCTGTCCGAGCCGATCACGAGCATCCCCGGCCGGACGTACCCTCGCTCGACCACGAGCTGGTGGATGATCCCGTGGTCCCCCACGTCGTGGAATCGCTCGATCCCATACTTCCAGCAGAACTCCCGGATCGCCTGGTGCATGCGGGCGATCTGCTCGTTCGGCGGGGGGACCCAGTGGTCGACGGTGACGACGCACTTCGAAGGATCCCATATCCTCCCCACGCCGATCTCGTCGAAAGGCTTGATCGCGAGGGCGAGCATCTCGTGCATGTAGAGGAGGTCGACGTACCCGTCGACGATCTGCCCCGCGCGGACGTGCGGGGTCCCGCTCGCCCGGGCGAGGATCTTCTCGGACATCGTCATGCCGGACATCGTACGGAGACTCCGGGTCCCCAAGGCGGGGGACGCTATAAACATCGCCGTCCCGGCGGCCGCCGGACGTAAGGCTAAAGGGAACGGACGCGTGGCCGGCCCCCGTGGACGGCCGGCTCCTGAAGGGCTCCGCGTTCGCGATGCTCTGCGTGATCTGGGGCTCCACCTGGCTCGCGATCAAGATCGGCCTCGAGGGCGCGCCCGCGTTCCTCGCCGCCAGCCTGCGGTTCGTCCTGGCGTCCCTCACCCTCCTGGGCCTCGCGGCCCTCGCGGGCTCCCGCCTCCCGCGGACCCGGGCGGACTGGTCCCTCGTCGCCTTCGTGGGCGTCGTCCTGTTCACGGCGGACTACGGCCTCATCTACTGGGGGGAGAACAACGGGGTCGAGAGCGGCCTCTCCGCGATCCTGTTCGCGACGATGCCCCTCCAGACGGCCCTTGCGGCCCACGCCCTGATCCCGAAGGAGCGGCTCGGCGTACGGAAGATCGGAGGGATCGCCCTCGGCTTTGCGGGGATCCTCATCATCTTCCGCGGGCAGCTCGCGACCGCGGGCCCCGAGAAGCTGTTCCCCATGCTCGCGATCGTCCTGTCCGCGGCCTGCGCGGCCGTCTCCACGGTCGCGATGAAACGGTGGGGGGCGACGATCGACCCCTTCAGCTTCAACGGGTTCGCGATGGGGATCGGGGCCGTCGGGCTCGCGACGGCGTCCCTCGCCGTCGGGGAGGCGTGGGCGGTCCCCTCGTGGCCCGAGGGGGTCCTCGCCATCCTGTACCTCGCCCTCGCCGGGTCCGTCGTCACGTTCGCCGCGTACCTCTGGCTCCTGCGCACGGTCGAGGCGACGTACATGTCCTTCATCGCCCTCGTGACCCCGATCGTCGCGGTCCTCCTGGGCGTCTCCGTGGGATCCGAGAGCTTCGATCCGCTCGTCCTCGCGGGCGGGGCGGTCACCCTCGTCGGCATCTACATCTCGACCACGAGGAGGGCCGCATCTCGCCGCGGGACCGCGGAGAGCCCTCGCCCGGCCGCGGGCGACCCCCCGGGGTCGGCTCCCTGACGGGCTCGGGTCCGGGGATCAAATCCCGAGTTCGGGAGGGACCGGGAGCCCGGCCTTCCGGGCGAGCATCCAGAACTCCTGGTCCGCGACCCCGCGGCGCCGCTCCTCCCGCTCCCGGAACAGCTCGACGAAGGCCTGCTGCTCCTCCTTGGGCTTCGACTCCGCGAGCTCCTTGATGAGCTGGACGAGGAGGGAGACCTGCTCTGGCGTCGCGGCGACCCCCCGCTTCCGGAGCCGATCGGACACGGCCATCGAGCCCGTGTGCTTCCCGAAGATGAACTGGCGCTCCCGCCCGATCGCCTCGGGCTGGATGGGCTCGTACGTGGCCGTGTGCTTGAGGACGCCGTCCGCGTGGATCCCTGACTCATGGCTGAACGCATTGTACCCGACGACGGGCTTGTGGACCCCGATGGGCACGCCGCTGAGCCGCTCGACGAGGCGCGCGAGATCGTACATCCGGGAAACGTCGATCCCCGTGTCGTAGCCGTAGAGGGTCTCGAGGGCGAGGACGAGCTCCTCGAGGCTCGCGTTCCCGGACCGTTCCCCGAGTCCGTTCACGCAGACGTGGGGGACGAGGATGCCGGCCTCGAGGGCCGCGAGGCTGTTCGCGACGGCGAGGCCGAGGTCGTTGTGCCCGTGGAAGGAGAGCTCCGCGGGTCGGAGTCGCGGCAGGACGCGCTCGAAGAACCACGCGACTGCGGAGGGCGTCGCGACCCCGACCGTGTCGCAGAACACGACGCGGACCGCGCCCGCCTCGATGCACGCGTTGTACAGCTCGACGACGTACTCGAGGTCCGCGCGGAACGTGTCCTCCGTGACGAAGGACACGGGCACGCCGTGGTCCTTCGCGTACTCGACCTGCCGGACGGAGGCCTCGAGGACCTGGGCCCGCGTCATCCGGAGCTTGTGCGTCAGGTGGAGGTCCGAGCACGCGATGAAGATGGAAATCTCGTCCGCCCCGGCGTCGAGGACCGCGTCGACGTCCTTGCGCACGGCGCGGGCCGCCGCCACGATCGTCGCCTTGAGCCCCGCGTTGGCCACGAGCCTGACCCCGCGGGCCTCCTCCTTGGAGACGACGGGGATCCCGGCGTCCATGATCGGGACGCCCATCTCGTCCATGAGGGTCGCGATCTCGAGCTTCTCCTCAGGGGTGAAGGCGACGCCTGGGGTCTGCTCCCCGTCCCGCATCGTCTCGTCCCAGATCTGGATCCCTGCGGGCAGACGCCCGGAGATTCCTCCCTCGACCACGTAGTTCCGGACGAGACGTTCGCCCTCGATGCCGGCCCCCCGGGAGTCGCTTCCGCCCCGTCCAACGGCGTGCGGCGGCTTGAAACCTACGTGATATGGGAGGACAGCGCCCGGGCCGCACGGGCCTGTGCCTTTATCGTTCCCGCGGCGCTTCCCGCGGCCGTGGCGAAGACGATCCGCACGGGCCCCGAGTTCGAGGCCGCGTTCCCCTTCAAGGGACGGGTCCTCGAGGCGATCCTTTGCCCGGACTGCGAGGAGGAGGGGTACCTCCGCCTCCGGATCGCTCGGGACCCGGGCAAAGGCTGGTCGTACGACCCGAAGGACGGGTCCACGTTCCTCGAGGTGTACGGCCTGGACCCCCGCGGGGCCTATGCGAAGGTGCGGGCCGGGGAGTGGGCCGAGGGCCGGATCGTCTGCTTCGGCCACATGAAGCGGGTGAGGGCGCGCCGGGTCGGGATCGTGGGGGGCGTGCTCCAGGAAGGCACCCGCCTCCACGGGGAGGTCCACCTCGAGGACGCCGTGCACATCGACTTCGGGATGTTCGAGGCCCGCCTCGCGTTCGAGGACGAGGGGCACCGAGCGAAGGTCCTCAAAGAGGCGAAGTTCCGCGACGGGACCTTCGTCGCAACGGACGTCGGCGTGGACATCGAGCTCAAGCGGTGGGGGCCCAAGGAGCAGGTCCTGCGCCGCTGAGGCGGGAGTCGGGCGGGATTCGGGCGTGTCCCTGAAGAACACCTAAGGCGGCGGACCCCGTGCCGGCTGCATGGGAAGGCCGAAGGGTATGCACGGGACCCGCACGCGGACTACGATCATCGCGCTCCTCGTCGTGGCGTCGGCCGCGGGCGCATGGCTCGCCGGGCCCCTATTCCTCGTGACCCGCGCGAACGCGCCCGTGCCGGCGGGCTTCGAGACCGTCGTGAAGGAGGGGACGTGGGCGGGCCGGGACGACTTCCACTTCGCGAGCGGATCCGCGAGGATCCTGACGGACGGCCGCGGGGCCTACGTCCTCCGGCTCGAGGCGTTCCGCGTCCAGAACGGCCCCGACATCGAGCTCTTCCTTTCCTCCGATGCGGCGTACGACGCCTCCGACGTGGTCCTGGGCGACGTCCCGGCAACGGACGGGAGCTACAACGTCCCGATCCCCGCGGGGACGGACGTGTCCGCGGTGACGCACGCCCTCGTGTACTGCGTCCCCTTCCACGTCCTGTTCGCGACGGCGGCCCTCGCATGAGGCCGGGGGGACGCCTTCAAGGCCGCTTCTTCGCGGTGCGCCGGGCGGCCTCGCGGTACTCCTCGGACCAGAGGAGCTGGACCGCGTGCTGGGACTCGAGGAGGAACCGGTTCCGGTAGGGCTTCTCCTCCCCCTCGACGAGGGTCCGCTTGATCGCTCGCACGGCGGCCCGCGGCTTCTCCGCGAACGCCCGCGCCAGGCGCTTCGCCTGCTCGAGGTCGTCCCCGGGCGTCGTCATGTGGTCGACGAGGCCGAGGCGGAGGGCGTCGAGGGCCTTCACGGTCCGACCCGAGACGAGGAGCTCCAGGGCGGCGGATCGCCCGAGGACCCGCGCGAGTCGTGCCGTGCCCCCGTGGCTCGGCATCCAGGCGAGGTCGACCTCCGGGAAGGCGAACGTCGCGGTCTCCGACGCGATCCGGAGGTCGCACGCGAGGGCGACCTCGGCCCCCGCCCCGCGGCACACGCCGGAGATCGCCGCGACGGTGGGTTTCGAGAGATGCTCGAGGGCCCACAGGGCGTCCTGTCCCGCCCGGATCTCCTCCTGGGCCTCCTTCGGGGACAGGGCCGCCCACTCCTCGAGGTCGAGCCCGCCTGAGAACTCCGCCTCCCCCGCGCCCGCGACGACGACGGCCCGGACCGCGATGTCCTTCTCGAGGCCCGCGACGTGGCCCGCGAGGTCGCGGACCATGGATCGGGTGAGGAGGTTCCGGGGCGGGTGGTCCAGGAGGAGGATTCCGATCGCCTCCTCCTGGACGAGCTCCGTGCGCGGGGGATGGGGCAGACGACGACCCGCGCGGGACACGGCCCCCGGCCGCGATAATCGTTTCGCCGGCCCGAAGGCCCATTACGTTTAACTCATCCGAGTCGATGTCGACCCGTTCTCGGGGAGGAGCGTATGGAGAGACCCTGGCATCGACACTGGCCCGAAGGGGTGCCGAAGACCCTGGAGTATCCGGACATCCCCGTCCACGAGCTCCTCCGGAGGACCGCGAAGGAGGGTCCTGACTGGCCCGCGATCCGATTCTACGGGAAGACGATTACATACGGGGAGCTTGACGCGAGCGCGGACCGCTTCGCGGCGGGGCTCCGGTCCATCGGCATGAGGCCGGGGGCTCGCGTGTCCCTCGTCCTCCCGAACACGCCCCACTTCCACGTGGCCTTCTTCGGCGTGCTCCGGGCGGGCGGGATCGTCGTCCAGACGAACCCCTTGTACACGCCTCGGGAGCTCGAGGAGCTGTACAATGACGCGGGCGTCGAGGCGGCCGTCGTCCTCGACCTGTTCTGGCACAACGTCGCGAAGGCGAAGCCCGCGACGGGCCTGCGTCACGTCGTCGTCGCGGACGTCGCGGACTACCTGAAGGCGCCCCTCCGCCAGCTCTATCCGATCAAGAAGAAGAAGGACCTGCGGAAGCAGGGCCATTGGCCCCTCGCGATCCCGGAGGAGCCGTGGGTCCACCGGTACGCGGACTTGCTGGCGACGCCGGCCGCGGGGGAGGCGCCCCGGGTGAGCCCCCGGGAGGACGTCGCGGTCCTCCAGTACACGGGCGGGACCACCGGGACCCCGAAGGGCGCCATGCTGACCCACCGGAACCTCGTGGCCAACGCCCTCCAGACCGCCGCGTGGCTCCCCGGGAGCGTGAAGGGCTCCGAGCGGTTCCTCGGCGCGATCCCCCTCTTCCACGTGTACGGCCTCACGACCGTCCTCCTCGCGGGCGTCACCCTCGGGGCGGAGGTCGTGCTCCACCCGAACCCGCGGGAGATCGACGCGATCCTCAAGCTCATCCACAGGACGAAGCCGACGATCTTCCCCGGCGTCCCGACGATGTACATCGCCCTCCTCCGCCACCCGAAGCTCTCGAAGTACGACCTGAGCTCGATCAAGGCGTGCATCTCGGGGGCGGCGGCCCTCCCGAACGAGGTGCGCCGGGAGTGGGAGAAGGTCACGGGCGGGAAGCTCGTGGAGGGGTACGGCCTCACGGAGGCGTCCCCCGTGACCCATGCGAACCCCCTCGTGGGCACGGTCAAGGAGGGGATCGGCCTCCCGTTCCCCGATACGGAGCCGCGGATCGTCGACGTGGACAACCCCTCCCGGGAGGTCCCGCCGGGAGAGACGGGGGAGCTCGCGATCCGCGGGCCGCAGGTCATGAAGGGGTACTGGAACAAGCCCGAGGACACAGCCGCCGTCCTCCGGGACGGCTGGCTCCTCACGGGGGACGTCGCGCGGATGGACGAGGACGGGTACTTCTACATCGTGGACCGGAAGAAGGACATGATCCTCTGCTCCGGATACAACGTGTACCCGCGGGAGGTCGAGGAGGTCCTCTTCATGCACCCGGCCGTGGGGGAGGCCGCGGCGATCGGAATCCCGGACGCGTACCGCGGGGAGACCGTGAAGGCCTTCGTCGTCCTGAAGGCCGGGGCCGCGGCCACGGAGGAGGAGGTCATCGCCTTCTGCAAGGAGCGGCTCGCCCCCTTCAAGGTCCCCAAGCAGGTCGAGTTCACGAAGGAGCTCCCGAAGTCGATGATCGGGAAGGTCCTCCGGCGGGAGCTGCGGGAGCGAGAGCTCGCGAAGGCCCGCTCCGCGACGACCCGATAAGATCCCGAGGGACGTCAGAGGATCCTCCCGGTGGGCGAGGTCTATGGGGTCGGGGAGACCATGGGCACGCCGATGCGGCTCAGGGAGGCCTTGTGCCGCTTGGATCTCCCGACCCGCCCTCCGATCGGGACGGTCAACGTCTACGCGTTCACGGACGAGCGCGTCACCTTGATCGACACGGGGCCGAACGGCCCCCGAGTGCTACGAGGCCCTGCGGTCCCAGCTCCGGGAGGTCGGCCTCACACCCGCGGATGTCGAGCGAATCGTCCTGACCCACGGCCACGTCGACCACCACGGCCTCGCGGAGACGATCCGGAGGGAGAGCAGGGCGGAGGTCCTCGGCCACCTCGAGGTCCTCGCGCGGGAGGGGGTCGTCCTCCGGGACGAGGCGCAGGGCGTGACGACAGTCCGGCTCAAGTGACGGCCCCGATGGGGACGACTCCGAAAGCTTAAGCCGCTCCCCCGGTTCCACTGCCCCGTCCCGGGGGCGAGACGACGGGGAAGATCGAGCGGCCGAGCCTCGAGAGCCTGATCATGGACTTCGCGATGTCCCTCACGCGCCGCGCGACGTGCAAGCGATTCCAGGTCGGCTGCGTGATCACGTCGGAGGACATGACCCAGATCTACGGCTTCGGCTACAACGGGACCGCAAGGGGCCTCGCGCACGACGACTGCCGCGTCGACCAGCCGGGCGGATGCGGCTGCGTGCACAGCGAGGTGAACGCGCTCATCAAGGTGCGCGTGAACGATCCCCGCAAGGTCGCCTTCGTCACGGCCCAGCCGTGCATCACGTGCGCGAAGGCGATCATCAACTCCGGGGTGTCGAAGGTGTACTACCGGGCGACATACCGGTCCGACGAGGGCCTCGACCTCATCCGGAAGGTCGGCATCGACGTCGAGCGGGTCTGAGGACCGACGTTCGGTCAGCCCGCGTCTGCGGGGGCGTCCCTCGGCGGCGTCGGGCGGGGCACAGGTTCCGGCGCCTTCGCCTCCGCGGGGCCTTCCTTCGTGGGCGGCCTGAGGAGGTCGCGGATCACGGGCGTGTAGGGGTCCACGAGGGCCCCCGCGATCCCGCGCTCCCCGAGCCCGGTGACGTCCTCCTCCCGGAGGCCCCCGCCGAGGTACACCTCAATCGCCAGACCGTCGATCTGGGCGAGGAGGCCGGGATCCGGGCCGGCCTCCGTGCCGAGCCGGCGCACGTCCATCACGCACACCGCGTCGAAGCCGATCGCGCATAGCGCCTTCGCGACGTCCCGTAGGTCCGTCCGGGCCTCTCGAGGATCGCCCCACACGACGCGGCCGTCCCAGTCGAGGCACGGGAGGACCTCCGAGGAGAGACTGTGGAGCTCGCGGAACGCCTCGAGGGACCCCAAGGTCTTCGAGCCCGCGACGACCCTCTCCACGTCGAGCATGTACCCGTCCATGATCTCCTCGGGCTCCCGCGCCCCGAGGTCGAGCCACACGGCGCAGCGCTTCACGAGATGCCGGAGGACGTCGAAGTTCGGGTTCGCGCGGTTGATCCCCGTGAGGTCGAGCATGAACACGCGGGCCGCGTTGTACCGCGGACCTCCGATCGCGTCCCAGTACTCCTGGAACGACGCACGGTACCGGGTCGGGGCGATCTGCCGGCCGTCCCAGCCCACCCCGACGACGGAGGCCAGACGGACGGGGATCAGGTCGAGGACCTTGAGGTCCACGAGGGGCTCCGTGAGGACGGGGAGGATCGGGATCGAGAGGATTCCTTGGCGGGGCTCCGACGGCGACGCCTCCGGGGGCCCGCGCTTCTCCGCCTCGAACCTCGCGCGGGCCTCCTCCGTGTCGAACATCACGGGGAGCCCGTCGTACCCGCACGCCTCGCAGAGGAAGGAGCGGCTGTCGCTGTCGATCCCCGCGATGGGGCCCATCACGAGGAGCTTCGGATGGACCCGGCCGCTCCCGCACCGGGCGCACGCCGCAACGTCGGGCGGCCGGAAGAGACCCGACATGGAGGGGCCTCAGTCGACCCGGACGACCTTCACGCGCTTCCCAATCCAATCCGGCGGCAGGTAGACGCGCCCCGAGCTCCCGCTCTTCGCGACGACCTTCTCGAGCATCTCCTGCCCGTAGACCTCGAACTTCGTGTCCCGACGCGGACGGGCCATGGACGTCCCCTCCCGCCACGATGCGGGCCGGCCGGATAAGGTTTGTCGCGCGCAATCATGTTGTAGCTGCGCCGGGGCCACTTGGCGGAGGTGGGAAAAGGCCATGTAGCCCCCCGGCGGTTCGGAGGGACGGCTTCCCATGCCCGCCCGCCGACGACGACCACCCGCCGGGACCTCGTTCGAGCTGTTCGCCCAAGCGATGCTCGACCGCTGGCTCGGGAAGAGGGCCGTCGCGGTCATCGAGCGGGACGACGGCCGACGGAACGACTCGGACCTCGCCCTCTACCTCGCCGCCGCGGACAAGTGGCCCGCCCTCGAGCACGACGCGATGAAGGAGGTCCGCGGCCGGGTCCTCGACGTGGGCTGCGGCCCCGGCCGGCACTCCCTGTACTTGCAACGGAAAGGGGTCCGCGTCGTCGCGATCGACCCGGCCCCGACCCAGGTCGCCCTCGCGCGGGTCCGTGGGGTCCGGGAGGTGTACCAGGCGAGCGTCTCCCGCCTCCCGAAGGGCCTGGGGACCTTCGACACGATCCTCATGATGGGGAACAACCTGGGCCTCGCGGGGGACGTCCCCAAGATGCGCGCGTTCCTCCGGGACGCGCGGGAGATCACGTCCCGGCGCGGGCGGATCGTCGGGCACACGCGGATCCCCGGGACTACGCCGGAGCACCTCCCGTACATCCGGAGGAACGTGGCCCGAGGCCGCCCCGCGGGGCGGACCACCCTCCGGATCCGGTACGGCGGTCGCGTGGGGGACTGGTTCGACCTCCTCCTGATCTCCCCCGACCACCTCGCGCGGATCGCCCACGAGTCGGGCTGGGAACTCGCGAACGTGATCTGGGCGAGCGGCCCGCCGGACCAGTACGTCGCGGTCCTCGAGAAGGCCTGAGCCCGCGGCCGCTCGGCCATCGCGCCCGGATTCGTCATCCTTTATTACGGCGGCCTCCGATAGGACCGTCCGAGGGGCTCCGATGGACCTCACGTACATCTCCCTGGAGAAGAAGGACCGCGTGGCCGTCGCGTGGCTGAACAAGCCGAAGGCGAACACGTACGACGCCGACCTCATGCGCGACCTCGGTTCCGTGATCGACGACGTCCGCTTCGACGACGAGGTCGACGTGTGCGTCCTCGCGTCCCGCCTCGACGGGGTGTGGTCCGCGGGCGCGGACATCAACCTCCTCGCCTCCTCGACGCCAGAGTACAAGGCGATGTTCTGCCTGGACTGCCAGGAGACCCTGGACAAGATGGAGGCCACCCCGAAGGTCTTCGTCGCGGCGATCGACGGGCATTGCGTCGGCGGGGGGCTCGAGATCGCCCTCGCCGCGGACCTCCGCTTCGCCTCGGACGGGCCCTGGAAGATCGGCCTCCCCGAAGTCACCCTCGGGGTCCTCCCCGGGACGGGGGGCACGCAGCGGCTCCCCCGCCTCGTCGGGAAGAGCCGGGCGATTGACCTCATGGTCACGGGCCGGACCCTCATCCCGAAGGAGGCCCTCGAGTGGGGGATCCTGAACCGGGTCTTCCCGCGGGACCGGTTCTGGGAGGAGACGATGGCCTTCGCGCGGGGCCTCGCGTACCCGGGCCACGCGGCCCGCGCGGCGGGCCTCATCAAGCGGTCCGTCGTCGAGGGGACGGAGATGTCCCTGCCGGAGGGGCTCGCTCTCGAGCGGGAGCTCCAGAACCGCCTCTTCGCGATGGCGGACGCGAAGGAGGGCTTCCGGGCGTTCCTCGAGAAGCGGAAGCCGAGGTTCCAGGGGAAGTGAGGACGCCGGATGCGAACCCGATCCCCGGGCGGCGAGGTGTAGACCCAACGTAGTAGCGAGCGCCAACGGCTGTTCCGGACGATGGCGAGGGTCGTCCGGGTCCGGCCCGCGAGGGCGCGGGACTTGCCGGAGATCGTCCGCCTCTGGCGGGAGCTCATCGGGTACCACGCGGCCCTCGGAGGCCAGGACTTCCGCCTCGCCCCCGGCGAGGAGGCCAGGTGGCGGACGTACCTCGTGGGCCATATCGGCCGCAAGACGCGGACGTGTGTCTCGTGGCCGAAGACGAGGGCCGGGTCGTCGGGTTCCTCCTCGCGAGCATGGACCGACGACCCGGGATCTTCCTGGAGCGGGTCCACGGGCTCATCTCCGACGTGTACGTGCGGCCGGCCTACCGGAGGCGGGGCGTGGGGCGGGAGCTCGTCGGCGCGGCCCTCGCGTGGTTCGCGGAGAGGCAGGTGAGTCGCGTCCGCCTCCGCACGGACGCACGGGACGCCCTGGGCGTGGCGGTCTGGAAGCGACTCGGCTTCGAGACGGTCGCCCTGACGATGGACCGGCTCCTGTGAGCCGCGCGGCGGGTCGCGCCTCCCGTCCGCGAGTTAACCTTGAATAAGGTTAACCCGGCAGGCGAGGCCTCAAGCCCCCGTCCGCCCATCCTCCGCCGGTCCCATGGCCTACGAGACGATCGTCGTGGAGCGGGACGGGTCCGTGGCCCTCGTGACCCTGAACCGCCCCGAGAAGCTCAACGCGATGTCCCGGGGGATGAAGGCGGAGCTCGTCGAGGCCCTCCGCGGGCTCGATGCCCACCCTGACGTGCGGGTGATCGTCCTCACCGGGGCCGGGGACAAGGCTTTCGTCGCCGGGGCCGACATCGCGGAGTTCGTCGGCCGGACGACGACGGACCAGTGGCACCTGTACGAACGAGGGACCCTGTACGACGCCGTCGACGGGCTGGAGAAGCCCGTCCTCGCGCGGATCAACGGCCTCTGCCTCGGCGGCGGGCTCGAGCTCGCCCTCGCGTGCGACCTCCGGATCGCCTCGGAGCGCGCGACGTTCGGGCAGACGGAGATCAACCTCGGCCTCATCCCGGGAGGGGGCGCGAGCCAACGCCTGCCCAGGCTCGTGGGGCCGGGGGTCGCGATGCGACTCGCCCTCACCGGGGACACGATCGACGCCCGCGAGGCCCTCCGGATCGGGCTCGTCGACGAGGTCGTCCCCCACGCCCGCCTCGCGGACCGGACGTCGGAGATCGCGGGGAGGATCGCCTCGAAGTCCGGCGTCGCGATCCGCCTCGCGAAGGCCGCCGTCAAGGGGGCATCCCGCCTCCCCCTCGAGGAAGGGATCCGCCACGAGCAGGCCCTCTTCGCCCTCGCGATGGGCTCCGAGGACAAGGAGGAGGGCGTGCGCGCGTTCCTCGAGAAGCGAGCCCCGCGGTGGAAGGACCGCTGACGGCCCTGTTATCCGAATCGATAACCCGTTCTCGCGGCCGATAACGGGGTGAGAGGCCTATTAATCCACGGGCCTCGTCGTTCCAGGGCCCCATGTCGATCTGGTCGGGCCTCGCGGCCGCAGGCCTCGTCCTCGTCCTCGCCTCCTTCGCCGTGGCGGAGCCCCTGTGGGAGTTCCGGGTCACGGGCACCCCCGACGAGGAGACGTGGTCGTACGGCCTCTTCGGAGCGACCCACACGGTCCGGAACGGCACGACGAACCTCACGACGGTCCTGACGTACGACTACTATGCCCTGCCCGGCGCCTACCCCGAGCAGCAGGGCCTCGCCGTCCTCCTCGTCGGGCTGGGCAAGTGGTTCGTCCTCTCCGTGATCCTGACGATCGCGGGGATCGGCCTGTCCGCCCTCACGGCCCTCCGGAAGCTCCGCGGGCTCTTCGGCGCGCTCGCCCTCCTCGGGGCCTGCGCCTTCCTCCTGTACGCGGGGCTCGACCTCGTCCTCCAGATCCCCGCCGTCGCGAGCCCCCTCGGCGCTCCGTACGGGACGGCGATCCCCGACTTCCGCGGGCAGATCTCGAGCCCTCCCCTCGTCCTGAGCTTCGGGCCCGGCTGGGCCTGGTTCTTCGTCCTGATCATGGGCCTCGCGGCCGGGTTCGCGGCCTCCGAGGGTTGGAACCTCCGGCCCTCGCCCAAGAAGGAGGAACCGACGGCGCCGGTCGCGGACTCGACGGACGTACCGGCCCCCGCCTCGACCACGCCCGCCCCGCCCGGCGTCGAGGTCGCCCCGGCGCCGCCGTCGGAGCCGCGGCCCGAGGAGCCCGAGCTCGAGGAGGTCTTCCTCATCGCCCCGAGCGGCCTCCTCGTGAAGCACATGTCCCGGAGCCTGATGACGGACAAGGACCGGGACGTCGTCGGCGGGATGATCGCGGTCGTGTCGAACTTCGTCCGGGAGGCGTTCACGGAACGGGACGGGGAGGTCCAGGAGGTCGTCCTCGGGGAGCACCGGTTCATCCTGTGCACGGAGGACAACGTCGTCCTCGCCGTCCTCGCGCGCCGCGGGGAGACGGAGGCGATCACCCACCGGCTCCGGCACATCCTCTCCCTCCTCCTCGACCGGTACGGGGAGCGGCTCACCGCGTGGAACGGCATCGCCCTCCCGGGGATCGAGGACGAGCTGTCCGTCCTCTGGGAGCCCTTCTTCGTGCCGCCGCCTCCGGCGGAGTGAGCCCCGCGGGGGCGGATTCGGGACAAGTCCAAATACGCTGGGCCCCCTGGCCAGGGGGCCATGGACTCCGCGATCGTCCTCCTGTCGGGCGGGGTCGATTCCGCCGTCGCCCTGTGGTGGGCGAAGGCCCGTGGATGGTCCGTCCGCACCCTGACGTTCGACTACTTCGGCCGGCCTCGGCGGGAGCACGCCGCGATCGAGGCCCTCTCGGCGCGCGCCCGCGTCGCGCCGCCCGTCCGGGTGGACCTCCCGTTCCTCAAGGAGGTCGACGACCTCCGGAAGGAGGGACTCCGGAACCCCGCCCTCGAGGCGTCCCCGGAGGGCTACATCCCCGCCCGGAACCTGATCTTCTACAGCCTCGCCGCGTACCATGCGGAGCTCGCGGGGACGCGGTACCTCGTGGGGGGCCACAACGGCGTGGACCCGGAGGCGTTCCCGGACGCGAGCCCGCGGTTCTTCGAGGGCCTCAACCGCCTCCTCGGGAGGGGGCTCTGGGCCGCGCAGACCACCCCCGTCGAGGTCGTCGTGCCCCTGCGGGGGATGTCCAAGGCGGACGTCGTCCGGATGGGGCTCTCGATGGACGTCCCCTTCGACGTCACCTGGTCCTGCTACTGGGACCGCGAGGACCATTGCGGGACGTGCCTCTCGTGCCGGGAGCG
>MGWD01000056.1:14792-18093 GCA_001800825.1 Euryarchaeota archaeon RBG_19FT_COMBO_69_17 | reverse complement strand
CGGCGGGGGCCGAGGACCCCGTCCGCTACGAGGGCGGGAAAGCTTAAGCGCCGCTCGCGTCTCCCCGAGGTCCGCATGTACGTGACGACGGTCCGCTCCGTCGCCCCCGTGAAGTACCTGGAAGAGGGGAGCCACAACGTTCGCATGCGCCAGCTCATCGGGCGGGAGGACGGCGCGCGGAGGACCGCAATGCACGAGCTCGTCCTCGGGAAGGGCGGGTACTCCGCGAAGCATCAGCACGAATGGGACCATCAGCTCGTCGTGACGGAGGGCCGCGGGCTCGCCGTCGTCGCCGGCAAGCGGATCCCCTTGCGGCCGGGGGTCGTCCTCCTCGTGCAGTCCGAGGAGGAGCACCGGTTCCTCCAGCGCGGGACGAAGCCCCTCCAGTTCCTCACCGTGACGCCCCTCTGACGACTACACGAGGGACAGCCCGCGCCACGCGACGCCCCCGACGAGGAGGGCGAGGGCGACCGTGAAGGCGGAGATCCCGAGGGAGGACCTCCAGCCGAGCTCCCGCGCGAGGGCCGCGACCGTCGCGATGCACGGCACGTAGATCGTCGTGACGATCGCGAACACGACGAGCTGGTCCGCGCCCATGAAGGACGAGAGGCTCGCGGCCCCCGCCCCGAACTGGACCGCCGCGAGGGCGACGAGGAGCTGGAGGGCGAGCTCCTTCCTCAGGACGGCGAAGACGAGGGCGAGCCCCGCGACGGCGGGGAGGCCGAGCCAGCCCGTCACGAGGGGTGCAAGGGGGTCGCTGAGGGCCCACATGGCACCCGTCTCGTACAGGGCGCCGAGGACGAGGCTCCCGCCCACGACGATCGGGAGGGCGACGGTCAGGTACGCCTGGAAACGCCACCACGTCTTCCGCGCGACGTCCGTGAACGTGGGCCTCCGGAGGGGGAACACCTCCATGACAAGCCCCGTGGACCGGCCCGGGACGAGACGGTTCAGGAGGGACCCCGCGAGGACGACGACGCCGAGCTGCACGGCGAAGACGAGGAGGGCGGGTCCAAGGCCGACGAAGAAGCCGACGGCGCCGAAGATGACCGCGCTCCGCGCGCTGCAAGGCACGAGGGTCACGAGGGCCGACGCGAGGAAGCGCTCCCGTCGCGTCGCGAGGACCCGGGTGCCCATGATCGCGGGCACGTTGCAGCCGAGCCCCGCGACGAGGGGGATCACCGCCCGCCCGTGGAGGCCGAAGCGGTGCATCGCGCGGTCGCTCAGGAACGCGGCCGCGTTGAGGTACCCGGAGTCCTCGAGGAACGCGAGGACGAAGTAGAACGTGAGGACGTACGGGATCCCGACGGCAAGGGCCGCGCCGATCCCCGCGTCGAGGCCCCACAGGAGGATCCGCCCGACGACGCCGTCCCCCGCGAGGCCCGTGACGCCGGCCGCGATAGTCGGCGATGCGGTCCGAGACCAGAGGTCCGTGAAGGCCGTCGCGAGGGCCCCGCCCACGAAGAACACGAACGCGAAGATCCCGAGGAGGACCCCCGCGAGGATCCCCATGCCCGCGACGGGAGATGTGACCCGGTCCCACAGGCGGTCCGCGAGGTTCTCCTCCGCGGCCGCGGTCCGCAGGACCTCACGTGCGATGGCCTCCGCGAGGGCGTGCCTCGCGCGGGCGACGGGCTCCGCAAGGCTACCCGCGCGGGCCGCGAGGGGCGTCCCGGCGACCGCCGCTCCGATCCGCTCGTCCCCTTCGAGGAGCAGGAGGGCCGCGGCCCTGGGCGACAGGGGGCGGGGTACCGCCTCCTCGGGGAGGACGCGGGCGACCTCCGCGACGACGGCCTCGACCTCCTCCCCGTACCAGGGCCGTTCGAGGACGCCGTCCCGCGCGGCCCGGGCCGCCTGGGGGACGAGCCCGTCGATCCCCTGGCCCTTCGTCGCGACGGTCGGGACGACGGGCACGTCGAGGCGCTCCGCGAGGCGGTGGGCATCGAGGAAGAGGCCGCGCCGCTCCGCCTCGTCGAGGAGGTTCGCGGCGATGACGACGGGGAGGCCGAGGTCGAGGACCCCGAGGACGAGGTACAGGTTCCTCGCGAGGTTCGTCGTGTCGACGACGACGATCACGGCGTCGGGGCGGGCGTCCAGGAGGGCGTCCCGCGCGGCCCGCTGGTCCTCCGAGGCGGGGAGGACGGAGTACGTGCCTGGGAGGTCGAGGAGGACGACCCGGCGTCCCGTCCACTCGCATGATCCCGCGGCGACCTCGACCGTCTTCCCCGGGTAGTTCGCCGTCTCCATCCGGGACCGGGTCAGGCGGTTGAACAGGGACGACTTCCCGACGTTCGGGTTGCCCGCGAGGGCGATCGTGAGGTCCCCGCGGCCGGCGTCCGCCGCGGGCGTCCCATGGCACGCGGACGTCCGCTCACCCCGTCGCGACGCGGATCCTCGACGCGATCTCGCGGCCCAGGGCGTACTCGCTCGAGCCGACGGCGACGAGGATTGCCCCTCCGAGGGGCGCCCTCCGGAGCACGCGAATCCGCACGCCCTCGAAGACGCCGAGGGACAGGAGCTGCCTCCGCACCGCGTCCGGGGTCTCGATCGCCACGATCGAGGCCGTCGTCCCCGGGGGGAGGGACGCGAGGTTGCCCGATGCCTTCCGGCGGACGCCCTCGGCTCGCATTTCGGATGTCCGAAAGCTTCGGGGAGCCTCAACGCTCCGTACGTACTGTAAGGTCCGACCCGAGTCGTGCCCCCGGCGGGGGACAACCTTTATGGCCCGCGGGCTCCTCGGACGGTCCCCGATGAAGCTCGGCATCACGGAGTACATCGATTGCGCCCACCACCTCCCCGGGCACGAGCGGTGCGGGTCGTCCCACGGCCACACGTACCAGATCGACGTGCACATCGAAGGGGATCCCAAGGGCGGGATGATCCTCGACTTCGCGGACCTCAAGGGGCACGTGCGGGCCATCCTCGCGGAGTACGACCACGGGGACTGGAACGAGGCCCTCGAGTACCCGACCGTGGAGAACATCACGGAGCTCCTCTCGAACCGGCTCAAGGCCGTCGTCCGCTTCCCCGTCCACGTGCGGGTCTGGGAGGGCCACGGGAAGTGGGCCGAGATCTAGACAGACGCCGCGCCCACGACCGGGCGCAGGCTCAAATCGTCCCCGGGCATTGACCTCCCGATGTCGGATCTCGTCCGGGCCATCGAGGCGGAGGCGCGGGGCGCCTTCCAAGAGGCCCTCGACCACTACGCGCGTCTCGCGGAATCCGGCCCGCCCCTGGACCGGATCGGCATCCACCAGGCCCTCGCCCGATGCCTCGAGAAGCTCGGCCGACTCCCGGAGGC
>MGWD01000056.1:7099-14749 GCA_001800825.1 Euryarchaeota archaeon RBG_19FT_COMBO_69_17 | reverse complement strand
GGGGACGGGGAGATGCCTCGGGACGAGGGGCAGTACCTCGCCCTCGTTGAGTACCGGAACGCGGTCCAGGACCTCCAGGGCGATCCGTCCCTCCCGGAGGCCGCGAAGGAGTACGCCGCCGTGCTCAAGGACAACTTCGCGGACGGGGCCGAGGGGCTCACCCACGAGGGCCTCTTCGCGGGCGCCTTCTTCCGGACCCTCGGGGACCACCTCCTTGCGGCGAAGTACTACTTCGACACGGCGGAGGTCCTGAGCGAGCAGGCGAGCGGCTCGGGGGACCCCGGCACCCGGTCCGCAGCGATCCGCGCGTACGAGCTGGCCCAGGAGTCCGCGGCGAAGGCGGGGCGGGCCGACGTCGCCCGGGTATCCCAGATGCGCGCGACGGACCTCCGGCAGGCCCCGTGAGGCGTCTCCATGTGCACCCTCGTCCTCCTCTGGCGCACGGTGCCAGGGTACGACCTCGTGGTCGGGATGAACCGGGACGAGTCCTCGATGCGCCCGGCGGACCCTCCCTCGCTCCTCGGGTCCGAGGTGCCCGTCGTGCCGCCCGCCTTCCGGTCTCGGGGCCAGCTCGTCCTCGACGCGCTCCGAGCGCCGTCCGTCCCCGCGGTGGACATCCTGGTCCAGCGGGAGGTCCGGGAGCACGAGTACAACTTCTGGAACCTGCTCGCCGCGACCCGCGAGGAGGTCCGATTCTTCCGCTACGACGGCCGGCTCACCATGACGCGGGGCCATGAGGGCCTCAACGTCCTCACCAATGAGGGCGGGAACGTGGCGGGGGACGCGAAGGCGGAGGCCGTCCAGGACCTCCTTGGGAAGTCCACGCGGAAACCCATCGAAGAGACCCTCCGGGCTCTCCAGGGGACCCTCCGGACGCACGGCGCGGGACGCGGGCCCGCGATCTGCGTCCACGGGGCCGGCGGCGGGACGACCTCCGCGACGATCCTGGCCGTGAGCAACGCAGACGTCGGCGAGAACGTCCTCCTCTACGCGGACGGCGCGCCGTGCTCGACGCCGTTCCGCGACTACCGCGACGTCGTCCGGCGGCTGCCGAATCCAAGATGACGTCGCGCGGGCGGCGCTGAAAGTCCTTAACTCCGTGCCCCGTTACGCCCTCCCGTTGCCCGGCGTGACGGACGTCCATACTCATCTCGAGCCATACGGGACGCTGACGCCGTCCGCGCTCGAGACGATGCGCCGGACGATGCCCGGGTTCGACCGCGTGGCGTCCCTCGCGGACGACCCGCGGGGTTTCCTCGATGTCCTCGACGACGCGGGCGTCGAGCGGGCGTGCCTCATCAACTACGTGGCCCCGGAGGTCATGGGCCTCAAGGAGGACGTGAACCGCTTCGTCGCGCACTTCGCGCGGGAGGACCGTCGTCGTCTCATCCCGTTCGGGGGGATCCACCCGAGGCGGACGAGGGACCCTCGCCGGGACGTCGAGCGGCTCGCATCGAAGCTCGAGATGGGTGGGATCAAGATCCACCCGCCCCACCAGCTCTTCGCCGCGAACGCGTACGCGGACGGCCGGCTCCCCGCCCTCCGGACGATCTACCGCACCGCGGAGCGGATCGGACTGCCCGTGATGATCCACACGGGCACGTCGATCTTCCCCGGGGCCCGCTCGAAGTTCGGCGACCCCATGGCCCTCGACGACGTCGCCCAGGACTTCCCGGACCTCACGATCCTCATGGCCCACGGGGGCCGGCCCCTCTGGACCGAAACGGCCTTCTACCTCCTCCGCAGCCATCCGAACGTCTACCTGGACATCTCGAGCATCCCGCCGGGCCGGCTCCTCGAGTGGTTCCCGCGGATCGAGCAGGTCTCGGACCGCGTCCTCTTCGGGTCCGACTGGCCGGGCCCCGGGGTCAAGAGCCTCCGGGAGGAGCTGGAGGCCGTCCGGGGGCTCCCCCTCTCCGACTCCCTGAAGGAGAAGCTCTTCACGACGAACGCGCGGAAGATCTTCCCGTAGGGGGCGGGGTCTCCCGATTCGGCATCCCTTCGGGCGGGCTTCCGACAAAGGGCTTAATCCGTCGGCCGCGTAGGGAGCCCCGGAGAGACCATGGCCCAAGATCGGAGGACCGAGGTCGCGACCCTCGCGGGAGGATGCTTCTGGTGCCTGCAGCCCGTTTTCCAGGAGCTGCGGGGGGTCACTCGCGTTGAGGTCGGGTACACGGGAGGGCACGTGCCTGACCCGACGTACCAGGACGTGTGCACAGACCGCACGGGGCACGCGGAGGCCGTGCGGATCGAGTTCGACCCGGACGTCATCTTGTATGAGGACCTCCTCCGGATCTTCTTCGCGGTTCACGACCCGACAACCCTCAACCGCCAAGGCCACGACGTCGGGACGCAGTACCGCTCCGCCGTATTCTACGGGTCGCCCGCCCAGAAAGAGGATGCGGAACGGGTCGTCGCAGGGCTCGAGGCCGCGAAACTCTGGGAGGGCCCTTTCGTCACGGAGATCGTCCCCGCGCCCACATGGTTCCGCGCCGAGGAGTACCACCAGGACTACTTCCGGAAGAGCCCCGAGGCGGGGTACTGCCGCGCGGTCGTCGCCCCGAAGGTCGCGAGGTTCCGGAAGCAGTTCGCATCGCGGCTGACGAAGGTCCCCGCGTGAGGGGACCAAAGGCACTTAACGCCCCCTCGCTTCCATCCACCCGATGACGGAGAACCGGCTCGCGGGGGAGACGTCCTCGTACCTCCGGGCCGCGGCGCACCAACCCGTCCACTGGTTTCCCTGGGGGGAGGAGGCGTTCCTCCGCGCGAAGGAGCTCGACCGGCCCGTCCTCCTCGACATCGGGGCGTCGTGGTGCCACTGGTGCCACGTAATCGACCGGGAGTCGTACGAGGATCCCGAGGTTGCGGCGATCATCAACGAGCACTTCGTCGCCGTGAAGGTCGACCGGGACGAGCGCCCCGACGTCGACGCGAGGTACCAGCAGGCCGTGGGCGCCCTGACGGGCCAGGGGGGCTGGCCCCTCACCGCCTTCCTCACCCCGGACGGCAAGGTCTTCTACGGAGGAACCTACTTCCCGCCGAAGGACGCGTTCAACCGGCCCAGCTTCCGGCGGGTCCTCCTCGCGGTCGAGGACCACTTCCGGACGGGCAAGGCGGAGGCCCTCCGGGACGCGGAGTCCCTCCATCGGGCCCTCGCGGAGGGCCGCGGGTCCGTCGGCCTCGAGGGGACGATGAACGAGGCCATGCTCAAGGAGGGCGTGGAGCAGCTCCGCGGGCAGTTCGACCCCGTGAACGGCGGCTTCGGCACAGCCCCCAAGTTCCCCCATCCCGGGACGATCGGGTTCCTCCTCGCGCGGCATCACCGGACCCGGGAGGAAGGGCTCCGAAAGATCGTCGCTCGCACCCTCACGGGCATGGCGAAGGGCGGGGTGCACGACCAGGTCGGCGGCGGGTTCCACCGGTACTCGACGGACGGCCAGTGGATCGTGCCCCACTTCGAGAAGATGCTCTACGACAACGCCGGGCTCCTCCTGAACTACGTCCAGGGGTGGCAGGCCACCCGGGACCCCCTGTTCCGGGCGACGGCGGAAGGGGTGCTCGCGTGGGCCGACGAGGTCCTCTCGGACCGCACCCGGGGCGGGTACTACGCGAGCCAGGACGCGGACGTCGGGCTCGAGGATGACGGGGACTACTTCACGTGGACCCTCGACGAGCTCCGGGCGGCCGTGGCGAAGGACGAGGCGGAGGTCCTCGCCCGCCTGTACGACGTCGGCGAGCGGGGCGAGATGCGCCACGACCCGACGCGGAACGTCCTCTACATCGCGGAGGAGATCCCCGGGGTCGGGAACGCCCTGGGGCTCCCCGTCGAGACGGTCGAAACGCGGGCCCGGGAGGGCCGGCGCCGCCTCAAGGCGGCGCGGGACCGGAGGAAGGCCCCGGCCGTCGACCCGACCGTATACGCGTCCTGGAACGGGATGATGATCGCGGCGGCCCTCGAGGCCGCGTGCGCGTTCGGGCGAGAGGACGTCCAGGCCTTCGCCCTGAGGTCTCTCGGGCGCATCCTCGACGAGCTCTGGACGAAGGACGGCGGGATGTGGCACGGGACCCTCGACGGGACGCGGAAGGTCCGCGGCCTCCTCGAGGACCATGTCTACGTCGTCGACGCCCTCCTCGCCGCCCACGCGGCGACGGCCGACCCGGCGTGGCTCCGGCGGGGGGAGGAGATCATGACCTTCGCCCTCAAGCACTTCTGGGACGCGGAGCGGGACGGGTTCCTCGACATCGCCCCAGACCTCCATGAGGGCGGGGGCCTGGCGACCCTCGAGATCCGGAGGCGGCCCCTCGAGGACTCCCCCTACGCGGGCGCGAACGCGGTCGCGGCCCTCGGCCTGCAGCGGCTCCACGCCCTCACGGGGAACGACACGTACCGGCTACGCCACGACGAGATCATGGTCGCCTTCGCGGGGGAGGCCTCCCGCTACGGCGCCCTGTACTGCGGCACGTACCACCTCGCCGCGGAGCTCTGGATCCACAGGCCCGCAGAGGTCGTCCTCCTCGGACCGCGGGACGATCCGCGGACCCTGGCCCTCCACGCGGCCGCCCGGAGGACGTTCGCCCCCGGCAAGACGATCCTCGTCGCGGAGGGAACGGACCCCTACGTCCCCGCCGCGGTCGAGCCCATGCGCGCGACGAAGGAGGCGAAGGCGGGACCCGTGGCCTTCGTGTGCCAGGCGAGTGTGTGTTCCCCGCCCACGGCGGACCCCGCACGGCTCGAGGCCCTCCTCGAGGGGGGCCCTCGGGGGCCTTGAACCCCCGCGGAAGGCTTATCCGGCCTCGGGGCAAGGCCTTATGGCCCTCCCTCGCCCTCGCTCCTCCCGAGGGACACCATACCCCGGACAACGAGAGGCATCCTCCAAATCGGCTGCGGCGCGGTCGGCTCCGTCATCGCGCGGCACTTGTGGGCGAGCGACGCGATCGAGACCTTGGTCCTCGCGGACGTCGACGAGGGCGCGGCGAGGCGCCTCGCCGCGGAGGACGCGGCGGGAAAGGCCTTCCCCCGGAGGGTCGACGCGGGCGAAGGGGGGGCCCTGCGGGAGGCGATGAGGGGTCTCGACATCGTCGTGAACGCGGCGATCCCCCGGTTCAACCGCGGGATCCAGGAGGCCGCCCTCGCGGAGGGCCTCGACTACATCGACCTGGCGGCGGACTCCGCGGACCCTTACGCGCGGAGCGCGGACTGGGAGGCCGCGGGCCGGACCGGGATCATCGGGATGGGGGAGGACCCGGGCCTCAGCAACGTGATGGCCCGGCGCGCCGCGGACGGGATGGACCGCGTGGATGCGATCAAGGTTCGGGACGGGGACACGGCCTCGAGCCCCGAGCATCCGTTCATCTGCCTCTTCAGCCCAGAGACGTTCGTCGAGGAGACCCTCGCCCACTCGAAGATCTGGAGGGACGGCGTGTACGAGACGGTCCCGCCCTTCGGCGCGCTCGAGACGTACGATTTCCCCGCCCCCGTGGGCCCCCTGCCCGTGTATTCCGTGGACCACGAGGAGGTCGACTCCCTCCCGCGGTTCATCGGGAAGGGCGTCCGGTACGTGGACTTCAAGCTCGCCCTCGACGGGGTCACGGTGGAGACCCTACGGAGGTACCAGGCCGTGCGGGAGGCGGCCCGTGCGGCGGGCGACGACGCCGCGGCCCGTCGCGCGTTCTTCGCGTCCATACCGAGCCCCGCGGCCCTCGTCGGGCGGATCGACGGATACGCTGCCCTCCTCGTCGAGGTGTCCGGGATTTCAGGGGGCCGAAGGAAGGTCCACGTCCAGTACGCCCTCATCGGGCACAAGGAGGCCTCCGAGCGGCACCGGGCCACGGGGACCGCGTACATGACGGGCACGCCAGCCGCCGTCGCGACCCTCCTCCTCGCGGAGGGTCGGATCCGCCGGCCGGGCCTCCTCGCGCCCGAGCTCCTCGATCCAGAGCCGTTCTTCCCGATGCTCGAAGACCGGGGAATCCGCGTGGACGAGCGGATCACATGGGACCCGCCCGCCTGAGCAACGCTCGCTCACCCAGCGTGCCGGCGCAGGGCGGCCTCGAGGACGCCTAGACCGCGGTCCAGTTCCTCGCGCTCGATCGTCAGGGGCGGCTGGATCCGGAGCACGTGGTCCCCCCAGTTCCAGAGGAGGATCGTCCCCGCGTCCACGCACTCCCGGAAGACCTCCCGGGCGGCCTCCGGGTTCGGCGCCTTGCCGTCCTTGTCCTTCACGAGCTCGATGCCGATGCACAGGCCGATACCGCGGGCCTCCCCCACAAGGTCGAGAGCCTCCCACTCCTTCGCCCGCTTGAGGGCACGGGCCCCGAGCCTCGCGGACCTCTCCGGGATGCGGTCGCGCCGGAGGATCTCGAGGGTCTTCGTCGCCGCGACGCAGGCCGCGGGATGGCCGCCGAACGTCGTGCCCGCGGCGACCTCCACCTCCCCCATCGCCCGCTCCGTCCCGAGGACGGCGGCGATGGGGAGGAGCCCCCCGCTCAGGGCCTTCCCGATCGCGACGAGGTCCGGCTCCACGCCGTAGTGCTCGATCGCCCACATCCTCCCCGTCCGGCCGAGGCCCGCCTCGACCTCGTCGTCGATGTAGAACCAGCCGTGGGCGTCGCACAGGCGTCGGAGGCCGCGGACGAAGTTCCGCGGCGGGATCCAGATCCCCGCCTCGCACGCCACGGGCTCGAAGATCGCGGCCGCGATGCGGTCGGGGTGGGCCACGTGTTTGAGAATCTGGTCCTCGATGTAGGAGAGGGCCCACTCCCCATAGTCCTCCTCGGACATCCCGCGGGGCCGGCGGTACGGGAACGGGTAGGGGGCGTGAACGACCCCGCCCTGGAACGCCTCCCAGTGCCGGCGCTCCCAGGAGCTGAGGGAGCCGAGGTTAATCGTGCCGATGCTGAGCCCGTGGTACTGCCCCATGAAGCTCAGGACCAGGGGACGTCCTGAGGATTCCACGGCGTGCTTCACGGCCCCCTCCGCAGCCCCGGTCCCCGTCGCCTCGAGGAAGACGCGGGTGAGGGCCTTCGACGGGCGGACCTCGAGGAGGGCCTCCGCGAGGTCGATCATGGGCACGTGGGGGTTCATGAAGTAGATCAGGAATCCGTAGCGGTCGAGGGCGTCCACGGTGGCGTCCCGGACCTCCCGGTGGACGTTCCCCAGGTTGTTCGTGGACCACTGGCTCGTGAAGTCGATGTACTCCTTCCCGTCCACGTCGACGAGAGTCGACCCCTTCGCCCCCGCGACGACGATGCTCGCGAGCCGCGTCTTCTCGGACCAGAAGTACTTCGGGGCCGTGTCCCGAAACCGCTTCCAGTACGCGTCCGAAGGTCTCGTCCGTCCCGCCGCGGGCCTCTTCGTCTTCCCCATGGGCCGTCTCCGCGCGAGGGAAGGGCGGGGAGGGATTTGACGCCTTCCCATCTCGCAGGCGCAGGAAGGGTAATGAGGGCGGCCCGGAATCCGCGGGCCCGTGAGCGAGGCCCCGCCCTCGTCCGCGTTCACCTCCCGCGAGCGGGGACTCGTGGCCCGCCTCGACACGCCCGTCAAAGTTCAGCGCTGGCTCGAGGCCCTCCCCTACAACCACGAGGAGGGCGGGGAGACGCTCCGGACGTTCCGGGGCGTCGTCCGGGAGAACGAAGTCCACTGTCTCGAGG
>MGWD01000056.1:4174-7091 GCA_001800825.1 Euryarchaeota archaeon RBG_19FT_COMBO_69_17 | reverse complement strand
GAGCGGCACGGGTACCCGCCGGTCCTCCTGGACCTCGAGAGCGTGGACGACCTCGACCACGTCGTGTTCCTGTTCCGGGACGCGGGGCGGTACGGCGCCGTCGCGCGCTCCCGGGATCCGGGTCTCCACGGTCGCCGTCCCGTCTTCCGGTCCCTCCGGGACCTCGTCCTCTCCTACGTGGACCCGTACGTCGACCGCACGGGCCGGATCAACGGCTACGGGACCCTGGACCTGCGAACCCTCCGGGTCGACTGGCGCCTCTCCCCGCGGAACGTGTGGACCGTCGAGCGGGCCCTCATCCGGATGCCCCACCGCCCCCTCACGACCTCGGACGCGCGGTACCGGCGGTGGCACGCGCGCTACCTGCGCTTCAAACGGGACCACCCGGACGAGCGGCCCGTCTTCTACCCCCGCCGGGACCGATGGCTCTAGGCGTCCGGCCCCGGTTCGAGGTTCGCCTCGAGGACCGTCCGGAACTCCTCGGGGATGGGCTTCGGCTCCTTCCGCTCGTAGTTGTAGGAGACGAGGACGCTCTTCGAGCGGGCGAGGAGACGGCCCGAGCGGGCCTCCGTGATCTCGTACTCGAGGGTGAAGGAGGTCGTCCCGATCTTCGACGGCCACACGGCGATCTGGATCGAGTCCCCCCACTCCGCCGCGGACACGTAGTCGATCTCCGCACGGGCCAGGATGAAGTCGATGTCGTGGAGGCCTCTCTTGAAGTGGTGCTTGAGGTAGAACTGGGTCCGCGCGAGCTCGCAGTATGTCAGGTAGACGACGTTGTTCACGTGGCCCATGGGGTCGAGGTCCCGGAAGCGCATCTGCACCTCGAGGGTGAAGCGGGACACGGACCGCGGAAACCCCTCCTCCCGCATAACGTTTGGCCGCGCCCGACGAGGCCCCGCCCCATCCCGCGAGGAGGAGGGACCAACTCGACAAGCTGTGCCTGTTCGACGACCACTGGAGCCCGCGGATCGCACCGGAGCTCAACGACTCCTACGTCAAGCTGTTGAAGGTGAAAGGGGAGCTCTTGTGGCACCGCCATCCCGAGGAGGACGAGATGTTCCTCGTGCTCCGCGGGCGGCTCACGATCCGCATGCGGGACGGCGAGGACGTCCACCTCGCGGAACGGGGGATCTTCGTCGTCCCGAGGGGCACGGAGCACATGCCCGTCGCGAACGAGGAGGCCCAGGTCCTCCTCGTGGAGAAGAAGACCACCGTGAGCACGTGGGACGTGGAGGTCGAAGGGACGGGCCCGAACCCCTGGGTCTGATCGACCCTGACGGGTTTCATTCGCCGCGCAGGAGCCGCGTGAACTCCTCGGATGTGACGAGGGCCACCTGCCGCCCGGGGTCCCCGCGGACCGCGGGCCTCGGGGGGAGGCTCGCCTTCGCGAGCTCCGCGTAAATCCGCCAGGAGAGCTCGATCCGCCGCCGGAGGACGTCGTCCACGGGCCGGAGGACCTTCGCGGGCACGCCCCCGATCACGCTCCCATCCGGGTAGGACGCGCCCTCGGGGACCACGGCCCCCGCGGCGACGAGGGATCCGCGGCCAATCGACGCGCCGCTGCTCAGGGTCGCGTGCATCCCGACGAGGGAGCTCTCGGGGACCGCGCAGCCGTGCACAACGGCCCCGTGCCCGACGGTCACCCGCGGCCCGATCTCGCACGGCATCCCGCGGTCCACGTGGAGTACGGCGTTGTCCTGCACGTTCGCGTCCCGCCCTACGACGACGGCATCGAAGTCCCCGCGGAGGACGGCCCCGTGCCACACGCTCGCCCCCTCCTCGACGGTCACGTCGCCGGCGAGGACGGCGCTCGGCGCGAGGTAGATCATCGCCGGGGGATGCGGACGTAGGGACTCAAAGTTTTCCGTCCCGCGGTCACCCGAGGTTCACGAGGACGTTCTTCGTGCGCGTGTAGAAGCGGGTCGCGCCGATCCCCTGCTCCTCCCCGAGGCCCGAGGCGCCCCACCCGAGGAACGGGGTCTGGGGGAACGTCACGGGGTACTCGTTGATCGAGACCATGCCGACCCGGAGCCGCCGGGCGATCGTGTGGGCCTTCCCGATGTCCTGGGTCCACACGCCCGCGGAGAGGCCGAACGGCGTGTCGTTCGCACGGGCAATCGCCTCGTCGAGGTCCCGGAACGTCCAGGCGCAGAGGACGGGGCCGAACACCTCCTCCCGTGCCACGCGGCTGTCCGGGGGCGCGTCCGCGAGGAGGGTCGGGAGCACGAAGTTCCCCTCCCGCAGGTCCGGCGCGTCGGGACGTCCGCCGCCCGCGAGGAGCCGGGAGCCGGCGGAGACCCCGTCCTCGATCGCCGCGAGGACCCCGGACGCATGGTCCCGGGACACGAGGGGGCCCATCTGGACGTCCTCCCGGGTCCCGGGGCCCAGGCGCATGGCCCCCACCCGCTCCTTGAGGGCGGGGAGGAACGAGGGCGCGAGGTCCTCGTGGAGGAGGAGCTTCGAGCCCGCCCAGCACATCTGCCCCGCGTTCTGGTACGCTCCCGCGACGACCCCGCGGATGGCGAGGTCCATGCGCGCGTCCCGGAGGACGATCTGGGGGTTCTTCCCTCCGAGCTCGAGGGTCACGGGGGTGAGGTGCCGCGCGACGAGGCGGAGGACCTGCCGGCCCGTGTCCGTCGACCCCGTGAACGTGACCGCGTCGACGTCGGGGTGGGACGCGAGGGCCTCCCCGACCTCCTTCCCGGGGCCCGTGACGACGTTGAGGACGCCGGGCGGAAGTCCCGCGGCGACCGCGAGCTCCGCGAGGCGCAGGGCCGAGAGGGGCGTCAGGGTCGCGGGCTTCAGGACGACCGCGTTCCCCGCGGCGAGGGCGGGAGCGATCCCTCGACACGCGAGGAGGAGAGGATAGTTCCAGGGGGCGATGTGGGCCGTGACCCCGACGGGCTCCCGCAGG
>MGWD01000056.1:3908-4012 GCA_001800825.1 Euryarchaeota archaeon RBG_19FT_COMBO_69_17 | reverse complement strand
AAGTGGTCCCGGACCTGCTGGCCGAGGAGCCACAGCAGGCGGCCGCGCTTGCTCGGGTCGAGGCCCTGCCACGCCTTCGACTCGAACGCCGCGCGGGCCGCCGA
>MGWD01000056.1:0-3890 GCA_001800825.1 Euryarchaeota archaeon RBG_19FT_COMBO_69_17 | reverse complement strand
CTCCAGGGTCCCCGCGGGGACGCGGGCGATGGGGCGGTTCGTGGCCGGGTCCAGGACGTCGAGGAGCGCGCCGGAGGACGCGGGCCGCTTCGTGCCCCCGATGTGCATCGCCGCCTCCGGGACGGCCATCGCTACCCCGCCGGACCATCGCGTCCCCCTTATTTCTAGGTCCCGCCCGCGAGGCCGCGACGAGGTGCCCACCGATGGCCTCTTATCCCGTCCGTCCCATGCGGGCCCGGGGATGGGCCCATGCCCGACGTGATCCGGGTCACGCGGACCCTCCCGTGGCGGGAGGCCGCGAAGGAATCCTTCGAGCTCCGGCCCATGCTCCTCGACCAGTTCCGCCACGAGGACCTCCGGCGGAAGCATGTCCTCGACGTGGGCACGGGGGAAGGCCGCCTCGCGTTCGTCGCGGCGAACCTGGGGGCCCGCGTGATCGGGGTCGACCTCGACCACATGAAGCTCATGCACGCGCGCTCCTACGCGGGCGTGCGGGACCTCCGGCATGCCCAGTTCGTCTGGGGGGACGTGGAGAAGGACGCGTATTCGACGTGGTCCCCCGTGCCCTTCGACCTCGTCGTCAGCAACCTATGCATGTCCCCCGCGATCGTCTACCGGTCGGCCCATGCCCTCCGGCCGGGAGGGAAGATGATCCTCTGTTGCCACCATGCGGACCACTGGCGGGAGACGGGTCGGCCCTCCCGCTGGTCCTTCGGCGAGGAGGGGATGGGGGACCTCCTCGAGGAGAACGCCCTCGAGCCGGAGTTCGTCGGGGTCGATTCCGTCACGGTGACCTTCGAGGCCCTGCGGGAGGTCGAGCTGTACCTCCGGGACCGGGTCGTCCGGAAGTGGGTCGAGGACGGGCGGTGGGAGCACCTCGCGGACGCCTTCGCCCGGGGGGAGCGGCGCCTCACGGAGGCGTACCTCGTCGTGAAGGCCCGGCGGCTCGCCCACCCGGCCCCCGCGGAGTGAGGCACAAGCTCTTCATGGGGCCCGGATCCCTGCGGCCCGCGGAGGAGCGCCGGCGGCTCCAGGACGTCGCGCGGCAGTTCGACCGCCGAGCCGGGCCCCGAGCGGAGTGCGGAGGTCGTGCGCCTCCTCACAGCATGCGCCCGGAACGACCGCTCGGGCCTGAACGTCCGGACCGAGGGAGGACGGATACGGTTCGACCCCACCCGGTGGTCCGTCCTCGAGCTCAGGTCCAATGGGGCCGTCGGCGCGGACCTGCCGGGGAATCGGCAAAGCTCATCCCCGCCCCGCCGTTACCCGCGGTGGGACGACGATGTACCTGGGCGCCCACGTGTCCATCGCGGAGTCCATCGCCCTCGCCCCGGAGAGGGGCGCCGCCGTCGGCTGCGAAGCGATCCAGATCTTCTCCCGGAGCCCGAGGATGCTCCGGAGGACGAAGCCGTTGCCGCCCGAGGATGCGGAGGCGTTCCGCGCGAACCTCGCGGCCCACGGGATCCGGGCCGCGGTCATCCACGACAACTACCTGATCAACCTCGCGTCCCCGAAGGCGCCGATGCGGAGGATGAGCCGGGACGCGTTCCGGGAGGAGCTGGAGCGGGCCCAGCTCCTCGGGATCCGGGAGGTCATCTTTCATCCCGGGGCCCACATGGGCAAGGGCGAGCCCGCGGGACTCCGGAGGATCGCGGAGGGGCTCGACGCGTGCATGGAGCGGGCGGACGCGCCCGACGTCATGCCGTGCCTCGAGAACACGGCGGGCCAGGGGACGACCCTGGGGCACACCCTCGAGCAGCTCGCGGACGTCATTGAGGCGTCCTCCCACGCGGATCGCCTCGGGATGTGCGTGGACACGTGCCACACGTTCGCCGCGGGGTACGACATCCGCACGCGGGACGGGTACGAGGACTTCCTCCGGAGGGTCGACGCGACGGTCGGCCTGAGGCGGGTCCGGGCGTTCCACCTGAACGACTCCAAGGGGGACCTCGGGAGCCACCTCGACCGGCACGAGGACATCGGCAAGGGCCGGATCGGGACCGACCTCTTCGCGTTCCTCGTGAACGACGCTCGGTTCCGAGTGGTCCCGGGCTGCCTGGAGTACCCGGGGACGGACGGAGGGTATCGGAAGAACCTGAAGACGCTCCGCGCCCTCGTCACGACGGACGCGACGGCGAAGGTGCGGCCGAAGCGGGCCCGACGCGGCAGATGAGGTGGCCTCGGAGCTCGACGAGGACCTCGTAGAGGGTGCGGAAGGCCGCCCCCGCGAGGCGCGAATGGCCCAAGAGGTCCGCGAGGGGGGGCCCGCCCCACAGCCCCTCGATCAGGACGGGCAGGGCGTTTCCGCCGGAGGCCACCCGGCCGTCGGGTCCGACGACCCGCATCGCATCGAGGATCTCGTCGCCCAAGCGAGCGCCGAGGAGATCCGACGACTCCTGGAGGGACCGCGTTCGGACCCGCCCGCGGACGTCGATCGCCTCCGTGGCCCGGGCGAAGGCCCGGCACACGCGGCAGTCCCCATCGAAGAGGAGGGCGTACGACGGCGCAGCGGTCCCCATCGGGAGGTTCGAGGACGGGCGGGGGGATAAACCCGTGGGTCCCGCGCGAAGGTTATTCCCGTCCCGGCCATCCGGGTCCCGAGGACCATGATCGTCGATCCCGAGACCTTCGACGAGGACGAGGCGTACCGCCTCATGATCAGCGCGTTCGTCCCGCGCCCCATCGCCTTCGTGTCCACGAGGAGCCCCGAGGGGGTCGACAACTGCGCGCCCTTCTCCTTCGCGATGGGGGTCTCGAGCGCCCCCATGGTCCTCGCCGTCTCCGTCGGCTCGCGGCACGGCCGCCCGAAGGACACCGCGAGGAACATCCTCGAGACGAGGGAGTTCGTCGTGAACCTCGTCACGGAGGACATCGCGGAGCGGATGAACATCGCCTCCGGAGACTACGCGCCCGAGGTGAGCGAGTTCGACGAGGCGGGCCTCACGCGGGCCCCATCCCTCGCGGTCCGACCCCCGAGGATCGCGGAGTCCCCCGTGAACTTCGAGTGCCGGCTGCTCCAGCACGTCGTCGTGGCGGACAACACGGTGTGCTTCGGAGCCGTCGTCCGCATGCACGTGGCCGACGAGGTCCTCGCCGGTGGCGTCGTGGACCCCCGCAGGCTCCGGGCCGTCGGCCGGCTCGGATACAAATACTACTGCCGCACGACGGACGTCTTCGAGATGGTCCGGCCGAGGGTCACGGGCCCGAAGGCCGCGCGCCCGACGGAGGCCCGCTGATCAGAACGGCAGCTTCCCGAGGGCGATCGCGAGGGGGAGGAGCGCCTCGTCCTTCCCGAGGAACCGCGCGGTCTGGAGGGCCGCGTTGAGATACGAGATCGTATGGTCCTTCTCCCCGACGGTCCACGCGCCGTACGCGTCCACGATCCGCGCGAGGAGGTCCTCGAGGGGGACGCCGGACTCGAGGACCTGGCGGAGGGTCGTCTCCGCGGGCGGGGTCTTGTGCCGGAGGCTCGAGTCGAGGGCTTCGAGGACGGACTCGCGGTCCAAGGCCCCCGGGGGACCGAGGCGGAGGAATTCCGGGTAGCCGAACCGGGTCGTGAGGGTGCGGTACAGCTTCCAGAGGAGCCATGCGTTCTCCGCGGGCGTGAGGTGGCGGGACGCGACCCGCGCGTCGTGGACGAGGCTCAGGGTGTGGCCGAGGAAGCCGGGATCCGCGCTTGCGGCGACGAGGAGGGGCCCGTACGCGGCGTCCGCTTCGCCTTCGAAGGCGAGGGCCCGCAAGACGGACTCCACGCGGTCGAACTCCCAGGCCTCCACGAGCTCCGCCAGCCGGTCGACGTCGGGCTCCCCGTCCCGCCCCTCGCCGAGGGCGGGGATCTCCGCTTCCTTCGTCCCGGGGAGCAGGACCGCCTGGAGGTGCGCGAGGTTCGC
>MGWD01000055.1:3600-5829 GCA_001800825.1 Euryarchaeota archaeon RBG_19FT_COMBO_69_17 | reverse complement strand
CACGGAGTATCGTGCCTGATAACATTCCCACAACGTTTAAGGGAAAATCGCCGGCTATGACCCGCGTTGGCTGAGAACCCATGGTGGAATTCAAGCGGATGAAGATGAAGGTCTGCCTGGTGGGCGAGGCCGCGGTCGGCAAGACGTCCCTCATCCGCCGGTTCGTCCTGGATGACTTCGACGACAAATACATCCAGACCCTCGGAACGAAGGTGTCGAAGAAAGAGATCCTGACCCAGGCCACGGACGGGACCGGGGAGCTCCGGATCGACATTACGATCTGGGACATCATGGGGCAGAAGGGCTTCCGCGAGCTCCTCAAGGAGGCGTACTTCTACGGCGCGAAGGGGATCCTCGCCGTCTGCGACGTCACACGGAAGCGCACGCTCGACGACCTCGACGATTGGATCGAGGGCGTGTACTCCGTCACAGGCCGGATCCCGATCGAGTTCCTCGCGAACAAGGTCGACCTCGAGAAACCGGAGCTCGGCGAGGAGGAGCTGATCCAAGCCGCCCGCGCGTACGACAGCTCGTTCCACTTCACCTCCGCGAAGTCCGGCGTGAACGTCGAGCTCGCGTTCCAGTCCCTCGGGGAACGGATCGTGAAGGAGCGCTACGCGAGGAAGGTCGTGCCGGAAGAGTGAGAATTATCATCGCCGATACTCGCGGGGTCACGGCTTATTACAGTAAACGGTCCCTCGGGTGGCGATGATGACCGCCGTCGAGGCGACGCCGAAGCACGTCAAGGCGAAGATCTGCCTCGTCGGCGACGTCGCCGTCGGGAAGACCTCCCTGATCAAGCGGTTCGTGACGGACAACTTCGACGACCGCTACGTCGCGACCGTGGGCACGAAGGTCACGAAGAAGACGACGGACGTCGTGTGGAAGGGCGCGCCCGCGACCCTCGACATGATGGTCTGGGACATCATGGGCGAGAAAGGTTTCCGCTCCCTCCTCCGAGACGCGTACTTCGAGGGCGCGCAGGCCGTCCTCGCCGTGTGTGACGTCACCCGGAAGGACACGTTCTACGACCTGAACAGCTGGGTCACGATGGTCCGCAAGCAGATCGGGAGCGTGCCGATCGTCTTCCTCGGGAACAAGAGCGACCTCGCGGAGCGCATCGTCGTGACCGAGGAGGAGCTCGCGCGGCTCGGCGCGATGCACCAGGCCCCTCACTACCTGACGTCGGCGCGGACGGGACGAGGCGTGGACGAGGCGTTCCTCGCAATCGCGAGCGCGATCGCCTCCCGGCCCGACGCGTGAACGACCCTCCCGGAGGACGCGTGTTATCCATGGAGATAACCGCGAAGGAACTCCTTTATAATCTGACCTTCCTGCGTCGGAAAGAATCGGACTGAGGTGCGGGATGGATCGCCAGAAGATGAAGGTCAAGATCTGCCTCGTCGGGGAAGGCGCGGTCGGGAAGACGTGCCTGATCCGGCGGTTCGTCCACGACCAGTTCGAGGACCGCTACATCTCGACCCTCGGGGCGAAGGTCTCGAAGAAGGAGATCGTGATCCAGGGCAACGGCGCGGCCGTCGACGTGGACATGACGATCTGGGACATCATGGGCGAGAAGGGCTTCCGGGAGCTCCTCAAGGAGGCGTACTTCCACGGGGCCCAGGGCGTCCTCGCCGTGTGCGACGTCACGCGGAAGGAGACCCTCACGGACCTCGAGGAGTGGATCGCGGCCGTCGTGAAGGTCACGGGGAACATCCCGGTCGAGCTCCTCGCGAACAAGGTCGACCTCAAGGACGAGCGCGTCGTGTCCGACGGGGACGTGAAGTCCCTCGCGGACTCCCACGGCGCGACGTTCCTCCTGACCTCCGCGAAGACCGGCGAGAACGTCGAGGATGCGTTCGCGAAGCTCGCGGAGCTGATCGCGTCCCGCGCCGCCTGAGCGCGGACTCCCGGATCGAGTAACGACTCCGACCCATTTCATTTTTAATCAGGGGGTCAAAGTTATTAAGTAGGTCCGCTGTCTATTCGACCGAGTCGAACCCTTCTGGTGGGACCGGTTAGGGAGATGGCGGGAAGCGCGAAGGATTCTGAAGAGCACTCGCCCGTGGACTCGTGGATCGAGAAGCTCGACTTCCGGAGCACGGCGGAGGTCAAGATCCCCGAGCGGCTCGTCGACCATGTCATCGGCCAGGAGCACGCGGTCGAGGTCATCCGGAAGGCCTCGGAGCAGAAGCGGCACGTCATGCTGATCGGCGACCCGGGCACGGG
>MGWD01000055.1:3251-3572 GCA_001800825.1 Euryarchaeota archaeon RBG_19FT_COMBO_69_17 | reverse complement strand
GAGCTCCTGCCCCGGGACGAGCTCCAGGACATCGTCGTCTACCACAACCCGGAGGACCCGAACGAGCCCAAGATCCGCGTCGTGCCCGCGGCGAAGGGGCGCGAGATCGTGAACGCGCAGAAGGCGGAGGCGATGCAGCGCCGGGAGCAGAAGGCCTCCATGATGATGACGATCATCTTCTTCATCATCGGTCTCTCCGTGATCCTGTCGTACAACTGGTCCGGGGACCCGAACACGAAGATGTTCGAGCCCACGACGATCCTCTTCGGGATCCTCGTCGCCGCGATCATCTACATCGCGACGCGGTACACGGGGCACCGC
>MGWD01000055.1:2313-3217 GCA_001800825.1 Euryarchaeota archaeon RBG_19FT_COMBO_69_17 | reverse complement strand
CCCACACCGTGGACGAGATGCCCCCGTTCATCGACGCGACGGGGAGCCACGCAGGCGCCCTCCTCGGCGACGTGAAGCACGACCCGTTCCAGAGCGGCGGACTCGAGACCCCCGCACACGAGCGGGTGGAGCCGGGCGCGATCCACAAGGCGCACAAGGGCGTCCTGTTCGTCGACGAGATCAACGTTCTCCGGATGGAGAGCCAGCAGTCCCTCCTGACGGCGATGCAGGAGAAGAAGTTCTCCATCGTCGGGCAGAGCGAGCGGTCGAGCGGCGCGATGGTCAAGACGGAGGCCGTCCCGTGCGACTTCGTCCTCGTCGCCGCGGGGAACCTCGACGCCGTCCAGGGCATGCACCCCGCCCTGCGCTCGCGGATCCGCGGGTACGGCTACGAGATCTACATGAAGAGCACGATGTTCGACACGGACGACAACCGGATGAAGCTCGTCCGGTTCGTCGCGCAGGAGGTCTCGAAGGACAAGAAGATCCCCCACTTCGACCGGAGCGCGGTCGTCGAGATCCTGCGGGAGGCCCAGCGCCGGTCGGGCCGGCGAGGCCAGCTGACCCTCCGTCTCCGCGAGCTCGGAGGCCTGATCCGGGTCGCGGGGGACATCGCCCAGGAAGAGGGTGCGCCCCTCGTCCTCGCGAAGCACGTCCTCGCCGGGAAGCGGATCGCGCGGTCCCTCGAGCAGCAGGTCGCAGACCGCATGATCGAGCGCGGCAAAGAGTACCAGATGTACGAGACGACGGGCACGATCGTCGGCATGGTCAACGGGCTCGCGGTGCTCGTCGGGGACAACTCGATGGCCGAGTTCTCCGGGATCATCCTGCCGATCGCCGCGGAGGTCACGCCCGCCCAGACGAAACAGGGCGGCAGGATCATCGCGACGGGTCGGCTCGGGGA
>MGWD01000055.1:776-2268 GCA_001800825.1 Euryarchaeota archaeon RBG_19FT_COMBO_69_17 | reverse complement strand
GTACACGGGCGAGTACGTCCCCAACCACGACATCCACGTCCAGTTCGTCGGATCCCGGGAGGGCACGGAGGGGGACAGCGCGTCGATCTCCGTCGCCACGGCGGTGATCAGCGCGCTCGAGGAGGTCCCCGTGGACCAGAGCGTCGCGATGACGGGCAGCCTGAGCGTCCGGGGGCAGGTCCTCCCCGTCGGCGGCATCACGGCGAAGATCGAGGCCGCGGCGGAGATGGGGATCCGGAAGGTGATCATCCCGCGCCCGAACCTCCGGGACGTGCTCCTGGAGGACAAGTACCGCGGGCGCATCGAGATCGTCCCCGTGGACACGCTGAGCGAGGTCCTCGATCACGTCCTCGTGGGCCCGAAGAAATCGGGGCTAATCAGCAAGCTCGCGGCCCTCGTCCCGAAGGTCACCTCGGAGAAGCCGGGGTCCGCGGTGCCGCAGTGACGCGGGAGGGACCGCGATCGCGTTCGGCCCGGACCCCTCCGAGCTCTCGGAGCCGATGCCCTGCTACGAGTTCAACCCCGAGCTGAGGCCGGACCGGGACGACGGCCGGTGCGAGAGCTGCCGGAAATTCCTTACGATGGAGTGCGAGTACATCGACCACTTCATGGAGGAGGAGATCGAGTGACCGGCTCCCGCGCCCTCTTCATCGGGAGGTTTCAGCCGTTCCACAACGGCCATCTCGCGATGATCCGGCGGATCCTCGAGACGAACGACGAAGTCATCCTCGGGATCGGGTCCGCCCAGTACAGCCACACGGGGGAGAACCCATTCACCGCGGGCGAACGGTACGAGATGATCAAGCGCTGCCTCGACGAGGCAGGCATCCACGAGTACCACATCGTCCCGATCCCCGACACACACGTCCACAGCGTATGGGTGAGCCACATCCGGTCCCTCGTCCCCCACTTCGACGTCGTGTACACGAACTCGGACCTCGTCGTCCGGCTGTTCCGGGAGCACGGCGTGAAGGTCCTCTCCCCGCCCCTCGTCGACCGCGAGGCCCTCTCGGGCACGGAGGTCCGCCGGAGGATGCTCAAGGGCGGGGACTGGACGTCCCTCGTCCCGCGCGCGGTCGCGGGCTACGTCCGGGAGATCGACGGGATCGAGCGGATCCAGGAGACGTACAAGTACTCGACCCCGTACGGGACGCGGGAGAACGACACGGAGTGAAAAGGAGGCACCCGGCCCCACGCCTCAGGCCACGTGAGGACGGGCACGGGAGCAGGCATCCCTCCAGAACGGGCCACGAGTCCCCGAGGATTCCTGCAGCGGGATGGGATGCGCCGCGCGCTGGCATAATCCGATATTACCATCTACGTACCTTGAGTTGCGCGTTTGACAGGCTGCCGGGAGGGGGGCGCGCATTACCACTCGATGACGTAGCCGCAGTACGCGCTCCCCTCGCGCATGCATGCGACCTTCCGCACGGTTCCGCGGATGCCCTTCGACGCGAGGACGCCCTCGTACGTGCCCTGCCACGCCGCGCAC
>MGWD01000055.1:335-747 GCA_001800825.1 Euryarchaeota archaeon RBG_19FT_COMBO_69_17 | reverse complement strand
CTTCAGGAGTGCGCGCCGCTCCTCGACCTCGACTTCCATCCGGCCGTGATTGAACTCGCGCGAGTACATCGCGGGGCCTAGCTCGATGAGGATCGGGAGAGGAAGGACGAAGGACAGGAGGCGCCGGACGGACACGAAGCCCGTGACCCCTTCGCGGAACATCCGCCGGATCGTCTCGTACGTGCCGTCCCCAAAGCGAGCCTCGATCTCGTCGAGGATCACGAGGGCGGAGCGCAAGGGGTACCAGCCGTTTGGGTCCACGTGCAGGGGGTCGATCCCGGCGTCCTCGAACAACGCGTTCGCCCGGTCCCGGCCGTGGTTCTTCGTGACCCACCGGTGGTACACCTGGAAGTGAGTGCCGCGGAGCAGGGGCGCGACGACCCGGTCGCCGCGGGCCTCCGCGAGCTCATGG
>MGWD01000055.1:0-228 GCA_001800825.1 Euryarchaeota archaeon RBG_19FT_COMBO_69_17 | reverse complement strand
CCGCCTCCCGGGCGATCTGCGCGGGGGTCTTCGGCCCGGCTACGAGAGCCGCAAGGACCTTCTCCCGCTGCCGGCTCGAGATCACGTACGACAGCTTCTCGAGGACCGTGGGGTCCTTGCCCTTCGCGGCCGGCATCCGTCCACCGCGGACCTTGGCGCGCATGCGGCCCGCGCCACATTATCTTTTCCTCCGGCTCATCCGCCGGCGGCGGCTCCCAGGAGCACGGG
>MGWD01000054.1:81437-84199 GCA_001800825.1 Euryarchaeota archaeon RBG_19FT_COMBO_69_17 | reverse complement strand
ACGAGAAGATCTCCCTCGCGCGGAACTGGAACCAGCGGAGGATGGAACAGGAGGTCAAGCGCCGCCTGGACATCTTCGACTACATGAAGCGGATGGACATCAAGAACTACCGGGACGTCGCGCGGATCGTCTCCTCGTACTACAAGGACCCCGAGAAGATGATCAAGATCGTCCGGGAGACGCTCCAGGCACAGGGCGTGGCCGTCGCCGCCTAGGTCGGACGTCGTCGGGTCGGCCGTTGGGCCCAGCGCAAACCTCATCGTGTCCCCCGGCCATCGCCCTTCCGTGAGGGATCGTGTCCTGCTCCGGGCCAGCCGTGCGGGTCACGTCTACCGCGAGCTCCTCGAGTTCCGGAAGGACGCGATCCGCCTCCTGGTCCCCGCAGCAACGGCGCGGCGGCGTGCCTGGATCGTGTCCGTCCTGCTCGTGTTCGGCGTCGCGGCTGCCGTCACGGCCCTGCTTCGGAGGGTACGAGGGGCCCTGTTTGCCGTGCCCCTCAGGCTGGCCCTTCATCGTCCTGCTCACCCTCGAGTAGACGCTCGGCGTCGTCGGGATCGTGTTCTGGCGGGGACGCCACAGCGTGTCCCTCCTGGCTGACGACCCCTCTGAGACACTGGACCTGGACATCGTCAGCTCGACGTCGTTGGGCACGTTCCAGGAGGCCCGGGCGCGCACGACGCGCGGGCCCCTGACCCTTGTCGTCCACGCCTCTCGGGCATGAATCGAGGACGCGTTCCGGCACGTGGGCATCCACCCTGCGCGCCCGTGAAGCGGACGAGAAAGGACCGGAACGCCCGAGCGCGCCTCTGCTGGCTCGATGCGACTCAGGCACGTAGGATCGCGGGGGCGAAGGATGGCACTCCGAGGACGAAGGCGATTGCGGAGAGCCGCAGGAGGACCTGGAGCCTGGCGAGGACCGCCATCTACGCAGCTATCGCCCGTGCCGTCCATACCCATTTCGGAATCGTTTGGCTTCTGCCGAACCTCACGGATCCCTCCGGGGCTCGCTGCCGATGGCGAAACCGCAGGCTAGCCACAAGGGCCACCACTTCTGCGGACTTCCCCCGAGCTCATCGTACAGCTCGCGAGACGCCTTTGATGGCTCCTGCGGCGCGGGTGTGGCCTCCCGGGGCCCGCTCGGGACTACTGTACTACGCAAGAAATAGTGGAACGGGAGTAGACTCCCTTACGGACTGAGGAGATCCGCAAGGAACACCTCCATCGGCTTCTCGTAGTCGAGGGACTGATGCGGGCGTACCCGGTTGTAGTAGAACAGGAAGTCGTCCAGGGTCTCGAACCGCCACGCCTCCCGGTCGACCGTGCCCCACCATCGTTCGATCTTCCCCGTCGTCGTCGGCTTGCCGACGGCCCCGAGGATGTGTTTGATCCCGAGCTCCCCCAGGCGTGAGCCGAAGGCGCCCGTCCCGCCCCGCACGGGGACGTACTGCACGTCGTGGCCCGTGAGGACCTCCCTCGGTCGGCCCCACTCCTCGACGCAGGCCTCGAGGAGGCCGAGGGAGGCCGCCGTCGTCGGCGTCTCCGCGATCACGGCCCCGGGGACGAACCGCGAGTGGTCGTCCAGGTACGCCGTCAGCCATCGCTCCGCGTCGATCTGCTTCCAGTCCGTCTGCCACATCGAGTTCGAATGCTCCCGCTCGAACCGCACGTACGCGTGCTTCTTCCGCGGTCGAGGCAAGGGCTCGTTCATGTTCAGACGGCGCATGATCGCGTACACGCTGCCCTCCGCGATCCGGTGGTCCGACTCGAGGGCCCGCACGATCTTCCGCGGTCCAGCCCCAGGAGGACCGCATCACGGAGACCTCCTGGACGACGTCCTCCCGGCCCGTCACGGGCCTGCGACCCGGCTTCCGTCCCTTCTTCCGGTCCGTCAGCTCCCTGCCCTCCTCGGCCCATCGGATCCAGCGGTGCACCGTCGACTGAGGCAGCCGACGTTCGCGACAGATGTCCCAGATCGTCCAGCCCTCCGCGTAGCGCCGGGCGACCCACTTCCTCAGCGTCAGCCGCGGTTCCTCGTCGGGGTACCACCGGGGCATCAGAGGATACCTCCGGCGCGGTACTTAACCCGTTCCGCAATTCTCTGTGTAGCACAGCCCGCTCGGGACTACCGAAAGTCTCTTCCTCGCTGACCTTTCCAAGTCGGGCCGCAATTACGGCCTCGACTCTTGCAGGCACGCGGACCGCGGACGACGGGCACCATCGTAGAGTATTTGCAGAACTGCCAAGTAATGACGCGTCGTTGACGCGGGCGCCGGTTTGCGGGCGGGATGACGAGGGACTTCCGCCCTCGGAGGGATTCGATTGCGTCTGCGTGCGGTGAGCATTGCGGTCGTCATGGTTGTCGTACTCGTGTCGTTCGGCGGGATGGTGACGGACGCCACCGCCGGGGGGAGTGACGTCACCTCTGCCGCAGCGGACTCGGAGGCGACGGCGTACGGACCGGGGTCGTCGGAGACGGCCCTTCCCGGGGGCGGCACGGAGGTCCGGTACCTCCCGACGTTCCGCCGCTGGGACGGCGCCTGGCGGCCCACGAACGGGCTCGACCGGACGAGCGGCGAGTGGCCGTACCTCCTCGAGGAATCGACGTCGGACTTCGGCGTGACCCGCCTCGACGGGTCCTTCTCCCACGGGAAGGTCCCCGGGGCCTCGTACGAGTTCCTCCCGGACGCGGTCAAGGAGACGATCGTCGTCCGGCTCGTCCCCGCGGACGGATGGATCGACGTTCCTTTCGCGACAACGTACGA
>MGWD01000054.1:80796-81394 GCA_001800825.1 Euryarchaeota archaeon RBG_19FT_COMBO_69_17 | reverse complement strand
GGGGTCCCGGTGTGGACGACGCTGCCGTTCCACGCGTGGGACTCCTCGGAGCCGCCGCGGACGTGGGAGCGTCCCGTGGCTTCCCTCACCTTCGAAGGCGGTGTCCTCCGAATCCGCCTCGATCCGGGCATGCTCGCCCGGGCCCACTACCCCCTGTTCATCGACCCCACCTGGACGACGGGGTCCGCCTCGGGCTGGGACCTTATCCTCAATGACGTGCACCCGGACCTCGGGGACCAGCAGCTCCGGATTGGCACGTTCTCGGACAACTTCGACGACGGGACGAAGGACTCGATCTGGACGACGGACGCGGGCTCCTGGTCCATCGTCGGGGGGGCGGCCCAGCTGGAGCCGTACACGCGGATCCTCGCCCCTGTGGGGCGGTGGAACGCGAGCCTCCAGGCGAACCTCACGCAGACGGTCCTCGGGCCGGCCCGGGTCCTGTTCCGGTGGCTCGACGCCTCGAACTACCACTACGCCGAGGTCTCCGGCGCCCAGAATCAGGTGTCCTTGAAGAAGGTCGTGTCCGGCGCGACGACGACCCTTGGCACCACCTCGCGGACGATCGAGCAGGGCCAGGCGTACCGGGTCAAGGTCG
>MGWD01000054.1:79373-80782 GCA_001800825.1 Euryarchaeota archaeon RBG_19FT_COMBO_69_17 | reverse complement strand
ACGGGGCCGTCCTCCTGGATGTCACGGACCCCGCGCCGCCGAGCCCGACGGAGGTCGCGGACCTCGGATTCGAGACGTTTGGGAAGAGGACGAAGATCGCCGTGGACGATGTGCGCAACTGGGTGGGCGACACTGGGTACGGATATGGCCACGCCCGGCACGCGATCCCCCAAGCGATGCGGACCGTGCACACGGCGGGCGCGTACCAGGGCGTGGACCTCAAGGTGTCGTCCTCCGAGGATAACGTGACGTTCACGTGGGGCCACTATGTCAAGGCGGGGGCACGGCCGATCGCCTCGGACGCCGAAGCGTACTACGTCCCGGACGCGGACCGCCGGGCGTACTACGAGGTGCGGGTCGACCTGCGGACGACGGACGACGTCTCGCCTGCCGTGAGCGAGATCGCGGTCCTCGAGGACACGACGCCGGGACCGTCGGAGAACGCCCAGGTCCTCGGATACGCGCCGTGGCAGTACTACGTCGGCGGCATGGTGAACGTCGTCAGCGGGAACCTCCTCCTCCGGGAGACGGATCTCACGCTCCCGGGAAAAGGGCGGACCGCCCGCATGGAGAGGGCATACAACAGCCTGAGCCCTGTGGACGGCCCACTGGGCGTCGGCTGGACCCACGCGTACCTCGCCCGGCTGACGCCCGGCGCGGGCGTCGTGACGTTCACGGACGGGGACGGATCGTCCCACGTCTTCCAGGAGCTCGGGAATGGCCAGTTTGCTTCCCCGAGGGGGTTCGGCGGCGCGAAGCTCGTGAGGAACGGCGACGCGTCGTACACGATGTGGTGGAAGGACGGGACCCGTTGGTCCTTCACGTCGGCTGGCGTCCTGACGTCGATGACGGACCGCAACGGGAACGACCTCACGTTCACGTACGACGGAAACGGCCGCTTGACGAAGGCGGCCGACGAGACGGGCATCCACCTACTGCTCGCGTACGATGCGAACGGGCGGATCGTCCGCGTCGGAGACCACAATGTGACCCTCGCGACGCGGAGCCCGACGGTCCACTCCGGCTCTTGGGCCAACGGGGCGAACGCGTTCGCGTCGGACGACGCGTACGCGAGCACGAAGACGACGTCGGCCACGCACCGATACGCGAACTACGGGTTCGCCGGCCCGTCGGACGCCTGGATCACGAAGGTCGAGGCGTGCGTCGAGGCCCACGCCGCCGGGGACGACGACGTCGGGGTGAGAATTAGCACCGACTCCGGAGGGAGCTGGAGCGGGGAGCAGATCGTGAGCCCGTCGGGACAAGATCCTCCCACGCCTGTATGCCTCGACGTCACGTCCCACCGGGCGACGTGGACGTGGGACGACTTGAACAACGAGAGCTTCCGGGTCGAAGTGCGTTACATCAAGGTGGGCAGCAAGGCGGACTACGTGTATCTCGACTGGACT
>MGWD01000054.1:79033-79353 GCA_001800825.1 Euryarchaeota archaeon RBG_19FT_COMBO_69_17 | reverse complement strand
GAGCCGGTACGTCGCGTACGCCTACGACGGCGCGAGTCGGCTCACGTCCGTCACGGACCCCATGGGGAACGCGACCCTGTACGCGTACGACGGCATCTTGGAGAAGGCCGTGGACCGGGTCGACAAGGTCCTCCGCTTCGTGAAGGACGCCAGCTCGCGGATCACCGAGGTCTGGACGGGTCTGTACAACCGCATCTCGGCCGCGATTGAGTGGCAGTTCCGGATGTACGGCATCGCGTATGGCGATTGGACGAGCCGCACGGCGACGGTCGTGGACGCGTACGGCAATGCGACGACGATCGAGTACGACAAGCTCGCCG
>MGWD01000054.1:73961-78904 GCA_001800825.1 Euryarchaeota archaeon RBG_19FT_COMBO_69_17 | reverse complement strand
AACGTCGTCTCTCGGCCGGACGCCCGCAACTACTCGACCACGAAGGAGTACGACTGGCGGGGGAACGTCGTCATCGTGGAAGAAGGGGTCTCGATTGGCGGCGTGGTACGAGCTTCGTTCGACGAGTGGGAAAACCGGGACTCGGAAGCGGCCTTCCATTCCCTCCTCATCGCCCACGACGGCTGGCGGTCCTGCATCGCCTACCCCCACTGCCGGATCGTCACCCGATACGAGTACGACGAGCGGGGGAACCCCACCCGGGTCATCGATCCCCAGGGAAACGCCACGGAGTCCGTATACGACGACGCGGGGCTTCTGCTTCGGGTTCGCGACAGGCGGGCCTTCACCACGACGCACACGTACGACGTCCACGGCTGGCGGCAGACGACGACGGATCCCCTGGGACACACCTCGGGAGGCGGGTACGATCCCCTCGGCCGCACGGTGAACTCCACGACCCCCATGGGTTTCGAGACCCGTTCGACGTTCAACGCGAACTCATGGGTCACGTCCACCGCGGACGCCATAGGCCACGTCACCCTGTATGAGTACGACGCGAGGGGCGCGCGGACGGCCGTCGTGGACGCGAACGGGAATCGCACGGAGCAGACGTGGAACGTCACGTGGGGCCGCATCGAACGCACGACGGCGGCTACGGGTGCGGTCACGGTGTACACGTACGACCGGCTCGGCCGCCTCGTGTCGATCGAGGACCCGGCCCAGGGACTCTGGCGGTTCGAGTACGACGCCTACGGCCGGCGCACGACGGAGATCGACCCCCTCGGACACATTTCTAGGTACTGGTACGATTCTGCGGGGAACATCGTGACTCGATGGGCGGGGTCGGGGAAGTGGACCAACTTCACGTATGACAGGCTGAACCGCCTCGAGGATGTCTCTTATGGGGGCGGGAAAGGTCTCTGGTACAGCTATGACGAGGACGGGAACGTTGTCGAGGACGTCTCCGAGCACAGCCTGGACAGCTGGTTCGTCCGGACCTACGTGTACGACAAGCTGAGCCGGCCCGTCGAGGTAACGTCGGAGTACCACCTGCCCCTCGCGACGTTCACGAAGACAATCGAGTACACGTACGACGAAGACGGTCATCGGCTCACGATGACGTACCCCGATGCGTCCGTCCTGACGTACGCCTGGGACGAGGACGGCCGACTCACGGGCATGACGATGGCGGACCAGACCTGGACGCTCGCGTACGACGGGGACCACCGGATGACGTCGATCCTCCATCCGAACGGCTTGGAGCTCAACTACACGTACAACGAGGCGGGCTGGCTCACGTCGGTCCGGACGATCGACACGTCCGACGGGAGCGTCGTCGAGGGGCACAACTACACCTATGACAGCGTAGGCAACCGCCTCGCCCAGGAGCAGTGGAACGACACGGAGATCACGTACACCTACGGAGACGACTACGCCCTCAACGCGACGACGTATGAGACCGGGACGACAGCGTACTACGAGTACGACGAGAACGGCAACCGGCTGTACAAGAACGAGACGAACGGCCTCCGGACGGACTACACGTACCGGGAAGATTCCTCCCTGGGTCGTCGGACGACCCGACTCGGCGCGGACATCGTCGTGGATGTCGCCTACGGATATGACGGGAACGGCAACACGATCTCCAAGGTCGAGACGGTACCCGGGCGGGATCCCATCCGATACGGCTACGAGTATGATTCCGAGAATCGCCTCGTCGGGACGACCGTCGAGGGAGCCGAGAGCGTGTCGTACCTGTACGCAGCGGATGGGTCGAGGATCCTCCGGAATGAGTCCGGATCCAAGACGTACTACCTCTACGACTTCAGGGGCTTCAACGGCTACGACGACATCATGGGCGAACTCAGCGCCACGGGAGGAATGAGCGCGAAATACGTTCATGGGCCCGGAATCGACCAGCCTCTGGGGAAGTTCGACATGACGGAGGTCCCGCAGGGCGCCTGGTACTACTACCACGCGGACGGCCGGGGAAGCCCAACGCGGATCACGCGAGGAAACAAGAGCGCCGCGAACGTGTACGCATACGACGATTTCGGCGGGATCCGATCGAAAGCGGAGGCGATCCCGAACGCGTACGGTTTCACGGGGCGCGAGTCTGATACCGACGGGCTGACGTACTATCGGGCGCGCCACTATGAATCGGAAACGGGGAGGTTCCTGACGCGAGATCCAGCCGCTACCATCGGCGGCTCCAACCGGTACGTCTATGCTGGGAACAATCCGCTAACCAGGACCGACCCCAGCGGCCAGTTCGCTCGAAGGCGCGGCTCGGGGGGAGGGTACGGGGAGGTGGGCAGTGGTGATTGGTTCTGGGACCCTGCGCTGGGCATCTACTGTTCACAGTTCCAAGGGACGATGCACTGCCCCGACTCGGAGTGGTGGCTGTGGCTCCTGTTCTGGCCCCTCGCAATGACGAATTGCATGCATGTCGTTGGTCACGTAGCCTGCGCGGATTACTACCACCAATTGAGTGCCACCGCAAAGCAGAGGCTGGACGACTGCCTTCGGATTGTCAGTCCCGTCGTGTACTTATGCCTCCTCGGAGGCTTCACGGGACGGCTCGCCGAGGCTGAGGCTTGCATCGCACTTGACGCCGCCCACGCCTGTACCTGTTACGTTTCAACGTGCAGGTACGACCTAGGTCTGTAGAGCGTGTCATTCCTTGGAAGGACTCTCCGGGGTCTCCCGATGGTACAGGGTCTGGTCGGCCGGGTGAGTTGGGAATGACCATGCTGGACCGGGTCGGAGGAGGGTCTCAAGCACGGCCATCTCGCCGGGGATTTGGAAATCGCTTGTGGACCTGGGGAGGTTTTGACCTCGGAACGCCTACCCCGTGCCCAGTTTACGGGTGCGCCTCAGACTTCGGCCTCTTGACTGCAATCCGGCTGTAGAGGAAGCATCCGAACGAAGAGGCGCCGAATCCAATGAGGCCGATGAAGAGAATCATGCCCGAGGTGCTGCGCCATCCTCCTGCGACGGAGACGTACACCGCCCCGACCCAGAAGGCCACGGCAGCGACCAGCGGTCTGGCATCAGCGAAGCGCAGGCCACCACCTGCGGCCATACAACAGCTGCTGGGTCCATAAAGGCTGCGGTGAGCTACGCAAGTGCGATGCGCAGACTCGCCAGGGTGCGTTCAAGAACCCTTGATAGCCCCCTCCTTCAGGCGGACCTGAGTCCACTCGGGCGGGTAGATATGTCTCGTATCCTCATGGCGCGTATCCTCGCGATCGTCGACGGCCCGGCCCACAACGGCTCGCCTAGAACGATAACGAGGCGGCCATCGAACCATGGTCAAGAGATGCCGCTCGGGGCCGGCGGACAGGAGTTCAAGAAAGGGGGGGTCGAGCCTACCGCGATTCGCATGTAGCTACATCCAAGCCGAGTGCAGGTTACTTCGAGAGCCTCGGCGCGATGTTCGCCGTCGGACGGAACAAGAATCCCCCGGGATGGATCTGCCGGACAGTCGAACGGCATCGACCGGCTCGGAAGTCTAGATCCGCCCCCTAGAGCGGGGCTCGACGAGCCCGTACGCGTTGTCGTCGGGGTCGAGGAACTCCGCCTCGAGCCCGCCCCAGGCCCCGCGCTCCGCCTTCCGGCGGAAGCGCACGCCGCGGGCCATGAGCTCCTCCTGGGCCTCCCGAAGGTCTCCCGTCGTGAAGAAGATCCACGTGTCCTCGCCGATGTGAGCCATGTCCGCGGCGTAGTTCGCGGGGTCCTCGTAGGCCTCCCGCCTCGGGGTGAAGGGCGCAAGGGCCGTCCCCTTGGGGCTCAGGCGCAGCTCCCCATAACCTTCCTCGAGGTCCCGCCGCACACGCATCCCGAGGGCCCTCGTGAAGAAGGCGACCGACGCGTCCATGTCCCGCGTGACGATCGTCACGAAGTCCATCCTCGACAGCCCCGCCCGGCGGGCCTTCGCTCTCGCGGGCTCCGACAGGAAGAGGGAGTTCCGGTCCGCGTCGAAGAACCTCGCGTACCGCTCCCCGCCCTCCTCCCCGAGGACCTCGACCCGCACGCCCTTCGCCCGCATCCGGCGGACCGTGGCGTCCAAGTTCGTCGTCGTGAACCCGACGCCCGTCACGGTCCCGATCTGCCGCGCCGCGGCCGCAACGCCCGCGCCCCCCGTCCGCGGGTCGGGCTGCCACAGGGCCAGGCTCGCATCCTCCCCCGTCCTCGTCGTCCCGAGGGCTCGGAGGCCCGCGTCCGCGGGGCGGCCGCGCACGACGAGCCCGACCTGCCGCGTGTAGAAGGCCTCGGCCCGCTCCCGGTTCCTCGTGAAGACACCCACGTGGCTGAGGGACTCGATCCTCGGCATGCCCGCTCCTCTCCGGGGCGGCATGGCCCCAGGGACCCCTTAAGGGTTTTCGGAGGACGCCGGGATGCGGCTACCCGCCCTTTCCCTTCTTCCCCGCCTCCCAGCTCCGGGGCCCGCGGGACGCGGCGATCCGCCGCCGAAGACTCCAGTAGAGGCCGCCCTGGACCGCGGCGAGGACTGCGAGGACGAGGATCAGGGCGAGGGCGAGGTTTCCCTCGAGGCCGAAGAGACGCTGGTTGTGGGAGATGACGTCCTCCTCGAGGGCCGGGATCGGCGAGGTGAACGTGACCGTGCGCGTGAGGACCGGCGCCTCGTTCCCCGCGAGGTCCACGGCGGAGATCCGGAGGGTGTTCTCCCCCTCCCGGACCGCGACGATGACGGACCAGCGGTACGTCGGGTCCGGCCGCACGAGGATCCCGTTCACGAGGACCGTCGCGCCGAGGTCGTCGACCGTCCCTTCGACGAGGACGGATGCGCGCTCCGTCTCCGTCCCGTTCAGAGGGCGGGACACCTTCACGTCCGGGGCGACCGTGTCCACGAGGATCCCCGTGAGCGCGGTCGTCTGGTGGGCCGCGTCCGCGGCGACGACGAGGATCGCGTGCTCCCC
>MGWD01000054.1:72723-73950 GCA_001800825.1 Euryarchaeota archaeon RBG_19FT_COMBO_69_17 | reverse complement strand
CGAGGGTCGTCGTGAAGGTCCCCGTCCCGGGGCTCACGGCCACAGGGGCGCCGTTCACAAACACCAAGGCGCTCGGGTCGTCGACGAAGCCCGAGACAACGACATCCGGGTCGTTCGTGATCGGGACCACGGGGGATGTCAGGGTGAGGACCGGGGCGACCGTGTCCACGTACACCCCGCGGACGTCCATCGCACTGTTCCCCGCGTAGTCGGAGGCGACGGTCACGATCCCCTGAGACCCGTCCGGGAGGGCGAGGTCCACGCTCCAAACGCCCGTGGGCTGGACCCCGACGAGGACCCCGTTCACGGCGAGGATCGCCCCGGGCTCCGTGGTGCCCGCCACCCGCACGACGCTCCGCCCGAAGACGGCGAGGTTCACGGGGGTGGTCACGCTCAGGGCGGGAGCCGTGGTGTCGACCACGACGATGGGCGTCGCCATCCCGGCATGGGCCGCGAAATCGACCGCAACGATCGTGATCACGTTCTGCCCCTCCGTCAGGTTCAAGATGATCGAGAACGAACGGTCGGCCGCCACGGAGGCCGGCGCGCCGTTCACCGTGAGGAGGGCCACCGGTTCCGAGACGAGCCCCGCGACGACGACGCTCGCGTTGCCCGTGAGGACGGCCGTGGGGGCGGTGAGGGTGATCGTCGGGGGCGTGGCGTCCACGAGGATGCCGCGGACGTCGGACGCGACGTTCCCCGCGAGGTCCGAGGCGGTCGTGAGGATCGTCCGGGGGCCATCCTCGAAGGCGAGGTCGACGGACCACGACCCTGTTGCGTTCACGGCCACGCGCACCCCGTTCACGGCGAGATCCGCGAAGGGCTCCGCGACCCCGGCGACGCGCACGACGGACGCATTGGAGAGGCCCCCTGGCCCAGGGGACGAGACTGTGAGCGCGGGCGGAGTCGAGTCCCGCACGATCGTCCGGTACACGGTGTCCGTCGCGTTCGTCCAGTCCGTCGCGACGACGGTGATCCAGTTGAGGCCCTCCGCGAGGCCCACGGCCACGCCGAAGGACCCGTCTCCCGCGACGGCCGCGGAGACGCCGTTGACCGTCACGCTCGCGTTCGTCGGGTCGACGGTCCCGCCCACGAGGACGCTCGGGTCCCGCGTGAGGCCGACGAGGGGGGACGTCAGGTTGATCGTCGGGTCGGGGGCGAGGGCCGCCACGCGGCCCGCAAGGGCCGGCGAGGTCGGTGCCCGCGGGGACGCGAGGACGGCGACGA
>MGWD01000054.1:63039-72627 GCA_001800825.1 Euryarchaeota archaeon RBG_19FT_COMBO_69_17 | reverse complement strand
GTCCGGAGGCGGGCGCGAGATAATCCGGGCCGATATAAGGGTTGGCGGGCCCCTCAGAGGGGCACCCGGGTGCGGCCGACGGGCCCCGCGACGACCATCGAGCAGGCGCGGGGGTCGAAGTACTTCCGGGCGACCTCCCGCACGCGGTCCGCGTCGAGGTCCCGGACGATCTCGGGGAAGCGCTCGAGGAAGTCCATCCCCAGCCCGTAGTACTCCATCCGGTGGAGCTCCGCGGCGACCTCCGCGTTCCGCTCGAGGGCCACGATGAGGGAGCCGAGGAGGTTGTCCCTCCCGTCCGCGATCTCCTCCTCCGTGAACGGCTCCGTCGAGAGGCGGTCCATCTCCGCGCGGATCCCGCGGATCCCCTTCTCGAGATTCCCGGGGTTCAGGCCCGCGGACGCGCTCCAGAGCCCCCCGGCGGTCCGCGACTCGAGGGTGCTGAACGCGTAGTAGGCGAGGCCCTGCTCGTCCCGGAGGTTCTTCCCGATCCGGCCGAACAGGCCGATCCGGCCGAACAGGAGGTTCGCGAGGTGGAGGGCGTAGAAGTCCCCGTGGAGTCGCGGGACGGCCTGCGTGCCCACGACGACGTCCGCCTGGGACTTGTGGGGCAGGGGGATCCACTGGGCCCTCGGGCGGTGGGCGGCGGGCGCCGGGATCGGCTCGGGCGCGTCCCCGTTCCCCTCGAGTCGGGACAGGGGCCCCGCGACCGCCCCGTCGACGAGGGCCCGGTCCACGTCCCCCGTGACCGCGAGGATGAGGCCCGCGGGTCCGACATGGGCCTCGTGGAACTCCGCGATCTCCCGGCGGCGGATCGCGCGGGCCCTCCGCTCGTCCCCCTTCGGGTCCCGGCCGTACGGGTGCCCCCGCGGGAAGACGGACTCGGAGAGAGCCCGGAGGGCCCGGTGACGCGTGTCGTCCGCCTCGAGGCGCAGGTCGTTGAGGATCTCCGTCCGCACGCGCTCGATCTCCTTCGGCGGGAACGCGGGGGACGACAGGCATTCGGCGAGGATCCGCACGGTCTCTCGGACCGTCTCCCGCGTGCAGCGCCCCTGGAACACGAGGGTCTCCTCGGAGTTCCGGAACTCGAGGGTCGCGCCGATCGACTCGAGGCGGTTCGCGATCTTCGCCGCGCTCCTCCCCCGCGTGCCGCCGAGGTAGAGCCGGGAGGCGAACTCCGCGACCCCGCGGGCATCGCCCTCCGCGGCCACCCCGGCGGGCATGCTCCCGCGGAACGCGATGAACGGATTCGAGGGAAGGGCCTGGGACACGAGGACCGCGCCGCTGTCGAGGACCGCGCGGTCCGGGAGGGTCACGCGGGGACCTCCTGGGCGTGGAAGCGCACGACGCTCCGCGACGCCTCGACGAGGTACCGCCGGGCGACGTCCCGGACCTGCTCCCCCTTGACCTTCTCGATCCGGGCGAGCATCGACTCGCCGGCGTCCCAGGACGACAGGGCCTCCATCACGCTCATGAGCATGCCCTGGTACGTGACCCCGTCGTGCTCGTACCGGAACCAGGAGCGGACCTGGCCCTTCGCCCGGTCGACCTCCGCCTTCGAGGGCGGGGCCTTCCGGAGCTTCTCGGCCTCCGCGTCGACGACGGCTTCGACCCGGTCGAGGGAGGCCTTCGGGGCGAGGGTGACGTTCGCGATGAGGAGGGCCGGGTCGATCTTGAGCTCCTGCCGGACGACGGCGTCCGTCGCGAGCTTCGTGTCCACGAGGGCCCTGTAGAGGCGGTTCGCGCGGGACCGCCACTCCCCCGCGGCGAAGGGCGTGAAGCCCCGCCAACCGCCGAGGATCGTCGAGAGGACGATGAGCGCGGGCGTGTCGTCGTGGACGAAGGGCGGGATGTGCCAAGCGAGGGCGAGGAGGTCCGCGGCCCCGGGCCGCTCGAGGTCCGAGCGCCGCTCCCCGCGCTGCTCCGGCTCCACGAGCCGCATGGGCTCCGGCGGGGCTTCCGGCTTCAGCGGGGAGAAGGCCTCCCGGATGTGCTGCATCGCGACGGCGAGGTCGAAGCCGCCCGTGAGGACGAGGAACGCGTTGTTCGGCGCGTAGTACCGCAGGTAGTGCCGGTACAGGGGGTCCCGATCGAACCGGGCGAGGTCCTGCTTGTACCCGATCGGGGTCCAGTGGTACGGGTGCACGTGGAACGCGAGGCCCCACAGCTCCTCCTCGACGAGGAATTCGGGCTCGTTCTCCGCGCCCTCCCGCTCGCTGATGACGACGGTCCTCTCCGCCTCGACCTCCTTGGGGTCGAAGGCCGCGTTCCGCATCCGCTCCGACTCGATGAACAGGGCCGTGTCCATGGCCGACGCGGGCAGGGTCTCGAAGTACGTCGTGAAGTCCGTGTCCGTGAACGCGTTCATCTTCCCGCCGAGGCGGGATACGAGCTTGTCGATGTCCCCCTTCTTGAGCTTGCCCCCGCCCTTGAAGAGCATGTGCTCCACCCAGTGGGTCGAGCCCGTCATGCCGGGGACCTCGTTCCTCGAGCCGATCCGGTACGTGACCCACGTGGAGATCGCGCGGGCCTCGGGGATGGGGCGCAGGATGACCTTGAGGCCGTTGTCGAGGGTCTCGATGTGAGTCCCCGGCACGGGCCGCGGGAAGGCGCGGGGCGATATAGAGTTACCCGAAACTCGGTCGAAGATGAGAGCGGCTCAGGGTCCCGCGGAGTTCGTCACGACGAACTCGCACACCTTGTCGCCCTTCCCCCGGCAGGACGTTTCCTGGCACTCGACCTCGTCGGACCAGAAGAGAGAACGGAAGAAGCCTGCGAAGTAGCCGCGGAGGAAGTGGCACGCAGGGGCGTCGAAGCGCCCCTCGATGCCGTACGTCTCGAGGGAGCGGCTCAGGCGGATCCTCGCCTGGTGGGTCACCGGGTCCACCTGCATGGACTCCGTCGCGAACCAGCCGCAGAGGGCGTAGATGTCCCCGAGGCCCTCGACGATGTCCATGGGGTCCTTGCTCCCCGTCCATTCGACCATCGTCGCGACGAACCCCTGGCCCGTCTCGATGCCGCAGCGGTACAGGAGCCGGTCCACGTCGGGACCGATTGCCTCCCGCAGCTCGCGGAAGAACTTCTGCAACGTCGGGCGGGAGATGATGACAATGGGGAGATCCGAGAGGCGCGTGTCCGCGGTCTCCGGCTTCGTCGTGAGCTTCCAGAATTCCTCGATCGGCTTGATGGGGTGAACCCCCTTCGATCCGAGGGTTCGAGTCTGCGCGGGCCAGAGCTTAAAGGGGTCCCCGCCAGAATCAGACGTGATTACCGGGGGCGTGATTTCACGGGATGCTTCCTCGCGGTTCGGAGTTCTCGCGCGGACGATGGCTCCCGGCGTTGAGTTCCCTCGTTCGCCTGCGACGTAGTCGACGTGCACGAACACGGGTGCGAAGAGGGGCCGGGGAAGTGGGTGGGATTCCGGCAGAGGGGGGCGAGGACACTACGTCCGCCGGTCCCCACCTTCTCCCTTCTGCGCGCGGAACTTGGCGCTCTCAAGGTCGAGCTCAAAGTCCTCTTCCTTCGCCTCGCCGGGGGTGAAGACCTTGCCGGCCTCGAATTCGAGCTTCTTTTCCTGCTTCTTCCGCTTCTTGGGCCGCTCCTCAGCTTGCATCGACATAGGCTGCCTCCAACTTCGTGGCGTAGGGATCGAGGAGCTCGATGCGACGCCGTGTGCCGTCGTTCACGACCACGACGGACCAATCGATCATCTCGATATTGAACGTGTCGCAAATCTCCCGACGAAGCTTCGCCCGGGTGTCTGCCGGCGGCTCGCGGATGGCTTCCTTGATCGCCTCGTCATCCGTCGTCCGGTCCACGAGACCCGCCCGCTGCCGGCGGTAGAAGAGGGACCGCTCGACCCCGATCTCGGAGTACTGCTTGCAGGCCATCATCTCGACCTCCGGACCGCCGTCCTTCTCCGACGCCTCTTGAATCGCGAAGTACCGGTCGAGCCACTCCACCCGCCGGGCGGCGTCCTTCGACCGCTTGTGCTCGAGGTCATCCAGGACCTCCTCGAGGAGCCTCAAGGCCCGCTTCTCCCGGTGGTCCTCCACGATCGTCTCGATCTTCCCCAGGAAGTACCGCTGGACGTCGATCGGCGAGACCGTCGACCCGTCCTCGAGCTCGACCTTCCACTGCTCCGGGTTCCTCGTCTCCACGTTGTGCCAGAGGTCCCGGATGGGGTCCTTGAGCCGCGGGACGTCCTCGAGCTGTCCGTCCTCCATGAGCTGGAGGATCGCGGACGTCGCGAAGTGCCGCAGCAGGATCGCCGTCTCGTTCATGAGGGCGTCCCCCACGATCACGTGCAGACGGCGGTACGAACGACCGTCCGCGTGGGGCTCGTCCCGGGTGTTCAAGATCCCCGTGTCGTGCATCGTCTCCCCGCTCACCACGGTCGACGTGAGGTAGGCGCTCGGCGACAGGACGTACTTCCCGTCGATGATGTCCCCCGCCCCCGTGTAGATGAACCGCGTCGCGAGGTGGGGCACGAGCTCCCGCACGAACCGCTGGGGAAACGCGACGCTCCGCGACACGCAATAGTTCTCGTGGGACCCGTACGAGGTGCCGTCGGGCGAGGTGTTGTTCTTGAACGCGTGGATCTTGGCCCCCGCGACGAGGTACTTCTCCTCCATGACCCGGCGGAGCCAGTCGAGGATCTTCTCCCCCGCCTTCTCCCAGACCACGAGGTCATGGAAGTTGCTCGTCTCCGCCGTGCTCAGCTCGAAGTGGCCGACGTCGTAGTAGGCGCGCGAGCCGTTCGTCGTGAACTCGCCCGCGAGGTGGAGGTCTGACTCCCGCAGCAGGTCGAGGGCCAGGGTGTGCGGGTCGAACCCGAGGGACCCCATCTTCCTGCAGTAGAGCGTGTACTCGTGCTCGGTCCCCTGGACCATCTTCCTCATGCATCACCCGACCATCGGGTCCGCACCGGTCCGGAAGACCTCCCGCTGGCGCTTCTCGTACACGTACATCTCCGTGATCGCGTGCTCCTTGCACTCCTCGTCGATCGCGGCCTCGAGGTCCTTGAGGGAGAGGCCCTCCTTCTTCCGGTCCGACTTCTTGAGCTGGATCACGCGCTTCACGAAGTTCTTCTTCGCCGTCTTCACGATCGCGGCGACGATGGCCCCGGAGACGATGTCCTTCCGCTTGACCGTCTTGATCGCCTCCTTCGCCTCCGAGTCGAGCTTGACCTTGACCCACTTGTTCTCCCCGTACAGCTCGTCGAGGAGGGCCCCGCGGAGGTACTCGACGGCCCCCTCGTGCCCGCCGTGCTCCTCCTCGAGATCCGGGTCCACGGGCAGGTCCTCCGTGAGGTAGATCTTCGCGATCTCCTCCGCGGCCTTGCGGTCCGGGCGGGGGATCTCGATGATCTCGTCGAAGCGGCCGGGCCTCAGGAGCGCGGGGTCGACCATGTCCGCGCGGTTCGTCGCGCCGATCACGAAGACGTCGTGCAACTCGACGAGGCCGTCCATCTCGCTCAGGATCTGGGCGATGATGTTCTTGTGCACGCCGGACGTGTCCATCGTCCCGCGCACGGTGAAGAGCGCCTCGATCTCGTCGAAGAAGACGATGCTCGGCTTCCGCTCGTGGGCCTGGCGGAAGATCTCCTTCACGATGCGCTCCGACTCGCCGACCCACTTCGAGAGGACGTCCGCGATGCTCACGTTGAAGAAGGTCATCTCGTTCTCCGCGGCGATCGCCTTCACGAGGAGGGTCTTCCCGCAGCCGGGCGGCCCGTACAGGAGGATCCCGCGGGGGGCCTCGAGGTTGATCTGCGCGAACAGCTTCGACTCCTGGTACGGGAGGACGATCACGTCCCGGATCCGCTCGATGGCCTCCCCGAGTCCACCGATCTGCGCATACCGCACGTCGGGCTTCTCCCCGAGGAGGAGGGACTTCACCTCGAGGTTCGGGAGGACGTCGAGGACCTCCATGACGGGCGGGAGTACGCTGATCTGGAACCCGGGCTTGAGCTTCTTGTAGACGGCCTTGTCGCAGTCGACGAGCCGCTTCTCCATGTCCCCTTCGACGGAGATCACGAGCTTCCCGTCGATCATGTCGACGACCTTCGCGATCATCCCCTCGTTCCGGACGGCTGACCCTTCGACGATCGCGTACGTCTGGGGGTGCACCCACACGTACTGCCCGACGAGGAGCTGGGACTTGTCGACGAGGCCCGTGGACACCTTGAGGAGCTCCGTGGCCCGCGCGACGACGACCTGGTTCCCGTCGAGGTCGGGGCCCTCCTTCCTCACGACGTACGCGTAGAGGAGGGGCGGCTGCTTGATCTTGTTGAACTTGTCCTCGTACGCCTTGAGGCGGTACTCGCGCTCCTCGATCTCGTAGCGAAAGGAGTGGAGGTCCCGCTCGTACTGGCGCCGAAGGCGGTCCATCTTCTCCTCGAACTCGTCCCGCACGTCCTCCGTCGACTTCGCGCCCTTCCCGTCCCCCTCGTCGCTGACCATGTTTGTATCACCGCGGTCCTGTGCCCGAGAACGGTCCGGGAGCGCCGAGGGAGTCCCCTCTGCGGGGAGCGGCATGGAGGAGAGACCCCTGGCTTCCCATCCCTTGATACAGATTCTCTCGGGGGATTAAAGCTTTTGTCGTGAGTGTGGAATCCGCGAATGGGATTCGGACAGAGTTCGAACTCGCACGGTCGTGCGGATCCCCCCGCGTCCGACGTCGCACATGGAGGGCCCGCGGGCCTTTCGGCGCGACGAAATCGCATTGTACGGGCGCAAGGGCCATGAGGGTGCGTGCCGTCCCGGGGGGCCGTGGAAGGCCCCGAAGCCTTCGCGGCGGCCCTCGGGCTCATCCTCGTCCTCGAGCTCGGGGACAAGACCCAGCTCGCGACGATCAGCCTCGCGACCCGCCACCCGTGGCCTCCGGTGCTCCTCGGCGCCGCGGCGGGGCTCGTCCTCGTCACGGGGATCGGGGCGGCGATCGGGGGCGTCCTCGCCGGGTACCTCGGGCCCTGGCTGTCCGCCATCCAAGTGGGCGGCGGAATCCTGTTCATCGCCTTCGGCCTCTGGACCTACTTTCGGGGAGACGAGGAGGAGACGTCCGAGGAGGGCCGCGGTCCCTTCCTGACCGCGTTCGCCCTCAACTTCGTCGCGGAGCTCGGCGACAAGACCCAGCTCGCGGTCATCGTCCTCGCGGCGACGAACGCGGCGCCCGTGTCCACGTTCGCGGGGGCCGCCCTCGCCCTCACCGCAATCGCGGCGACGAGCGTGGTCATCGGCGCGGGCCTCGCGAAGGCCCTCCAGGCCCGATGGCTCCGGATCGCGTCGACGGCCCTCTTCGTGGCCGCCGGCGTCATCCTGATCGTCGAGGCGGTCCTCGGCGGCTAGTCACTTGATCCCGTGGACCGCGAAGACCGTGCGGCGGATCTCCTCGACGGTCCTCTTCGCGGCCCGCGGCACGTGGGCCTCTTCCTCCTCCTTCCGATGGTCCCGCAGGGCCTTGTCCGCGGGGACCTGGCCCGCGACCTTGTTGCACTCCTTGAGCCACGCGACGGGCAGGGCGTCGTCGAGCCGCCCGCCGGCCATCTGGGAGAACGCGAGGGTCCATACCCGCGGCACGGCGGTCACCTCGTATCCGCCGCCCCCCGTGGCGACCCACCGGCCCCCGCAGAGCTCCTTCGAGAGCTCGTCGAAGATCCGGGTCACGGCCTCGTAGCTCTCCGTCGTGAGCATGAGGTGGGTCAAAGGGTCCAGGTAGTGCGCGTCGGCCCCGAGCTGGGTGACGAGGAGGTCCGGCCGGAAGGAGCGGGCGAGGGGCGGCACAACCTCCTGGAACGCGTAGAGGTAGGACACGTCCCGGGTGTAGGGAGGCAGGGGGACGTTCACGCAGTACCCCTCGCCCTCGCCCGAGCCGATCTCGTCCGCGAAGCCGCTCCCGGGGAACAGGTAGTGGCCGTCCTCGTGGAGGGAGATCGTCATCACGCGGGGGTCATCGTAGAAGAGGGCCTGGACGCCGTCCGCGTGGTGGGCGTCGATGTCCACGTACAGGACGCGCTTCAGGCCGTGCACCTCGAGGAGGGCTCGAATCCCGATCGCGAGGTCGTTGAGGATGCAGAAGCCGGAGGCCTTGTCCCGCATCGCGTGGTGGAACCCTCCGCCCACGTTGAAGGCCCGCGTCCGCTTGCCCTTCGCGACCTCCTCGCACGCGCGGAGCGTGGCGCCGGCTTGGAGTGCGGCGGCCTCGTACATCCCGCGGAACACGGGGTTGTCCGCGGTCCCGAGGCCGTGCTCGTACGAGACCCCGCGGGGATCCGCGCTCAGCGTCTCGACCGTCGCGATGTACTCCGGCGAGTGGACGCGCCGGATCGCCTCGATCCCCGCGGGCGCGGGGACGATCTCCTCCGCAGCCCCGTCGAGGAGGCCGTACGCGCGGACGAGGTCCCGCGCGAGGCGGAGGCGGACCTCGCGGAGGGCGTGGTCCCCGCCGAAGTCGTAGGCGAGGAAGTCCTCATGGTACAGGAGGGCCGCCTTCACGGGTCCCCCAAAACGCCTCCGGGGTCTTAAGCGTGCCCCGTCGCGCGCGCGGGATCCGTCGGAGAGGTCGGCAAACGACGACCGGGCGTCGTCCGCAGCACGGGGACACGGGATCGGGCGGCGCGCGGCGATTATTATTCGTATATGTTTATTTTATATCGTCAGAGGAGCCATCCGCCCGTCACGCCGATCACGTCGCCCGTGACAAAGGAGGCCTCCTCGGACACGAGGAAGAGGACCGCCGCGGCGAGGTCGTCCGACGTGCCCGGGCGGCCCACGGCCGTCTCGGAGTCCTTCCGACGTCGGGCCGCGGACACGGGGAGGTCGGGATCCTCGACCACGCCCGGGGAGACGACGTTCACCGTGATCCCGTCCCGGCCCACCTCACGGGCGAGGGATTTCGAGAACGCGACGATCCCCGCCTTCGCGGCGTAGAACGCGGAGAGCTTCGCGGACCCGTGAGCCCGGTAGGCGCCTGCGGCCCCGAGGTTCACGATCCGGCCCCAGCGGTTCCGGCGCATGTGGGGGAGGGCCGCCTTCGAGCAGAGGAACGTCGCCGTGAGGTTCGAGTCGAGGACCTCCCGCCAAGCCCTCAGGTCCATCCGTTCGACGGAAGCCTGGGTCCACCCGCCCACGTTGTTCACGAGGATGTCGAGCCGCCCGAGGGTCCGCGCCGAGGTCGACACCGCACGCCGGCAGTCCGCGGGTCGGGTCAGGTCCGCCCGAATCGCGACCCCTCGCCGGCCCATCGCCTCGATCCCGCCGACAACCCTTCGGGCGTCCGCCTCGCGGGTCCGGAACGTGATCGCGACGTCGGCCCCTCCGCGGGCGAGGGCCAGGGCGATCCCCTTCCCGATCCTCCGCGACCCACCCGTCACGAGGGCGGCCCGGCCTTCGAGGCCCACGGTGGCACCGGGGCTCGCGAACGCATCCGCGGGGATAAGGCCTGCCCCGATGGGAGAGATCCGGGTGAGAGGGGTTCGGACGAACCGCAGAAAGCCTTCGGGCCCTAGGGCAGGGGGGATGGGAAAAGGGGGTTCCGCCCATGGAACCGGGCGGAAAGAGGGGATTGAAAGCAGGTCAGCGGGACCGGCCG
>MGWD01000054.1:42816-63021 GCA_001800825.1 Euryarchaeota archaeon RBG_19FT_COMBO_69_17 | reverse complement strand
TTCCCGAAGGGCTCGCGGCGGGAGAGGATCTTCAGCATCGTCGGGAGGATGGGGAGGAGGCCCATGGGCATCACCGGTTCAGGCGCGCCGTGGCGGCGACCGACTGCCAGATGATGATCTCTGGGTTCTCCTTCAGGGACTTGGAGGGCTTCTTGAGGGACTTCACTGTATCACCTTGTAACATCGTTTTGATGCTATCGAATCGGATGATACGGCCCGTTCTATTTAAGTATATCGACGCCGTTTACACGTTTTGACAAAATCGAATAAGGTGGATCCATGGCCGACGCTCCTGTCGTCCCCGTGCTCCCAGCCGAGGTCCGGATCACCGTGGACCAGGTCAAGGTCCTGAGCGACCCGTCCCGCCTGCGGATCCTCACCCTGCTCATGAACGACGAGATGTCCATCTCCGGGATCGCGAAGGCCCTCGCCCTCACCCCCGCCACGGTCCACCACCATGTGAACCAGCTCCTCCAGGCGAAGCTGATCGTGCCGACGAGGAGCGAGGTCCGGGGGAACCTCGTGGAGAAGTACTACACCCTCCCCGCGACGGGGATCGACTCGAGCGCGATCTGGGACGCCCTCGAGGACGCGGACAAGGTCAACTATCGCCTCGCGGTCCTCGGGATGCTCAAGGGCCTCGTGAACGAGTCGATCAAGCGGATCCAGGAGAGGGGGACCGTCGACTTCGACGTGGGGCGACTGTACTTCTACCACGTCCCCTGGCGCCGGGACGCGATCCAGCAGGTCCAGGAAATCTTCGAGGAGGCCCGCCGGAAGCTGGAGCGGCTCGAGGCGAAGACGAGGGCCCAGGCCGAGCCGGGCGAGGAGGTCATGGCCCTCCTCACGACCTTGCCCGTGTGACGGCCGTCGGCCCGCCTACGCGTACTCCCCGCGGATCAGCTTCTTGACGTACGGGGTGAGGACCTTCGCGAGGGCCATGTCCCCGTCCCAGGCCTCGAGCTGGTCCCAGTGGTGGTCCTCCAAGTCCTTGATCGCCCTCTGAATCTGCGTGGAGAACGTCGACGCGCCGTCGCCCGTGACCATCGCGGCGAGGATGACCCACTTCCCCCGGCCGATGAGGATGTGCATCTGGCCGAACGTCATCTCGTCGAGCTCGCCCTCCTCGGTCCGGAAGGAGTCCTTCACGAACTGCTGGACCGCGGTCAGCATGCCGCTCAGGATGTCCGTGTCGATGTCGGGCTTGAGCCGCCGGGTCTCGTGCTTGATGAGGCCCCCGTCCTTCCCGTACAGGAGGAAGACGTCCTCGAGGACGGCGGCCTCGTCCGCCCTCGCGAGGGCGGAGACGGGCGCGCCCGCGGGCTTCGTCCCGGCCGCGGGGGACCGGCGTCGCATGACGAGGAACAGGACGGCGCCGACCGCGGCGCCGATCACGAGGAGGATCCACCACAGGTCGCCGAAGGAGAACGTGCTCGGCGGGGCTGCCGCCGTCGTGAAGGAGAACAGCTCGGCCCCCAGGAGGAGGTTGCCCGCGAGATCTCGGGCGCCCGTGTCGATCGACACGGAGTACGTCGTCCCGGGCTCGAGGGCCCGGTCGGGGGTCCAGGTCATCGTGCGCCCGTCCGCGCTCCACGTGAACGCGCCGTTCATGTCCGGGGTGATCTGGAAGGCCGGTTCCGCGCTCGTGGGGTCCATCGGCTCGCTGAACGTCACGACGACGAGGGGCGTCGTGTTCGTGTTCGTGCCCCGCGGGGTCGACGTCACGACGAAAGGCCGGGTCACGTCGACCCGGGTCCACGTGTCGTTCGTCGCGGGCCCGACCTCGATGTTCCCCGCGGCGTCCTTCGCGATCGTGCGGAAGGCGTACCGGTGGCCGTCCGTGCCCGTGAACGTCGCGCTCGTCGCCGTCGTGTCGACGTAGCTCCCGAACGGGGCCCACGGGCCGTCGTTGTCGCTGACCTGAAGGGTGTACGTCGCGATGTCCGTCGTCCCCGGGGCGGGCCCCCACGAGACCGTGAAGACGAGGGTCGTCTCGTACGCGGGGAGGGCCGTCACCCGGGAGTCGGGCGGGGAGAGGTCCACCCGCGTCCAGGTGTCGTTCCCGGCCGGCGGGGTCTCCGAGTTCCCGGCCCAGTCCGTCCCGATCGACCGGAACTCGTACACATGCCCGTCGAGGGCGTTCGTGAAGACGGCCGACGTGTTCGAGGTGGAGGCGATCCAATCCGTCCAGGCGCCGCCGTTGTCCCGCACCTGGATCCGGTAGGAGGCCGTGTCGAAGGAATCGAACAGGAACTGCCAGGAGACGGTGAAGGAGGCGGCGACCTGGTGGGCGGGCAGGGCGACGACCCTCGTCGCGGGCGGCTCGAGGTCGACCCAGGTCCACGTGTCGTTCCCCGCGGACGGCGACTCCGCGTTGCCCGCGTAGTCCGTCGCGAGGGACCGGAATTGGTAGACCCCCCAAGCCGGGGAGGGGGTGAAGCTTGCGGACGTGAGGGCGGTGTCCGTGAGCCAGGTGACCCAGCCGGATCCGCGGTTGTACTGGATCGTGTACGTCGCGATGTCCGTGACCCCCGGATCGGGGGCCCAGCTCACGACGAACGAGGCGGACGTCTGCCAGACGGGGAGGCCGTTCACGCGGGACGCAGGCTGGGCCGTGTCGACGATCGTCCACGACTCGTTCGCGGAAGGCCCGGGTTCCTGGTTCCCCGCGACGTCGTTCGAGGTTGTCGCGAACTCGTAGGTCCCGTCCGCGGCCGCCGTGAAGGCGAACGTGCCCGAGGCCGCCGCGGGCTGCCAGCTGTAGTTGTTCCAGCCGCCGCCGTCCTCGCGGTACCACAGGGTCACCGTGGAGAGACCCGTCCCGTTCCCGTCCGTCGCGGTGTACCCGACCGTGAACGTGAGCGCGTTCGTGAAGGACCCGAGCGGGTCCGCAGCGGAGCTCGGGGCGTCCTGGTCGTCCATGACGAAGGACGCGGTCGTGTCGGAGGCCATCCCTACGGACCGCGGGTTGTTGAGAAACGCGTAGGCGGCGTACGAGACGGTCACGTCCGTCGCGTTCTCCGTCGCCGTGTTCGAGTTGATGTAGACCCGGTCCGTGACGAGGAGCCATTCCGCCTGGCCCGTCGGGGTGACGACGTCCCACACGGGCGCGCCGTTGTCCTCGACGAGGATGGAGGAGCCCGCGACGAGCGTCAGCCCGTCAGGCCATAAGACCTCGACCCCGAGGAAATTGCGAACCGTCAGGTTGCCGGCACTGAGCACCCAGACCTTCGCCGGGCTGAAGGCCGTGCTGATCGTCGTGGCCTCCGTGTAGTTGTCGACGTAGAGCTCGTAGTTCCCGACGTTCGTGAAGGTCGCATTCTCGATCGTGACGCGGGTCGTGACGCTCGCGTTCCCCGTCGCGTAGTAGCCGACGCCGTAGGAGGCTTGGGGAGGCGGCCCTGCGCCCGCTGCACCGCGAATCACGGTGTCCACCGTGTCTCCGGACGACGACGAAGAGGAATCCATGAAGAATACGAAACCCGTCGAGTCGCCACCGCGGCCGCCGTCCGAATTGTCGATGGCGTCCCCGCCATCCCCGCCCAGCACGGACCCGACCGTATTCGCGGCAGTGGTCGCCGTCACGAGAAACGTCGTGATCCCCGAGGCGGATCCGCCGTCGCCGCCGAGCCGGCTGCCGATCCCTCCTTGACCGCCCGTGATCGTGTCGACCCAGGCCCCGGTCACCGTCGTGGCGTTGAAGGCGCCATCGCTTGCTCCCAGCCCGAAGACGCCCGTCGCATTCCCGCCAGCGCCCCCGCCGCTTCCCCGACCGCCGTTGCCGCCAGCGACGGACGTGACGTAGGTGGAGTGGATGAAAGCGGCTCCCTCGACTCCGAGGATCCCGATTCCCGTAGCTTCCCCGCCAGCCCCGCCCGATGCGGTGCCCGTGACGCCGGTCGCCGTGCTGTTCCCTCCGAGACCGCCGCGGACGTCAGAGGCCTGGCCGCCGACGATGTCCGCATTCCGGGAGGTCCAGACCAGCAACCCGAACCCCTGACCGCCTCGGCCTCCAACGCCGTCCGGCCCGATGCCGTCGCCGCCGTGACCGCCCATCCCGCCGCGAAGGGCGTCGAGGTCGTTCCAATACAGGGTGGCGCTACCGGAGACCGCGGCCACGGAGATCCCGACCGCATCGCCTCCCGTGCCGCCCGCCCCGCCCGTGGGAGTCCCGCCCCCGCCGCCTCCGTTCCCGCCGCGACCTCCGAAGACGTTGAGCACCGCGTTGGCCTGGACGTCCGCGGTGGGCGTGTTCGACGCGCCGATCCCCGCCCCGGGCCCTCCCGCGCCGCCCCGGCCTCCGACCCCCGTCGCGTTCTCCCGTCCGTCCCCGCCGCGGCCTCCCGTGACATTCTCGATGCGGTTGTTCAGGATCGTCGCGGACGGAGCCGCGTCGACGAGGATCCCGACCGCGACGTTCCCGTCGCCGCCGGCCGCGCCTGGAGAGAGACCGAGGGCTCCGCGGAAACCCGTGATCCCGTTCATCGCGTTCGCGAGGATCGTGGGTTCCGCGCCCGAGCGGACGAGGATCCCCGCGGCGAGCTGCGTGACGGCGGTACCCGTGATGTTCGTGAAGACGTTGTTCGTGAAGACGGGGTTCGATGGGAGCTCCGCATAGATCCCGACGCCGGTCCCGTTGATCGTGTTCCCGAAGAGCTGCCCGTCCGATTCGCTCAGGTAGACGCCGTAGTACGAGGCCCGGAGGATCGTGTTGCCCTGGACGACGCTCGCCGAGCGCACGAGGACGAACCCGGCGTTCGAGGTGACGACGACGTTGTCCGCGATCCCGGGGGCGCTTTCATCCGCGCGGATCGCCACGTCGACGTTCTCGAACCGTGCGCCCTGCACGTACCCCCCGCTCCCGGAAGAGAAACGCAGGCCGGACCACGGGACCACGGCCATCGAGCTGTTATGGCGGAACAGTACGGGGTTCCCGGGCGCACCGTTCACGAGGAGGGTCCCCTCCACGGTGAGGGACCGCCCCGCCTCGAACGCAACGTCCGTCCCCGCCTGAATGGTGAGGGTCGCGGGGCTCCGGACGACGACGTCGCACGTGACGTAGTAGGGGCTCCCCGCGCTCGTCCACGTCACGTCCGACGAGATGAGGCACGGCGCGACCGTGTACGCGGACGCGGGCGGCGCGAGGCCCGTCGGGAGGAGGACCGCGGCGAGGACCGCGAGGACGATCGTGAGGCTGCGCGAGGAGGCGAGGGGACGCGCGGTGGACATGGCGAGCTACGCTCCGAGGGCCAGACGTGGCCGTGGGCCGATTGCGGCCCGGTTCGTCCCGTGGATATATTATAGGAATGACCCTGTTATCTACCGCGAGAATCAATCCGCCGGGGCCGGCCCTCGGACGGGGGAAGGTTCATGCGTCGGGCGAGGATGGCGCGCACGATGGACGAGGGCCTCGAGGCGATCTTCTCCCCCGCCTCGATCGCGATCGTCGGGGCGTCCCGCTCGAAGGGGAAGATCGGCTGGGAGATCGTCCACAACCTCATCATGAACGAGTACCAGGGGACGATCTACCCCGTGAACCCGAAGGCGTCCGCGGTCCACGGAATCCCCGCGTACCCGAGCGTCCGCGCGATCCCGGGGCCCGTGGACCTCGGGATCATCGTCGTCCCCATCGAGCACGCCCTCGCCGCCGCGGAGGAGTGCGGAGAGAAGGGCGTCACGGGGCTCGTCGTGATCACCGCGGGGTTCCGGGAGATCGGCGGGGCGGGAATCGAGCGGGAGGAGAGGCTCATCGAGATCTGCCGCCGCCACGGGATGACGATGGTCGGGCCGAACTGCATGGGGGTCATGAACACCCGCCCCGACGTCCAGATGGACGCGACGTTCGCCCCGACGCCGCCCCTCCGCGGGTCCGTGTCCCTCATCACGCAGAGCGGCGCGCTCGGCGTGGCGATCCTGGACCACGCGAAGTCCCTCGGGATCGGGTTCGCGAAGTTCTGCTCCTTGGGGAACAAGGCCCAGGTGAGCCTCAACGACCTCCTTCGCGCGTGGGGGGACGATCCCGAGACGAAGACCCTCCTTGCATACATCGAGAACTTCGGGAACCCCAAGAACTTCGTGCGGATCGCGCGGGACGTGACCCGGCGGAAGCCCGTAATCGCCGTGAAGTCCGGGCGTTCGGAGGTCGGCGCCCGGGCGACGGCCTCCCACACGGGAGCCCTCGGGGGATCCGACCTCGCCGCGGAGGCCGTCTTCCAGCAGACGGGCGTCCTCCGCGCGAACTCGATCGAGGAGCTGTTCGACTACGCGATGGCCTTTTCCCTCCAACCCCTCCCGAAGGGGGGGCGGGTGGCCGTCGTGTCGGATGCGGGCGGCCCTGCGATCATGTGCGTGGACGAGCTCGTGGCCAACGGCCTCGAGGTCCCCGAGCTGAACCCCGCGACAGCCGAAGGGATGCGGGCCTGGGCGCCCCTCGAGGCCTCGATCCGGAACCCCGTCGACCTCACCCCCCAGGGATCCATCGACGATTACCGGAAGGCCCTCGACGCGGTCCTGTCCGACCCCGGCATCGACGCGGCGATCGCGATCTACGTGCCCCCCGTCCGCGTGGACGAGGCGGAGGTCGCGCGGGCCGTGTGGCAGACGGCCCAGGGCCACGGGAAGCCCGTCCTCTGCAACTTCCTCGGCCGGACCTCGGACAGCCCGGGGTTCGTGGAGCTCGTGTCCCACGGCGTCCCGTCGTACCTGTTCCCGGAGAGCGCGGCCCGGTCCCTGGCGGCGATGGTCCGCTACGCGCGGTACCTCGAGCGGCGGCCGGGAGAGGTCCGGAGGTTCGACGCGGACCCGTCGAAGGCCCAGCGGATCGTGGACGGCGCGCGGGCCGCCGGGCGAGGACGCCTCAACGAGGTCGAGGCCCTCCAGCTCATCGACGCGTACGGGATCCGCGGCGTGAAGAGCCGCCTCTGCAAGGACGTCGGGGAGGCTGCCGTGGCGGCCCGGGAGGTCGGCTACCCCGTCGTTGTGAAGGCCGTGGGGAAGGACCTCCTCCACAAGACGGAGAAGCGGGCCGTCGTCCTCGACATCCGCGAGGAACGGGCCCTCCGGCTCGAGATCGCGCGGCTCGAGGCCCGCCTCAAGCAGCAGGGGATCGGCCCTGAGGGTCTCCTCGTCCAGGAGCATGCGCGGGGGCGGAGGGAGGTGTTCCTCGGGATGACGCGGGACAAGGTGTACGGCCCGTTCCTCGTCTTCGGGCTCGGCGGGATCTACGTCGAGTACCTGAAGGACGTCTCCTTCGGCCTCCCGCCCCTCACGGACGAGGACGCTCTCCGGATGATCCGGTCCATCCGGACGTTCCCCCTCCTCGAGGGGGTCCGTGGGGAGCCGCCGAGCGACGTCGCCGCCCTCGCGGAGGCCGTCGAGCGGTTCTCCCAGCTCGTCCTCGAGGTCGAGGGGATCGAGGAGATCGACCTGAACCCCATCTTCGCCCTCGAGGCGGGGCACGGGTACCGGGCCGTCGATGCGCGGGTCCTCCTCACGCCGGACGGGCCGCCGGGCTGAGCTCAGGGCCCGCCGAGGGACCCGACGAGCTCGATCCAGATCCCGTTGGGGTCCTCGATGTACGCCCACGCCTCCCGTCCGCTCCCGATGGGGCCCTCGACGATCTTGATCCTGCGCTTCCGGAGGCCCGCGATCGTCCGGCGCAAGTCCCCGACCCGGAACGCGAGGTGGTCGAGCCCCTCCCCGGCCGCGTAGCGCGTCGCGAACCTGCTGCCCGGGGCGTACCAGTTCAGCTCGAGCCGCTGCCGCCCCCGCGGGCTCCTGAGGAGCGCGACCTCCCCTCCCGTCGTCCGCAGCCGCATCCGGAACTGGACCCGCATCCCGAGGACGTCCCGGTAGAAGGCGAGGGACTCCTCCATGTCGCGGACGCGAATCCCCGTGTAGGAGAACGTCATGGGGGCCATGGGTCACCCGGACGTCGTCGTGGGATAAGTCCCTCGCGCCGTCACGCGACGGCCATGAGGAGGACCCCGAGGAACACGGCCCCCACGCCGCCGTACTGGACGGCCGTGAGGCGTTCCCGGAGCACGATCGCCGCGAGCCCGACGGTCACCGCGCTGAAGAGCCCGCTCAGCGTGCCTACGATGGCGACGGATCCCCCGAGGATCCCGACGTTGTACGCGACGAACGCCAGGCTGTCGAGGAGGGCGATCGGCCCGAGGTACCGGGCCATGGGTCGCGGGAGGACGCGGATCGTCGCGAGGCCGACGAGGGACACGAGGAGGAGGACCGCCACGCCGAAGACCCGCACGATCGCGGCGCTCGACACGGGGCCGAAGTCCCCCACGACGTACTCGAGGGCGAAGTAGAACACGCCGTACCCCGCGAAGGCCCCGAGGGCGCTCACGAGGCCCACGCGGGCGTCCCGCGGCGGCGGGTTGTCGGGATGGGCCTCACTCCGGGACAGGAGGAGGATCCCGAGGAGCACGGCGACGATCCCGAAGGAGGCGAAGACCCCGGGCCGCTCGCCGAGGAAAAGGAACGCGAGGCCCGCCGTGACGGCGGGGTAGCTCGACGCGAGGGGCGAGACGACGGAGAGGACCCCGTACTCGAAGGACCGGTACAGGAAGAGGGAGGCGACGACGTTCACGACGCCGAGGCCCGCGAGCCAGGCGAGGCCCGGCCCGAGGTTCCAGAGGTCCCGCTCGAGCGCGAAGGCCACGGGGAGGAGGACGAGGAGGCTCCCCGCCTCCATGTAGAACAGGACCTGGAGGTGCCCGATCCGATGGGACGCCTGGCGGGCGAGGAAGTCCCCCGTCCCGTACCCGAAGGCCGTCGCAAGGCCGTAGAAGAGGTCCGAGGCATCGCCCATGGACGTCCGCAGGCCGGGAACGGCTCGGCGCTCTTAGGCTTGCGCCTCAGCGCTCCGAGTAGAGCTCAATCCAGATCCCGTCGGGGTCCGAGATGTACGCGAGCTGGGTCCCGCCCTCGAGGAACGGCTCGAGCGCAGGCCCCGCGCCCTTCCCGACGAGCTCGCGGTACGCGGCCGCGGCGTCCTCGCACTCGAACGCGAGGTGGTCGAGTTCGTCCCCGTTCCGGTAGGGACCGCGGAAGTGGCGGGAGCCCTCGGGGTACCAGTTCAGCTCGAGGAGGTGGGGGGACCCCGGGCTCTTGAGCTCGACCCACTCCCCGCCCGTCTCGGGGACCGCCTCGCGGCGGAGGACCTCCATCCCGAGGAGGTCCCGGTAGAACCGGAGGGACCGCTCGAGGTCGCGGACCTGGATGCCGACGTACGCGTGGGTGTACCTCATGACATCCTTCGCGGCACGGAGGTCAGGTGGGATAAGGCCATCCCCGCCGGGCGGCGGCGTCCGCAAGGCTTCATGGTCCCCCACGGCCATCCGCCCGTCCGGGGTCACGAGGTTGATCCAGATCGACGTGGAGATCCGCAACCGGCCCGGGGAGCTCGGGAAGCTCGCCCAGGTCCTCGGCGAGGCGGGCGTGAACATCGGGCACATCAGTGCGCAGGCGGGGAAGACCCGCGCGTACGTGAGCCTGATCGTGGACCAGACGGCGACCGCGCGGAGCGCCCTCAAGGCGGCGGGGTACGCGGCCGCCCAACGCACGGTCCTCATCGTCCGGCTCAAAGACAAGCCGGCGGCCCTCGGGGAACTCGCGCGGAGGCTCGGCGACGCGGGGGTGAACATCGACAGCGTCGTCCACCTCGAGACGGCGGGCGGGTTCGCCCAGCTCGCGATCGGGGTCGACGACCTCGCGAAGGCCCGGGGCCTCGTCTGATCTCCCCGGGTCAGGCGGTCCGGACTCGTTCTGGAATTCGATAACGAGAACGACGCGCTTCAATAGAAACCCTCAAATCACGAGGCGTGTCTATCTATCATACTCCGCGCGATCCCGGAGGAGGGCGCACGATGAGGGAAGTTTCGGAGGATGGCGCCGTGCCGAGGGGGGATCTCGGTATCCTGCCCACGGTCCATCCGATCGCGGGGCCCAAGACGGTCCCTCGCGTCGACTACGAACGGATCTTCGCCCTCGACGCCGCAGGCAAGCTCCTGGGCGAGTACGTCCTTAACGACGAGTGCCCCCTCGAGTTCGCGGACCTCCAGCGCTCGATCCCCCTGAGCGGGATGCGCCACCTCGTGGCCTTCTACCAGGGGGACTACGCCTTCACCCCGTTCCGCGTGGACGACCTGTGGTTCGTCGTTCTGACCCTCGGCGTGCCGAGGATCGAGGACCGCGGGTCCATCGGCACCCTCCTCGCGGCGGCCCGGGTCCACATCGTCCCGAACCTCGAACCCACCCTCGCCCAGAGGGACGCGGACATCCGCCAGCGGGAGATCGAGATCGGGGAGCGGGAGGCACGGATCAACGCGCGGGAACAGCGCGCTCTGCAGGTCGAAGGGGAGCTCCAGATCGTCGGCATCCGGCTCAACGAGTTCGAGGCGGAGCTGCGGGTGCGGGAGAGCAAGATCGTTGCCCTCCGCGACTACGCACTCCGGCTCCAGACGAACTTCGGGCGCGGCGCCGCGGCGGCGCCTCCGGCCGGGCCCGAGATGCCCGCGGCCCCGAAGGCCCCGCGCGACGTCTCGATGCGGGGCGACGCCCCGTGACCGGGGACGGACCTTCTCATCCCCGATAACCAGCGGCCCGCCATTAAATAAGCTGGGGCTCACCCCATAGATGATTGCGTTTCGGCGCGTGCGCGCGCCCTCGCGATGCCCAAGGCGGGTAGCGTATGCAAGGGTGGCTTGAGGCCCTCGTCCCCACCGTGCTGCTCCGCGGCCTCAGCCCGGGGCTCGCGTCTGTGCTCATGGCGGCCCCGCCCAAGCGGGTCGCTCGCGCACAACTCAAGAAGATCTACGTCCTCGACGACGCGGGAGACATGGCGGGCGAGTACACCATCGACCCGGACTGCCCGATCGACTACGACGACTTCCTCCGGGCCCTCCCGGAGACCGGGATCGGGGACCGGGAGAGCCTGTTCGTCGGGGAGTACGTCTTCACCGCGTTCCAGAGCGGGAAGTTCGTGTTCGTCCTCCTGTCGAGGGGCCAGCTCGCACCGGAGGACTTCGACTGGACCGCCCTCCTCCTGACCGCCGCGGACTCCCATCTCGCGAAGGCCGCGAGCCGTTCGCCCCCCGTCCGGCCCGCGGAGGCGAAGGTCGCGCCTCCGCCGCCGGGGGACAAGGTCCTCGCGGAGAAGGAGGTGCGCCTCAACGCGCAGGAGGCGGAGCTCGCGAAGCTCGAGGTCCGGCTCAAGGCGGACGAGGCGAACCTCCGTGGCCGCGCGGAGGAGCTCGAGCGGCAGAAGTCCCGCCTCACGGCCCTCGCGGACTTCGTGGACCAGGCCCAGCAGGGGGTCCTCCGGAGCGCGGCGAAGGCCGCGAAGTCCCTCGAGCTCACGGAGGAGCTCACCGCGGGGACGAAGGCAAGCGTCCAGGAGGACCATCGGAAGGACCTCGCGGCGGCCCGGCACGGCTTCGAAGAGGACGTCCGGTCCCTCCGGGAGTCGAACGAGGCCCTCACGGGCCAGGTGCGGGAGGCCTCGCATCGCGCGGCGGGGTTGGAGGCGGCCCTTCGCGAGGCGAACGAGGCCCTCGAGCGGGAGCGCGCGGACGCGGCCGCGAAGGAGGCCGAGGCGGTGAAGATGCGGGAGACGATCGAGACCCGCGTCCAGGAGCTGAGCCAACGGTTCGCGGCGATGGCCAAGGAACGGATCGTGATGTCCCACCGCGGCCCCGCGGAGCCCTCCGAGGCCACGAACCAGACGATCGACGCGGAGAAGGCGGCCCTCTCGAAGGAGCGGAAGTTCCTCCAACGGCGGGCGATCGAGCTCCTCGACCGGGAGGAGCAGATCCGAGACCGTGAGACGAAGCTCGGGGAGAAGGAGGAGCTCCTAAGGAAGCGGGGGGAGGAGGTCGCGGCGCGGGAGGCCGCGGTCCAGAAGCGCGAGGAGGTCTCCTCGAAGGTGTCCGTGCCACCGCCCATACCCGCGTCCGCCGCGGCCGAGGTCGACGAGGCCCGGCGGGACATCGAGCGGCGGGTCAAGATCATCCAGCAGAAAGCCTTCGAGCTCCTCGATCGCGAGGAGAAGCTCCGCAAGCGGGCGGCGGAGATCGAGGCGATGGAGGCCCGCCTCGCGGGCAAGCCCGTCGCGAAGTGAGGCACCCGCGCGCGCGTGCGCGTATCTGTATCACGGCGGATAACCACCGAAGGGCGCTTATATACGCGCCAGGAGGGTCGATTCTCTCGAGTCCCCGCGGGAGGGCCGCTTGCCCTACGCGAAGGGGGAGAACCACCGGATGTCGGGCGCGGGTCGACGCGCAGCAAGAGCAGGCCTCCTTCTGGTCCTCGTCAGCCTCGCAGCGCTCCCCCTCCCCACGGGCCGCGTCGCGGCGGATCCATGGATCGTCGCCAACCCCGACGGCACGTCCGACGCCGTGTGGAACTTCACGGCGCCCGCGGACTACGTCCGGACGGGGACGTCGATCGCGGGCGGGACGGCCTCCCTCGAGCTCCAGACCGCGTACTGGAACAGCACGACGGCCGGGGACTTCGCGGGGCCCGACAGCGCGACGAACGTCGACCTCGCCCGATGGCCCGGAGACGTCGCCCTCGCGACGACGTCGGGCCCGAGCACGCTCCTGACCCTCCAGCCCGGCGCCGCGGGCGAGGACGCGTACCTCGACCGGCAGAACGGGAACCAGAACCATGGGGCCGACCCGACGATGGTCGTCGACGGGCGGAACCCGACCCAGTACCGGCCCGTCCTCCGGTTCGACCTCTCGTCCATCCCCGCCGGGGTCGTCATCGACACGGCGACCCTGAGCCTGTACCAGAGCGCGGGGATCGGGAACGCCGTCACGGCGAACGTGCACTACGTCACCGCGGCGTGGGACGAGGCCCAGGTCACCTGGAACGAGCGGCTCACGGGGACGGCGTGGGCGCCTGCGGGAGGCGAGTACAACGCGTACGTCGCGGGACAGATGACCCTCGACAACACGGTCGGCTGGAAGGCCGGCAACGTGACCCAGCTCGTGGACCTCTGGCACCGGGGCCGGATCACGAACAACGGCCTCATCGTGATCGCCCCCAGCACGGGCGCGGACTCCGACAAGACGTTCTACTCCTCCGACTACGCCGTGGACCCGAGCCTGAGGCCGAAGCTCGAGATCACATACCGGACCCTCGGGGCGACGGGAGAGTACGTGTCGAAGGTCGGTGGACCCGGCGTGCCGTCGGACTGGCTCGCGGTCTCCTGGGACGCGGGCGACCGCTCCCTCATCTCGGACGAGCTCGCCGGAGCATCCCTCGACCCGAGGTGGACGTGGACGAACCCGCCGGCGGCCTACGACGTCGGCGTGACGACACCGGGTAGCCTGCACGTCGTCACGCAGACGGGAGTGGACCTGGGCGGCGGCACGTTCACGGGACACGTCCTCGCGGACTCCCTCGTCGGGGACTTCGCGGCGACGATCAAGATGAGCGCCGACCCGACCGTCGCGGGCCAGAAGGCGGGCCTCATGCTCCTCCTGAACGCCCGGAACTGGTACGCAGTCCAGAAGGCGAATGTCGCCGGGACCGTGAACTGGGAGGTCAAGCGGACCGCGGACGCGGTCACGACGACGCCTGTGAGCGTCGGGAGCGGGAACCCGAACCCCGCATGGCTGCGGATCGAGCGAACCGGGAACTCGTTCACCGCATCGACGAGCCCCGACGGGACGACCTGGACGGTCCGGGACGCGTACGCCCCGGGGGTCGAGTATCCGCTCCACGTTAGGATCGCGTTCTTCGCGGCGGACGGCCTGTCGGGGACCGCCCACACGGTCGACGTCGACTACCTGCGCGTCGCGTTCGGCGCGGACGCGACGGTCCAGGTCCAGAGCCGGATCGGGGACACGAGCCCCGTGGACGGGACGTGGTCCGGCTGGTCCGCCCCGTACGGGACCCCCTCCGGCTCCACGATGGCCGGGACGTCCCGCTACGCGGAGTTCCGGCTCTCGTTCGGCGTCACGTACCCCGACCACACGCCCGACGTCGGCGCCGTGAACCTTTCCTGGAGGAACTACCCCGCCTCGGGGGTCCTCGAGACGGCGGACTTCGCGCCCGGGGACGTCGCGGAGTGGGGGAACTTCACGGTCATCCAGGCCCTGAACGGGCAGACGATCACGTACGCCTACTCGACGGACTCCGGGGGGATCTGGACCCCCGTCGCACCGCCCGCCTCCCTCCAGAGCGTGAGCGTCGCGACGGGCACGATCCGATTCCGGGCGACGTTCTCCACGACGGACCGCCTCGTGACGCCCGTCCTGAGCGAGATGCGCCTCACGTACCGCCACCGGCTCGACCGCTTCTACGTCACCGCGTCGGCGTCCGCGGCCGCGGGCGTCCCCTTCACGGTCACCGTGACCGCGAAGGACGCCGCGAACGTGACCGTCGCGGGCTGGACCGGGGCCGTCACCCTGGATCCGCGCCTGACGGACGGGGTGACGCCCGGGGGCGGGACCCTTGGGGTCACGAGCCTCGCGATCACGACGGGCGGGACGGCGACCCTGTCGACGGAGACGTACACGCGGGCCGAGGACATCCGGATCCGCGCGTCCTTCGGGTCCTCGGAGGGCTTGAGCGGGACCGTGAGCGTTGTCCCAGGCCCCCTCGACCACATCCTCGTCACGCCGGACAACGTCACCCTGCTCCCCACGGACGTCCAGAGCTTCGGCGCCCAGGGGTACGACGCCTGGGACAACCCGATTCCCGGGCTTCCCTACGCGTGGGCCGCCGTCGGCGTCTCGGGGTCCTTCGACACGACCCTCGGGCCGGTCGCCTCCTTCACGGCGACCCTGCCCGAGGCGAACGGGACGATCGAGGCGACGTCGGGCGCCGTCGCGGGGGTCGCCACCGTGCGCGTCCGAACGGGCACGCGGCCTTGGCTCGCCTTCTCCACGCCGACCCCAGGGGACCATCTCACGGGCCTCGTGACCGTCGGGTACACGAACAGCACGGACGTCGTGGTCGCCCGGTTCGAGTACGACGCCGGGGCGGGCTGGGTGTTCATCGGGACGGACCCGACGATCGACGGGGCCTTCACGTGGGACACCTCGGCCCTCGACTTCGCGGGCGGGGCCCTCCGAGCGATCGTCGAGAACAACCGGACCGTCACGAACACGACGGTCGTGAGCCCCCTCGAGGTCGACAACTCCCCGCCCACGGTGACGCTGGGTTCCGTCACGGACGACCAGGCCTGGAGCGGCACGATCACCCTCACGTACGCGACCTCCGCGGACACGGCGCGGGTCGACCTGACCTACTTCGACGGGACCTGGACCCCGATCGGGTCCGACGCGACGGTCGACGGGACGTTCCTGTGGACGCCCGGCGCGCCGATCAACGGGGTCATCGTCCGCGCGGTGGCCGTCGACGACGTGGGCCTGCAGGGCTCCGACGACCTCGTCGGCGTCGGCACGCGGACCGTCGGCGCGAACCCGCCGCGGATCTCGGCCGTCCCGAGCCTCCTCGTCCGGGCGGGTCTCCCATACGACTTCAACCTCACCTTCTACGTCTCCGACCCGGACACGCCTCTCGCGGCCCTCGCGGTCAGCGTGTCGGACCCCGGGAACGTCACCGCGATGGCGGGCGCGAACCCGTCCCTGCGGATCGCGTACGTCGCCCCGGGCACGTACGACGTCGTCCTGTGGGTCTCCGACGGGACGGACGTCGCGTGGGTCCTCCTCCGGATCGTCGCCTCGGGCGGGAACCCGCCGACCGTGACGAGCCCCCTGTCCGCGGTCGCGTTCGACGAGGACACGACGGCGCTCGACGTCTTCGCGTCCCCCTTGGGCACCCACTTCGACGACCTCGACGGGGAGCCTCTGACCTACGCGGTCCTCGGCGCGACGAGCATCGCCCCGCGAATCAACGGGGACGGGACCGTGGACCTCTGGGGACCCGCGGAGTGGTCCGGTCAGGAGGTCCTCCGCGTGCGGGCGGCGGACCCAGGGGGCGCGTTCGTGGAGGCGGGTTTCCTCGTCGTCGTGCGGGCCGTGAACGACGCCCCTGTCCTCGCGGGGGTCCCCGACCTCACGTTCGACGCCGGGGCCACCGCGACCCTGGACCTGTCCGCGTACGCGACGGACGTGGACAACGCCCTCGCCCAGCTGTCCGTGACGACGGACAGCCCGTACATCACGGTCAACGGCCTTGTCCTCACCCTCGCGTTCCCGGGGGATTGGACGCAGGCGGAATTCACAATCACCCTCTCCGACGGGGCCGCGAGCGACAGCCAGGTCGTGCGGGCGACGATCGTCCCGCCGTGGTTCCGCTCACTCTACCTGCTCGCGATCCCGCCCGCAGGAATCCTCGTGGTGGTAGCCATGTTCGCGCAACGAGCGCGCTGGAGGCCCGTGAAGGCCTTCCTCGTGGACGAGCGACGGCAGCTGCTCAGGGAATTCACCCTGGACGCCTCTTGCACGGTGACGTACGACCAGGTCGCCGGGGCCGGGGCCCTCGACGCGGTCGAGAAGGCCGTGAAGGTCGAGAAGTACCACGCGCAGACCGTGCGGGGGGACGCCCTCGCCGTGGTCCTCCTCGCCTACGGTCCCGTGACGCCGGACCAGATCGAGTTCGCGCGCGAGATGCTCGTGAACGTCCAGGACAAGTTCGAGGCCGCCCTCCTCGATCGACTCGAGGACGCGAGGGGCTACGAGGCTGAGCTCGAGGCGACCGCGAAGAGGCTCGAGGAGAGCCGGGCCGCGTTCGACGCGCAGTCCCGCGCGTCCGCGGGGATGATGGATGCGATCGCCCTCGCGCAGACGAAGATGGCCGCCGAGGCGGCGTCCGTGCGATCGAAGATCCTCGACATGGAACGGCGGGAGGCCCGGTTGAAGGAGGACCGGACGGACCTCGATGGACTCGCGGTCGAGCTGGGAACCCTTCGGTCCAAGCTGGGGGAGCGGGAGAAGCGAGCGGCCTCCGAGTCGGAGGCCCTCCGCGCGAAGGCGGCGGCCCTCGACGACCAGGAGTCGCGGATCGTGCCTCTCACCCAGGAACTCACGGAACAGCAGGCAGCCCTCAAGGCCCGGGAGGCCGACGTCTCCGCCCGAGAAGCGACGGTCCGCGACAAGGCGGCCGATCTGGACGCGAGGCTCGACCGGATCGCCGTCCGCGAGGAGGCCGCGGCGAAGGACCGGGCGGCCCTCGACACGGAACGGATCCAGCTCGACGCCTTGAAGGCGCAACTCGCCGAGGAAGAGGCGTCGGCCGACTCCCGGTCGGGCCAGCTCGCGGAGCGGGACGCGGCCGTCCGAGAACGGGAGGAATTCCTCCAATCCCTCGAGACGCGCCTCGGTCCCCTCGAGAAGGAGATGACCGCAAAGGCGGAGGCGCTCAAGGAACAGGAGGACCGCCTCGCCCTGCGGGACCAAGAGGCGGCCGCTCGGTCCCAGCAACTCGAGGCCCGGGAACGGGCCGCGCTCGAAGACCGGGCGGGCATCGCCCGCGAGCGCGCGGACCTCGAAAAGGCGCAAGGCCTTCTGGACCAGCGCGAGAAGGAAGTGGACGGTCGGATCGCGAAGGCGGCTGAGGCCGAGGCACACCTCGCGGACCGAGAGAGGACGATCGAGACGCGGGAGTCGAGCTTGGATCCGAGGGAGGCGGAGCTGTCCCTCCGGACCGCCGCCCTCGTCGAGCGGGAGCGCGCCGCGAAGGAGACTCACGCCCGCGCGGAGGCGGACATCGCACGCGCCGATCGGCTCAGCGCCGAGGTCGAGGGCCGGGAGGCCGCCGTCGAGCGGGACCGAGTCGAACTTGACGAGGCACACGGCCGCGTCGTGGCCACGGAGGCGGCCTTGAAGATCCGCGAAGCCGAGACCAGGGATCTCGAGGTCTGGCTGGGGAAGCGGGCGAAGGATCTCGACGGCCGCGAAGCCATCCTCGCGCCGAGGGAATCGACGGTCGCCGCTAGGGAGACCAAGATCGCGAGCCGGGAGACGGAGATGGCAGCGGCCCTGACGTCCCTCGAGGCGAAGACCCAGGAGATCGAGGGCCGGTCCAAAGCGCTGTCCGTCTCGGAAGCCGCCCTCTCGGAGGAGAGGTCGCGCCTCGACTCCGCCCGCGCCGCCTTCCTCGCGGAACGAGCCGACTTCGAGGCGCGCGCGTCGAGGCAGGACGAGGAGGCCCGCCGCCGCAAGGACGACCTCGACGCCCAGGCGAAGGCCGTCGGGGAGCAGCAGCTCAAGCTCGCCCAGGAGCGGGAGACCTTCGAGGCGATGCGCCAGGAGAAGACCCATTGGATCGCCTCGCGGGAGCTCGACCTCGAGGCCCGAGAGCAGTCCGTCTCCGAGAAGGAGGGGACGGTCCGGGGCCAAGCCGAGGAGAACGCGCGCCGCCTCGCGGACATCGCGGGACGCGAGGAGACCCTCGAGATCGAGCAGGATCGGCTCGAGAAGGCCCGCGGGGAGCTCGACGCGCGGAAGGCAGATCTGGACCGAATGAAGGAGAGCGTCGAATCCAAGTTCACCCAGTTGCGGGAGGAGGAGAGCCGGAAGGCCGAGGAGTACCGCACATGGCAGGCGACCCTCGACTCCGAGCAGGCCCTCCTGCGCCAGCAGAAGGAGGCCTTCGAGGGGGAGGTCTCGGAAATCCGGGAGGGCTGGGCCCAGCGGATGATGCGGGTCCAGCAGAAGGAGGAGGACGTCGCGGAGCGGGAGGCGAAGATCCGCGAGGAGGTCGAGTGGGTCGCGCGGAACGAGATGGACGTCCGGCGCCGCGAGAAGGCCGCGGAGGATGCCCTCCAGGCTGTCCTCGCCAAGGAGGCGGAGGTCGAGGCCGCAAGGAAGGAGCTTGCCCAGGCCGAGTTCGAGATTCAGACCCGGGAGCGGGCCCTCCGCGAGGAGGCGGTCCGGCACACGGAGAGCCTCACGGTCCGCGCACGCGACCTGCAGGCTGCGGAGGCGGAGCTCACGGAGAAGGGGTCCGCCCTCGAACGGGAGGCCGCGTCCCGGGCCCTCGCCCAGCAGTCCCAGGAGGCCGCCGTCGCGGAGAAACTCCGAGGACTGGACGCCCGGGCCGCGGAGCTCAACGGCCAGGACGCCCGGCTTGCGGCCCTCCGGCAGACTCTCGCGGATCAAGAGGGCCGGCTCGCTCGGGAGCGGGCGGACATGCAAGGGATGACCCAGCAGGTCGAAGCCCGCCAGGTCGAGATCGCCCACGCCCGGCAGCGCCACGAGGAGGAGACGGCCCGCCAGCGGGCCGAGATCGAGACGATCCGGAAGAGCCTGGCCCAGAAGGAGGCGGAGCTCCAGTCCGGCGTGGAGAGGCTCCAACGGGAGTCCACGACCCTCCAGGACAAGCTCGGCGCGAAGGCGCAGGAGCTCGCGGCCCGGGAGAGGTCCCTCGCGGCTCGCGAGGTGGAGCTCCGCGCCGAGGAGCACGACCTCGAGGCACGCGTACGGGACCTCGACTCACGGGACCGTCAGCTCCGCGCGCAGGCCGACGAGCTCGGGGCCCAGGCGACGGCCCTCTCGGAGCGCCAGGCGGACCTCGACGCGTCGAAGGCGCGTCTCGACGAGACGACGCGCCGGTTCGCGGAGGAGGAGGCCACGAAGCGCAAGGAGTGGGATATGCTCCAACAGGCGTTCCGGACCCAGGAGGCCCGGCTCACCTCGGACCAGGAGGCCCGGCTCAAGGACCTCACGGCCCGCGCGGCGCAGATCGAGGGGCGAGAGCGGACCCTCACGGGCGCACTCGCCCAGGTGGACCTCGAGAAGGCCCGCCTCGCGGACGCCTCGAAAGCCCAGGCCGCGAAGGACCTGGAGGCCCAGGCCGCATGGGCCCGGTCGGAGAAGCGGCTCGAGGATCTCAAGGGGATGGAGGCGGATCTCCTCCGCACGCGGCAGGCGTTCGAGGCAGAGAGGGCCGCCTGGACGGCCCGGCGGACCGAGGAGATCAAGCAGCTTGAGGCGACCCGCGACGCAGCCGGAGAGCAGGCCCAGCAGGCCGAACGGCTCATCGAGGAGGCGCAGCGCCGCCTGAACTTGGCCGCCCAGGCCGAGCTCGCGGCCAAGCAGAAGGCCGACGAGCTGGTCGATCACGGGGCGCGGATCGAGCAGCGCCGCGCGGAGGCGGAGACCGCGGAGCGGACCTTCGAGACCCAGATGTCCCGGCTCCAGGAAGCGTCCCGAGGCCTCGCGGCGAAGGAGATGGGGCTCGCGGACCGGGAGAAGGAGTTCGCGGCGC
>MGWD01000054.1:34752-42803 GCA_001800825.1 Euryarchaeota archaeon RBG_19FT_COMBO_69_17 | reverse complement strand
CGCCGCGGCCAGCCAGGAGACGGCCCGGACTTCGGAGGATCTCAAGGCGAGGCAGGCCAAGCTCGACCAGGAGGCAAAGGGGCTCACGACCCTCGCCGCAGACCTGAGCGGGCGGAAGGCGGACCTGGACACGAAGGCCGCCGCGATCGAGGCGAAGTCTACAGATCTCGTCCAGAGGGAGCGCGTCCTGTCCACGGAGCTCCAGAGGGCGGAGAACCTGATGGAGGACCTCGGCCGGAAGGAGGGCGAGGTGAAGTCTCGGGAACGGTCCCTCGCGTCCCTCGATGCGGACCTGCGGGAGCGGGAGGAGACCCTTGCCGCGCGCGACGCGGAGCTGCGGGAGGGCATGACCGCTCTCGAGCGGCTCCGAAAGGACCTCGAAGCCCAGCTCGGGAAGGCGACGGCGGACGGACACGTGGCGGAGTCCGCACGGGCGGAGGCGGTCGCCCTGAAGACGGACGCGGACCGGGCGAAGGCCCAGGCGGAGGACATGCAAAAGGAGGTCGCGAAGAACATGAAGTTCCTCCAGAAGAAGGCCGTCGACGTCCTGGATCGCGAAGAGACCCTCCGGGAGCGCGAGTCGAGGCTCGCCGATCTCGAGAAGGGCCTCGAGGCGCGCGGGGAGGCGCTCGACATGAAGGAGAAGTCCCTCGCCGCGGAGCGGGAGGAGACCCTCGAGAAGGCGTCTCGCCTCCAGGCCGACCTCGAGCGGCTCCGGACGAAGCTCAGCGCCGCGGAGAACGCCGCCCAGCCCGCTGCGGACATGGAAGAGTGGAAGAAGGAAGTCGAGACGCGGGTCAAGATCATCCAGAAGAAGGCGTTCGACCTCCTCGACCGAGAGGAAAAGCTCCGGAAGCGGGAGGAGGACCTCCGCGCGAAGGCCCAGGAGCTTGGCCTCACGTTCTGACCGCCCGACCCGATCCCGGCCCGTCGAAGGCCGGCGCAAAGGGGAAGCCGAGCCCGGCCCTTCGGGTCCCCGGGACCGACGATGGGACGCAGGATCCTCGCGACCTCGATTGGCGGCGTGGAACTTCGCACGGAGGGCACGAAGTTGACGGGCCTGAGCCTCACACGGCGTCGCGCGACGCCGGGGGCGATGCAGGACCGGATTGCGGAGGACCTCGAGCGGTACTTCCGTGGGGAGCCCGTGAGTTTCCGGGACATCGAGGTCGATTACGGGGACGCGACGGACTTCGAGCGCGCCGTCTACGACGCGACCCGTGCGATCCCCTATGGCCAGGTCGCGACGTACGGCCAGATCGCGAAGGCGATCGGGAGGCCGAACGCCCAACGGGCCGTGGGCCAGGCCCTCGGGAAGAATCCCGTGTCGATCGTCGTGCCGTGCCATCGGGTGGTCGCCACGGACGGCCTCGGGGGGTTCACGGGCGGGCTCCACTGGAAGAAGAAGCTCCTCCGGCTCGAGGGCTCCCTCAAGTAGGCCCTCGCGACGACCGGCGCCTGTTCATCGGTAGGCCTTCCGGAGCGCGGCGTCGAAGTCCTCGATGAGATCCTCCAAGTCCTCGAGGCCCACGCTCACGCGGACGAGCCCCTCCGTGACGCCGCCCATCCGTCGTTCGTCCTCCGAGAGGGGCGCGTGGGTCATCGACGCGGGATGCTGCACGAGGGTCTCCACCCCGCCGAGGCTCACGGCGAGGGTCGCGACCCGGACGGCCTCGACGAACCGCTTCCCCGCGCGGTACCCTCCCCGCGGCTCGAAGCTCAGCATGGCACCGAACCCGGACATCTGGCGGCGCGCGAGGGCGTGCTGGGGGAACGAGGGGAGTCCGGGATAGTGGACCGCGCGGACGGCCCGGTGGTCCTCGAGGAACTCCGCGAGGGCTTGCGCGTTCGCGTTGTGGGCGCGCACGCGCAGGGGCAGCGTCTTCACGCCCCGCCGGACGAGGAAGGCCTCGAACGGGCCCAGGGCGGGCCCGAGCATCTTGTACGTGAACCAGATCCGCTCGAACAGTCGGTCCGACGACGCGACCGCGACACCCGCGACGACGTCGCTGTGCCCGCCGAGGTACTTCGTCGCGCTGTGCAGGACGGCGTCCACCCCGAAGTCGAGGGGGCGCTGGTTGATCGGCGTCGCGAACGTGTTGTCCGCGAGGACGCGCGCCCCGACGGACCTCGCGGCCTTCACGGCCTCGCGCAGGTCCGTGATCATCATCGTTGGGTTCGCGGGGCTCTCGACGTACACGAAGCGCGTGGCGGGAGTCACGGCCTCGGCCCATGCACCGGGACGCCGGGGATCCACGAACGTCACCCGGACCCCGAACCTCGGCAGGAGGCGGGTGAGGATCTCCGTCGTCGCCGTGTAGAGGCTGGCCCCCGCGACGACGTGCTCCCCGGAGTCCACGGAGCTGAGGATCGCGGAGGCGATGGCGCCCATCCCGGAGCCCGTCGCCAGGGCCCGCCGCCCGCCCTCGAGGTCGGCGAGGACGTCCTCGAGGTCCCGGATCGTCGGGTTGCCCCACCGCGTGTAGTACGCGGGGGGCGCCTTCGCGCGCGAGAAGTCCGCGCCCTCCCTCACGGATCCGAGGGCCCACGTCGACGTCGCGTACACGGGCTCGACGAGGGGGCCCGGCCCGCGCCGCCGGGGGCCGTGGATGGATCGGGTCGAGGCCCGGCCCCGGGTTCGAGGCATGAGGAGGGGAGGGCGCGTGCGGCGAAATACGTTTCGCGGCGCCGCGGGGCGGAAGATGAAGTCCGCGTCCGTCCTCTCGCTCCACCGGGAGTGGGGCACAAAGGAGAAACCGGAAAGGTCAAAAAGGGTCCGCGGTATTCACGCAGCCGCCCGGCCCCCTGATGGGGCCGGGCCGTGGAAGACTGGAGGCCCGTCCCGATGACCCGTGAAGTGGACTACGCACCGAAACCCATCGATCCCGACTTCATGAACAAGCCCGACGAGTACCCCGAGACGGGCACCCACTACGACCACAAGATCCTCGGAGAGGGGAAGGCCCGGACGGACGCGAACGGGAGCCCGTACCCCACGAAGCTCGGGATCCACGGGACCCACGTCGCCGTGGACTGGGAGGCGTGCATCGCGGACGGCGTCTGCATGGACGTCTGCCCCGTCGACGTCTTCGAGTGGGAGCTGAATCCCGGCAAGAAGGGCACGGGGAACGACCGGGTCCTCGATCATGGCGCCGCGGAGTGGCAGAAGTACCGGACGGACAAGTCGGACCCGATCCGGGAGTCGGACTGCATCGACTGCATGGCCTGCGAGACGGCCTGCCCGACGAAGGCGATCAAGATCAGCCCGTAGGCCGGGCTCCGGCCTGGGCCCTCGACGACTGCGGACAAGCGGAGCGGCCGGCCCAATCCGTTCACTCGTCGCCGGCGGACGGGGGCGCGGGCCCCTTCGCGCCGAGGAGTCCCCGGATCCGGGAAGCGGCCTGGGAGATCCAGTCGGGCCTGCGGTAGATGAGGATCACGAGGGGCAGGACGACCCCGAGGTACGCGAGATGGGCGACCACGCGGGCATACTCCGGCGCGACGGCGTACCCGAACATGACCTTGAAGACAGACCCGACGACCCCGTTGTGGTGGAACGGGCTGTCCGAGGGGATGTTGAGGTTGTACGCGGGCGCGGCCCACCCGCCGAGGTCGTACGCGCCGCTCTCCTCCCCGTACTCGATCATCTCGTGGACGCCATATCCCAGGAGGCCTGCGGCGACGAGGACGAGGAGGACGCTCGTGAAGTAGAAGAACTTCCGGAGGTCGAGCTTGAGGCCGACCCGGAAGATCCCGTACGCGAGGCCGATCCCGAAGGCGAGGCCGACGGCCGCGCCCGCGATCGTGCCGGTCGCGTCGGACCCCAGGTACGGGGTCAGGAACAGGACCGTCTCGAGACCCTCCCGGAACACGAGGACGAAGGACAGGGACACGAGCCCGAGAGCCGTGCCCTGGGTCACCGCGGTCGCCACGCGGCCCTCGACCTCCGACTTGATATGCCGGCCCTTGACGGCCATCCAGTAGATCATCGACGTCAGGACGGCGACCGCGACGATCGCGGCGACACCCTCGAAGAGCTTCGCCGTGGCGTCGTCGAGGCTCCCGTACACGGCGAGGACGATTCCGCCGATCGCGAAGCTCGCGCCCGTGGCTCCGTAGATCCCGTACCAGGCATAGCGGGTGAGGTTCGCGCGTCCCGTCTTCGCGAGGAACGCGAGGATGATCGCGACGAGGAGGGCCGCCTCGAGGACCTCCCGGAACGTGAGCAAGTACTGGGCCAACATGGGTCGCTCCCCGCCGGATTTCGGGTGGCCTAAATTTTCTCCAGCCCGACTATAACAGGCTTATACTTAAGGTTTCGGTCCACCGAAATCACGGACGGGACGAACCTTTCGGAGGACCTAAACGGACCGCATGCACAGTAAGTACTGATGCCCACGTCCAGGCGAAGGCTTTATGATGCGTCCCCGATTTTTGGAGGGGCGAAACCATGGCCCAAGCCCTCGAGCTCACGGAGAACGTGGAGATGTACCTGAAGTACATCTACCTCCTGTCCCAGAAGAACGACGGGCCCGCGAAGACGGGCGAGATCTCCCATCACCTCAGGGTCGCGCCCTCGAGCGTCACGGAGATGCTCGACCGGCTCCAGGATGACGGCCTCGCGAAGCACCAGAAGTACCAGGGCGCCTCCCTCACGCGGAAGGGGCGCGACATCGCCGTGAAGATCCTCCGCCGTCACTGCACGATGGAATACTTCCTCGCGCAGGCCCTCGGCGTCCCGGAGGGGAAGTACCACGACGAGGCCTGCGAGATGGAGCACGTCCTGAGCGAGGACACGGCCGTCCGGCTCCGGAAGTTCATCAAGCAGCCGGACACGTGCCCCGACTGTTACGACCTCGAGAAGCTCCACTGTGCGCATCTCGTCGGGAAGCGCTAGGGCGCCTCGTTCATCGAGCCGCTCCGGTACCCGCGCGGGTCCACCGTTACCTGGAGGAAGCCCGCCGCGAGGACCGCCTCGTGGGCCCTCCGGCAGGTCCCGGGCTCGGCGAGCCGCGGGAGGTCCTCGAGGGGGACCTCGATCCGCGCCGCGCCGTCCTGGGCTCGCACCCGGACGAGGGGGAAGCCGAGGGCCCGGAGGGCCTCCTCCGCAGTCTCGACCCGCCGTAGCTTGTTGAGCGTGATGACCTCCCCGTACGCAATCCGGGAGGAGAGACACGAGTTGCTCGGCCGGTCCGCGAAGCTCAGCCCGAGCCGCCGCGCGAGCTGCCGGACCTCCGGCTTCCCGAGACGGAACTCGGCGAGGGGGTGCCAGAAGCCCGCCTCGTCCATCGCGCGGATGCCGGGGCGGACGTCCCCGAGGTCCGTGAGGTTCACCCCGTCCGCAATCGTCGCGTATCCGAGGTCCCGGGCGAGGCGGACGAGGGCCGTGCCCAGCTCCGTGCGGCAGAAGTAGCAGCGGTCCCGCGGGTTCGCCGCGTAGCTCGGGTTCGCGAGCTCCGAGACCCGGACCGTCCGCACGGGGATCCCAATCTCCTCCGCGGAGGCGCGGGCCGCCTCGAGGTCGGACCGGGCGAGGGACTCCGCATCCGCGATCGCGGCGAGGGCATCCTTCCCGAGGGCGTCGTGAGCGAGGCGGGCCACGAGTCCGCTGTCGACGCCCCCACTGAAGGCGACGAGCACGCGCCTGCGGGCCCGCATGGCCTCGCGGAGCCCTGCCTCGGCCCCGTCGATGCCGGGGGATGCGGTCGCCGCAACCATCGGGGGATCGAAGCCGACGGCGCAGATAAAGGCATCGCGCGGGGTCCTGCCACGAGCATTCGTGGGACCATGAACGGCGACTCGCCCGGGAGGAATCGCCGCTCGGAACGGGACTCCGTCGTCCCACCTGACGGAAGCGGGGGCGAGAACCGGTTGACTCCTCCCGCCCCTTCTGGGTAGGCGAGTCGTGGGCCGCCCCGAAACGTATATTTACGCGGAATCCCCCATTCCGGGGGCCACCGTCTGGGCCGCCGACCGCAACCAGAGTGCGGGGCGCCGTCGAGAGGTGGGGGGTCGGATGGCGAAGTACGTCCTCGCGGCAGATTACACGCTCATGACGAACTACCGCGGAGTCCCCCTCGCGACGTTCTTCAGCTGCATCCCCACGGACCACTGGCACTCCCGCCTCGTGTTCCGGATCCTCGCGGACCCGCCCAAGCTCGACGCGCGCGGCCAGCCGATCCGCGTCCCCTACGGGCTCCGGAAGATCGAGGCGGCCCTCGTGAAGGCCGTCGGCCGGAACGAGGTCGTCGTCGCGGACCCCCAGAAGCTCGAGTCGTACATCGGGGACGACACGGAGGTCGTCGGGCTCCACTCGATGGACCCCTTGGGCCTGGGCCCCGTGAGCATGTCCTTCACGATGGGCGGAACCCTGACCCCGTACACGAAGGCGAAGTTCCTCGAGCTCGCGGGGAAGGCCCAGAGGCCCGGGCGGACGTACAAGGTCATGCTCGGCGGGCCCGGCGCGTGGCAGTTCGACTACCGCCCGGGCCTCCAGGGGATGCTCGGGATCGACCACCTCGTCCACGGGGAGACGGACCACTTCGTCCACGAGATCTTCGAGAATGCCGCCCGGGGGGACGCGGAGCCCGTCATGCGGTACACGAACCACACGGCCCCGCGCGTGGACCAGGTCCCGAAGATCCTCGGGCCCACGATGCATTCGATGGTCGAGGTCATGCGGGGCTGCGGGCGCGGTTGCGAGTTCTGCGAGGTCACCCTCCGGCGGACGCGCTACTTCCCCCTCGACTTCATCGGGGACGAGATCGCGGCGAACATGAGGATCGACTCCCCCTCGATCCAGCTCCACTCCGACGACATCTTCCTCTACCGGCTCGAGGACTGGCGGACGATGGAGCCGAACGAGGACGCCGTCCGGGAGCTCTTCACCTACGTCATGTCGAGGCCCGGGGTGAACCACTGCTACCCGACCCACGGGACCGTGAGCGCGGCCGTGACAAACCCGGCGCTCATCGAGGACCTCTCGGAGATCGTCCACGCGGGCCCGGACAAGTGGATCGGGGTCCAGAGCGGGATCGAGACGGGGAGCCCGCGGCTCTCGGAGGCCGTCCTCCACCGGAAGGCCGCGCCCTTCACCGCGGACGAGTGGCCCGACATCGTCGTCCGGGGGACGGAGATCCTGAACCGAAACCACTGGTTCCCGGCGTACACGCTGATCCTCGGCCTGCCGGGCGAGACGCCGGAGGACGCCTGGATGACCGTCGACCTCATCGACCGGATGGAGCAGATCCCCGACAACCACTTCATCACGGCGCCCCTGACGTTCGTCCCCATCGGCGCCCTCCGCGGGGAGGAGTTCTACAACCTCGACGCGATGATCGACGAGGCCCGCTTCAACGTCGCGTACCGCGCGTGGCGCCACGTCGTCCTCGAGATGGACCAGGACCTCTGGCGGCTCACCCGCCTCCCCGCCCCGGTGCGCGCCTTGATCGTGGCCACGGGTCGACTCGGGGGGCGGTTCATCCTCAACATCATGGAACGGTACGGCCGGAGGCGGGGCTTCCGGATCCGCCGGCCCGCGACGACGGTCCGCGAGGCGGAGGGGCACACGGTCGGGTTCCCCGCCGCGTGAACCGGCCGACCCCTGCGGGACTCACGCGCCCGTGAATCGCTCCTTCCGGATGCCGCGCCCGCAGTCGATGCAGTACGCGGACCGGTCCCGGGCGACGATGAGCCGCACGCCCCCGCACCTCGGGCAATGGAGGCCGTCGGGGTTGTCCGCGACATAGACGCGGGGCGCGGAAATCGCTTTCGCCTTCGTGGGGACGGACACGGCCCACGATTCGGCAATCCGTTTCCCGACGTAGCCGAAGAGCAGAGCCGCAATCACGTCGGAGGAGACTACGACGGCAGGCGAGAAGAGCAAGGACGAGATGTCAAGTCCTTCGGGGTTCACGCCCAACGCGACGCCCAGGACGAACAGGATAGGCAGCCCGATGATGAACAACGCGAACACGAGCATGAACCCATGAACGAGGAACCCTCCCCAGGCCCTCTTCATCTTGAACCAAAGGAAATCCGCCAGGATTGTG
>MGWD01000054.1:20734-34742 GCA_001800825.1 Euryarchaeota archaeon RBG_19FT_COMBO_69_17 | reverse complement strand
CCAGCGCGAGGGATCCGATGATGAACGACGCAGTGATCGCGAGGAGCAGCCCGGGGAGGCCGAGGGAGACGAGGACCATGGCGACCAGCACGGCCACAAAAAGGGAACCCGTTTGGACGAGGCTCAGGAGATATCCGTGAATTGCGTACTTCGCGAGATCGCGACCGAGCCTCAGGAGGATTGACCGGAGCTGGGAAGTCCGCGAGGCAGCTGGCTCTCGAGCGCCGTCGTCCGGGGGCAAGGAATCCTCCGGGCGGCCATCGCCCCTCCCGCACCTAAGCCTTGCGGCGCCGGAGGGTGCTCCGTGTTCAGGGCCCGTCCGCGATCCACGCGAGGTACTGGCTCGCCTTCGCGTCCGCGCCCTCCGCACCCAGGATCGAAGGCAGGGTCTTCTCCCGGAGGAGCTGGACGATCTGCTCGAGGGCCTCGCGGGTCAGGGAGCCCGGGTCCGCGCGGACGTCGCGGAGGCGCTTGCGGAGCATCGCGGGAGCCATGTCTCCCCAGATGGCCCGCATGTCGGCCTCGATGCGTTCGTACGCCCCGCGGAGGTCCACGCTCTCACGCTTCGCCCTTGAGCTCGTGGGCGCTCAGCCACGCGCTGTAGCCGATGTAGAACAGGACGACGAGGGCCCCGACGAGGAAAGCGTCCGAAACGACGGCCTCCAGGGCCAGGGCGCGCGCCGCCGCGCTCAGGCTCAACGCGATGCCGACCGCCGCGAGCCCGACGCTCAGGCGGTAGAGCAGCCCTCCGCGCATCATCCGCACGCCCCGGTGGGCCAAAAGGAACGCCCCGAGGACGCCGCAGGAGATGCTCAGGACGAGCACGACGAAAAGCTCTGCTGAGACGGCCATGAAATCAGCCCGCCGCACGAGGCGCCGCCGGCTCCCTTAAGGATGCGCCCGTCAGACTCAGGGATGAGAATCTACGCGGGCCGCTTCGCGGTGACCGTCTGCCCGCCGACCGGGACGAACCCGAGGCTCCGGTAGAGGGTGAGGGCGGGATCGTTCCCCACGGTCACGTAGAGGGCGAGCCGAGGTTCCCCGAGGGCTGCGAGCCGGTTCAGAGCCGCGACGAGGAGGGCCCGTCCGAGTCCCTGACCTCTCCGGTCCCGGATCACGCCGAGCTCCGCGACGAGGGGGGCGCCCATCCAGTGGGTCGTGAGGACCGCGCCCGTCACGCGGTCGCCCTCCGTCCGGACGAACGAGGCATCGGGCATGAACCGGCCCACCTCCCCCTTGAGCAACCCGGTGGCGTACTCGCGCCACTCGTCGTCGGAGCCCACGTGCATCCCGAAGGCCTGCTCCATGTGCCCTTCGTACACCTCCCTGAGGAAGCGGGCGAGCCCGGCGACCTCCGCCTCCTCGGGATGGCGGAGGTCCGCGTGGCGCGGCGGGACATGCCCCGCGGTCGGGGCCTCCATCCGAATCCGCGCGAAGGAGCGCTCGAAGCCCGTCCGCCGGAACGCGTCCTCGTAGCGGTCCTCGAAGGTCGCCGTGACCTCCCGGGAACCCTGGGCGCGGACGACGTCGAGGGCCTTCACGATCGCCGCCCCCGACCGGTCCTGGTGCGAGGGGGCCATCGCGAACCCGTACAGGACGCCGGGGGCGAGGCGGACGGTCCCGACGATCCGGTCCCCGTCGCGAAAGGCGAAGTGGGTCCGCTGCTCCTCGGGAGGGAGGGCGATGTACCGCTCGACGTGGTCCGTCAGGGAGCGGGTCGGCGTGTCCGTGCGGCCGTCGAGGTAGACCTGCCAATACGGGTGGGCGTCCGTCGACGACAAGGGGACGAGCCGCAGGTCCGCCACGCGGCCGCCAGACGGCCGCGTCGGATGAACGTTTGCCGCGCGCACCCTTTATCCGTCCGGCGGCCCTTCCGCGGGACGCCATGGACTTCGCCCTCACGGAGACCCATGACATGACCCGCCGGATGGTGCGGGACTTCGTGGAGCGGGAGATCCTCCCCCAATCCCTCGAGTTCGACGAGCGGCAGGACTTCCCCGCGGGGTGGGCCAGGACGATGGGGGAGCTCGGGCTCCTCGGGATCTTCGTGCCCCAGGAGTGGGGCGGGTCGGGCCTGGACTCCGTGAGCTATGCGATCGCGATCGAGGAGCTCGCCCGCGGGGACGCGAGCGCGGCCGTGATCGCGGCCGTCTGCAACGGCCTCGCGTGCGAGCCGATCCTCCGGTTCGGCACGGAAGCCCAGAAGGAGACGTACCTCCGACCCCTCGCGTCGGGGACGTGGATCGGGGCGTACGCCCTCACGGAGCCCGGGAGCGGCTCCGATGCTGCCGCGATGAGGTCCACGGCGACCCTCGACGGGGACGAATGGGTCCTCCGGGGGACGAAGGCGTTCGTGACGAACGCCTACGCTGCGAAGGTCCTCATCACGTATGCGCGGACGGGCCCGAAGAAGCACGACATCAGCGCGTTCATCGTCCCCACGGACGCGCCCGGGTACGCCGTCGTGAAGAAAGAGAACAAGATGGGAATCCGGGCCAGCGACACGCTCCTCGTGGGCTTCGACGGCCTGCGGATCCCCGCGGAGAACCTCCTCGGGGAGAGGGACAAGGGGTTCTCGATCGCGATGGCGACCCTCGACGGGGGCCGGATCGGGATCGCGGCCCAGGCCCTCGGGATCGCCCAGCGGGCTCTCGACGAGTCGACCCGCTACGCGAAGGAGCGGGAAGCGTTCGGCCAGAAGATCGCGGAGTTCCAGGCAATCCAGTGGAAGCTCGCGGACATGGCCACGGAGATCGACGCGGCGCGCCTCCTGACGTACCGCGCGGCCTGGAAGAAGGACCTCGGGGAGCGGCACACGTACGAGTCGAGCGTCGCGAAGCTCTTCGCCTCGGAGGCAGCCCATCGCGCCGTCGACCAGGCGGTCCAGATCCACGGCGGGTACGGGTTCGTCAAGGACTCCGTCGTCGAGAAGCTGTACCGGGACCAGCGGATCACGGAGATCTACGAGGGCACCTCGGAGATCCAGCGGCTCGTCATCGCACGTGCGGTCCTCGGCAAGTGAAAGGGCTCACGAGCCGAGCCGGTACGCGCGGTACTCCGTGTCGCAGGGCGTCGATCCGCTGATGTAGACCTCGCCCGACGTCAGGTTCACGATGGACCCGAAGAGGGTCTTGGACTCGTCCTCTGAGGGCGCCGCGGGGTTCACGTGCCGGCAGATCGAGTCGGGTCGGCCGAGGTGGTCCCGTTGGATCCCCATGATCGTCTCGGGGGTCACACGGCCGAGGGCCGCCCTCAGGAGCCGCCGGGCCCGGTTGTATCGGAGGATGGAACAGAACTTTGCGTGGAGGTTCGCCTCGAACCGCCACATCTTCGGGGACAGGTAGTGGTTCGTGTGGACGAGCCAGCCGTCCTCCCCGTACAGGGCGTCGAACGTCGTCCCCGAGCCTTCCATGGAGTACAGTTCGCCGTCCCTCGAGCAGACGATGTTGTTGAAGCTCGAGCCGCGGGCCTCGGGCATGGACCACTCCAGGCCCTCCATGAGGGTACGCGCCTCGAGGACCCGCCGGGGAGGGATCATCTTCGGGATGCCGACCCGAGCGTCGTTGGGGCTCACCGCGTTCCCCGTGAGGCTGATCCCCGCGTCGTTGAATCCCATCGTCGGGAAGAGGCCCTGGTACGACATCGCGAAGAAGCCCGGCTTGCCGTCCACGGACACGTGGACGGGGACGACGACGCCTTCGTAGTCGGGCGTGTAGTCCTCGCTGTGCGCGACGAGGACGCTCCCGTCCGCGGTCTGCTCCCCCGTGACGGCGACGTCCGTGCAACCCTTCCCCGCGAGGGCGGAGCTGTACCCGGACCACTGGGCCGCGAGGAGGTCGAACCTGATCCCGCTCCCCGAGGCGTACCCGCGCATCTCCTCGAGGAAGTCCGGGAACCAAGCCTCGATCCGCGGGAGGACCTTGCGCGCGTACCGTCGAGCGCCGTCCATCGTGGCCCCTTTCTCCCACGTGAGCTCCTTCCGGAAGATCTCGAGACCGCGTCGCGCCTCGTCCGCGAAGCGTCCTCCGAGCTGCTCTCCGACGTCCCGCGGGGAGCCCTTCGCCCGGAAGACGTCAAGCCGACGGTACCCGGCCCGGGCCTTCTCGAGGGTGAGCGTCATGGGGAGGGAATCGGGCGGCCCGGCTAAGAGCCTATGGGGCCAGGCTCAACCCATGATCCGGGCGAGGACGCCCACGGCGCCGACCACGACGACGATGAACAGGGAGAAGGCGATGCCCATGGCATTCAACCCGAAGAGCTGAGCGGCAGCCCCCAGGAGCACGAGGAAACCCGCGAGGTACACGCCGTACACGATCGCCTCGAGCTTCGCGGACGCGGCGGACCCGGGGTCGTCGGCCATTTCGGCCGGGCGAAGGATCCGTCCATTATAGCCTTTCCCGTCGACCGCACGGTGACGCGGCCGGGACACCGGAACCCTTTAGTCCGCGGGCGGGCATCGCGGCGGCCCATGCCGACGCGGGTCCTGTACATGGAGGAGAGGAGGGGCCAGGACCCCGACCCCTGCTACCTCCGGGAGTTCGATGCGCGCATCGTAGAGCGCGGGCCCGACTACGTCGTCCTCGACCAGACCGCGTTCTACGCGGAGGGCGGCGGCCAGCCGACGGACACGGGCGTCGTCCGTTGGCCCGGCGAGGAGGCGAGGGTCCTCCGGGTCCAGAAGGACAAGGGCGTGATCAAGCACGTCGTGGACCGGATGCCCGCGGTCGACGAGGTCCGTGGGATCATCGACTGGGACCGCCGGTACGCCCACATGCGCTTCCACACGTCCCAGCACCTCATGTCGGGCGTCGTCTGGCGGATCTTTGGCGCGCGGACGGTCGGGAACCAGCTGTACACGGACCACGCCCGCGTGGACTTCCAGCCCGCGAACTTCACCCCCGAGGACCTGCAGCGGATTGAGGCGGAGTGCAATGGGGTCGTCGGGGCAGCCCAGGACGTCCGGATCTTCGAGGAGGACCGGGTCGTCGTGGACCGCAAGATCGGGGACAGGTCCCTCCTCGACCTCATCCCGGTCTCGATCCGGAGGCTCAGGGTCATCCAGGTCGGCGACGCGGACTACTGCCCGTGCGGGGGGACCCACCTCCGGAACTCGTCCGAGATCGGCGGGATCAATATCCTCGAGAAGCGGTCGAAGGGTAAAGAGACGGACCGGATCGTGTACGAGCTGCGGCCGCGCGCGTGATTATGCTCCCGTGGAACGTAGAGGAAGAGTCCTTATACCCGGACGGGCCGAGGTCTCTCCCGGCGACGGCATGAGGGCGGGCATCGTCGGCGTCGGGAAGCTCGGGGGCGCGGTCGCGCAGGCCTTCGCCCTCGACGGGACGTGGGACGAGCTCGTCCTCTGCGACGCCGCGCCGGACCTCGCGTGGGCGCAGGCGGAGGATCTCCGCCACGGCTTCGCCCGGGACCCCGGCGTGGAGGTCTTCGCCGGAGAGCTCGCCGACCTCGCGGGGTCGGACGTCGTCGTCCTCGCCGCGGGCCAGGGCCGGAAGCCCGGGATGACCCGGCTCGACCTCCTCCATGCGAACGCGGGTCTCGTCGCTGACGTGAGCCAGTCGATCGCCCGCGCGGCACGGAACGCGACCCTCCTCGTCCTCACGAACCCCGTCGACGTCATGACGACGGTCGCGTGGAGCGCGACGGGCCGGCCGCGGGACCGTATCCTCGGCTCGGGGACCCTCGTGGACTCCGTCCGGCTGCGCACGGCCCTCGCGGAACTCAAGGGCGTGCCCGTCGCCGAGGTCGACGCGACGGTCCTCGGGGAGCACGGGGACCGGGCCGTCCCGATCTTCAGCCGCGCGCGGGTCCACGGGAGACCCCTGGACTTGACCCCCGAGGAGCGGGATGGCCTCCTCCAGGAGGTCCGGGGCATCGCCGCGCGGATCATCGACGTGAAAGGGGGCACCGCTTTCGGGCCCGCGGGCTGCACGGCGACCCTCGCCCGCGCCGTCGTCGCGCCCACGGCGAGCGTCCTGCCCGCGTCCGTCGTTCTCGAGGGGGAGTACGGGCTGCGCGACGTCGCCGTCGGGGTGCCCGCCGTCGTGGGACAAGGCGGCGTGATCAAGGTCGAGGAGTGGCCCCTCCGCTCCGAGGAGCAGGCGGCCCTCCAGGAGGCGGGCCGGGACCTCGCGGGTTTCGTCGAGGACGCGGCCGTCGTCCTCGGTCTCGCCGTGCGCCACACGACCCTCGATCGGCTCACGTCCGCGTGAGACAGCTCATCCGAGCCGCGGGGGATCCACCGCCAAGCCGCGAGCGCGCGCCCTCGCCCGCTCCCCCGACGGGTCCCGCGCAGTCAGGAGGAGGAGCCCCGTGACGAGGAGCCAGCCCGAGGCGACGAGGAAGGGGGTCTGGCTCACCCGCCCGCCGACGAGGGTCACCTGGAGGACCGCGCCCATGACGAGGGGGCCCAGGAGGAACCCAAGATCCCCGATCGTCCGGTACACACCCATCGCCATGCCCATCGCGTTCGGCGGCGCGAGGTCCGTCGCCCAGGACGCCATGGGGCCCGTGAGGCCGAAGATGAGGCCGACGGCGACCATCACGGGGATCGCGGAGACGAGGTCCGAGGTCGTGTAGATGAACGGGAGGGCGACGGCCATGAGGACGAGGCTCCCGACGAACGTCCACTTCCGGCCATGGCGGTCCGCGAGGAGCCCGGAGGGATACATCGTGAGGAGGGAAGACCCCGCCATGACCGTGATCAGGAGCCCCGTCGTCGCGACGGCGTCCTTCGGCTCGAGGCCCCAGTTCAGCTGGGCGAAGAAAGGGAGGACCGTCGTGATGACCCCGCCCCGCGCGAAGAACGCGGCGAGGACCCCAAGGGTCACGACGAGGAAGCTCCGGTCCCGCACGAGGCGCTTCGTCGCGGCCCAGTCGAACCGGGACTCGGCGTCCCCCTCGGGGAGTCGGAGGAGGGCCGACACGAGGACGAGCCCGACGGCCGCGCAGACCGCGTACGCGGCGAAGGGGGCTGCAAGGCCCCCGTACACGGTCACGGCCCCGCCCACGACGGGGCCGAAGATCTGCCCGAGGAGGAGGCTGTTCACGTAGATCCCCATGTACCGGCCGCGCTTCTCCGCGGGGGCCGCCTTCGCGAGGGCCGCGAGGGACGACGTCACGTAGAACGCGCTCCCGACCCCCTCGAGGAAGCGGACCGCGAGGAGCATCCAATAGCTGAACGCGACGAACGCGCCGAGGGACGAGACGACGATGATCGCGAGGCCGTACTTCATCATCCGGGAATTCCCGAAGCGGTCCCCGAGGGCCCCCGCGGGCATGTCGAGGACGACCCGCGCGGCGGGCAGCGCCCCGACGAGGATCCCCGCGAACAGTGGGTCCGCCCCGAGGGCCTTCCCGTACTGCGCGATGTCCGGGGTGATCATCGCGATCCCGAGCATCACGAAGAAGACGACGAGGGAGAGGATGAGGACGGTCTTCTTCGCGGGGTCCATGGGCGCGGCCTTCGGAGAGGGCGGACGGGCTTAAACGTTCGGTCTCTACAGGCCGACCGGCTTGCCGCCGTCCCAGATCTTCCGTTCGCCCTTCTCGGCCGCTGGGATGAGGAGATCGCGCCTCGACTTCGTCGGGATGATGAAGTACTCCTCCCGCTCCCCGGAGTCACGGATGAGGACGAGCTTCACCTTGCCCCCTTCCATCGGCTCGCCCGTCTCCGGGTGGAGGTAGTTGTAGCGGACGTAGCGTCCGCGGTCGAGGAGGGAGCGGACCTCGAGCTCCCCTTTCTTCGTGCGCGCGAGGACGTCCTCGGGGAATGTCGGCATGGGATCCCGGCGGGATGGACGGCGCAGCAGAAAGGGCTGACGGCGGGCCATCAGCGATCGAACACGACCTCGCCCGCGCACTCGATTCGCTCGATCTTGTAGTACGGCAGGCGCCCCGAGACCGTCGTGAAGTAACGACGTTCGAGCCCCGTGATCTCGGACCCGCGGATGACCCGGACGCCCTCCGGCCGCGCTCGGTCTCGATACCACAGGGTCGCGAGGGGCAGTCGGTCCTCCCCTCCCCACCGGAGACCGTTGAGGACCTCGCGCGCGGTCCTCCGCATCGTGCCGCGCATCTCCGCCGCCCCTCATCGCCCTTTCCCTCGGGTCCACAAAGACCATATCGGCCGTCCCCGTTCCACGCCCGATGGACTACCCGCCCAGGATCCGAGAGCTCCTGGAGCGCGCGGGCGCGACCCAGGGCGACGCCGTTGTCGTCACCGCGAAAGGCCGTCCCTACCCGGGGGTGCTCATGCCCCACCACAGCTTCAGCGGCGAGGACGTCCTCACCGTGAAGCTTGGCAACGGATACAACGTCGGGATCCTCTCCGGGGACGTCGAGGCCATCCGCGTGAGCGCGAAGGCCTCCCCTGCGAAGGCGGAGCGCCGCCTCCCGTCGCCGAGGGCGGGCCGGCCGACCCTCGCCGTCCTCGGGACGGGCGGGACGATCGCGTCGTACGTCGACTACCGGACGGGGGCCGTCCATCCGGCCGTCACGGCGGAGGAGCTCGTCTTCAGCGTCCCGGACCTGTTGGACGTCGGGAACCTCCGGGCGCGGGTCATCTACGGTATCTACAGCGAGGACTTGAAGCCAGAGAACTGGAGGCACCTCGCGAGGGAGGCGGCCGCCGAGCTGGAGGGGGGCGCCGCGGGCGTGGTCATCCCCCACGGGACGGACACCCTCCACTTCACGACGGCGGCCCTCGCGTTCATGCTCCGGGACCTCACGGGGCCCGTCGTCGTCGTGGGGTCCCAGCGGTCGAGCGACCGGCCGTCGAGCGACGCTGCCTCGAACCTCCTCGCCGCCGCCCACGTGGCCGCGGCGAACCTCGGCGAGGTCGTCGCCGTCATGCACGGGGAGACCTCCGACGCGGACGCCGCGATCCATCGCGGGACGAAGGTCCGGAAGATGCACGCCTCCCGCCGGGATGCGTTCCGGTCCCTCAACGCGCCGCCCCTCGGTAGGGTCCGGCCCGACGGTCGCGTGGATCTCTCCGAGCGGGCCCTCCCGCGCTCGAAAGGACCCGTGGCCGTGGACGACCGCCTCGAGCCCGACGTCGGCATGTTCACGTTCTACCCAGGCCAGCGGCCGTCGGAGGTCGCGGGCATCCTCCAAGGCCTCCGGGGCGCCGTCGTCGCTGGGACGGGTCTCGGCCACGTGGCCCACGACCTCATCCCCGTCCTCGGGAAGGCGTCCCGGGACGGCGTCGTGGTCGTCATGACGACCCAGACCCTCCAGGGCCGCGTCAGCATGAACGTCTACGACACGGGGCGGGACCTCCTCAAGGCGGGGGTCGTGAGCGGGGAGGACATGCTCCCCGAGACCGCATACGTGAAGCTCATGTGGGTCCTCGCCCACACGCGGGATCCGGCGGAGGCCGCGCGCGCGATGGCCACGAACGTTGCCGGGGAGTTGAACCCGTCCATCGGCCTCCCGGAGTTCGCGGAGTGAGCCCGCGGACGGCCCCACGTTAAGCTTATGCGCGGGGGGTCCTTGTCGCGGTCGGGCCCCGATGAAGATCGACGCGGTGGGCGAGACGGGCGTCGTGATGACGGACGCGAACGAGCCCGTCCTATCGGGAGGGGACCAGGTCATCGGCTTCCGGGAGCTCGAGTACGAGATCTACGGGGGCGGCCTCGTGAAGAAGGCCCTCGTCTCAGGGCGGAAGGGCTGGGTCTGGCAGACCCGCAAGCGGGTCCTCCTCCTCGACCAAACCTGGATGGACCTTCCGGGCGGGAAGCGCGGGAAGCGGTTCCACGAGGTCCTCAACGAGGAGGCCGTCCGGGTCGTCCACAAGCGGAAACGCGTCCTCCTCCTCGCGGCGAGCCCGGATCGGGGCCGGGTCACGTTCGAGTTCCGACCCTTCGGGGCGGCGTCCCGCCTCCTCGCCTGGCTCAAGAACGAGAAGGAGCACCGGGAGATGCGCGAAGAGGGGACCCTCCGATCCCCGTACAAGGAGGAGATGCGCCGGACCTAGGCCCGCCGCTGGGCCTCCGCCGCGCGGACCGCCCGCTGCTTCCGTTTCATCCGGCGGCGAACGCCCAAAGACACCGTGAGGCCGAGGGCGACGACGAAGAGGAGGGAGGCCTCCGTGGGCTTCTCGCCCTCGTAGAGGACCCGCACGAGGACGAGGACGACAGCCCAGAAGACGATCGAGCCGACAATCCATCGCTTCGCGAAGTCCCCTGTGCGGCCCATCTCGGGGCCCACCCGCTCCGGGGGCATCAAGGCATCGGCCTGAATCTCATCGTCCGCGGGGGCCGCGGAAGGGCACAGCTTCTTGTCTCCCCCCGCGATGGGTCGTGAGGATCGGCATGGCCTCGACCTCGTCGTACGAGAAGATCTGGGACCTCCTCGTGCAGACCCACCGCGCGACCCACGGCGCGGACCACGTGCCGAAGCGGGACTTCAACTGCTGCGGGGAGTACGGGCTCATCATGGCCCTCCGCGCATGCTCGAGCCTGCGGCCGGACTACCCGGGGCACCTGATCGAGCGGATCGAGGCGCTCCCGCCCCTCGACCAGGACTTCTACGTGAAGAACGTCCTCGCGACGGACGGCGAGCCGGAACCCGCGGACCCCGAAGCCCTGCGGGAGTACCGCGCGGCCCGGCGGTACCACGTCCTCTGGGGCGAGCTCAAGGCCGCGGCCGCGAGGATCGAGGCGCTCGAGGTGGAGGTCCGCCGCCTCCGGTCCGAGTCCGCCCCCGCGGCCCCGTGACGCCGGGCGTCCGCGAAAGCTTATCCGACGGAGGGGGCCTTCCCGAGCCGATGGACTACCGGGCCCTCGGGCTCAAGGTGGGCCTCGAGGTCCACCAGCAGCTCGCGACCCGCAAGCTCTTCTGCGGTTGCCCGTCGAGGCTCGAGGACGAGACGTCCGGCGTGAGGTTCCATCGCCGCCTCCGGCCCACCCAGAGCGAGCTCGGGGAGGTCGACGCCGCGGCCGTCGAGGAGGCCCGCCGCCGGCTCACGTTCGTGTACGAGGCCCCGGGGAACTCGTGCCTCGTCGAGGCGGACGAGGAGCCGCCCCACCCGCCGAACCCGGAGGCCCTCGACATCGCCCTCGAGATCGCCCTCCTTCTAGGCGCCGCCCCCGTCCGGGAGGTCCACTTCATGCGGAAGATCGTGATCGACGGGTCGAACACGGCGGGCTTCCAGCGGTCCGCCCTCGTCGCCCTCGACGGCTCGATCGACGTCGGAGGGAAGCGGATCGGCGCGCCGACGATCCTCCTCGAGGAGGACGCGGCCCGGAAGGTCTCCGAGGCCGAGGGAGAGGTCGTGTACCGCCTCGACCGGCTCGGAATCCCCCTCGTCGAGATCGCGACGACCCCCGACATCGAGACCCCCGAGGAGGCCCGGGAGGTCGCCCTCGCGATCGGATCCCTGCTCCGGGCCACGGGGAAGGTGATCCGCGGGATCGGGACGATCCGCGAGGACCTCAACATCTCGATCCGGGGCGGGGCGCGGATCGAGGTCAAGGGGGTCCAGGAGCTCCGCCTCATGGCGACGTTCGTGGAGAAGGAGGTCTCCCGACAGCGGATGCTCCTCGACGTCGCGGAGGAGCTCCGGAGGCGCGGGGTCACGGGCGTCCCGGCGGACGTCCACGACGTCACGGGCGCGTTCGAGGCGTCCGAGTCGAAGGTCATCACGGCCGCCCGGGCGAAGGGCGGGAGGGTCCTCGCGCGGGCGCTCCCGGGCTTCGCAGGCCTCCTGAAGGGGAAGCTCGGGCCCGAGCTCGCGGCCCACGCTCGCATCGCCGGGGTGGGCGGGATCTTCCACTCCGACGAACTGCCCGCGTACGGAATCTCGGACCCGGAGGTCGAGGCCGTGCGGAAGGCGCTCCGGCTCCGCGAGGGAGATGCGTTCGTCCTCGTCGCGGACTCGGAGGACCGTGCGCGGGCGGCCATGGAGGAGATCGGCCCGCGGGCGGAGGCGGGAATCCACGGAGTGCCGGAGGAGACCCGAGAACCGCGGCCCGACGGGACGACCGCGTACGCGCGGCCCCTCCCCGGGAAGGCGAGGATGTACCCGGAGACGGACGTCCCGCCCGTCCGCGTGACGGACGACCGTCTGCGCCGGATCGCGGAGTCCCTGCCCGAGCGGCCCGAGGCCGCGGTCCCACGGCTCGTATCGGCTTACGGCATCCCCGAGCAAATCGCGCGGCAGCTCTTCGAGGACGGCTACGTGCGAGAGTTCGAGGCGATCGCCCGGGAGTTCGGGGAGGCGAGGGAGGCCGCGACGGCCCTCACGTACACGTACAGCGAGCTCCGCAGGGAAGGGTTGCCCGTGGACGAAGTCCCCCTGGACCACCTCCGGGAGCTGTTCTCCCTCCGGAAGGCGGGACGCTTCGCGCGGGAGGCCGTGCCCGAGGTCCTCCGGGAGATGGCCCGCCGGAACGTGCGGGCGTCGGAGGCGGCCGCGGCCCTCGCCGTCGAGGGGATCCCGCGGGAGGAGGTCGTCGAAGCCATCGACAAGGTCCTCGACGCGAACGCGGACCTCGTGCGGACGAAGGGAGCGGCCGCGGAGAAGGCCCTCATGGGACGGGCCATGGAGTCCTTGAGGGGCCGCGCGGACGGGAAGGTCGTGAGCGAGGTCCTCCGCGCGCGCTTGCGGGAACGGATCGGGAAGGGGGAGGAAAGAAAGAAATGAAAAAGGGCTCCACAACGGGACGACGGGCCGCAGGACGCGGTTACCGCTTGCCCTTCTTCGCCTTCTTCGAGGTCTTCTTGGCCATGTTGGTCTGACTCCTCCTCGGGGTCAGGTCCCGGTTTGTACGGACCACGTGGGCGATGTCGTGTATTAAAGGTGACCCCGGAAACCCCTCGCGCCCGGGGCCGCCGAACCGTTAAGGGCCCGCAGGCCATCCCGCGCACCCGGGGCGCGCGCGTTGAAGGTCTTCCTCTCCGTGGACATGGAGGGCATCGGCGGGATCGTGAGCGAGCTCGAGACGGACCCGGAGAAGGGCGGGGGGCGGTACGAGGAGAGCCGCCGGCTCATGACCCGGGAGGCGAACGCGGCGATCGAGGGGTGCCTCGACGCCGGCGCGGAGGAGGTCCTCGTCGCGGACTCCCATTGGAACTTCGACAACCTCCTCTCGGAGGACCTCCACGAGGCGGCGACCCTCCTCCGCGGGAAGCCCCGCGCATACTCCATGGTCGACTCCCTCGACGCCTCCTTCGATGCGGCGATGTTCGTCGGGTACCACGCGGCCGCGGGGACTCCCCACGCGATCCTCGACCACACGTACACGGGCCGCATCCGGGACGTCCTCGTGAACGGCTCGAGGGTGAGCGAGACGGGCCTCAACGCGTACTACGCCGGCCACTTCGGCGTGCCCGTCGTCCTCGTCACGGGGGACGCCCAGGTCGCAGCCCAAGCCCGCCGCCTCATCCCCGGGGTGCACACGGTCGCCGTGAAGGAGGCCGTCGGGGCGACGTCCGCGAAGAACCTCCATCCGAGGAAGGCGCGGGAGGCGATCCGGGCGGAGGCCGCGAAGGCCCTCGCGGACCGCCGGGCCGTCCGCCCCCTCAAGGCGAGGACGCCCGTCCGGATCACCGTGGACTTCCAGGGGACGGAGCACGCAGACCTCGCGTCCTTCGTGCCGGGCACGCGGCGGCGGGGCGGCACGCGGATCGAGTACGTCTCGCCCGACTTCGTCGAGGCCTTCCGGACGTTCCTCGCGGTCATCTACGTCGCGCGGCCCTGATGCCGCACGCCTTCGGTGTTCCTTCCCGACAAATATCCTTATAGCGAGAAACCTCATTCGCGGCCGGTGAGAAGGGACTTGGCCATGGCCGCGAAGAAGGCCGCGGGCAAGGGGGATGACTGGTTCTCCTCCCTCGACGCGGAGCTGGAGAAGAAGACGAAGGAGATCATCCAGGACGTCGGCGAGCAGAACGTCGCCCGGCTCGAGCTCAACCGGGTCCTCATCGAGGACTTCTGGAAGATCTGGAAGCGGTTCAACAAGATCAACGTCCACTTCGCCCTCGA
>MGWD01000054.1:0-20552 GCA_001800825.1 Euryarchaeota archaeon RBG_19FT_COMBO_69_17 | reverse complement strand
GAGTACTGCGAGGGGGAGCACTACTACAAGTACAGCGGCTGGAAGCGGATCTGGACGATCCACACCCTGTACGACGCGAACGTCGACCGTGTGAACGTGGAGGACCTCCACAAGCTCTTCGCGAGCCTCGTGAAGGTCTGGTACGAGAGCCACCTCCGGCGGAACCGGGACGTCCTCATCAAGTACCTCAAGACGACGTACGAGAAGGTCGAGACGTTCAACCAGTGAGGCCTCGGGCCCTCGACCAAAATCGCCCGTGATAGCGAGGGCCGAGCCTATAAGACGCCGGCCTCGCAATCGACGTCCGTGGACGAGCTCCTGTCCGCCGCGCTCCTCCTCCTTTTCGTCGCGGGGGCCGCCTTCAGCTGGCTCGACTGGCGGAGGCGGGTGCGCCACCTCCCCGGGCTCCTGGGCCCCGCCTGGGCCTGTCCGAACTGCATGATCGTGAACGAGGCGGACCTCGCGATCTGCTGGTCCTGCGGGGCCGGGATCGCGGGACGCGTCCTGCTCCCGGAGCGGACGACGGCCGTGGAGAGCTGGCAGTGCCCGGACTGCCGCGCGTGGAACGGGCTCAGCCGGCGGACGTGCTGGTCCTGCTCCGCAGCCCACACGGCCCGGAAGAAGCGGTCCGCGTGACCCTAACGCAGGTCAGGGAATCCCGCGGTACAACCCGCCGTCGATCTGGACCACGTCCCCCGTGATGTACGCGGCCCGCGGGGACGCGAGGAACGCGACGAGGTCCCCGATCTCCTCCGGCGTCCCGAAGCGGCCGAGGGGGATCTCCCGGGCCATCGACGCGGTCGTCGCCTCGACCCCGACGCCCTCCTTCTCCGCCCGCGCCCGGACGACCTCGAGGAGGCGATCCGTGCCGACGTACCCGGGCGCGACGACGTTCACCCGGATGGAGTCCTTCGCGAGCTCCCGGGCGAGGGACTTCGCGAGCCCGAGGACGGCCGCCCGCATCGCGTTCGAGAGGATGAGGTTGTCGAGGGGCTGCTTCACGGAGATGGACTGGAGGAGGACGATGGAGCCGCCCCCGCGGTGGCGCAAGGCGGGCAGGGCCGCCCGGACGAGGCGGGCCGTGCTCTGGAACGTGAGGCCATAGATGCGGTCCCATTCGGCCTCCGGGACGGAGTCGAACGTCCCCGTCGGCGGGCCCCCCGCGTTCCCTACGAGGACGTCCAGGCCGCCATAGGCCTCAAGGGCGCGCTCCACGAAGGCCGAGGGACCCTCAGGCCGCGCGAGGTCCACGGCCACGCTCACGACCTCCGCGCTCGTGGCCTTGCGGATCGCCTCCGCGGTCTCGTTGAGGGGGCCCCGGGTGCGGGCGCAGATCGCGATCCGGCATCCTTCCCGAGCGAGGGCCATCGCGGCCGCCTGGCCCATCCCCTGGCTCGCCGCCGCGACGAGGGCGACCTTCCCCCGGAGACCGAGATCCATTGTCCCCCCGAACGCGGGGGCCGGCATGAAGGATTCGTCACCCGGGTCGCAGGAACCCGCGGACCTCCCCGACAGGGGTGAAGCCCAGGGTCTTGTACAACGTCGGGGTCCACGTGGACAGGTTCGCCGTGAGGAGGGCGTACTCCACGCGTTCCTCCATCGCCGTCTCGAGCATCCGGAAGATCATCGTCCGGCCGGCGCCCTTCATCCGGTACGCGGGGACCGTGCCCACGTTCCCGATCATCCCGAACCGCCCCCGGGGCCAGAGGTCCGCGCTCGCGACGGGACGGCCGTCGAGGTAGCCCACGAACGCGCGATTCCCGAGGTCCGCGGCCCGGAGGCGGTCGAGGTCGTGGACCTGGCGGGACTCCTCGGGAGTGTAGCCGCGGTCCCCGTGGACGGCCCGGACGACGGTCCGCAGGTCGTCCTCGGGCGCGTCGCGGCCCACTTCCCGGAGCTCGACCTCGTCGTTCACGATGCAGTTCGGGAGGCCCACCCGGGCGAGGGCGACCTCCGCGGTCGGCTGGAACCCCAGGCCGGCGAAGGCCGCCTGGGCCTCGTACGCCGCGGCGGGGTCCGTGAACAGGACGTGCCGATGGACGACGTCCGTCCCGAGGAACGCCCCGTCGAGGGCGGCGAGGACCGGGGCGGGCCCGCCTTCCGGGACCGCGTCGACCCACGCGAGGTTCGCGATGTGGACGAGGGGGAACCGCTCGTTTCGGACGATCTCCCCGAAGGGCGTCGTCTCGGAGATCCCGCGGGACCTCGTCCAGGCCCGAAGGAACTCGAGGGCCGCCCGATGGAGCTCCCGGAGGTCCACGGGGCCGCGAGACGCGGGGAGGGGATGAACGTTGCGTCTCGGGGGTCCATCCCGGGGCCATGGGGCGGGTACTTTCGCGCACCCCGCCGAGCCCCTATATAGGGCGGATGCATCCGTACCGCCGAGGCGAGAAATCGACACGCCTCGGGAACGCGTGATTCTGTGAAGGAAGAACTCGCGCCCCACGTCTCGGACATCACCCGGGCGCTCGGGGGCAAGGTGAGCGAGCAGGAGATCGAGAAGGAGCTGGCGTCGTACCTCAACGTGTACCGCGTGTCGCTCGACACGGCGAAGCGGTCCATCGTGAAGAAGCACGGCGGGAACCCGGCCGGCTTGGCCGTCGGGATCAACCGGACCCTGCGGGAACTCGTCCCGGGGGAGCAGAGCGTGAACCTGCTCGTCCGGCTCGTGAGCGTGAACGAGAAGGACGTGACCCCGGAGGGGCAGGGGACGAAGCGGATCCTGTACGGGATCCTCAGCGACCCCACGGCGACCGTGCCCTTCACCGCGTGGGAGCCCCTCAACCTGCCCCTCGCCCGGGGGGACGTCGTGCGCGTGCAGAACGCGTACACGAAGGAGTACCGGGGCCAGGTCCAGGTCAACTTCGGCACGCGGACCGCCGTCATGCGGGAGAAGCCGGACGCGCTGCCGGAGTACAAGCCGGCCCCGGGGACGGGCCTCCCGTACCTCGGCAAGCCGACGCCCGTCCGAATCGTGGACCTCCGGGAGGGGGCCTCGAACGTCGCCGTGACGGCCCGGATCCTGTCGACGGACTCGAGGGAGGTCGAGGTCGACGGGGCGAAGAAGACCGTCTTCTCTGGCGTCCTCGCGGATGAGACGGGCAAGACCCAGTTCAGCGCCTGGAAGGACTTCGGCCTCAAGGAGGGCGAGGTCGTGCGGATCGAGGGGGCCTACGTGAAGGCGTGGCGGGGGATCCCCCAGCTCAGCTTCGACGACCGCGCGACGGTGACCCGCCTCCCCGGGGACGCGGCCCCGGCCGCGGAGACCCTGGGCGGGAGCCCGCGGATGTGGGTCGAGGACCTCGCCGAGCGCGGGGGCGGGGTCGACGTGACCGTCCGGGGGATCCTCATCGACCTCCGGGAGGGTTCGGGCCTCGTGTACCGCTGCCCCGAGTGCCGGCGCGTCTTGCGGAAGGGCGCCTGCCGGATCCACGGGGAGGTCAAGGGCGAGCCGGACCTGCGGGTCAAGGGGGTCCTCGACGACGGCTCGGGCGCCCTGACGGCCGTGTTCAACCGGGAGCTCACGGAGATCCTCCTGGAGAAGACGATGGACGCGTGCATCGCGGAGGCGAAGGAGGCGATGTCGACCGACGTCGTCCGGGACGAGCTGTCGGACATCCTCGTGGCCCAGCCCATCGAGGCCCGCGGGAACGTGACCTCGGACGACTACGGGCTCATGATGATCGTGGACCAAGCGAAGCTCCTCCGGGTGGACGTCCAGAGCGAGGCGAGGCAGATGCTCGAGGAACTCGAGGGGGGAGCCCCATGATGCGGGAGGTCGCCTGGCGCCTCTTCGCGGGGGAGTACAACGACGCGAAGCTCGAGGTGAGCGGCGGCGGGGAGCGCGCGCCGTCCTTCGTCGTCACGCCCCTCGGGGCGAAGGTGAACCGGGTCTACGTCGTCGGCGTGATCACGGACGTGGAGAACGTCGGGACGGAGATGCAGCCCATGTGGCGCGCCCGGGTCGCCGATCCGACGGGGACGTTCCACCTGTACGCGGGGCAGTACCAGCCGGAGGCCGCCGCGGCCCTCTCGAAACTCAAGCCGCCCGTGTTCGGCGCGATTGTCGGGAAGTCCCGCACATACACCCCGGACTCGGGGACCGTGTACACGTCGATCCGGCCGGAGGCGATCAAGTCCGTCGACGGGGCGATCCGGGACTACTGGATCCTCGAGGCCTGCCGCTCCCTGAAGGCGCGGATCGAGGCGATGGCGGAGGCCCAGAAGATGGACCCCCTCACGAAGGAGGGGCTCGTCCAGGTCGGGGTCAAGGAGGCCCTCGCGGACGGGATCGTCCAAGCCGTGAACCACTACGGGAAGGCGGACCTCTCCCGGTACACGGCGATGCTCGCGGAGGCCCTCCGGTACCTCCTCCCGGAGAACCGGGAGCAGCGGGCCCCCGAGGAGGCCGCCGCGGAGGAGGCCGCGGCCCGCCCCGAGGAGCCCCCGCGGGAACCGGAGGGGGACAAGGAGGAGACGGTCCTCGGAGTCATCGAGGGCCTCGACAAGGACGGGAAGGGGGCCCCCTGGGACGGGATCCTCGACGCCGCGAAGGCGAAGGGCGTGGCCCGGGAGGAGCTCGAGGAGGCGATCAACGGCCTCCTCGACAAGGGCCTCGTGTACGAGCCCGTCCTCGGGCGGATGAAGAAGATCTGACGCCTCACACGGACGGCGGGCGGCCCTCCGCGGCGTCCCGGATCCGCTCGAGGGCGTTTTGGGTCCCCTCCCCGACGTGCCTGGAGACCATCCGGGCGCCGAGCTTCAGGAGGCCGCGGAGGCGGATGTCCCAGACGACGCGGACCTCCGTCCCGCCCTCCGAGGGGACGAGCTCGACCGTCTTCGAGCCGCGCATGGGGCCCTCGACGAGCTCGTGCCGGATCCGCCGGGGCGGCTCGAGGAGGACCCGTTCCCGCTGGAGGCGGCCCTGGAACGCGAGGGTCACCTCCCGCTCTACGTAGGGCCCCTGGACCCCGAGGGTCCGCACGGCCTTGGAGCCCTTCCAGAACTCCGGCTCCCGCTCGAGGTCCGAGGCGAGGGACCACACCCGATCGGGCGGGGCCGCGATCGTCAGGGCGCGCTCGATCGTCGGCATTCCGGCCCGCCGAATCGGCCGAGGCACATAAACCCCGCGCTCACGTGGGCGGGAGGTACGCGCGGCAGGACCAGCACTTCTTCGCGTTGATCCCGACCTTCGCCCCGCAGCGCTGGCAGCGGCGGAGCTTGGGGAGGCTCTCGACCATCTTCTCCACCCGCCGGAGGCCGAGCTTCCCCGTCGCCATCCCGCCGAGGCCGCACAGCCCGCCGTAGGCGAGGGCGAGGAGGAGGGACCAGCCCGAGGGCCAGAGGGCGGGCGCGAGGAAGACCTGCCAGAGGAAGCTCCCTGCGAACCCCCCGACGATGGCCCCCGCGAACCCGAGGGAGCCGAGGAGGCTCGACCGCCCGGCGAGGAGGCCCACGCCGAACATCGCGAAGACGAGGTAGAAGAGGGTGAGCTCGACATAGGGCACGAAGATGGAAGGCAGTCCGACGAGGAACGCGCCGAACGCGGATGTCGCGAGGGTGACGCCCAGGCTGGAGATGGGGTTGCGAACCTTCACGCCGTTTCCCCCGCGGGCACGGATGGCCCCCGTCTTAAGGCTGACCGCGTGATTATCTGCGTCTGAGAATCATCCCGGGGGCCCGAGGACCGCGAGGATGGCCTCCACGGCCCGCAGGGACGCCCGGATCACGTCCGCGTCGGACGCGCCCGGGGCGTGGTCGAGGTAGAACCGGAGGTCGTCCCGGGCGAGGGCGAAGCGGTTCAGGCGGTGGGCGAGGAGGCCCCTGTCCCGTCGGTCGATCGGGGAGTCGGGCTGGAGGTGGACCATCTTCTCGGCGACGGGCCACGCCCTCTCCGCGTCCCCCGAGCGCAGGTAGATCATCTTGAGGTTGTTCAGGATCCGCGCGAGGATGGCCCGCGTGGGGACCGGGACGAGGAGGTCCTCCGAGAAGGGGACCCCGCTCCCATGGGTCTCCTCCACGAGGCGGGCGCAGTCCTCCACGTCGAGGGGGATTCCGCCGTGGAACGGGTCGAGGAGCATCGTCTGGTCCCCTCGGCGGGCCTCAAGGACGAAGTGTCCCGGGAGGCCCACCCCGACGGCGTCGAGGCCGATCCGGCGGGCGACCTCCAGGTACACGACGCACAGGGTGATCGGGATGCCGAGGCGACGGTCGAGGACCTCGTTGAGGTACGAGTTCCTCGGGTCGTAGTAGTCCGCCTCGTTCCCGCGGAACCCCTCGTCCCCGAAGAGATGACCGTTCACGGCCTCGACCCATGCGGGGAGGGGCGCCGCGGGGTCGATGAGCCGGGCGAGGGGGGCCGCGAGGGCGTCGAGCCGGGCGAGGTACGCGTCGACGTCGAGGTCGGGGTACGCGTCGAGGGCGATCAGGAGGCCCGCCTCCCCGAGGTCGATGGATGCCTCGGAGCCGCCCACCGCGCGGGCGAACCGATCCGGGTTTGACAAACGGGACGGGATGCGGGCGGCCTCCTCGGGCGCCTAGGGGCCGGGCTCGGATGAAGCTTTGTCTCGACGTACCCGGGACGAGACCCGGCGGGCTCTCGCCATCGCGCGCACGCGCGAGAGGAATTCAATTTAAGCTGAATTATATAAATCGATATGCATACATGTCGTTCTCGATCCCCCGGACGAGGGGGGGACCCGCGGATCCGTGGACCTCCGGGGGTTTACAAAAACACTTTATCTCCCGCGCGCCGGTTCGTCCTCTTGACTGGGATGGCTCTAACGGGAGAGCGACTGTACTACAGCGCGAGCGCCACGACGATCGACGCGGACGCGATCCCCACGAGGAAGGTGCCCACGGGGATCGCGGACCTGGACAGCATCGTGGCCGGGGGCTTCCCCGGCGGATCCACGGTCCTGCTCCTCGGCGACATCGGCGCGGGAATGCAGGAATACATCTACACGGCGGCGTCCAAGATTGCCATCGTGAACCAGCGACCCGACGCCCGCCATTACTATCTTGGCGACCACTGCGATGACTCCGACCTTCCCGAGCGGATCTGCTACGTGACGTTCGCGCGCTCTCGGGACGTGATCCTGCGGGAGCTCGCCGCCTCCTTCAACCGCGAGTACTACGAGGCCTTCCGGGACTACACGATCTTCAAGGACTTCTCGTCCGCGTACTTCCGGCACAGCGTGGTCCCGCCGAGCTGGGCGGACGCGGAGGACCTGTTCGACCTGCCCACGGGGAACGTCCTCGAGGACCTCGTGACGTTCCTCGACGACACCGCGTCCAACTCGATGGTCGTCATCGACTCCCTGACGGACCTCGCCGTGTCGGAGGTCGTCGAGATGAAGGACCTCGTGACGACGATCAAGGGCCTCCAGCGGGCCGCGAAGCGCTGGGACGGCGTCGTGTACCTCATGCTCACCCGCGGCATCCTGGACCACCGGTACGAGCAGATGCTCATGGACTCCGTGGACGGCTGCCTCGCGTTCGAGTGGAAGGGCTTCAACAAGTCGAGCAGCCGACAGCGGTACATGTACGTGGAGAAGTTCACGAGCGTCCTCCCCCACCTGCCGCGGGAGAAGATCGCCCGCTTCCCCACGATGGTCACGGCGAACCACGGGCTCGTCGTCGTGTACATGGAACGGATCTCCTGAGGTGGTGAAGATGAGCGAGACGGAGGCGGCCCCCGAGGCGGGGCCGACGGACGCGCCGGCGGACCTCGTCCTGACGGGCGTCGACGGGCTGGACGAGCTCCTCGGGGGCGGCGTGCCCCGGGGACACGGGATCACGATCATGGGCTCCTTCGGGACGGGGAAGACGACGTTCGCCCTCCAGTTCCTCATGCAGGGCCTGATCAACGGGGAGAAGGGGATCTTCATCTCCCTCGAGGAGGACGTCGACTCCGTGATCGCGAACGCGGCCTCCTTCGGCTGGGACCTTCGACCCTACGCGAAGGACAAGAGGCTCCACATCGTGAAGCTCGAGCCCGCGGACGCGAAGACGACGGTCACGCGGATCAAGTCCGAGCTGCCCGAGTTCATCCGGAAGTCCGGGGCGACGCGGGTCGCGATCGATTCCGTCAGCCTCCTCAACATGATGTTCTCGGACGAGAGCGAGCGGCGCACGCGCCTGTTCGCCCTGTGCCAGCAGATCCGTTCCACGGGGGCCACCTGCGTCTTCACCGCGGAGGTGAAGGACGGGAACCCGCGGTCCTCCCGGGACGGCCTCGTGGAGTACGTGTCCGACGGGGTCGTCGGCCTGCGGTTCAATGAGCGGGACAACGGGGACGTCCAGCTCGTCCTCCAGGTCATCAAGATGCGGCGGCTCAAGCACCCGCGGTCCATCAAGCCGTACAGCATCACGGACGAGGGCCTCCAGGTCCATGGGGACATGGAGGTCTTCTAGGCGGTTAGGAACCGTCCCGTTCCTCAGGAGACCCCGCCCGGCCGACCCGGCCCATCAGAAGACCATTTATACGACCGTTCTCCTTCGACTCCAAGGGCTTTCCCTCTGAAGCTCGTCGTCTTCGACCTAGAGAACACCCTGATTTACAACGAGTTCCTCCCGGAGCTCGCGGCCCTCATCGGAAAGGAGGCGGAGGTCGCGGAGATCACCCGGGCGGGGATCGACGGGCGGATCGACTGGGAGGAGGGCTTCCGGCTGCGGGCGAGGCTCCTGAAGGGGCTCCCCCAGGCCCAGATCCTCCGGGCCGCTCGACGCCTGAGGCCCGTCCCGGGCGCCCAGGAGTTCGTCCACTGGCTCCGCTCCCAGGGGAACAAGACGGTCACCGCCACGGGCGGCCCGCGGGAGGTCGCGGAGTCGGCCCTCGCCCACTTCGACCTCGACGCCGCGTTCAGCAACGAGTTCGTCTACGAGGACGGCGTCTTCACAGGGGACGTCGTCATCCACGTGAGCCCGCGGAGCAAGGCGGAGATCGTCCGCCAGCTCGCCCGGAAGTACGGGGTCGAGAAGGACAACATCCTCGCCTTCGGAGACGGCCTCATGGACGTCCCCCTCCTCGCCGAGGCGGGGGTCGCCGTCGGGATCCACTCGAACGGGAAGCTCAGGGAGCACGTCCACTTCGAGACGAGTGATTATCAGGAAGCCCACCGGTGGCTCCTCGAGCGGGGGGCCCTGGCGCCCGCGAAACCGGCGCAGAAGGATTAAGAGGGCTCCCGCCAACGTCCGCCCCATGCGCGTCGGGATCCTCCTGTTCGACGGGGTCGAGGAGCTCGATGCGGTCGGCGTGTACGAGGTCCTCGCGAAGGCGAAGCAGCTCCATCCCCAGCTCGACCTCAGCGTCCGCACGCGCGCCCTCAAGGAGATGATCACGGGGGCCCTCGGGCTCAAGTTCCTCGCCCACGACGTGCGGCGGGACCTCAGCGACCTGGACCTCCTCGTGATCCCCGGCGGGCCCGGTCGGAAGGACGTCGTGAAGGACGAGGGCCTCCTCAAGGCCCTGCTCGACTTCGGCACGGAGAAGCCCGTCGCGGGGGTCAGTTCGGGCATCCTGATCCTGAAGGAGGCGGGCCTCCTCGCGGGCCGCAGGGCGGCGTCGGGGCGGGAGGCCTCCGAAGAGCTCCGCGGGTCCGCGATCCCCGTCGACGACCGCGTCGTCGAGGACGGCCCCGTGACGACGGCCGCGGGGGCGACCGCGTCGATCGACCTTGGGCTCCACCTCCTCGCGAAGCACTTCGACCGCCGCCTCGCGGACGAGGTCGCCCAGCGTATCGAGCCTCCGGGCCACCGCAAGCCCTAAGAGGGCGCCGCGAAATCCCGCCGACCAGAGAGGCGGCCGGGATGAGGTTCCTGCGGAAGGGGAAGGTCAAGGAGGTCTACGAGGTCTCCGACGACGAGCTCGAGTTCGTCTTCACGGACCAGATCAGCGTCTTCGACAAGGTCATCCCGACCCTCGTTCCCCACAAGGGAGAGACCCTGTGCCGGACGTCGGCCCACTGGTTCAAGGTCGTCGAGGGACTCGGGATCAAGACCCACTTCCTCCGCCTGGCCGACGGGAGCCGGATGCGGGTGCGCAGGGTCCAGGTCATCCCGGAGTACGACCGGATCGGGCCTGACACCCGGAACTTCCTGATCCCCCTCGAGGTCATCGCCCGGTACTACGTCGCGGGGTCCCTCCACGACCGCGTGAAGGCCGGGCGGCTCCATGCGGAGGACCTCGGCTTCCCGCCCGGGCACCAGCCCGCGTACGGGGAGGAGTTACCGAGGCCGTTCCTCGAGGTCACGACGAAGCTCGAGGAGGTGGACCGGGAGCTCTCTCGGGCGGAGGCCCTCCGAATCTCGAAGCTGAGCGACGAGGAGTACCAGGCGTTGCTGGAAAAGGTCCTCGCGATCGACCGGCGGCTTAACGCGGAGGTCCGGAAACGCGACCTCATCCACGTGGACGGCAAGAAGGAGTTCGCAATGGATGCGGACCGGCAGATCATGCTCGTCGACACGTTCGGGACGGCGGACGAGGACCGGTTCTGGGACCTCGCCGCGTACGAGGACGGCCGGCAGGTCGAGTTGAGCAAGGAGCATGTCCGGCAATACTACCGTCGCACGGGCTACCACAAGGAGCTCATGGACGCACGGGCGACGGGCCGGACGGAGCCTGACATCCCGCCCCTCCCGCCCGAGGTCAGGAAGGAGGTCTCCGACCTCTACGTCGGCCTCTTCGAGAGACTCACGGGGGAGCGTTTCCGGTAGCGGGTCCCGTCCGCGGGACGGTCCCGGACGGGTGAATCCTTTTAGAGGATGGCATCATATCGAGGAATCGGGGGCACGCCCACGAAGGACCTCAGCGTCTACGTCGACGGCACCTTCGTCCCGGAGTCCGAGGCGAAGATCAGCATCTTCGACCATGGCCTCCTGTACGGGGACGGCGTCTTCGAAGGGATCCGCGCGTACAACGGCCGCGTGTTCAAGCTCGAGCGCCATGTCCATCGCCTGTTCGCGTCCGCGAAGGCAATCGACCTCAAGATCCCCCACACGAAGGAGGCCATGGCCGGGCTCATCCTCGACGCCTGCCGCAGGAACCGGATCCGAGATGGGTACGTCCGCCCGATTGTGACACGCGGCCCCGGGGACCTCGGCCTCGACCCGCGGAAGTGCAAACGTGGGCCCAGCGTGATCATCATCGCCCAACCGACGATCAACCTGTACGGGGATGCCTATGTGCGGGGCCTGAAGGTCGTGACGTCTGCGTATCGCCGGATGCCGCCGGAAGCCCTGAGCCCCTCGATCAAGTCCCTCAACTACCTCAATAACATCATGGCCCGGATCGAGGCGAACCAGGCGGGGGCCGACGAGGCCCTGTTCCTCGACATGCAGGGCTACGTGAGCGAGGCGAGCGCGGACAACTTCTTCATCGTGAACGGGGACCGCCTCCTGACCCCATGGACCTCGACGAACCTCCCGGGCATCACGAGGGAGACGGTCCTCGAGCTCGCGCCGGGGATCGGGCTCAAACCTCAGGAGCGGCCCTTCACCTTGTACGACGTCTACGCGGCGGACGAGGCGTTCATCACGGGCACGGCCGCGGAGGTCGGCCCCGTCGTGGACGTCGACGGCCGGGCCATCGGGGACGGCAAGCCGGGCCCCCGAACGAAGAAGCTCATGAAGGCGTTCCGGGACCACGTGACGTCGACGGGGACGCCGATCTGAGGCACGGACGCGGACTTCGAGACCGCCTCGGTCCACGAGCCCGCGGCCGACTTCGTCGGAGACCTCGGATAAAGCTAAAGGACGGTGCCGTCATCGCCTCGGCCGTCCCTCCATGAAGTTCCTCGAGTACAAGGCGAAGGCGATCTTCGCCCGCCACGGGATCCCCGTTCCGAGGGGCGTCGTCGCGTCGAGGCCCGAGGAGATCAAGGACCCCCCGCGCCCCGCGATGGTCAAGGCGCAGGTCCTCATCGGCGGGCGGGGGAAGGCGGGCGGCATCAAGCCCGCGGATACGATCGAGGACATCCGGGCGACGGCAGCCCAGATCCTCGGGATGGACATCCGGGGATTCCGGGTGCGCCAGGTGTACGTGGAGGAGCGGCTCGAGATCGAGCGGGAGCTGTACCTGAGCCTCACGATCGACCGGTCCGCGAGGGAGGTCCTCCTCATCGCGAGCGCCGCGGGCGGGATGGAGATCGAGGCCGTCCCGAAGGACCAGATCTACATGGAGCACATCCCGACCCTCGTCGGGATCCAGCCCTACGTCCTGAGGTCCCTCGTCCGGTTCCTCGGCCTCTCGGGGAACGTCGGCGAGCAGGTCGCGGACATCGCCCGCCGCGCGTACCGCCTGTTCCGCGAAGAGGACGCGGAGCTCGTGGAGATCAACCCCCTTGCAGTCACCCGGGGCGGCAAGGTCGTCGCGGGGGACGCGAAGCTCGTCGTGGACGACAATGCGGAGTACCGCCACCTGGAGTACGCGAGGCTCGACCAGGACCGCACGCCCCTCGAGCAGGAGGCTCACGAGAAGGGGATCACGTTCATCCAGCTCGACGGGGACATCGGCGTGATCGCGAACGGGGCGGGCCTGACGATGGCCACCCTCGACGTCCTGAACCTGAAAGGAGGAAAGGGCGGGACGTTCCTCGACCTCGGCGGGACGGACGACCCCGGGATGGTCGCCCAAGCGTTCGAGATCCTCCTCAAGGCGAGGCCGTCCGTCGTCCTCCTGAACATCTTCGGCGGGATCACGAAGGCGGACACGGTCGCCCTCGGCGTCAAGCAGGCCCTCGAGGGCCTCCACGCCGGGGTGCCGGTCGTCGCCCGCATCAAGGGGGTCAACGAGGACCGCGCCCGGGAGATCCTCGCGGGGGTCGGGATGCACACGGCGGATACGATGGAGGAGGCCGCGGAGCTTGCGGTCCGCGTGAAGGCGGGGGGCGCCTGAGATGTCCGTCCTCGTCGCGAGACGCACCCGCCTCCTCGTCCAGGGGATCACGGGGCACCAGGGCACGTTCCACGCGCGCGCGATGCGGGAGTACGGGACGCGGGTCGTCGCCGGGACCTCGCCGGGCAAGGGCGGCACGGAGGTCGAGGGCGTCCCCGTGTACGACACGGTTCGGGACGCCGTGAAGGGGAAGCGGCCGAACACCTCAATCCTCTTCGTCCCCGCGCCCTACGCCAAGGACGCCGTCATCGAGGCGATCGAGGCGGGCCTCCGGCTCGTCGTCGTGATCACGGAACGCATCCCGTTCCACGACGCCCTCGAGCTCGTCCCCTTCGCCCGGACGAAGGGCGCGACGATCGTCGGCCCGAACTGCCCGGGCGTCATCTCGCCCGGCGAGGCGAAGGTCGGGATCATGCCGAGCCACATCTTCGCGCCCGGGGATGTCGGCGTGGTCTCGCGGAGCGGCACCCTGACGTACGAGATCGTCAACGCGATGACCCAGGAGGGGTTCGGGCAGTCCACGTGCATCGGGATCGGCGGGGACCCCGTGATTGGGACGAACACGGTCGAAGCCCTCGCCCTTTTCCAGAAGGACCGCGCGACGAAGCGGATCGTCGTCGTCGGGGAGATCGGCGGGACCGCGGAGGAGGAGGCCGCGGAGTACATCGTGGACCACGTCACGAAGCCCGTCGTCGCGTACGTCGCCGGCCGCACGGCGCCGCCAGGGAAGCGGATGGGCCACGCGGGCGCGATCATCCAGGAGGGCCGTGGGACCGCGGAATCGAAGGCGAAGGCGTTCGAGGCCGCGGGCGTGCCCGTCGCGGAGTACCCCGTCGACGTCGCGAAGCTCCTCGCGGACACTTGACCACGGGGATCTTCCGGGAGCACGCCCGACGAACGTTCTTATAGCCGCCGTCCATCGTGTCTCCCGGGGAGCCCCAGAGGGGCTGAGAGTATCCCGAGTGAGGGATAGACCCTTGGAACCTGATCCGGGTCATGCCGGCGTAGGGAACGAGCGGACCTTTTCAGCCCGGGGACCCTGAGGAGTCCTCCGGATTTGACGAGCCCCACGAAGCACGTGATGGGAAAGGTGAGCCGCGCCTTCTTCGAGCAGGTCATCGCGAGGAACCTGGGCACGCGGCGCCGGGACGTGATCGTCGGACCCGCGAACGGGGTCGACGTGGGCGTGTGCCGGCTCCCGGACGACCAGGTCCTCATCTCGACGACGGACCCGATCTACATCGTGCCGCCGTACGGATGGGAGCGGGCCGCCTGGTTCGCGTTCCACATCCTCGCGTCGGATCTCACGACGTCGGGCGTGCCCCCGCGCTGGCTGACCCTCGACTTCAACCTGCCCATGGGCATCGAGGACGACCAGATCGAGACGGTCCTGCGGGTCATCGACCGGGAGGCGAAGAAGTGCGGCGCGGCCGTCGTCACGGGCCACACGGGCCGGTACGAGGGCTGCGCATACCCCATGGTCGGCGGGGCCACGTTCCTCGGTGTCGCCCCGGAAGACGGCTACGTGACCGCGAACATGGCCCGGCCCGGAAACCGAATCCTCGTCACGAAGACGGCGGCCCTCGAGGCGACGGCAATCCTCGCGAACACGTTCCCCGGGATCCTCGAGCGGCACACGGACTCTGCGACGACCCGGAAGGCCCAGGCGCTCTTCGAGTCCATGAGCACGGTGGAGGACGCCCTCACCGCCGCTTCCGTAGGGCTGCGTGACGGCGGGGTCTGGGCCATGCACGACGCGACGGAGTACGGGGTCCGCGGGGCCGTCTGGGAGATGGCCCAGGCCGCCCGAGTCGGGGTCGATGTCGACCTGGGCCGGGTCCCCGTCGTTCCTGCGGTCGAGGTCGCCTGCGAGGCGTATGGCATGGAGCCCCTGAACTCGATCAGCGAGGGGACCCTCCTCCTCGCCGTGGACCCGGAGGCCTCCGAGGACGTCGTGAGGAGGCTCCGGAGGAAGGGGATCCTCGCGGCGGACATCGGGGCGTTCACGAAACGGAGAGGTCCCTGCCTCGACCGGGGACGTCCGTTCGTCCCGCCCGAGCGGGACGACTTCTGGCCCGCGTTCAGCCGAGCCATGGCCGGGGCGACGGCCTGATGGCCTCCCGTCGGAAGCTCGAAGGCGTCTACCTCGTCACGTCCCCGAAGCGGCCCGTCTCGCGCCTCCTGGGAATCGTCGAGGAATCCCTGAAGGGCGGGACGGCCCTCGTCCAGTTCCGCGACAAGGGAGATTTCACGGAGACCGAGCGGACGGCGGCCCTGATCGAACTCGTGGAAACATCCCGCCGGTTCCGGGTGCCTCTCCTCGTGAACGACGACCCGCGCCTCGCGGCGCGGTTTCGCGCGGACGGCGTCCACATCGGCCGCGAGGACCCGTCCGCCGCGGAGGCGCGAGCCCTCTTGGGCCCGAGGGCGATCGTCGGCGTGACCGTGTACGGCGGGAAGGACGAGGAGCGCCGGGCCGCCGACGCAGGCGCGGACTACGTCGCCGCAGGGCCCTTCTTCCCGAGCCCGACGAAGCCCGAGGAGCCCGTGATGGACGTCGAGGTCCTCGACCGGATCGTCGGCCGTTCCGCCCTGCCCGTCTTCGCGATCGGGGGAATCACGGCCCCGCGGGCACGGGAGTTGGCGGGCCACGGCGTGGCGGGAGTCGCCGTCGTGTCCGCGATCATGGACGCAGCCGACCCGCGGAGGGCGACGGCGGACATCGTCCGCGCTTTCGCCGGGGGTCAAAGGGGACTACGCGACGCGCCCCGCGGACGGAAAGCATGAGGGCCCTCGTCGCGATGGGGCCCGGGTCTTCCATGGTCCGGTCCTCCTTGGATCGCATCGCGAGGATCGCGGCGATCATGGTCCTCCTCCTCGTCGGGGAGTACCTCCTCTTCGTGCTCCTCGCGATGTCGTACGGAGGCACGCTCTCCGGCGCAGGAGGCAGTCCCGGGCGGTTCGCCCTCCTGTTCGTCCTCCTCGCCCTCTTCGACGTGCTGGGCGCGGCGAGCCTTGACGGGAGGCTCCGGACACGCGCGTCCATCTGAGAGCCACCCCTTCCTTCGCGCCCCTCCAACCGTAAATACACTCCTTGCCAAGCGTTCTTTGGAGTTCCCGCCGGACCTCGGCGCGATCCCATGTCCGAGACGGCTCCCAAGAAGAGGCTGAACCCTCAGCGCACGCCGATCCACGAGGTCGACCCGATCGAGCGGCGGGGCAGTTTCATCGAGGCCCTCCTGCCGTACGGCCGCGACGAGATGATCGCGGAGGCCCAGCGCTGCATCCAGTGCGGGAAGCCGTGGTGCATGGAAGCCTGCCCCGTGGGCCAGGACGCCCGGGGGTACATCAAGCTCATCGCCGCGGGGGATCTCGAGGGGGCCCGGGACCTCATCCTCCGAGACAACCCGTTCGCCTCGTGCCTCGGCCGGGTCTGCTACCATTATTGCGAGCGGGTGTGCCCCGTCGCGAAGAAGGGGGACCCCATCGCGGTGCGCCAGCTCAAGCGGGCGGTGCTCGAGTTCGCAGGACCATCGGCGGCGTACAAGCCCATGCCCACGAACGGGATGCGGGTCGCCGTGATCGGCGGCGGACCCGCGGGACTCATGGCCGCATGGGTCCTCGGCCAGCGCGGCTACCGCGTGACCGTCTTCGAGGCGACGGACCGCCTCGGCGGCCTGATGACGGGCACGATCCCCGCGTACCGCCTCCCCGACGGCGTCTTCCTGGAGGACATGGACCGCTTCAAGGGGCTGCCCGTGGAGTTCCGCTTCGTGACGTCGTTCCCGCAGGACGTCGGCGTGGACGAGCTGCTCGAGGAGTACGACAGCGTGTTCGTCGGCCTCGGGACCCACAAGTCCAAGCGCCTCGGGATCCCCGGGGAGAACCTCGACGGGGTGTACCCGGCCCTCAAGTTCCTCAAGGAGGTCAAGCGCGGCGAGCGGGGATCTGTCCGACCCCGCGTCGTCGTGATCGGCGGCGGCGACGTCGCGATGGACAGCGCGCGGAGCGCGTACCGCCTCGGGGCGGAGGAGGTCACGATCCTCTACCGCCGGTCCCGGGAGGAGATGCCCGCGGACGACGAGGAGATCCAGGAGGCGATGGACGAGGGCGTGAAGTTCCAGTTCCTCGTCGCCCCGAAGCGGTTCCTCGGGCAGAAGCGGCTCGAGGCGATTGAGCTCCAGCAGATGGTCCTCGGCCCTCCGGACGAGAGCGGACGGCGGAAGCCCGTCCCCGCGGACGCCGCCCCGATCATGCTCCGGTGCGACGTCGCCCTCGTCGCCGTGAGCCAGGAGGCGGACCTCGAGGGCGTGCCCCTCGACCTCAACCTGAAGGTGGGGAAGGACGGGACCCTCGAGGCGGACCCGAAGACGGGCGCGACGGCCCGGCCCGGCGTGTACGCGGGCGGCGGCGCGAGCGTTGTCCACGCGATGGCGGCGGGCAAGCGCGCGGCCCTCGCGATGGACGCGCACATGACGGAGCAGCGGAACAAGCCCGCATGAACCCGCGCGTGCGCGCGTGGGAAACGCGTGGGCGCGAGGATTCCTCCCGGATTCCGCACGGACCCGCAAATCGTTAAATAGAGAGGGTCGCGTCGAGGGCAGCCCGTGCGCCGACTCATCGTGACGGAGAAGTTCAACGCGGCCGTGCGCATCGCGACGATCCTGAGCGACGGCAAGGCGAAGCGCACGTACGTCGAGGGATCCCCCGTCTTCGAATGGAGCCAGGGTGAGGCCCGCCACCAGGTCATCGGCCTCCGGGGCCACATCATCAACCTCGACTACCCGGACGCCCTCAACGACTGGGCGCGCACGGACCTCCGGGAACTCGTCTGGGCGGCCCCCCTGAAGGTGGCCACCGCGGGGAAGATCGCCGCAGCTCTGCGGGCCCTCGCCCACGACCTTGACGAGGTCGTCGTGGCGACGGACTTCGACCGGGAAGGGGAGCTCATCGGCGTGGAAGCCCTCGAGATCCTCCAGTCCGTCCGGCCCGACGTGAAGGTCAAGCGGGCCCGTTTCTCCGCCCTCACGAAGTGGGACATCGAGGGCGCGTTCTCCGAGCTTGCGGAGGTCGACTACCCCCTCGCGTGGTCCGCGGAGTCCCGCCAGAGCGTCGACCTCGCCTGGGGGGCCGTCCTCACGCGGTTCCTCTCGATCGCCTCGAACCAGGTCGGGCGGGACTTCCTCTCCGTCGGCCGGGTACAGAGCCCGACCCTCGCCCTCGTCGTGGACCGGGAGAAGGAGATCCGGGACTTCGTCCCCCAGGACTACTGGACCCTCCACGCGCGCTTCCAGAAGGACGTCGACGGCCAGGCCGTCGAGTTCGATGCGGCCCATGAGCACGGGCCGTACTGGGCCCGGCGGGAGGCCCTCGCGGCCCAGGCCGAAGCGGACACGGCCCCGTCGGGGACCGTCCGGGAGTACATCCAGAACGAGCGGGAGGAGCGACCTCCGCCGCCCTTCAACACGACGATGTTCGTCGCGGAGGCGAACCGTCTTGGCTTCGGCGCGGCCCAGGCCATGCGGATCGCGGAGGACCTCTACCAGGGCGGCTACATCTCGTACCCGAGGACGGACAACACGGTGTACCCGTCGACCGTGAGCCTCCGGACGATCCTCCAGAAGCTCGAAGACTCCCCCTTCGCGGACGCCGCCCGGGAGCTCGGGGCCCAGGAGCGGATTGTCCCGAGCCGTGGGCGCACGCAGACGACGGACCATCCGCCCATCTATCCCGTCGCGGGCGCGGACCGCACGAAGGTCAAGCGGGAGGACCACTGGCGCGTCTACGAGCTCGTCGTGCGGCGGTTCCTCGCGACGGTCGCGCCGAACGCGGTGGCCCTGACCTCGGAGGCGAAGGTCGACCTCGGGGGCCAGCCCTTCAAGGCCGATGGATACGTCCTGAAGGATCTTGGATGGCGGAAGTACTACCCGTACTGGCAGATCCACGAGTCCCGCCTCCCCGCCCTCTCCGTGGGCGAGGCGGTCGAGAAGGCGGCCCCCGTGGAGGTCCGTGAGGACCGGACGAAGCCCCCGCCCCGGTACAGCGAAGGGACCCTGATCCAAGAGATGGAACGGCTCGGGCTCGGGACGAAGTCCACGCGGCACGAGATCATCAAGAAGCTGTACGAGCGGAAGTTCATCGAAGGCCGGTACCCGAAGCCGACGACGAGCGGCCAGGCCGTGGTCCAAGCCCTCGAGGACCACGCGGAGCGGATCACGCGGCCCGAGATGACGGCCCACCTTGAGGCGGACATGGACGGGATCGCCACGGGGGTCCGGGCCCGCGAGGACGTCGTCCGGGAGTCCCAGCAGATGCTCAGCGACGTCCTCGAAACGCTCGAGAAGAACCGCGAGGCGATCGGGCAGGAGATCACGGCGGCCCTCATGGAGCAGAACTACATCGGGAAGTGCAACGTCTGCAAGGAAGGAGACCTCGTGGTCCGCCGATCGAGGCGCGGGTCGCGCTTCCTCGGATGCACGCGGTACCCCGAGTGCCGGAACACGCATCCCCTCCCGCAGACGGGATCCGTCGAGAGCGCGGCGGAGACGTGCCCGGAGTGCGGCGCGCCCATGATCCGACACACGGATCGCGGACGCTCGACGACGTTCTGCGTGGCCTCCGACTGCCCGACGGTCCGAACCGCGAACCTCATCGGCAAGTGCGAGAAGTGCGGAACAGGCGAGCTGACGATCCGCCACAGCATGCGCGGGAAGCGGTTCGTCGGATGCTCGACGTACCCGAACTGCGACAATTCCTACCCGCTGCCCCAGCGGGGGCTCATCGTCCCCACGGAGGACCGGTGCAAGGCGTGCGGGCATCCTGTGATCAAGGTCATCATGCGCGGACGCCCGCCCTGGATCCTCTGCCTGAACATGGAGTGCCCCGCGAAGAACGGGAAGGGGAAACGGAAGGGGACGAAGGCCGCCGCGGGGAAGGGGAAGGCGAGGCGGAAGACGACGAAGAAGGAGGAGCCCGCCGCCCCGGACCTCCCCGCGGGCTAGGGCTGGCCCATGAACTCGAGGAACTCCTCGAGGCTCCGTGGCCGGAAGACGTGGTTCGTCGCCTTCTCCCGCCCGATCGTCGAGCGCGCGGTGGGCCCGTAGTGGTGCCCCGGGCACACGACGAGGTCGTCGTCCATCCTCCGGACCTTGTTGAACAGGGAGTCGTACATGTGCCGCGGGTCGGACCCCGGCAGGTCCACACGGCCGCAGTCCCCGACGAAGAGACAATCCCCCGTGAACACGTGGCCCGAGACGATGAAGCAGCACGAGTCGGGCGAGTGGCCCGGCGTGTGCACGACCTTCACCTTGAGCTCACCGACGGGGAGGATCTGCCCGTCCTCAAGGACGATGTCCTTCCGGACCAGGCTGAGGCGGTGAGCCGCGACCTTCGCGCCCGTCTCGTCCGCGAGGCGCTCGTTGTCGAAGACGTGGTCCGGGTGGTGGTGGGTGTTGAGGATCGTCTCGATCGCGTAGCCATTCTCCCGAGCCGCCAGCTCGAGGATCCGCGCGTCGAAGCTGGGATCGATGACCGCGGCGACCTTCCTCTCCGGGTCCCCGATCAGGTACCCGAAGTTCGCCATCGTCCCGATGAGCCGCTGCTCGAGGAACATCGACCCGGCCCCGCAGGCCTCGGTGCGGGATAAGGGTTTTCGGGG
>MGWD01000053.1:9893-10968 GCA_001800825.1 Euryarchaeota archaeon RBG_19FT_COMBO_69_17 | reverse complement strand
CTCCAGGGCCGCCCGCGGGGATGACGACGCCCACCGCGTCAGCCGCCGAACCATTTCGCGAACCGCTCCCGCTCGAAACGGCGCTTCCCCTCGAGGCCCTCCGAGGATGGCGGCCTCAGGACGATCCGAGGGCCTCCGGGGCCGAGGAGGTCGGCCTCGGCCGCGGCCGCGAGCTCGTTCCCCGCATCGACGAAGCAGACGCCCTTGCCGTCATACGGGACTGCCGTGCCACCGGCGATCTCCGCGCGAAGGGCGGACGCGACGGCCCTCGCCTGGGCCTCCGCGAAGACTCCGGCCTTCGGATGGGGGTTCCCGTTCGGGAGTTTCAGGGAGGCCGCGTCCCCGACCACGAGGACCCCGTCGTGAGCCGTCCGAAACGCCCCGAGGTCGACGGGGACGAACCCCGACGCGTCCACGAGGCCCGCGTCCCGGACGACCTTAGGGGCGCGGTGGGGCGGCATCGCCGCGAAGAGTCCGAACGTCAGTTCCACCCCATTTTCGTACGCGACGGTCCGGCGGGCGACGTCCACGGCCTTGGGCTTGTGGCCGGGGAGGAACTCGATCCCGCGCTCCTTGAGGAGGGCCACGAACTGCTCCCCGACGGCTTTCCCCGCAACGGGCATCGGATGGGGCTCCGGGGTTGACACGACCACGCGAACGGACTCCCGGACCCCTCGCTTCCGCAGGATGTCGTCCACGAGGAGAGCGTACTCGTAGGGTGCGGGCGGGCACTTGAATGGCACGGAGGACACGGCGATGAGGACGGACCCGCGATCGATCCCGCGGAGGGCCTCCCGGAACTGGACGATGGATCCCATGTCGCACAGGTTGTACGCGGCGTCCGCCAGGCCCGGGACGAGGTCCGGCGCCAGTTCCGCGCCCAGGGCGATCACGAGGCGGTCGTACGGCAGCCGCTGGCTCCGCGTGTGCACGACCTTGCCCTTCACGTCGATCGCGGCGACCTCGTCCTGGAGGAACCGGACGTGCTTCGTCCGCACGGATGCGTACTCCCGCTGCCCGACGGCGGGCGTGCGGCGGCCCGCGAGGACCCATTGGATCGAGAAGCCCATCTGGA
>MGWD01000053.1:4306-9876 GCA_001800825.1 Euryarchaeota archaeon RBG_19FT_COMBO_69_17 | reverse complement strand
TGCCCGCGGCCGCGAGGGGCTCCAGCTCGGCGGCGAGAGTGAGCCCCGCGAACCCCGCGCCCAAGATGACGACCTTCATCGACGACCCCGGGGCCCGAACGCGTCCGCCGTTTATGTCGTTTCCCGGACCTCGAGGGGGAAGTGGTTCGCCCGCAGGCGCTCGAGGAAGAGCTCCCGGGGCTCCGCCTCGAGGCACTCCGGGGGGTAGACGCCCGAGGGGGCGACCTGGCCGCGGGCGAGCATCTCGACCATGATCGCGGCGCTCATCCCGACCTTGAACGACATGTTCGTGGACCCGGGGATCCACGCCTGGACCTCCCGGAGGGACGGGCCCAGGGCCGTGTACCGGAGGACCCGCCGGGACCCGGCCCGGGTCCCCTCGACCTCGACGACGTGGCAGCCCGTCGCGTCGATCACGTCGCCGCGGGCGAGGAGCCTCGGCACCTCCGCAGGGGTCATCGCAGGCGGGCTCAGCGCGATGAGGAGGTCCCGCGGCACGACGGACACCTTCCCGACGCGCACGGGCTCGCGACCCAGGAGTCCGAGGGACATCGCCTCCTTCATCTGGTATACGTGGTGGCCTCCCATCTTCAGGTCCACGTGGCGAAGGCCTTTGCCCAAGAACATCCCGAACGTGATGGGCTCCTCGTGCATGTGCTGCAGGACAGGCCGGGGGCCGAAGGGCTCGGGGAAGTCGAAGACCTCCTCCTCGCTGAACGGGGGAACGCGTTGCGCTCGGCCGTCCCGGAAGACCGCGGGGGGCTCCTCCATGTCCTCGAGGGCGACCTCCGCGGACCAGAGGGCGACGGGCTTCCGGGCCTCGAGCTTCGAGACGAGCCGGAGGCGGATCGCGTGGACCGTGTCGAGGGCCTCCACGCCCTCCCGGGCGAGGACGTTCGTGACCCCGGGGGAGCCGCCGCACTGCAGGAGTCCGACGAGGCCTTTCTTGGCGAAGGCCTTCGAGAGGGCGACCTGGGCCCGGATCCCGCGGTAGTCCGCGGCGAGGTCCTGGTAGTGGACGCCGGCCCGGAGGGCCGCCCGGGTGAGGGGGACGTTGAAGCGCGGATGGGCCGCGTTCACGACGAGGTCGACGGAGCCCAGGGCCGCGGCGAGGGCCTTCGGCTTCGAAGCGTCGAGGGCCGCCGCCCGAGCCTTCCTCGACCCCGCGGCCCGCTTCGCGGCCTCCGCACGCTGGAGAGACACATCCGCGCAGACGACGTGGTCGATCGCTTCGCTTCGGGCGAGGTAATGCGCCATCACGGAGCCCTGGGCTCCGCAGCCGAGGATGAGGACGCGCATGCCTCCGCCCGTGAAAGGAATGGATGGCGAGTACAAAAGGGCTCGCGGTGAGGAACCTGAGGGCGACCGCGATCGACGCAGGCAATCCCTTCTCCACATTCTGATAACCGGCGCACGGGATTCTTATCGGAGGCACACCGGTCGGCCCCCTACATGCAAGGATCGGGCGGGCGCTCGTGCGCGGGCTGCGGCGCACCGCTCGCGGACGCGCAACGGTTCTGCATCCGATGCGGCGCTCCCGTCCAGGGTCGCGGGACGGCCGGCGGGACCCCTTCGCCCGGGGAGAGGTTGCTGTACAGCCACTCCGTGATCATGTACCGTGGTTGGCTGAACTCTCTGCGCCAATCCGTGCCTTTCGCGGGATCGCCCGGGGTCCTCACGCTCACGGATCGGAGGCTCGTGTTCATCAAGGGTCTCCTCGGCCGCGCGTTCGAAGACCTCTCGCAACTGGACGCGAGACTCGCGCAACGGAACGGCCTCGTGGTCTCCGTGAACCAGGTCCTCGAGACCGCGTCGGGTCGGGGATCGTCGGCCGTCGTGTCCGTTTCCGGAATCCCGCTCGCGGGCGAGGAGCTCCAGCTGAGCGTCCGTGTCCAGGGCCTGGCAGAGCAAGAGGCATTCACCTTCGCGATCCAGCCCCGGGATCCGAACGGGGAGGGGTTGGAGGCGTGGTTGAGCCTCGTGCAGTCGCTCCGCGAAGGGCGTCGAGGGCGGGGCCACTCCTAGCGGATCGAGAAACCCCAGAGGGCGGCGTGCACGACCCGATCACGGCTTCGGCTGCTGCATGTACCGGGTGGACTCGAGCTGGATCGTCTCCTTCCGGGCTCGGTCGACCTCCGCGATGAGGGCGACCGCATGCTTGAGGTTCCGGTGGTTCGAGGCGATCCCCCAAAGGCCGAGGAGGACCATGCCGACGGCGACGGCCGCCGCGACGCCGGTCGAGGCGAGGGTCGCCGTGAGCGCGCCCTGGACCGCGGAGGCAATCCCGGGGGCTGCGAGGAGCACGCTGACGGTCAGGCCCGCGATGAGGACGAAGGTCCAGAGGACGGTGAGGGCGATCCGGACGCCCACCCGCGCGTTCGAGGCGGAGGCCATAAGGCTCGACCTGGCTCACGCTCCACGCGCTACTTAAAGGATTGTCCTCTCGCGGCGAAGGGATCCGCGCGTCAACGGAGGAGTTCGCGGTCCAGGGTCGTCTCCAGGCCCCAGTCGAACAGGAGGTAGAACCGCTCCCGTCCCGTGGGGGTCGTCATCACGCCGACGAGCCACGGGTCCGCCGTGCCGACCGCCTGCCAGACCTCGAGGCGCTCGAAGTGCTGTAGGGAGCCGCGGGCCCGCCGGACGGCCTCCGCGGGGAGGGCCTTCGCCCGATGGAGGCGATGCCGCTGGAAGTTCCAGACGCTCCAGTCGGCCCACAGGGCGGACTTCTTCGGGATCGCCTTCGAGAGTTCGGGCGCGAGGCGCTCAAGATCGCCCTTCGGGATCGATACGAAGTGCTTGTCTCTCGAGGCCACGGGGATCTCAAGGAAGCCGTCGAGGTTCACGGAGGCCCACTGATCGTACGCGATTTCCGACCGACGCGCCGCGATGCGTCCGGGGAGCTGGGCAAGGACCGCCTCCGTGTGCCTCGCGTCCGCGCGGAACGTCCGCGCGAGATGATCGTCGGACCGGTAGGCCTCGATCTTCTCCTTCGCGTCCCGCAGCTCGTCCTGCCACACGCGCACGAGGTCGTCGTCGCTCTCGACTTCGTCGGACACGGAACTCCGCGCAGCGTCCTCGAGGAGCTGCTCCGTCAGCCTGCCGCTCACACCCTTCCCCTCCGGAGGCGTGCCAGGTCGGACCGAAGGACGGCGCCCTGCGCCCGGCCTTCCGAGCCGGCCGCACGGCTCGCTTCCCCTGGGACACGGTCCCCGTGCGACACTTGAGCACGGTATATCCGTGTCGAGGTTTTAAAACCAGAGGCTACGGGAATCACGAAGCTCCGGGAGGCCGGCGCCCCGTCCGCGCGCGGCGCCGGACCCGGACGAGGATGAAGGAGACCGAGGCTGCGACGGCGACGACGGAGATCGCGAGGAGGATTGTGTAAAAGAGCGGCGCCGGGAGGAGGACCTCGCCCGCATTCATTCGGTAGATCGCGTCGGACGTGGACGCATACAGATGCCCGTCGGGCCCCGTCTCCACATCCAGGACGCCGCGTGCGCCGAAGCTCCACAGGTCCTCGACGCCGACCGCGCGGTCGCCCTGCGGCGCGAGGTCGATCCTCTGGAGGATCCCCCGGTTCCAGTCCCCGAGGAACAGGTCCCCCTCCCACGCCGACACGCCGCACGATGCGCAGAAGGCGAGGCCCGTGGGCGCTATGATCGCCGGGTACGTCCAAATGGGGTCGATGAGGCCGGGCGTGCCCGCGGTGCCGGTCACGTCGGGCCATCCGTAGTTGCCCCCCGGCACGAGCGCGTTGACCTCATCGTCCTCGGAGGGGCCGTTCTCGCTCACGTAGGGACGGCCCGTGGCAGACTGGAAGCCCAGGCCGAAGACGTTCCGGTGCCCGAGGCTGTAGACGAAGGACCCCGGGAACGGGTTGTCGGGAGGAACGCGGCCGTCCCGGAGGACGCGGAGGACCTTCCCTGCGAGGCTCGCTAGGTCCTGGGCGGACGCGCGATCCGTCGCGTCGCCCGTCGTGACGAAGAGGGTCCCATCCGGAGCGAAGCCGAGGATTCCCCCGTTGTGGAAGGCCGCCGCGGGGATCCGATCCACGAGGGTCTCCGAACGCGGCGGGACTCCAAGGAGGATGCGGACCACGCGGTTCACGGGTCCACCGAGGCCCCCGTCGAACGTCGTGTGGTGGACGTAGACCCATGGGGACGTCTCGAAGTCGGGGTCGAGGGCGAGGCCGAGGAGCCCTTGCTCCCCGTCCGTGAGGACGCTCACGTTCGCGACCTGCTCCGGGGGCCCACCGCCGTCGGGGATCGCCATGACGCGGCCCGTGAACCGCTCGTTGTAGAAGAGGCGGCCATCGGGGGCGAAGGCGAAGCTCACGGGCCACGCGAGGCCCGAGGCGATCGGGTGCGTCCCCACGATCCCGGGCGCGGCCGAGGCCCGCCCTGTGGCGAACGGCGCGGCGACAAGGAGGACCGCGCAGAAGACGGCGGGGACGACTCGAGCCTCCATCGTCGTCGACGACTCCGCGCTCCCCTAGACCGTGGGCCGGGAAAGGGTTTCGGGTCCCTCATCCGCCCGTGGTGAGTAGCTTGTGCTCCCGCTCCCACGTCTTGTAGAGCTCCTCGATCTCGTAGGGCGGGGCGTGGCACGAGAGATAGCGGAGCCGCGCGCGGCCTGCGTTCCGGATCCCGTGGGACCCGCCCGCGGGGAAGTAGATCGCCGTGTCCGCGCCGAGGACCTTCTTCGACTTGCCATCGGAGACCTCCGCGCGGCCCTCGATGATGTAGTACATCGACTCCACGGTCCGGTGCTCGTGGACGGGCGTGCTCCCGCCGGGCCTCACGTCGACGACCGTGATCATGAACTTCCGCGCCCCCGTGCTGTCGGGACCGACGAGCTGGTACGACAGGCTGCGGTCGCCCTTCAGGACTTTCGCGCCCTTTCGTCGCACGATCTTCATGTGGCCACCGCGGACGCGATGGGGGCGGTCCCATTTGGATTTTCCTACATACACGGCGTTCGTCCGCGAACTCTGGCGAGATTCCCCGCACGTGCAATCACCTCACAACCCTTATATGGGCCCTGGGAGCGTGGCGCCGCGATGGTCCGCGTTGAGGTCATGGCCTACACGCCGACGGACCTTCTCGAAGAGCACGACGTGACCGTCGGACGCTGCCGGGAGCTCGTCGAGAAGTACAGCGTGGTCTGGGTCAACATCGTGGACCCGGACGGCCGGACCCTCGAGGAACTCGAGACCCTCTTCGGGTTCCATCCCCTCGCGCTCGAGGACAGCCTGAACCAGGACCTCACCCCGAAGATCGAGCTCTACGACGACGTCCTCTTCATCGTCGCCCGGACGATCGTGTGGGCCGAGGAGATCGAGACGGACCAGCTCTCCCTGTTCGTCTCGCGGAAGTTCGTCGTCACGATCCACGACAAGGTGTTCCCCCAGCTCGAGGACATCCGGATCCGGCTGCGGAAGAAGAACCCCCGGCTCCTCAAGGCGGCGTCGGACTTCCTCGCGTACACGATCCTCGATGTGATCGTGGACTCCTACTTCCCTCACCTCGACCGCATGGAGAACATCGTGAACGAGCTCGAGGAGCGCGCCC
>MGWD01000053.1:1034-4277 GCA_001800825.1 Euryarchaeota archaeon RBG_19FT_COMBO_69_17 | reverse complement strand
CCTGCGGAACGCCCTGCGACCCCAGCGGGAGGCGTTCGCCCAGCTCAGCCGCGCGGACCTCCCCATGTTCCGGAAGGAGACGCGGAACTACCTGCGGGACGTGTACGACCACATGATCCGGACCCTCGACACGCTCGACACGTTGCGGGAGGTCTCGTCGGGGCTCATGGAGGTCTACCTGACCGTCGTGAACAACAACATGAACGAGATCATGAAGACCCTGACGATCATCGCGACGATCATGCTACCCCTGAGCCTCGTCGCGAGCGTGTACGGGATGAACGTCGTGTATCCGGGGACCGGGGACGTGATGGGGTTCTATAGCGCGACGGCGATCATGCTCCTCATCGCGGTCGCGATGTTGTTCTGGTTCCGGCGGCGGAAGTGGTTCTGAGCGGGTGAGGATCCGCGCGTGTGAGATCGAACCACCGAGGCTGGGGCTTCGACCGTCTGGTGTGGAACCCTTTCGCAAGTAGGCCCAGGTTCGGTGGCATGCGACGAAACCGCTTTTCCGGCAGCGCACACCCCACAGTTCCCGCGTCTATCCACGTGGATGGATTGCGGCGCCGGGTATTCGGCACAGGTTGCTACTGCGCGACGACGAGGTTCGGGATGCCTTCGCGAGACCAGTTCCGGTACCGGTAGTACTCGTCGCGCAGCCGGTTCCACGTCTCCTGGCCCAGCTTGACCTTCTTCCCGTTCACGTCGACCTGCTCCTCGATGAGGCGGACGGGCAGGCTGTCCTTCGCCTTCGTGTGCCCGCGCTCGATGTCCATCCACCGCTCGAGGTCCGTGATCCCGCGGCCGATGCGGCGGATCTCGGCCTCCGTGGCCTCCTTCCCGAGGACCGTCTTGTAGGCCTCGGGGGTCTCCGTGAAGACGATCGGCGTCACGAGGGTGCAGATCCCAATCGAGTCGATCACCGCGGTCTCGTCCACGAGGTCCGACACCATCTGGGCCTTCCCGTCGGGGCCGGTCCGGGCGTCGAGGCTCATCCCCAGCTCGACGTACACGGTCCAGCCCTTGTTGTGGCAGCCGTGCCGCGGCCCGAAGACGTAGCAGAGGAACATCCCCCAAGACCCTCGAGGATCGTACGCGGGGAGCTCCATCCCGGCCTGCTGGATCGCGTAGTCCGAGGAGCCCCCGTCGAAGACCTGGCTCGCCCGGAGGGTGCCCTCCGCGAGGATGTCTCCGACGCCCTTCCGGTGGGCGATCGCCTCGAGGAGCTCGAAGATCTTCTCGTTCGACGTCCACGTGTCCTTCGCCAGGCCCCGCTCGATGACCTCGCGGTACCAGCCGATCACGCTGCCCGCGGAGATCGTGTCGAGGCCGAGCGTGTCGCACAGCTTGTTCGCGTGGACGATGATGTGGGGATCGTCGTTGAGGACCTGCGGACCGAAGGCCCACGTCGTCTCGTACTCGGGACCGCGGCCCTCGTCCCCGTATCGGGAGGAGTTCGTCCGGGTGCAGCGGATCGCGCAGTCGAAACACGTCGTGTACCCGGTGAGGATGTTCTTCCACTGGGGGAAGTATAGCTTGTCCCCGGCGTCCCAGTGGACCTTCTGCCAATTGTGAGTGGGCCAGAGGTTCCCGTCGTTCACCTTGGGCGGGATCTCCATCGTCCCCATCTCATGGAAGTACCCGCTTCGCTCCTTGTTCTGGGCCTGGGTCTTCTTGTGGAAGACCTTGGCCGGCTCGCCGTCGAGCCCGGGGAGGGGTTGGTTCCCGCTCACGGTGATCGCCTTGAGCTTCTTCGAGCCCATGACGGCGCCGAGGCCGCCGCGGGCCGCCGCGCGATCTTCCATGAAGATCCCTGCGATCCGGACCAGATTCTCCCCCGCGGGGCCGATCGTCGCGGCCCGCCCGGCGTCCTTGAGGGCCTTCTGGGTCTGTTCCGTCGTGAGGCCCCAGAGCTTGGACGCGTCGTGGATCTTCGCCTTCCCATTGTTGACCTCGATCCACACGGGCTTGTCCGCCTTCCCGACGACCCGGAGGACGTCGAAGCCCGCCTTCCGGAGGGTGATCCCCCAGAATCCGCCCGCGGCGGCGCAGGAGTAGTAGCCCGTGAGGGGGGAGACCGTCGTCACCCACGTCCGGTTGCAGGAGGCGATCGTCCCCTCGTAGGGCGACGTCGAGAAGAAGACGGGCATCCGGGGGTGGTACGGGTCGAGCCGGAAGTCCTCCTCGCTGAGGAGCTTCGCGCCGACCCCTCGCCCGCCGACGTACCGTTCCCAATACTCCGGCCCGCGCTCTTCCGTCTCAATCGTCTGGGAGTCCAGGTCCACGTTGAGCATCCGGAGATTCATGGCCACGATGCCACCCTGCCCTCGCCTCCCAGAAAGGCGGTTCCTTACTTAGCGGTTGCCACCGGGCCCCCGCCAGCCTTTTATGAGCCTTGCGCGTTCGGCGGGCCCGTGAAGGTCACCGTCCGTCTCATGGGCCCCTACAAGCAGGCCGCGGGAATCTCCGACGACGTCGAGCTGACCCTGCGCCGGCCCGACCTGGGCGGGGTGCTCGCGGCGATCGGGGAGCGGTATCCCGAGGCGGGCCGCAAGCTGCAACCCGCCCCGGGGAGAATCGAGCCCGCCGTGCGGGTCGTCGTGAACGACGTCGTCGTTCAAGGCCCGACCCCCGAGCACAGCCTCAAGGACGGGGACCGGGTGGCCTTCGTCCCCATCGTGGGCGGCGGGTCCGCCGTCAGGTGACGCGGTTCAGCTTCCCGCTGCGGACGTCGTAGACGAACCCCGTCACGGGGATGTCCTTCGGGAGGAAGGGGTTCGTCCGGATCCGCTCGACCTGCGTGCGCACGTTCTCCTCGAGGTCCCCGAACGCGTGGAAGTTGACCTTCGCGGCGTTCACGCCGGTCTTCTTCGTGAGCTTGTCCTGGAGGTCTTTGTCCTTGAACGTGAGCATCCCGCAGTCCGTGTGGTTGATCACGAGGAACTCCCGGGTCCCGAGCAGCTCGTGGGAGATGATGAGGGACCGGACGGCGTCTTCCGTCACGATGCCGCCCGCGTTCCGGATGATGTGGGCGTCCCCCGTCCGCAGGCCGAGGAACTCCTCGACCGTCAGGCGGGCGTCCATGCACGCGACGATCGCGAGTTTCTTCGCGGGCGGAATCACGAGCTTGCTGCGGTCGAAGACTTCGGCGTAGTCGGTGTTCGTCCGGAGCAGGTCCCGGAGGAGCGGGGTGTCGGCCATCTGGATGCCCTTCATGGATACCACCGTACCCGGCTACTTGAG
>MGWD01000053.1:0-1020 GCA_001800825.1 Euryarchaeota archaeon RBG_19FT_COMBO_69_17 | reverse complement strand
CCTATGCGAATCGACCATCTCCGGTGCCCTCGCGGACCGGAATCTTTTCAAGCGCTTCCGAATGACCGAGGGGCGAGGGGCCCCGGTCCGCAGGCCGTCCCTGGAATCGGGAGGGAATCCCATACATACGGTATGGCCGATACATCGCGCGCTATGGCGACGACGATCCAGCTCAGCCAGGAGACGCGCGCGAAGCTCTCCAGGCTCAAGGCGAGCCCCCGAGAGACCTACGAGGAGGTCCTGAACAAGCTCCTCGCGTTGATCCCCGAGGGCGACGAGGAGGGGCCCTACACGCCTGCGTTCCGGATCGGGCTGCTCGACGCCCGCCTGGAGCTGAAGGAGGGCCGCGTGGTCGGCCATGAGCGCGTGAAGACGCGGCTGGGGCTCTGACCGCCTGGTCCGTCCGATGGACGGAGCGCGCGGTTCGCGATCTGGACGGCCTCGACCGGAAGGTCGCCGCCCGTGGGGTCGCAAAGATCGAGCTGGCCGCCGCGAACCCGCATCACTTCCTCCGACGTCCCGTCGGATCCGATGAGCACAAGCTGAGGATCGGCGACTATCGTCTCCTCGCCTTCCTCAACCACGAGACTCAGACCATCTTCGTTGAGCGGGTGGAGGATCGCTCTCGAATCTACGCTCGCGGATGATGTACGCGAGAGGTCGGAGGCAGGGTGATGTCATCGCAACCGTTCGCGGTGCACGACCCAGACTCGAGAAGGACGGGCTCTGTGTCCACAAGTCGGACCTCCGGCATGTCCAGAAGAAAAAAGGGGTGGATTAGACGCTCGACGATCCAGGAGGCCCTCTACCTTGCCAAGGCCTCCTTTGGATAACTTAGGAGGTGATCCATCTGCAGGTTCCCCTACAGATACCTTGTTACGACTTAGCCCTCCTTGCTGAACCTAAGTTCTAGCGTCGCAAGAACGGCACCATCACTCAGGCTCAACTCGGGTGGCTTGACGGGCGGTGTGTGCAAGGAGCAGGGGCATATTCACCGCGTGATGTTGACACGCGATTACT
>MGWD01000052.1:4930-5722 GCA_001800825.1 Euryarchaeota archaeon RBG_19FT_COMBO_69_17 | reverse complement strand
GGAGGGTCGGCTGCCACACCCACGCGGGCCCGCCCGGCGAGGACCCGAGGGACGAGGCCCACGCCCGGAGGGCGTACACGACCTCCGCGCTCAGGTCGAGGTCCGCCGTGGACGTCAGGTGGACGACCAGCCGGGCGGAGTCGAAGGCCATCTCGAAGGGCAGGGCCCCCGCGGGCGCCTCCCGAAGGTAGTCCGAGGTCCCCCAGTAGAGCCAGCGGGCCAGGAGGGCGTCGATCCCGAAGGCCGCGAGCTCGACTCGCACGACGACGTAGGGCGTGGACGTCGTCAGGGAGAGCCGGAACCCGAACTCCGCGAACGGGAGGCGGTGGGCGCTGAACACCTCGAGCCGGTCGTTCCCCTCGACGTCGAGCCAGTCCGACCACGCCGTCGTCGCCTTCCCGGCGTTCGAGGACCACCACGCGGCCGGGTCGCCCGTGAGCCCGAGGACCTTCTCCGCCCCGAGGGCGTCCATCGTCACGGTCCCCGCGAGGAGGGCCCCGTACCCGTCGTTGAAGTCCCACGTCAGGGTGATGAGGCCCGAGGCCCGCAGGGCGTCCCAGCCCGCCCGGTCGAGGAACGTCAGCCCGAGGTCGACGGAGGCGGTGCCTCCTGAGGCCGTCGTCCGGCCGAGGCGCGGCAGGATCACGGGCGTATCGATCGACATCTCAGGCAGGGCCCGGCCCGCGACCGTGAGTCGATGGCCGGCCGTGAGGAAGTAGTTCCCGGGGTCCCCCGTCGGGTCCGGGGTGTGCTTCACGAGGAGCGGGAAGGCGGGCGACAGGACGACGTCCC
>MGWD01000052.1:185-4872 GCA_001800825.1 Euryarchaeota archaeon RBG_19FT_COMBO_69_17 | reverse complement strand
GAAGAGGTCGTGGACCGTGACCTCGAGGGTCCGCGGGTCCGCGCTCTCCGCTGGCATGCCGAGGACGAGGGCGGAGGCGACCAGGAGGAGGACGAGGCCTGCGGTCAGCGTGCGAGGAGAAGGCCTCCTCCCGATGGTCCGGACCAACCCGGCGATCCCTCCCGCCCGACGGGCGTTGCCTGAAGCGGCGTCGGGTAGGATAAGGGTTTCCGCCGTCCGCCGCTTGGTCAGTTACCAGGGGCCACTCGGCCGAATCCGCGCCTCACGTCGTCAAGCCCCGACTCCGGTGACGGGGGCGCATGGGATGACGCCCCGTCCTGCCCCAATCCGAGGCGGGCCTTGGAGCGCCGGCCCCATCGCGGCAGCGGTCGTCACCCGAAGGTTCATGCGGAATCGACGACCGTGATCGACTCGTACCTCCCGTCCCCGGTCGTGTCGACGAGCCGGATGACGATCCCCTGGCCCGTCAGGGCGATCGTCCCCGCGGCGATCGCCTGGGCCGCCCCGCGGGTCGCGAAGGTGCTCAGGCCCGCGACGACCTGGACCGCCTGCCCGTTCACGAGGAAGCCCAGGGAGTCCATCGCGTAGTCCGTGACCGCGGTCCCCTTCCCGTACGTCCCGGAGGCCTTGTAGCAGGTCCGCGTGGAGCCGTCCAGGTTCATCGTGCAGATCCCCTTCCGGTCCACGAACCGCACGGAGAGGTAGGGGCTGTTGATGATCTTCGAGACCGCGTTCACCTCCTTCGGGCCCACGGACAGGAGGTTCCCCACGAACGTGATCGCGGTCCCCTGCGGATTCACGGCCTCCGTGTCGAGGAGGGCCCAGAGGGGCCCCGTGTAGAAGGCCCGCGCCTCCCGGACGGCGAGGGGGATCGCCGCGGCGGCGTCCATCATGTTCGCCCCCGCGAGGCCGAGGTGGGCCGAGCTCTCCCCCAGGACGATGTACCGCGGGATGAACACGGGCTGGGAGAACGGCGCGGGGGCCTGCATCGGGACGACGCCGCCCGTCCCGTCGACGAGCTGGAACATCTCCCACGGGCCGTCCCCCGCCATGTCCACGAACCGCACGACGATCCCCGTCCCCTGGAGGATGTCGAACTCGGCCCCCCACGCGTCGATCGGCCGGTCGAGCATGACGTCCCGGGCGACGAGCTCGCTCATCGCCCGCGTGGACGACGGCGTGAGCCCGGCGAGGACGTGGAAGAATCGCCCGTTCGCCGCATCGTAGAGCATGGACAGGAGCCCATAGTCCTCGATCCGGCCGTCCGGGTACGTCGTCCGGACGTAGTTCCGGCCCGACTCGGAGGCGTAGATCCCCTGTCCCGTCCCGTCGCCCGTCCCCGCGAACCGGACGGGGAGCAGGTGGTTGACCGTCTTCGCGAACAGGCTGACGGCCGGACGCCCGACGCCGAAGACGTCGCCCGCCGCGAGGACGGCGGAGGCGCAGGGCGTCGTCGCCTCCGTGTCCAGGAGCCCCGCGACGAGCCCCGTGGCGCTCCGGTTGCCGAGGGCCCCGGCGATCAGGACGCCCCCGATGTCGTCCGTCGTCGAGGCGCCGCTCGCCACGGTCCTCTTCTTGCACGTCTTCGTCCCGCTCGCCCCGACGACGACGCTGCCGGACAGGGCGCCGTCGGCCACGTAGGGCCACGGCAGGCTCGCCAGGGTCCGGAGGGTCGTGTCGATCGCCCCCGTGACGACGAGGGCGTACGCCTGGGAGCCGCCCAGGGCGACCTCGGAGGCGGCCACCGTGATCGTCCAGACGCCCTTCGCGGGGGAGAGGCGGAGGACCCCCTCCTCCACGTTCACGCGGTCCGCCGCGCCGCCCTCGGCGGACTGGCCCGGGTTCGCGAGCTTGTCCTCGAGGGTCGCGTACGTCGGGAAGACGTTCCCGCGGTACACGCGGCCGAAGGGGTCCGTGACGGTCAGGTCGAGGTCGTTCACGAGCTGCTTGACGGCCCCCGGGGTCCCGGGGTAGTCCGTCCACGCGAGGGTGACGTCGAGGGGCTCCGCCGCGTCCGTCACCGCGATCCGGTACGTCCGGGAGGCGCCCGTCGTCAGGCCGACGGCCTCGTCCTCGAACCAGAGCTTCCGGGCCTCGTCTTCGAACGAGAGGGCGTCCTCGAGGAGGACGCGGCCCCAGCCCTGGTGGTTGTTGGGGTACCGGTACTCCGGCCGCGGGCCGAGGATGAACGACCAGTCGCTCACGTCCCCGTCGTCGAACGTGTCCTGCCAGAGGAGGTTCACGTCCGCGTCGAAGTACTGGAGGTCGTCCAGGTAGTAGTCCCCCTGGCTCGGGTTCGAGCCGGGGGTCGGCGGGTTCAGGGGCGTCCCGGTGACCACGCGGGTCCGGGGCACGCCCACGAAGCCGATGGAGGCCCCCGGGCCGACGGACGTCCCGTCCACGGCGGCTCGGTAGATGCCCTGCGCGGGCCGATAGAAGATCAGGATCGAGTGCCAGCCCGAGCCGATGGACCTCGTCCAGGCCCCGTTCGAGCCGACGAGGGAGAGGACGTAGCCCGGCCCCGAGCTCCCCAGGTCCACCCGCGCGCGCCCGTCGTCCAGGATGACCATGTTCCACGCCGAGGTCCCCGGGGCCACGTAGACGTCGACCTCGAGGCTGTAGTCCGCGCTGTAGTTGACCTCCGTGATTCGCGGGGAGAACGCCGCGTGGACGTACAGGTCCGTGAGGTCGTCCCCGGAGGCGCACGTCGTGACCGCGGGCCCGCACTTCAGGACGTGCAGGGAGGAGGGCGCGGACCGGGAGACGTCGGCGGAGAGCTCGAGGACGTGGGGGGAGGGCGCGCTCGTGTGGCCGTACGCGTCGGCCCCGATGATCTCCTCCGCCGAGTTGATGAGCATCGCGCGGACGAGGGCTGCGGACGCGTTGACGGGCGCGGAACCCCCGCGGACCCCCGCCGGGTACCAGCCCTCCTCGAGGTACTGGCGGATCAGGGCGGCCGCGGCGGCCACCGCGGGCGTGGAGAAGCTCGTGCCGAACCCGCTCACGTAGATGCCGCTCTCGCACGTCTCCCCGGGCTGGAGGATCGCCTCCGTCCGGATGGAGGAGCACACGCTGCTCCCGGGCGCGACGAGGGTCGGCTTGAGCCTGCCGTCGGGCGTCGGGCCCCTCCCGCTGAAGTACCGGCCCGCGGAGCCGATCGCCATCCGGTCCGCGTACACGCTGTTGTTCGTCGCCCCGACCGCGATCATGTTTTTGGCCTGGGCGAGGGCGGAGATCGTCCCTTCCGAGGGCCCCGAGTTCCCCGCGGCGAACAGGATCAGGAACGTCCGGTTGCTCCAGACGAACGCGTCGATCATCTGGGACGCGCTCACGTACTCGTACGGCGGGCCGCCCCAGCTGTTCGTGTGGATGTGGGAGCCCCGGGTGAGGGCGGGGCCGAACATGTCGAACAGGTTCGGGGACGGGAACACGCTCGACCCGCCCCGGTTCGCGATGTCCTCGACGATGAGCCTCGCCAGGAAGGCGTGGCCGTCCACCTTGTTGTACGTCCCGTAGACGACGGTGCCGTTCACGTTGTCCGGCGCGTCCCCCGCGAGGACCCCCGCGACGAACGTCCCGTGCCCGTTGTCGTCGATCTGGTTGCCCTGGGCGCCCCGCGGCACGAAGTAGTCCCGGACCTTCCGGTGGTCGTCCCCCGGCGGCCGGAAGCCGTCGACGAACATCTCGTGGCCGAAGGTGTCCCCCTCGTCGGCGTTGCCCCAGTCCAGGCCGGAGTCGGCGAAGGTCACGAGCTGGCCCTCGCCCCGCAATCCGCGGTCGTGGATCGTCCGGCCCAAGCCGACATCGCCGCTCTGGGTGACCCAGGTGGCGTCCCGGTTGAACGTCGTCATGTCCCCGACCCGATCGATCCAGGTCACGTCCCGGACGCGGGCGAGGGCCGGGACGGCATCCACGGGGACGTCCGCCTGGACGCGCGTGGCCTGCCAGTCGCTCCAGGCCGCCCACAGGGTGCCGGCGCTCGCCGCGATCGCGTCGAGGAGCGGCTCCGTGCTCGCCCCGCGGACGAGGTTCACGGAGATGCGGACGATCCCATGATCAGCCCACAGGAGGTCGGGCGCGATCTTGTAGCCCGGGTGGTAGACCCCCACCCACTCGACCGCTCGCCCGTGCGCCACGCGGGCGGCCTCCGAGGCGTCCATCCGGACGAGGTACGCGTGGGACGGGAGGTACTCGATGACCTCGGCCCCGCTCCCTCGGAGGTCCTCGAGCCAGGCGCCCTTGACCGGGCCCGCGAACTGGACGATGTACAGCCCGTCCCCGGCCTCCGGGGCCTCGGACCTCAGGAAGGACGGCATCCGCGGCTCGCCGCGGGTCGTGTCGAAGGTGAACAGCCCCCGCCCCGTGATCGTGCGGTCGGGGATGGACTCGATTGCGAGTCCGCGTTGCTCGAGCAGGACCCGGAGGTGCGGAGGGACGCGGGCGAGGACGGACGTCTCGTAGGAGTCGATTGTCGGGATCCCCAGTCGCCCCAATTCGGATGCGATCCCCGCGGCGTGCGCCCCGCGGACGAGGACGCCCTCGTCCCCGCCTCGATGGGCCGGGACCGAGGGGCTCTCGAGGGACGCGACCTGCGGCGCGGGGAGGGCCGAGACCACGAGCGCCAGTCCGAGTCCGAGAACGAACGAAACCACGAGGTCATGCCGCACCATCGATGCCCTCCTCCTGC
>MGWD01000052.1:0-90 GCA_001800825.1 Euryarchaeota archaeon RBG_19FT_COMBO_69_17 | reverse complement strand
TTACGTTTCGAGGACCCCGATCCGGACGAGCACGGCGCGGACCGCGCGGGCGCGCTCCGGGCGCATCCCCGCGAGCAGCTCCTCCACGCG
>MGWD01000051.1:48685-52825 GCA_001800825.1 Euryarchaeota archaeon RBG_19FT_COMBO_69_17 | reverse complement strand
CGAAGTTAATCTTGTACGGGGAGTACTTCCCCGTCATCGTGAGGGTGAGCAGGGTCCGGCCGTGGAACGAGTTCTGGAAGCTGATCACGTTCGGGCGGCGGGTGACTGCGCGGCTGATCTTGACCGCGTTCTCCACGGCCTCCGCCCCGCTGTTGAAGAATGCCGTCTTCCCCTTCGCGAACGGGAGGATCGGCCGGAGGCGCTTCGCGAGCTCGATGTAGGGTTGGTAGTTGACGACCATGAAGCAGAGGTGGAGGTACTTGTCGAGCTGGTCCCGGACCGCCTTCGTCACGGCGTCGGGGAGGTGGCCCGTGTTGAGGACCCCGATGCCTCCCGTGAAGTCGACGTACTCCTTCCCGTCGACGTCCGTGATCTTGTGGCCCTTCGCGCTCGCCGCAAAGATGGGCGTCCCCATCTTCACGGACTTCGGGATGTACTCGTCCCGCTCCTTGATCCGGTCCTCCGCGGTCCCCGCCTGCGATGGCATCAGCTCGACCTCCGATGTGACTCCGGTCCCGAATGGCACGTCGTCAGTTTAGCGCCTTCGTTTCCTCCGCGTACTCCACGACGCGGATCCCGCGGCCCTGGCCGTTCAGGTCCTTGAAGTAGGGCTTGGGCTCGAACGCGATCTCGGGCGGGATGCAGCCCTTCTCCTTGATCCGGCCCTTGAGGAGCCACTGGGCCGCGATGGAGGGCGGCACGCCCGTGTCCACGACGCCCCCGCCGAGCTTCCAGCGCTTGTGGGGCCACGTGGCCGCCTCGTACCGCAGGGTCACGGGGTTCCCGTCCTTCTCCCCGATCAGGGTGCACCGCTGGATGTCCAAATCCAGCTCGGGCTCCTTCGGCTTCGGGAGGTTGTCGATCACCGTCGACGTGACGTCGTACGGGCGGATCTTCTGGCCCTCGACGACCTGCTCCTCCCGGCTCGCGAGGCCCAGCCGGACGAGGGTCGCGATCGTCTGGGTGAAGGGGGGCGGGAACGCGACGATGAAGTCCATCTCCTTGACGCCCTTGCCCAGGGTCTTGGGCATCGTCACGAGCTCGGAGTGGATCGTGTAGTAGCCCTCGACGACGCCCACGGGCGGCTGGAACTCCGAGCGCTCGAGGCCCGTGAGGGCGGGGACGAACTTGATCTTCCCGTCCCGCAGGATCGGGGCGTCCATGGAGAACTCGTCGAAAATCGTGCGGACCGCGTACGGCGGCACGAATTTGTCCGGCTCGCCGCCGGAGACGACGGCCCCGCTCGAGCGGAGGAGGACCTTGTGGATCTTGTCGAGCTTGCTCGCGCCGTACATCCCCATGACGTTCATCGTGCCCGGGGTCGACCCGATCCCGAGGACCGCCGTGACCCCGGCGTCGCGGGCCTGCTTGTCGAGCTTGAGCTGGCGGACGCACTGGTGGTACAGCCCGCCGAGGTCGATGTAGTGAATCCCCGCCTTGATCGCGGCCTCCGTAATCGGCACGTTGAGGTCGTACCAGGCGCTGTTGATCACGGCGCCCCAGCCCTTGAGCTCCTTCACGAGGGACGCCTGGTCCCGGGCGTCGACCAGCATGGGGACCGCCCGATCGTCCTTGAACTGCTTCGCGAAGGCCTTCGCCTTCTCCAGGTTGCGCCCTGCGATCCCTACCCGTTCCACGCCTGGGCTCTCGAGCAGGTCCGGCACGGTGGACTGGGCCATGGCACCGTACCCGCCGAGGATGAGGACTTCCACGGAAAACACCCCGTGGGCAACGGGAAGTCGGGAGGCTAGATAACGCTTGCCGGACGCGGGGCGTGACCGTAATTACGAGACCTTGATGTACCCCTCCCGGGACGGCGGTTTTTCAGCGTCGGGCCTCGAATTCTGGGGTCACTTCTCGGAGATCCGAAGGGCAGCGAGGACCGCGGAGCCCGCGAGGACGAAGGCCACGCTCGACGCGAACGCGGGGCCGTAGCCGTATCCGTGGGCCGCGAACCCGCCGAGGAGGGGGCCGAGGATCGAGCCGAACCCTTGGACCGCGTTGTACGCGCCCATCGCCTCCGCGCGGCCTCCCTCCGGGGCGAGGCGCGACACGAGGGTCGAGCCCGCGACGTTGATGATGGCCCAGCACAGGCCGACGCCGGCGTGGAGGGCGAGGGCGGCCCCGAGCCGAGGGCCCCAGGCGAGGGGGACGAGGGCGAGGCCGAAGAACGCGGGGAAGAGGACGGCCCGCCCGAGGGACGCGTACAACTGCATGGGCCGCCCGCCCCGCTCTCCGACCCACCGGCCCACGCGCGGGTACAGGGCCGCCGACGTGACCTGGCTCGCGATGAACACGGCGAAGATGTCGGGGCTCGAGAGGAGGTAGGCCTCCTTGAGGAAGATCGGGAAGAACCCGTAGAACGCGGTGAAGCCGCTGAACAGGAGGAACACGGCCACGAGGTAAGCCCGCAGGGCGGGCGGTAGGCGGCGGGGCCGGTCCCGGTGCCCGCGGGGGTCGAAGAAGTAGAGCATCCGCATGGGGAGGAACTTGACCCGCTCCACGCGGAGGTGGAAGTCCACGAGGTGGATGTCCCGGCGCTCGACCCGCTCCGTCGGCTCCTCGAGCCACCGGGCCGCGAGGAGGGCCGAGAGGGCGCCGAGGGCGGCCCCGATCACGAAGAGGGCGCGCATCGCGCCGACCTCCCCGAGGAGGCCCGGGCCGATCGTGAGCCAGCCCACGCCGATCAAGAGCCCCACGACCCACCCGACGCCGCTCACCCGGCTCAGGAAGGCGAGCCGCTCGGGCCAGCGCTTCCGTTCCGAGGTCTCCATGACGAGGACGGCCCCCACGGGCCCGCTCGCGGACCCGAGGAAGCCGACGAGGAGGTTCGCGAGGTAGAACTCCGCCATCGTCCTCGAGAGGGCCATCCCGAGGAAGCTCACGGCGGAGCCGAGGAACCCGAGGAGGAGGAAGACCTTCCGCCGCCCGAAGCGGTCCGAGAGGACGCCCCAGAGGATGAACGCGGGGACCGATGCGATGCTCGTGGCCGCCGCGATGATCCCGACGTCCGCGAGGGACCCGCCGAGGGCGTACGCGAAGAGGGGGATGAGCGTGGACGTGGCCCCGCCGGAGATCCCGTGGGGGAGGTAGGAGTACGACCAGAGGGACCCGTTGGGCCGGGCCATCCCATCCCTTGAGGGGGCCGGCACCCGCGCCGCCATATAAGGCCTTTTTGTCGACGCCGGGCTCGCGGGGTCAGAGGGCGAGGTCCAGGATGAGCTTCCCCGCCGCGACGAAGAGGACGAGGATGAACAGCAGGGCGACGGACCGCGTCTTGAGGCGGGCGAGACCCCATCGGGAGCCGATGTACGCGCCGACGAAGACGATGGGCATGAGGGCCGGGATCAGGAGGAACTCCGGCGGCGCGACGAACCCGCCGGGGCGGGCCGCGAGCTCCGCGACGTAGGCCCCGAAGCCCACCGCGGCCGTGGGGATGATGAGCAACGACGAAGTCCCAATCGCGAGGCGGGTCCGGCGGCCGAGCCCGTAAACGAGGAGGGGGACGTTGAGGAGGCCGCCCCCGATCCCCATGCTCCCGGAGAGGAAACCCGAGCCGACGGTCGCGGCCGACACCCCGGCGAGGCGCTCCCGGGTCATCTTCGACGGGTCGTCCGCGTCCACGGAGCGGGAGTTGCGCCACCAGTCGAGGACCATGTACCCGCCGAAGGCGAGGAGGACGCCGGTGAAGAACACGCGGAACGCGGTGTCGTCGAGGAGGAACAGGGTGAAGAACGTCCCGACGATCGCGCCGACGAGGGCCCCCGTGACGAGGATCCCGCCGAGCCGGACGTCGACGAACCCTTTCCGGCGGTGGTTGATCGCGGAGGAGGTCGCCGTGGCGATCGTGAACGTGAGGGACACGGGAACGGCGACGTCGCTCGCCCCAACGCCCGTGGAGAGGAGGATCGGGACGAACAGGAGCCCGCCGCCGAGGCCCAGGTTCGCGTAGATGAACGCGACGCCGAAGACGAGGATCGCCTGGAGGGCGAGGAGGAGGGGGTCCACGCGGGCGCGAAACGCCCGGACGTATTAAAGCCGTAGGACCGGAGGCTTATGTACGGAACGGGGGATGGGCCGCCGTGGTCGTCCTCGTCCGCTTCGGGGAAATCGCCCTCAAGAGCCGGTACGTACGGAGGC
>MGWD01000051.1:9909-48677 GCA_001800825.1 Euryarchaeota archaeon RBG_19FT_COMBO_69_17 | reverse complement strand
ACATCCAGGACATGTTCGCCGCGGACCGGGTCGAGTGCATCACGGAGGCCGACGAGGCCCGCGTGTACGTCCACACGGCCGACCCCGAGGCTGCGCGGCGAATCCTCGGGCGTGTGTTCGGCGTCGTCTCGATGAGCCCCGCGATCGAGGTCCCCGCGGACGTCGGGGCGTTGCGGGAGCGGGTCGTCCAGGTCGCCTCCGCGGCCCTGACGTCCGGGGCCTCGTTCGCCCTCCGGACCCGGCGGACGGGGACGCACCCCTTCACGAGCCAGGACCTCGCGCGGGACCTCGGCGCCGCGGTCCAGGCCGCGGTCCCCGGGAGCCGGGTGGACCTGAGCCGCCCCGACCTCGAGTTCCACGTCGAAGTGCGGCAGAACCGCGGGTTCGTATTCCAGGAGGTGTGGCCGGGGCCCGGGGGCCTGCCCCTCGGGAGCCAGGGTCGGGCCCTCGCCGTCGTCGACGCGGCGGCGGGCATGGTCGCCGCGTGGATGGGGATGAAGCGCGGGTGCCGGGTTGTCGTCGCCGCGGCGGAGGACGGTCCCGACCTCGACGCGCTCCGGCGGTGGGACACCCACCTGAAGGTCCTGCCGTACCGCGGGCCCGGGGACCTCCCGGAGCTCGTCCGCGTCGCGCGGGCAGAGGCCCTCTTCATCGGGACCCGGTGGATCGGGTTCGATCCCTCGGGCCGGCCGGCTGTCCCCGTGCCCGTCTTCGAGCCCCTCATCGGCCTCGCCGACGAGGAGGTCGAAGGGTGGGCGCGGCGGATTCGCGGCGCGTGACGGCGGTCACTTGCCCTTGCGCTCGTGGGCCCCGATGCTCGGGCGAACCTTCTCCGCGCCCTTGCCTTTGTGCAGGAGGCCGCGGCCCTTCTTCCCCGCGGATGTCAGGCCACGGAAGGCCCGGCCCCGGTTCGCGGGCTCGCAGATCCAGTTGATCTTGGGGTCGCTCCGGATCACGGGGTGCTCGGGGTCCACGAGGATGACCTCGTAGTACTTGTGGAGCCCGTCCTCCCCGACCCAATACGAGTTGAGGATCTCGAGGTTCGGGAACCGCCGGGCGACCCGCTCCTCCGCGATCCGCTGGATCGACTTCGCCATCGTGATCTTCCGGAGGCCGCGGCGCTTCGCCTTCCGGCCGCCCATGGGGTGCGGCTTCCGCCGGCCGCCCCGCCGGACGCGGGCCCGCACGAGGATGTACCCCTGCTTCGCGCGGTACCCGAGCTCCCGCGCCCGATCGATCCGCGTGGGCCGCTCGATCCGGCCGATTGCGGGGCCGTGGCGCCAGTCCACGAGGCGCTGCCAGTGGGTCTCCTCGACGACGCCCGCGTGGGGGTTCTTCCACGCCTTCTTCACGTAGCCGTACAAGTTCCGCGGTCTCGCGGGAGGTTTCGTCTCCTCCTCGCCCGCGATGCTGGGCTCCGGTTCCGGAGCCTTGGGTTCCTCTGCCATGGACCTACCCCCTGGATTTGCGGATTCGCCCGAAGGTACATCTCCCGACCAGGGACGCTGAAAGCGGCGCTCCAAGGAGGGGGTCCTATTAAGACGTTTCCCTGCGCCGCGCGCGGCGGCGCGCGGAGCGGCCGCCGTCCGCCCGTCCCTGGAGGGCGTCATACGACTGCCGAACGAGGGCCGAGGCGCGATCCGCGTCGGCGACCGAGGCGATCACGAGGCGGCTGCGGAACCAGCCCCAGCCCCGGGAAGGCGGGACCTTCTTCGCGAGCCCATGGGGATCGCGGAGGTCCCGCGGCGCGGGGAGGAGGAACACCTCGACCTTCGTCCGCGAGGGGCGCACCTCCGCGAACACGCGGTCCCGGGCGACGCTGCGGAGGCCGATCCAGTGGCCCCCGACCCGCGCCCGGACCCGGTCCGCCCGGCTCCGCGCATGCTCTCCCGCGACGGACCGGAGTCGCTCGACGATCGCCCTCGGTTCCACGCCCGCCTTCGTCAACGCGTTGTCCATGGGATGTCCCCTCCCTGTCCCGGGTCCCTCTTTCGGAGGAGGAACAGGAACTTGAAGCCCCGGAGGTAGAAGTTGAACCGCCGGGCCCGGTGCTCCCACAAGGGGGACCCCGAGCGGTCGTGATGCCGGACGAGGACGATCGTGTCGACGGGATCGAAGTGGCGCCGGAGGACGTCGAACAGGAGGAACCCCACGGGAGTGTAGCGGCCTGCGCGGTACGCGTCGCTGATGATCCAGGCGAGGACGCCGCCGGGCGCGAGGACCCGGCGGACCTCCGACGCGACCCGGGCCATCTCCGCGTAGAACCGCGGGTCCTCGCACGGGATCCGTCCGAGGCACCGGGGGTCCTCTCCGTATCGTACGTTATCCGAGTAGGGGGAGTCCACGACGGCGAGGGTAGCGACACCGTCCGCGAGGGGGCACGCCCTCGCGTCTGCGCGGCCGATGTCCCGCCGGCGGGGGACGAGGTCGAACCCGACCGCGCGCCGGCCGAGGGCGCGGGCCACGTCGAGAGTCGTTCCCGACCCCGCCATGGGGTCCACGACGAGGTCGCCCGGGCGCGTGTAGCGCCGAACGAGGTTCCGGACGCACCCGGACGGGGTCACGCCGTTGAACCGGGCATCGCCCGCGGGGCCAAGGGGCGAGCCCTGGTCCGGGAAGTCCCAGAAAGTCGACGCCTCGAGATCCCCGCGGGCGAGGGAGGCCCAAGCCTCAGGCGCAACAGGGAGCGGGGCGGAGTCCGGCTGCGAGGCGAGGGCCACGGGGCTCCCAAAGGCCCCGGCCTATTTGTACGGGCCTCCGAGGGGGAGATGGGTGAAACTGAAAATCCGCCTGGGCCCCTGTGAAACCCTCATCGGGTCGACGACAGGATCCTCCCCGCGCGGGGACCGAACCGGCGCGCGAGGTCCCGGCGGGAAGGGTACGGCGCGTCGGGGTGCTCGAGGTGCCACGCGCCCGCCGCGTTCGCGATCCGAAGCCGCGAGGCCACGTCGGCGCCATGGAGGGAGGCGAGGACGTAGGCCGCGTTGAACACATCCCCGCATCCCGTCGGGTTTCGAGCCTTGGCTCGGAACGGGGCCGACCGAAACGACCGCTCCCGCGTGACGGCCAGCGAACCTCGCGGCCCGAGGTGGACGACGACCTCCCGGACCCCGAGGTCCAGGAGGACCTCGGCGGACGCCTCGACATCGGGCCGGGCGCCCGTGCGGAGGGTCTCCTCCTCGTTTCCGAAGAACACGTCGACCTCGGGGAGGACCGTTCGGACGGAGTCCCTGCGGGACGGGGTCCAACCCTCGGGATCCGTCGCGATGTCGAGGGAGGTCGTCGCGCCCCGGGCATGGGCCGAACGAAGGAGCCGCAGGGTCGGGGGACCCTGGAGGCGCGGGGTCCACCAGTAGCCCGCCCGGTGAACGTGGGACGCCGAGGCGATCCAGCGGGGCGGGGCGTCGGACGGGCGGAGATTCCCGTTCGCGCCCAGGGCCGTGATGAGGTGCCGCCGACCGCCCTCGTACGTAACGGCCATCGTCGTGCCCGTCGGTCCGGCCGTCGTGCGGAGGCGCGCCGCCACGCCGGCCGCGCGGTACGCGTCCCGGAGGACGCGGGCTCCCGCGTCCCTACCCACCGACCCGACGAACGCCGCGCGGCCCCCGAGGCGTGCGAGGGCGAGGGCGAAGTTCGTCGCGTTTCCCCCGGGGAGGTAAGTGATCGAGTCCACCCGGCTCTGGCCGTCCCCGGATCCTCGGGCCGGGACGGGATCGTTCACGACGTCGAGGATCGCGTCCCCGATCGCGAGGGCGTCGAACCGGCGTCGGGCCGCGAGCTTCCCACCCGGACGTCCCACGGCCCGCCCTCCGTCCCCTATCCGGGCCACAGGCCCTGCCGCCGGAGTTCCTCGACGACGAGGCGGTAGTCCGCGGGCCGGCCGCATCTCGGGCAGAAGAGGTTCCCGTGCGCGTCGCGGACGGCGTCGGGCCCCTCCCAACCGCAGAACCGGCAGAGGGCGTCCGTGGCGGCCATGGAATGCCTCAGAAGAAATCCTCGAGGGTCAGGTCCTTCTTCGCCTTCGCCGGACCCCGTTCCGGGAGCGTCTCCCCGCCGAAGGCGTCGCCGAACAGGGACGTCTGCTGGGCGGGGAGGGTCCCCGTGAACAGGGCCTTCTCGTCCCAGCCGTACGCCTCCGTGATGTAGGCGAGGGTCTGCGCGACCCTCCGAGCGTAGTACTCCCAGTCGGGCCGCTTCTCGAAGGGACGGCCGGAGACGTACGGCTCGACCTCCATAGGGCTGCGCTTGGAGTCCGTGACGATCCACGAGACCTTCATCCCCGGCATGAACTCCTCCCCCATCTCCTCGAGCTTCCGCGCTGCGATCACGTTGCTCATCGAGTTCGGGTTCACGTACTGCGTCTCGTCCTTCACCGTCCTCGAGATCACGAGGGACTCGATGGGGTCCCGTTCCGGGTCCACGATGGACGGCGTGCCGGCCCGCACCTCCGCGACGATCCCCCTGGCCAGGGCGACGGCCCCGTCCTGGTCCCGGTCGAGGATCCTCTCGAACACGCGCCGCTGGGCCTCGCTCTGGAGGTCGAAGGCGTCCGTGCGGCGGATCTCGTACCCGCGCACGACGAGCTGGCCGCCCATGTCCGTCGGCCAGCCCACCTTCCCGGCGTACCGCTTCTTCCGGCCGTGGCTGAACAGGGTCTCGAAGATCTTGTCGACCTCCATCGAGATCCGGCCGCGGGAGAAGCGCTCGGCCGTCCTCCGCGCGAACTCGAGGGACGATTCGAGACCCGGCGTCGGGGACTGGAAGAACACGGAGTCCGTGTCCGCGTAGACGACCTTCACGCCCTCCGCCTCGAGCTCCCCGATGATCCCCTTGATCCGCTCCCGGGCGAACCCCGTGATCGACGCGCCGACCTTCGGGTCGTTGAACCGGTAGAACGAGGACGCGAGGACGCCGTAGAACGCGTTCATGAGGACCTTGATCGCCGCCTGGAGGCCCTCGTAGAAGTCCTTCATCTCGGGGGCCGTCGCGTCCCGCATCCTCGCGCGCACATCCTGGCGTTCCTTCATGAGGTTCGCGAGGATCACGGGGAGGAGCCCCTTCTTCACGTCGGCGGAGAGGAACTTCGCGCCCGTCGGGCTCTCGATGCTTCCGTCCGGGGAGACCGTCGTGAAGCAGATGTTGTTCTCGATGATCAGGGAGGGGTACATCGCGCGGAAGTCGAGGGAGATGACCCACTCGTAGAGCCCGGGTTGCAGGCTGTGGACGTACCCGCCCTCGATCTGCTCGACGCGGCCGCCGCGCATCTTCATCATCGGCACGGCGACCTTCGCGCGGTCCGCCGCCCGGATCAGGATCGAGTCGATCAGGTTCGATGTCCTCCCGTGGAGGACGTCCTCCAGGGGCAGCTTGCTGACGGCGGCCAGGTCGAGGGTCTTCTCGATGCGCCGCACGCGCTCGAGGATCTTGAGGGACAGCTCCGCGTCGTTCACGCAGTACCGGATCACCTTGTCCCGGTCCCGCTCCCACTCCTCGTCGATCTTCTGGCGCTCGAGGTCATGCTTCCCTTCCCCGAGGAGATGCTTGGCCACGTAGTCGAGGGTCTCCTGTTTGAGGTGGAGGGTCAACCGCTCCGCCTTCACGGCCCACCAGACGTCCGTCACGATGCGGCCGTCGACCCGCCAGAACCGCTCCCCGAGGTGGAAGAAGTCCGAGAAGTCCCGGGCGAGCTGGAGCTTCGGGATGCCGTTCTTCTGGGCGCGCTCCACGAGGACGGGGAGGTCGTACCCGTCGATGTTGTACCCCGAGATGACGTCGGGGTCCGTCTCCTGGACGAGCTTCACGAAGCGCTCGATGATCTCCTTCTCCGTCCCCGCCAGGACGCGGGTCTTCAGCTCGCCCTGCTCGCGGTACACGACCCCGATGCAGAAGATGTGCCCGTCCCGGATCGAGTTCTCGATGTCGAAGCTCAGGATCCGGAGCTGGGGGCGGAACGGCTCGCAGGGCTCGAACCGGTCCGCGACGACGAAGAGGTCCGTCGTGTATCGGCCCGCGGGGTCCGCCGGGGTCCCGTGGACCCGCACGGCGGCCCCGAGGTCCATGTCGTAGATGAAGCGGTGCTGGAACGGGATGTCCGCCTCGAGGGGGGTCGACCCGAACCGCCGGGCCTTCTCCCGGTACTCCGGCGTCTTCCACGGCTGCCGGAGGACGACCCTCGCGCAGGGCGTCGGCCGGCCCTCGACCTCCAAGATGACCTCCTCGAAGGCCGCGACCTGACGGTCCCGGACGAACCCGTCCCGCAGCGCCGGGGACGGCGCGACGACGTAGAAGTACGGCCGGAACCCGGAGTACTCGATCGCGATGCTCCTCCCGTCCCGCGTGCGGCCGAACAGCTGGATGACGGGCTCCTGAGGGTCCTCGGGACCCCCCGGCGGCTCCCGGCGGTACGACGCGGTCACGAGCCGGACGTCCCACGAGTCGCTCATGCCTTCGCCACAATCTTCAGGACGTCGCCATCCTGGACGGGATGGTCGTGGCCGACGACCATCTTCGTCCGGGCGTTGATGGCGCGAATGAAGTGGTTACCCAAGTCCGTGTGCACCTTAAAGGCTACGTCCCGGGCCGTGGACCCGCGGGGGACGAGGAACGCGTCCGGCAGGACGTTCCCCTTCTTGTCCGTCCAGTGGGTCTCATCCTCCACGGGGTACACGACGATCAGGTTGAGGAGCCTCTCGGCGGCCTCCTCGATGCACGCCTGGACCCCCGTCGGCCCCCGGGCCTCCAGGAATGAGGCGATCCCGTCGAGGGCCTTCGCCTGGGCGGCCGTGAGTTTCCCGGACTCCCGGACCTCGAAGGAGGGCGCCCCCGGTTCGTACGCAATGAGGCCGGCCTTCGCCGCGCGCCGGAGGGCGAGCTCGTACTCGGAAGCCGTCGGCACGGCGCGGATCCCCTCCGCCGTCGTCAGGCGCCGGAGCTGCTCCTCCGACACGAGGTCCGCCTTGTTCGCGGCGACGAGCATGGGCTTCCCGCGGCGGAGGAGGGCCGCCCCGAGCCCGCGGAGGTCCTCGGGGGACCAGCGGGCCATCTTGCCGTCGAGCGGGGTGTCGCGCAGGGCCGTGTGGACCTGGGCCTCCGCGAGGCCGAGCCCCGTGAGCCGGTCGTGGACGAGCTTCTCCGGCGGCACCTCCTCGAGGTCCGCCCGGCGGGCTTCCTTCTCCCAGTTCCGGGAGAGGATCCCCGCGATCCAGTACGCCAGCTCGTCCTCGAGGAACCGGACGTCCTCGAGGGGGTCATGGGAGCCCGGCGGCACGGGGTTCCCCTCGAAGTCCGTGCCCCCCGTTGCGTCGACGACGTGGATGAACGCGTTCGCCTGCCGGAGGTCGTCGAGGAACTTGTTCCCGAGGCCGCGGCCCTCGTGGGCCCTCGGGACAAGCCCCGCGACGTCGAGGAGCTCGACGGGGACGAGCCGCGTCCCGTCCTGGCAGGGCGCGTTCCGCGGGCCGCACGGCTTCCCGAGGTCCCCGTGGGGGCAGGGCTTCCGGATGTACGCGATCCCCCGGTTCGGCTCGATCGTCGTGAAGGGGTAGTTCGCGATCACGGCAGGCGCGAGGGTCGCCGCGGCGAAGAACGTCGACTTCCCGACGTTCGGCTTGCCGACGATCCCCAGCTCCATCGCCGCGCGGAAGGGGCTCCCGTCTCAAGTACCTTCTCGGGGACCCGAAGAGCCGCGGGCCCGCCGGCGGCGGAGGAGGAGCACGAGGGCCGCGGTCCCGAGGAGGGGGGCCGCCGCGAGCTCGAACTCCGGGGCGGCGATCGTGATCGGGACCACGGGGACGAGGGGCGTCGGGGGCTCGTAGACGACGGCGATGGGCTCCGTCACGTCCCGGATCCCGGACCAGTCCGTCGCCTCGAAGACGACTCGCGTCCCGTTCCACCCGGGCGCGATGAGGATCGAGCCCTCGATCGCGGTCGAGTTCTTCGCGATGACGATGGGCGCCCCGGGGACCTTCCGCCAGCCCGAGGACCACGTATACAGGGAGGTCGACGTCACCGCGCCCGCCTGACCGCGCACCTCCACGAGGACGTCCGCGAGGATCCCCTCGATGTCCGCGCCCTGGAGGTCCGACCCGTTCATGTCAACGTACATCCGGAGGAGGTCCTCCCCCGTGCGCCGGGGCGGGGGGGTCGACGGGCCGGGCGGGCCGCCGGGCCCGCCGGGGCCCACGGGGCGGGCCACGCGCTGGGGGACCCGGCCCTCCAAGAGGACGCCCGCGACCTCGACCTGGAAGTACGCGAGGGTCCCATCCGTCGCCGCGCCCGACCGGACGATGTCGACGTTCGAGTTGTTGACGGCCTCCGGGTCCGCGTCCGGGACCGAGGTCCCGGCCCAGTCCGCGAAGAGCCCGTCGATCCGCTTCGTCGGGGGCGGGCCGATCACGTACGCTCGGCCCGCGTCGCCCGTCACGGAGACGGGGCGGTCCGCGTTCGCGCCGAGGACCTCGAGGCTGACCGTGTCGCCGGGGAAAAATCCCGGGACCTGCACGGTGGCCCGCACGGCCACCTCGGGCTGGTCCCGGGTGATGCTCACGGATTCCGCCGACAGATCATAGGTAAGGCCCGCGGTCCCCCGCAGACGGAAGGAGGAGACGGCCCACGCGTCGGAGGGGGTCAGACCGAGGCCCCGGACCCGGATCTCGAGGATCTCCGTGGGGCCGGGGCCCACGGTCGTGACGAGGGGGCGCGACTCGAGGAGGATCGCCCCCGCGGATGTCGACAAGAGGCCGAGCCCCCGGCTCGAGGCGCCCTCGAAGTCGTCCGCGTAGACGACGGCCCGGAGGAGCGCGGGGTCCGCGGGCTCCAGGTCCGCGAGGGGGAGGAGGACCTCCACGCCCCCCGGGCCCGAGGCGGCCCGGAGGGACGTCACCGGGGCCCGCCGGCTCCAGTTCAACTCCGCGTCCGCGGGGAACTCGAAGAGGTGCGCGCTCCGCGACGTCCCGTTCCCGTAGACCTCGACGACGAAGTCCGCTCCGACCCCGGCGAACGAGTAACCCGTCCACGGGTCGTCGTCCGCATCGAGGAGGAAGAACACCCCGTCGAAGCCGTCGGGGTCCTCGAACGTCGGGGCGAGGGTCGAGGCGAAGAGGAAGAGGGACGTCCGGTAGGAGAGGAGGGCGTACCGCGCGATCCCGACCCGGGGGTTCGTCGACGGCGTCGCCGCGTCGAGGGACGGCACGGACGTCCAGTCCTCGAACGAGCCGTCGATCGAGATCGGGGCCGAGGGCACGGAGGACGGCACGAGGAGGAGGGCGCCGATGAGGCCCCCCATGACGAGCCCGAGGGCGACGAGCGCGAACGTCGTCCGCCGGGGCGGGGACGGGAGCCGGACGAGGGTCACGGAGGCGCCGTTCACGTAGCCGCGGCCGTTCACGAAGCCGTTCACGTGGCCCCGGCCGTTCACGAGGCCTGTCCCCTGCCCGTTCACGAGCCCGTTGACCCGGGCGCGGCCGTTCACGGAGCCAGCCCCGTTCACGAAACCCCGGCGCTGGACCCGGGACCGGGACAGGAAGCCGCGGGAGGTGGGGATGTGGAACCGCGCTCCCAGGCCCGAGGCGGGGGCCGGGCTCGACGAGGGGTGAGGCGGGGGCGCCGGGGATGGCGCCTCCTCCGGGCCGATCGACTCCTCGAGCTCGTCCATGAGCCAGTCGAGGGTCGCGCGTTGGGCCGCCTCGAGCTCCTCCGGGGAGAGGGATTCCTCGAACGCCTGGACCATCCCGTCGAGGGTCGGGGGCGTCGAGGGTTCGAGCTCGGCCACGGGCTCCGGCGCGCGGGCCTCCCTCCGGAGGTCCTCGAGGAGGGAGGCGAGGAGGTCCTGTTCCTCCTCGACCTTCGGGCGGGCCGCCTCCGGCAGCGTCCGGGACGGGAGGGTCATCGAGCACGCGGGACACGTCCTCGCGTCGGGCGGGACGGGCTCGTCGCAGAAGGGGCACGCGGGCCCCTCGAGCCCGAGGGACCGTTGGACCGCGGTCATCTCCTGCTCGAAGGCCACATCCTCGACCATCGTGTGAAGCATGGAACGCAGGCGGTCCGAGCCGCCGGAGGCGGGCGGGGTCTTCGACAAGAGCCGCGTGATCGCGACGGTGACCTTCCGCGTCCCGGGGCTCAGGGCCTTCGCCCGCTCGAGGGACTCCAGGGCGCCCGCGTCCTGGCCGAGGGACTCGAGGAGGAGGCCCCGGGCGTACCACAGGTCCGCGTCCTCCGGGTCATCCTCGAGACGGAGGTCGTAGAACGACAGGAGGCTCGCGGGCGCCTCCCCGGCGAGCCTCTCCCGGGTCTCCAGGTCCGTCTCCTCCTCGTCGAAGAAGGCGCCGCAATCGAGGCACGATGAGGCGAACAGGGACGTCGGGCAAGCGCACAGGGGGCATTCCGCCTCCTCCTCCGCGAACGCGTCTCCGCGCCTCGCGGGCACGACGTACGGGACCGTCGCAAGGGCGCGCAGGAGGGTCCGGGCTCCCGCGGGGCCGATCTCCGGGATCGAGGCGAGCTCCGGTTCCGGGGCGGCCTTCAATTTCGAGATCGCGTTGTAGCCCTGACGCAGGAGGACGCGGGCGAGGGCCTCGTTGACCCCCGGGATCGACAGGATGTCCCGCAGCTGCCGCTCGTCGTAGTCGCCCCGGATCCGGCGGGACCTCCTCTCCTTCCGACGGGGGATGGCAGGGGCCGCCCGGAAGGAGCGCCCGCAGGTCGGGCACGCGGCGTCGTCGGGGCCGAGGAACGTCGCGCAAGAGGGGCACTTCGGGGGCGTGGAGTCCGCCTCCGGCAGGTCCGCGAGCAGGCTCCGCGTCTGGCACCCGTCGCAGAGGACCTGGGCGGGACTCGTCGCGTGGCATTCGGGGCACTCGACGACCCGGTCGATCTCCTCCAGGCCTCGGAGGACCGCGGCGGACCCGCACACATCGCAGAGGCTGATGGGGAGGAGCTGGCCCCCGCACCGGGGGCAGGGAGGGAGGGCGGAGGCCTTCCGGGTCATCCCCCGGACCTCCGGAGGGCGGCGAGGGCCTCCCGCGCGCCGGCGAGGGTCGGACGCATCTGGAGGGCCCGCTCGAAGCAGAACCGCGCGTCGTCCGGCTTCCCCGACGCGACGAGGATGCGGCCCTTCTGGAGCCACGCCTCAGGGTAGTCGGGACGGCGGCCGAGGGCCGCGTTCACGCACTGGAGGGCCCGCCCGACCTCCTTCGACTCGAGGAACACGGTCCCGAGGTTCACCCAAAGGGCGGCGTAGTCGGGATTGTCTCGCAGGCCGAGGGCGAACGCGTCCGTCGCGCCCCGGAGGTCCCCCCGGCGGGCCCGGAGGACCCCGAGGTTGAGGAGGGCGACCTCCGAGCCCGGGTCGACCTGGAGGGCGGACTGGAAGCATTCCTCGGCCCTCGAGGGGCGGTCCAGGTGGAGGAGGGCCACGCCCTTGTTGCACCAGGCGTCGACGAAGGAAGGGCTGAGCTTGATCGCGTGGTTGAAGTGGGGCAGGGCGTCGAGGGGGCGGCCTCCCCGATCGACGACGACCCCGAGGTTGTTCCACGCGGGCGCGTAGTCCGGGTCCGTCGCGACGGCGGCCTCGAAGGCCTTCCGCGCGCCCTCGAGGTCCCCCCGGTCGAGGAGCTGGTTCCCGCGGGCGACGGCCCGCAAGGCCTCCCGGCGGCCCCCGGACCTGGGTCGAGGGATTCCACTCAACGCTCGGCGGAATCCCTTGAGCATCGGCCGGACTCAGATTTAAGACGGGTAATGGAGTTTCCTTCGCCATTATCAGCCGGGATTGTTGTCCCGGAGCGCCCGGGTGGGGAGCGAGACCTCATGACCTCCGACCGCATCCGCGGGACCGCCCCCGGGGCGTGAACAGGTGGAACGCGCGGTCATCCTCTGCGACGGGTACTTCGGCCAGAACACGGGGAAGACGGCGAACGGCCTCGTGCGGTGCTCGAAGCGCTACGAGATCGTCGGGGTGATCGACCGGACGAAGGCGGGGCGTGACGCGGGGGAGGTCCTCGACGGGACCCCGAAAGGCATCCCGATCCTGAAGGACCTCCGGGAGGCCGTGGACCGGGCTCGGCCGGAGACCCTCATCATCGGGGTCGCGACGTTCGGCGGGTACATCCCGAAGGAATTCCGGCCCGTGATCCGGGAGGCGATCGAGGCGGGCCTGAGTGTCGTCGCGGGCCTCCACGAGTACCTGGGCGACGATCCGGAGTTCTCCAAGCTTGCGGCGGACCGCGGGGTCCGCCTCGTCGACGTCCGTCGGCCGCGGCCGATCCGGGAGGCCCAGCAGTTCAGCGACCGCTCCCGGAGGCTCCCGTGCCTCCGGATCCCCGTCCTCGGGACGGACGGGTCGATCGGGAAGCGCACGACGGCCCTCCTCCTCACGGACGCCCTGAACGACGCCGGCGTAGGGACGACGTTCGTCGCGACGGGCCAGACGGGCCTGCTCCAAGGATCGCCGTACGGGGTCGCCCTCGACTCCATCAAGGGGGACTTCATGGTCGGCGAGCTCGAGGCGGAGGTCGTCCGGGCATGGGAGGAGACGAAGCCGAGGGTCCTCGTCGTGGAGGGGCAGGGGAGCGTCTCCCACCCCGCGTACGTGTGCGGGACCCGCGCGATCCTCATGGCCTCCATGCCCTCCGGGATCCTCATGATGCACGCCCCCGCCCGGAAGACGAGGAACTTCCGCCGGGACGTCGTCGCGTGGCCCATGCCCACGGTCGAGGAGGAGATCGAGTGGCTCGAGTTCTTCGCCCGGGGGGCGAAGGTGTTCGGGCTCGCGATCAACCACGAGAACATGACCCGGGACCAGGTCGAGGCCACGGTCCGGGAGTGGGAGGACCGGTACGAACTGCCCGCCGCGGACCCCCTCTGGCACGGCTGTGGGAAGTTCGTCGAGAGAATCAAGGGGATGCTGTGAGGATCCCGAAGTCCCATCCGAGGTACGCGTCCCTCGTCCGCCGGGAGAGGCTCGTGCGGGCGTGGAAGGACGGGACCGTCGTGCCGGAAGGCCTCATCGCCCACGGACGGGGGGAGGCGTTCGACTACCTCCTTGGGGAGGAGTCGAGCGCGCCCGCCCTCGTCGCGGAGAAGGCCGCGGCGGCCGCCCTCCTCCGGGCAAAGCGGCCCGTGATTTCCGTGAACGGGAACGTCGCCGCTCTCGCGGCCCGAGAGGTCGTCCGGCTCGCCCGCGCGATCCCGGCGCGGATCGAGGTCAACCTGTTTCACCGGACGCCGGCCCGCGTCCGCCGAATCGTCCGGAGGCTGGAGGCCGCCGGAGCCGAGGCCGTCCTGGGCACCCGTCCCGACGCGAGGATCCCGGGACTCGAGTCGAAGCGGGCCCTCAGCGACCGGGACGGCATCTTCACGGCCGACGTCGTCCTCGTCCCCCTCGAGGACGGGGACCGGGCCGAGGCCCTCGCGGCGATGGGGAAGACAGTCATCAGCGTCGACCTCAACCCGCTCTCCCGGACGTCCCAGCGGGCGACGATCCCCGTCGTGGACGAGCTGACCCGCGCGCTCGCGAACATCCGGAAGTTCGTCGGGGAACTCCAGGACGCCCCGGGGGAGGCCGCGCGCATGCTCCGCGCGTACGACAAGGCAGGGAACCTGGGCGCAACGTACTCGTTCCTCGAATGGCGGCTCAAGGTCCTCCGTCGGAGGGCGCGACCCACGCGGACCCGGACGAGGAGACGGAGCCCTCACGCGTAGTGAGCGGGTTTCCACTTGATCGAGCAGCCATAGGGCGGCGTCAGGGGCGTGCGGAGGTCCCGTCCCGCGAGGAGATCGTCGAGGGCGTCCCGCAGGTACCGCTTCGCGACCCGCTTCGGATCCTGATGGTTGTCATCGAGCCGCCCGCGGTAGCGGACGACGCGCTGGGGGTCGAGGACGAAGAAGTCCGGCGTGGACACAGGGCCGTAGGCCTCCGCGACGGCCTGGCTCTCGTCCCGGAGGTACGGGAAGTTGTACCCCTGCTCCTTCGCCCGCGCCTTCATGTGGGCGAAGTCGTCCTCCGGATACTCCGTCTCGTCGTTCGAGTTGACCCCCACGAGCCGCACGCCCTTTGCGGCGTAGTCCCGCTGGACCTCGACGAACCGGGACTCCCACGCCTGGACGTAGGGGCAGTGGTTGCACGTGAAGAAGATGACGAGGGCCTTCGCGTCCTTGAACGAATCGAGACCGTATGTGGTCCCGTCGACCCCGGGGAGGGAGAAGTCGGGGGCCTCCGCGCCCGGGCGGAGGCCCGGAACCTGGTTGGGGGAGAGGTCCTGCGGCATGGGAACCGGGCGTCACGAATGTCGCGTTCCGGATAAGACTTTGCAGCTTTTCTGGCGGGCCGTCGAACGGGCGATGCGGAAGGTATTTCTGGGACCCGCCCGATGGACCATTCCCGTGATAGCGTGAAGTACGTCGTTGTCACGGGGGGCGTTCTGTCGGGACTCGGGAAGGGGATCTCCACCTCCTCCATCGGGGTCCTCCTGAAGTCGAAGGGCCTGCGGGTCTGCCCGATCAAGATCGACCCGTATCTGAACGTCGACGCGGGGACGATGAACCCGTACCAGCACGGGGAGGTGTTCGTCCTCGACGACGGGTCCGAGGTCGACCTGGACCTCGGGAACTACGAGCGGTTCCTCGACGTGAACCTGACGGGGGACCACAACATTACGACGGGGAAGGTGTACCGCGCGGTCATCGAGAAGGAGCGGCGCGGGGACTTCCTCGGGAAGACGGTCCAGATCATCCCGCACATCACGGACGAGATCAAGGCCCTCCTCAGGGGGGTCGGGGAGCGGGAGAAGGCGGACCTCGTCCTCATCGAGGTCGGTGGGACGGTCGGGGACATCGAGGGGATGCCCTTCCTCGAGGCCCTCCGGGAGCTGGGCCAGGACGTCGGGCGGGGGAGCATGCTGTTCGTCCACACGACCCTCGTCCCGATCATGGGGGCCGTGGGGGAGCAGAAGACGAAGCCGACCCAGCAGAGCGTCCGGGAGCTGCGGGCCGTGGGGATCCAGCCCAAGGCGATCATCGCCCGGGGCGAGAGGACCCTGGAGCCGGACATCAAACAGAAGATCGCCTTCTTCTGCGACCTCCCCGTGGAGGGGGTCATCAGCGCGCCCGACGTCTCGACGATCTACGAGGTCCCGATCCTCTTCGACGGCCAGGGCCTGACGGAGTACGTCGTCCGGGAGCTCGGCCTCGAGCCGAAGGGGGAGGACCTCGAGGCGTGGAAGGACTTCATCGACCGGCTCAAGAACCCCGAGAAGGACGTCGAGATCGCCCTCGTCGGGAAGTACACCCACCTGAAGGACTCCTACATCAGCCACATCGAGGCGTTCCACCATGCGTCCGCGGCCGCGCGGGCCCACGTGAAGCTCCGGTGGGTCGAGTCCCTCGACCTCGAGCGGAAGGGCGTGAAGCTCCTCGACGGGGTCGACGGGATCCTCGTGCCCGGGGGCTTCGGGGACCGCGGGATCGAGGGGAAGATTGCGGCGACCCGATACGCCGCGGAACAGGGAATCCCGTTCCAGGGCGTGTGCCTCGGGTTCCAGCTCGCGACGGTCGGCTTCGCCCGCGCGGCCCTCGGGCTCGAGGGCGCGAACAGCTCCGAGTTCAGCCCGAAGACGCCCCACCCTGTCGTGGACCTGCTGCCCGAGCAGCGGTCCGTGAAGTCCATGGGGGCCACGATGCGCCTCGGGGCCCACGAGATCCTCCTCGATCCCTCGTCGAAGACCGCGAAGATGTACGGGGCCACGACGATCCACGAGAGGCACCGCCACCGGTACGAGATCAACCCCGCGTACATCGAGAAGCTCGAGGCCGCGGGCCTGCGATACGTCGGTCGCTCGGACGACGGTCGGCGGATGGAGGTCCTCGAGCTGCGCGGCCATCCGTATTTCGTCGCATCGCAGTTCCATCCCGAACTCCGGTCCAGGCCTCTGAGGCCGAGCCCGATCCACCTGGGCCTCGTGCGGGCGGCCGCGGCGTAGCCGCAAACCTTTAAGGCGACGCGGCCGTTGGGCCGCCCTCGATGGCCGGCCTATCCTACGACGCCCTCCTCCAGCGGGCCAAGAAGGCCCTCCCGGACGCCCTCAGCTCGGGGGAGCGGTTCCAGATCCCCGAGGCGGACATCGTCGTCGAGGGGAAGACGACGATCCTCCGGAACTTCCTCGACATCGCGGAGGCGATCCGCCGGGACCCGACCATGGTCCTCACATACCTCCTCCGGGAGCTCGGGACTGCGGGGGCCCAGGACGGCCGCCGGGTCGTCTTCAAGGGCAAGGTCACGGCGGCCCAGGTCGCGGACCGGGTCAAGTCGTACGTGGAGACGTACGTCCTGTGCCAGGAGTGTGGCCGCCCGGACACCCGCCTCGTGAAGGAGGACCGCGTCGCGATGCTCGAGTGCGACGCGTGCGGCGCCCGGCGGCCCGTGAAGTCCGTGAAGAAGGCCGCGAAGGTCGAGGAGGCCCCCCTCGTGGAGGGGAAGGTCTACGAGCTCATGATCCAGGACATCGGGAAGAAGGGGGACGGGATCGCGAAGCTCGACCGGTACATCATCTACGTCCCGGGCACGGCGAAGGGCGCCATCGTGAAGGTCCACATCGAGAAGATCGCGGGGAGCGTCGCGTTCGGTCGCGTGTCCCGGGAGTAGGGGCCCATGCGCCGGGAGACCTTCTCCGTCCTCGGCATGGGCATCCTCCTCGCGGGGTCCCAGCTCATTGCGGTCGGCATCGCCCCCCTCTTCGCGTTCGCGAGCTTCCAGGCGTTCCCGGAGCCGGACAACCCGACGAACGCGGTCGTGTACCTCGTCCTCATCCTCGTCTTCACGGCGATCATCCTCGCCTTCGTGAAGCTGCGGCGGAGGAACGTGGCGAGGGGGATCATCCTCGCGTCGATCTTCTTGACCCTCGCGTTCATCCTCCTCCTGCCCCTGTTCTTCCTCCTCGTGTGGATCAACGACGGCCTGTTCAACAGCGAGTTCGGAGGAAACCTCGCGACCCTCCTCGCGTTCATCCTCGCAGGGCTCCTCATCGGGCTCCTCGTGAAGGTCCCCGAATGGTACGTGGTCGACACGATCGGCTTCGCGACGGCGGCCGGGGTCACGGCGATCATGGGGATCTCGTTCTCGATTCTCCCCGCCCTAATCCTCCTCGTCGCCCTCGCCGCGTACGACGCGTGGGCCGTGTACCGGACGAAGCATATGGTCACCCTCGCGGACGAGCTCACGTCCCAGAAGTTGCCTGTGCTCCTCGTCGTCCCGAAGCACCGGGGCTACAAGTTCTCGGAGCAGAAGAGCCTCAAGGCGCAGATCGCGGAGGGCGAAGAGCGGGAGGCCATGTTCATCGGGCTCGGGGACCTCATCATCCCCGGGATCATGGCCGTGTCCGCGCGGGCGTTCCTCACGGACGACGTCGGGCTGCGCGTCGGCGCCGTGCCTCCGAGCGCGATCGTGGCCCTGGCGGCGATCGCGGGCACCCTCGTCGGGTTCACGGTCCTCATGCGGTTCGTCCTGAAGGGGAACCCCCAGGCGGGCCTGCCCCTCCTGAACGGCGGGGCCATCGCGGGCTTCTTCCTCGGGGTCCTCCTCGTGTACGGGACCGTCGTGCCGCCTCTCGTCCCGTGAGCCCACGGCCCGCAAGCGTCTTATAGGGCCGCCGGGTTGGGACGGGCTCGCCATGGCCCTCTGGCAGGGACGCGCGAAGAGGAAGTCCACGGGCGGGCGCTACCGGCCCTTCCGCAAGAAGCGGAAGCACGAGATCGGGCGGGAGCAGCAGTTCGCCTTCGTCGGGCCCCAGCGGAGCAAGCTCTACCGCACGAAGGGCGCGAACCAGAAGGTCCGTGTCCTCAAGGCGGAGTTCGCGAACGTCCTCGACCCGAGGACCTCCGTCACGAAGAAGGTCAAGATCGTGACGGTCAAGGAGAACACGTCGAACCCCCACTTCGTCACGCGGAACATCATCACCCGAGGGGCCGTCGTCCAGACGGAGCTGGGCCTCGCGAAGGTCACCTCCCGGCCGGGCCAGGACGGCGTGGTCAACGCGGTCCTCCTCGAGCTGCCGAAGACGGCCGCCTGACGGGCGCGGGGGGCGGAGGACCGCCGTCACTCCGCGGACGTCGTGATGTTCACGTCCTTCACGAGGGCGTAGGGCACGAAGTTCGGGACGCTCACCTCGCCCCACCACATCATCTGCTCCGGGGCGTCGCTCAGGGCGACGACGTTCTTCATCAGGCGGATCAGGTTGTCCGTGACCCGGATCCCCTTCCAGCTCTCGACGACCTCGCCCTTCCGGATCCGGAAGATCCCGTCCCGCGGGATCGTGCTCAGGTCCCCCGTGACGTAGGCCTGGTAGCGGGTGTACCACGTGTTCGTGAGCCAGAGACCGTCCGTGACCTCCTCGAAGATCTCGTCCTTGCTCCAGTCCCCGGGCTTGAGGAAGACCGCGTGGGGTTGGGGGCTCACGAGGCCCGCGTTCCCCGTCGTCCGGGCCTTGAAGCGCTTCGCCGTCGTCGTGTTGTGGAGGTACGTCCGGAGGACGCCTTTCTGGATCAGGACGTTCCGCCGGGTCGGGACCCCTTCCGCGTCAAACCGTTTCCGCGCGATGGAGTCCGAGGAGCCGTCGTCGACGATCGTGACGGCGGCCGACGCCACCCGCTTCCCGATCTTCTTCCCGAACGGCGAGAGGCCCGCCTGGACCGTCCACGCCCCCAGCCCGTTCGCGACCTGGTCCGTCAGGGCGCCGAAGATGAGGGGGTCGAGGACGACCGCGTACTTCCCGGGCGTCCCGAGCTTCGGGGACTTCGCGAGACTGGCGACCCGCCCCGCCTTCCGACCCGCCCGGGCGGGATCGAACTGGGAGAGCCTCGTCCCCGCGGCGATCCCATGCCCGCTCGCCTCGGGGGACGCGAGGGCGCGGATGGACAGGTACAGGGAAGCCCGATGGTCCCGACCGCGGACCCCGTTCGACGTGACGAGCGCGTGCTCCTCCTCGTACTTCCAGAAGGACCCCGCGCACTCCGTCGCGCCCATCTCGAGGGCGCCGTGGATCGCGGCGTCCACGTGGTCGCTCCCGTCCTCGAGGGCGAGGACCTTCTTGTCCGGGGCCATGCGCGCGTAGGAGAAGGGGCCCCGGGCGATCCCCGCGTACTCGGGGTTCTCCTGGGACGCCTTCGCGATCTTGACGAGCCGCTCGACGGCCTCGTCCGTCCGCGTGAGGTCCTTGATGTCGCTCGCGAGGACCCGGCGGCTATGGACGAGGAACGCGGAGGCCGTCGTCTCCCGCCAGCGGTTGCTGATCACGGGCTCGTTCCGGGCGAAGCGGATCTGATACGATCGGTTCGTGACGACGTCGGCCACGGCGTCCTGGCAGCCGAGGGCGAGCGCCTTCTTGACGATCCGGGATGCGAGGTCCTCCATGGGATCACCTCAGGTACACGTTGCGCAGGCGCATGGATGGCCCGCCGAGGCTCGCGTCGAGGGCCTGCCCGGGGTCCGACTTCCCGCAGAACCCGGCCTCGAACTCGAGGTCCTTCCCGACCGCGTCGACGGCGGACCAGAACGCGGGGGTCGTCAGCTCGATGACCGTCTTCCGGACGGGGTGCTTGATCTGTCCGTCCTCCACGAGGTACGCCTCCCGCCCCGCGTACTTCGCGTTGAAGCGCTTGTCGTCGATGTTCCACTCCATGAAGGACTTCATGTAGACCCCGAACTTCACGCCCTCCAGGAGCTCCTCGAGGCGGTGGTCCTGCGGCTCGACGAACGTGTTCGCCATCCGGACGATTGCCTCGACGTTGTAGTTCACCGCGCGGGCTGCGCCGTTGCTCCGGGTCCCGAGGACCGCGGCCGTCTCCCGGTTCTGGAGGAACTCGTTGACCCGCCCGTTCTTGTACAGGTACCGCCGGCGGGCCTTGACCCCCTCGTCGTCGTAGAGGTAGAAGGCGATCGCGTGCTCGACGGTCGGATCGTCCACGACGTTCACGAGGTCCGACCCGACCCGGGTGCCGAGGCTCTCCGGGGTGAGGAAGGACTTCCCGGCCTGGCTCGCCTCCCGCCCGAGGACGCGGTCCGCCTCTGTTGGGTGGCCGCACGACTCGTGGGCCGCGATCCCGCTCACCTGGGGGCCCACGATGAGGTCCATCTTCCCCTCGGGGGACTTCCTCCCCTCCTTGAGGGAACGCTTCATGGAGCGGGCCTCCTCCAGGACGCGGTTCCTGAGGTCCCACGCACGGATCCCCTCCCAGCCGCCGGACCACCCGTAGTTCCGGTACGTCTGCTCGACGTCCCCGTCATGGCCGACGGTGAGGAAGTAGAAGAATCGCAGGCGCGGACTGTACGAGCGAATCCGGGAACCCTCCGAGTTCGCGAAGTACTTCTCGATCCGGTTCGAGGCGAGCTGGAAGTACCGCGCGGGGACCTTGATCCCGAGGCCCATGACCTCCCGGTCCACCGCCTGGATCTCCGCGACCTTCGCCTCCACGGGGACGTCCGCGAGGCGCTTCACCTCGGGGACGGACCAGTTCGTGACGAAGGAGTCCTCCTGGGCGAAGGCAATTGGGGTCTTCCGGCGCGAGGTCTTGGCGCCCTTCACGGCCGCGTCGACGGTCGCCCGGACGTCGGCCTTCGTGAGGAGGTTCGTCGCGGCGAATCCGAGGGCCCCGTCCACGAGGACCCGGACCCCGATCCCCTGGTCGTCCCCCGAGTAGAGGGCGTCGAGGACGCCGTTCTTCAGGATGAAACTCTCCTGGGCCTGCCGCTCGTACCGCGCCTCCGCGTATGTGGCCCCCTTCGAGCGCGCGACGTCCACCGCGAGATCCACGAGGTCTGCATCCGCCATGGGCCCCTCTCCGGGAAGGTGCGCGGAGAATGGGCTCCCGCGAATTAAGATATCGCCGCGGGCCCGGCAAACCCTTATCCCGGGTCCCCCCTTGGCCGACCCGATGCCGAAGGGCGACCGGCCCATCGTCCTCTACCCCGCGTACTTCGACGCGGCCCGGAGCCGCGCGGAAGGCCGCCGGGTCCCCAAGAAGGCCTCCGTGGACTCGCCCACGGTCGAGCAGATCGCCGCGGCCGCGAAGGCCCTCGGGCTCCAGCCCACGATCGAGGAGGGCAAGGCGTTCCCCTCGAGCCCGTGGAAGAGGGAGGGCCGGGTCCTCGTCCGCGCGGACTACTACAAGACGTCCGTCGTGAAGAAGGTCGGGGAGCGGCTCCGGGCGTCCCGCTGACGTCAGCGGTGGTCCTGCGCGGTCCGCACGTCCTCGACGAGGCGCTTCCCCGAGGCGACGACGTCGACGGAGTGGATCACGGCCCCGAGCTCGCGGAGGGTGTCCTCCACGCTCTCGTAGTTCACGGAGCCGCCCTCGATCGTGACCTTCACGCTCTCCGTGTCCTGGTCGACCTCGTCGAGGATGCAGCTCACGCCGTCGACCCCCTTGAGGGCGCTCAGGCGTTTCGACATCTCGATGAGAGAAGGCTTGTGCGGCTTGAGGACGTCCAGGACGAGCCGCTTGACGTCAGTCAGGGGATCTCGCTCCGGGGGTTCGAGCGAACGGGCCTGTCGATATTAAACGTTGTGTACCGGGCCCGCGCCGGAAATAGGAGCCTTACGCCGTGGTGACCTCCGCGCCGCCTGCGCGGACGATCATCGTGTGCTCCGTCTGGGCGACGATCCCCTTCCCCGTGTCGAGGAGGGCCGGGTACGTCATGACCGCCCCGACGCGGAGGAGCTGGTTCAGAAGGGCGGGGGCCTTCGGGTCGAGGGCGTAGGCCCAGCGCTCCGCGAAAGGCAGGGTCCGGAAGTCCACGACGAGGTCGCTCAGGAACGCGTTGAGCTCGGGGACCTTGAGGGACCTCGTCCGGAGGACCCGGTAGATGTTCCCCGTGCGCCGGCCGTCGACCTGGCCCGCGCCCGAGGAGGAGAAGGGCTCGATCGCGACGACCTCGTCCGCCGCGAGCACGTCGTGCCCGTGGGGGATGTTCGGGACGCTCTTCCCCGCGTGGAGGACGTACCGCTCGATTGTGTGACCCGTCAGGTTCCGGATCGGCTTGAAGCCGTGGGCCTCGATCGCCCGCTGGATCCCGGCGCCGAGGGTCCGCGTCGGGACGCCGGGCCGGACCCCCTCGATCGCCGTCGCGAGGGCGAGGTCCGACGCCCGGATGAGCTCCGTCCAGTTCCGCGTGCCGACCTCGATCGTGACGGCCGTGTCCGCGACCCACCCGTCGAGATGGGCGCCGAGGTCGAGCTTCACGACGTCCCCGCGGCGGAACCGCAGGGCGTCGTCGTGGGTCGGCGAGTAGTGGGCCGCGACGTCGTCGATCGAGATGCACGTGGGGAACGCGGGTTTCGTCCCGCGGCGCCGCATGTGGGCCTCGATCTCCTCCGCGACGTCGAGGAGGAGGGCGCCCTCCTTCACGGCGGCGACGCCGACCTCCTTGGCCTCCCGGGAGACGCGCCCCGCCGTGCGGAGCTTCTCGAGGACGTCCGGTTCCATCGTCAGCGCCCCCGTGGCATGGCGCCGGCCCGCAGGATGCTCGCGCGAGGGCCCGTGAGGTCCACGACCGTCGACTCCTGACCGAGGTCCGAGGGACCCCCGTCGATGTACAGGTCCACGGAGTCCCCGAGCTGGGCGCGGGCCTCCTCGCACGTCACGGGGGCCGGCCGGCCGTGGACGTTCGCGCTCGTCGACGTGACGGGGCCGAACGCCTTCGCGAGGAGGCGGGGGATCGGGTGATCCGGCACCCGGAGGGCGATCCGGCCCTCCTTCGAGACGACGGCCCGCGGGGCCTCGGGGGTCGCCTGCAGGACGACCGTGTAGGGCCCGGGCAGGTTCTTCTCGCAGAAGGCCTCCGCGAGGGGCGTGCGGGCGCCGAATCGGAAGATGTCGGGCACCTCCGCGACGGCGACGGACACGGGGAGGTCCCGCGGACGGGCCTTCGCCGCGTACAGGCGCTCCACGGCGGCCAGGTTGAAGGGGTCCGCCGCGAGGCCGTACACGGTGTCCGTCGGATGGACGACGAGCCCCCCGGAACGGAGGATCTCCCGGAGCCGCGGGAGGGCGTCCCCCGGGAGGACGAACTTCGTCCCGAGGGGCTGGGCGACGAGGGTGTCCGCCACGGACGCGGGAAGGGGCGCGGTCCTAAAGGTCTTTCGCGCCCTCGACGAACAGGAGGTACGCGTCGTGGTCGAGCCGGTCCTTCGGCGGCCGGTATCCGTCGAGCCGGAAGCCCCGGGACCCCGGGAGGCGGGCGATCATCGCCTTCGTGAACGGGGCCGACTCGTCCGAGCTCGCGAGGTCCTCGAGGGGGACGAACGCGGCCTCCGTGACTTCGACCCCGTCGGGGCGCGGCTCGCCGGAGACGTACGCCATCGTGAAGACGAGGAATGTGTCGTTGACCTTCGGGGTCACGAGGTTCCTCACCCCGACGAGGGCCTCCGCGCGGCCCACGACCCCGGCCTCCTCCTCGACCTCCCGCTCAATCGTCCGCGTGACCGGCTCGCGGGGCTCGACGTACCCCGAGGGGATTGTCCACAGGCCCGACCAAGGGCCGTACGTCTTCCGGACGACGAGGAGGTCCGACCCGCGGGCGAGGAAGCCGCCGACGCCCACGGTGATGGGGAGGGTCGCGACATTGAGGGCCATGGGAGCCGGTACGAACGCGGGGGACATGGCTTTATCCCTCCTCGCGTTCCCGCGCGCGCCGGTGCGGTCCATGCCTCGGAAGGTGACGTTCAGCCCCGCGCGCTATCGACGGAAGATCTGGGAGCTCGAGAACTTCGACGTGTCCCGGGACGGGCGGCTCCTCGCGTACGCCGCGAACAAGGGCGAGCAGTATGCCGTGTACGTGAAGGACCTCAAGACGGGGCGCGAGCGCGCCCTCGCGAAGTCCTCCGAGGCGATGCTCAACCCGGAATTCTCGCCGGACGGCACGAGGATCGCGATGCAGGCGGACTTCGAGGGGGACGAGAACGCGGACGTGTACGTCGTGCCCACGAAGGGCGGGGCCGTACGGAGGATCACCGACCACCCGAAGGACGACGCGTCGCCGCGGTGGTCCCCCGATGGACGGAGGATCGCGTTCATCTCGAACCGCTGGGAGGACAAGGAGAACGTCTTCGTCGTCGACGCGGAGGGCGGCGAGCCCCGTCAGCTCACGTTCTCGGAGGACATCGTCGTGGAGATCGCGTGGCGCCCCGACGGACGCGCGATCGCGTTCCAGACGGGGACGGGGAACCTCGACGGGATCCACGTCGTGGACCTCGACGGTCACGTGGAGACCCTCGTGAGCTCCCCCGACGCGGAGGCGGAGCTTGTGGACGAGTTCGGCGGGGGATGGGGCCATGCGCATCCCTGGTCCCCCGACGGTCGCGAGCTCGTCTTCAGCTCGAACGTTCACGATCACGGGGACGTCGGCGTCCTGGAGATCGCGACGCGTCGCGTGCGCTGGATCGTCGAGGGGCCGCGGGACAAGGCGATGCCCGTGTGGTCCCCCGACGGGTCCCGGATCGCCTTCCTCGAGCACCGGGACGGGAACGTCGTCCTCAAGACGGCGGACCCGAGGGGCCGGGGCCTCAGGGTCGTGTCCCCCGCGAAGGGGCTCGCGAGCCACCCCCGATGGCACCCGGACGGGAAGGGGCTCCTGTACCAGCACTCGACGTCCGTCCAGCCCACGCGGCTCCTCCTCCAACGGGGCGGGGCGAGGAAGGTCCTCGTCGACTGCGCCCGGGTCAAGCTCCCGCGGGACGAGTTCGCGGAGGGCCGTTTCGTCGCGTACACGAGCTTCGACGGGCGGAAGATTCCGGCGATGCTCTTCCTCCCGAAGACGTCGCGGTCCCGCGGGGCGGCCCTCGTGGAGCCCCACGGCGGCCCGGAGTGGCAGGTCATGAACGAATGGGACACGAACACCCAGTTCATGGTCGCGCAGGGGTTCGCGATGCTGTTCCCGAACTACCGGGGGAGCACGGGCTGGGGCCGGGCGTACCGGCACAGGAGCAACCGGGACCTCGGCGGGGCGGACATGAAGGACATCATCGCGGGCGGGCGCTGGCTCCTGAAGAAGGGGATCTGCGAGCCGGGGCGGCTCGGGATCCTCGGGGTGTCGTACGGCGGGTACTCCGTCGCCCATTGCATGATCCAGGCTCCCGACCTGTGGGCCGTCGGCGCGAGCATCGTCGGGTACTTCGACTGGTTCACCGCGTGCAAGGACGAGCGGGGGAGCCTCCGCCACTACGACCGCTGGAAGATGGGCGACGTGGACCTGGAGATCGACCACTTCCGCCGCTACTCCCCGCGCTTCTCGATGGACAAGATCCGAGCGCCCCTCCTGTTCACAGGCGGGGCGCACGACCCGCGCTGCCCCGTCGGCGAGGCGAGGCAGATGTTCGCGGACATGAAGTCCGCGGGGAAGACGGTCGAGTACCTCGAGTTCCCCGACGAGGGCCATCGGCCCCGGAAGATGACGAACAAGATCAAGGAGATCGAGACGGTCCTCGCCTGGCTCGGCCGGTTCCTCCCCGACCCGACGTCATAGGCAGGCCTGGACCCCATCGAGCAGGGCGTCGACGACCTCGGGCTCCGCTTGTGTGCCCATCGTCCCGATCCGGACGACCTTCCCGCGGAGCGGGCCGAGCCCGCCCGACACGTAGATCCCGCGGTCCTCCCGAAGCCTGTGGATCAGGGTCGCGGCGTCCGCGCCCGCAGGAGGCTCCGCGCACGCGACCGTGTTCGACGCGAGGTCCGGAGGCGCGAGGAACCGGAAGCCGAGGTCCGTGAGGCCGCCCCGGACGCGGGCCGCCATGGCCGCGTGCCGGCCGTAGCGGGCCTCGAGCCCCTCCTCCTTCACGAGGCGGAGGGCCCGGTGGAGCGCGTAGAAAAGGTTCGAGGAGACCGTCGTCGGCGTCGGGTGCCAGTCCCCCCACTCGGACTCGTAGCGGGACCAGGTGGCCAGGTTGAGGTACCAGCCGTCCACGTCGGGCGCCTTCGCGGACTCCCAGAGGGCGGGCGCGATCGCGACGGGGGAGAAGCCGGCCGGGGCCGCGAGGCATTTCTGGGACGCACTGAAGGCCGCGTCGATTCCGAGGCGCTCGATGGGGACCGGGATCCCCGCGAACGACGACACCGCGTCCAGCAGGACGAACGCATCCGCGTCGTGGGCCGCCTCGAGGAGCTCGCCGAGCGGATTCGTGACCCCGGTCGAGGTCTCGTTGTGGACGACCGCGAGGGCCTTGGCAGGCTCCCGGAGGGCCTTCCGGACCCCGTCGACGTCGGGCCCCCCGCCCCACGCGGACGCGACGAGGTCCGTCCGGACCCCGTGGGCTCGGAGGACCTCGGCGATCCGTCCGCCGAAGAAGCCGTTCTCCTGGACGACGACGCGGTCCCCGCGCCGCAGGAACGTGAAGGCGATCGATTCGAGCCCGGCATGCCCGGGGCCCATGATTGGGAAGACCCGGCCGTCCGGCGAAGACCAGATGTGCCGGAGGAGGTCGATGGTCTCTCGGTACGTGTGGATGAACGCCTCCCCGTAGTGCGGTACGGCGGGCTTCGCCATCTCCTCCTGGACCGCAGGATGGAGGGGCACGGGCCCGGGGACGAGGAGGAGGGGCGGGCGCATGAACGCGTCCATCCGAACGGCCGGACGCTACTTCAAGCTGTCCCGACAACGCGTGACAGGGCTCAGTCGCGGATGCCGGCCTCGGAGACGCTGAAGACGGCCTCGGCCTCCGGCAGGCTCGGGGAGTCGATGAGCCGGGCGATCCGCTTGCCGCCCTTCGACTTCCGCAGGTACACGCGGAAGGTCGCGCTGTGCCCGACGATGTGGCCTCCGATGGGCCTCGTCGGGTCCCCGAAGAACGCGTCGGGTTTCGAGTGAACCTGGTTCGTCACGTAGATGACCGCGTTGTGGAGGTCACCGAAGCGCATGAGCTCGTGGATGTGCTTGTTGAGGAGCTGCTGGCGCTCCGCGAGGACTCCGCGGCCGATGTACTCCGCCCGGAAGTGCGCCGTGAGGGAGTCGATGACCACGAGACGGATCGGGAAGTCCTTGGCGATCTCGCTCGCCTTCTCGACGAGGAGCATCTGGTGGTGGCTGTTGAAGGCCCGGGCGACGTGGATCCGCTTGAGGATGGTCTCGGGGTCGAGGTCCAAGGCGTCCGACATGTGACGGATCCTCTCGGGGCGGAACGTCTGCTCCGTGTCGACCCAGACGGTGTCGCCGTTCAGGCCTCCGTCGTCCTCGGATCGCGTGACGTTCACCGCGAGCTGGTGGGCCAACTGACTTTTCCCGCTGCCAAACTCCCCGTACATTTCCGTGATCGCCTGCGTCTCGAGACCGCCACCCAGGAGTTCGTCGAGGGCCTTCGAGCAGGTCGTAAGCTTCGCGACGCTCTTCCGGCGCTCGAGGATCACGTCCCCGGTCTCGAACCCGCCCACGTCGACGGCCTCGCGGGCCGCGATGATGATCTTCTGGGCGACGTTGGCCCCGAGCTCCGCGGCGTCCGCGATCATCTGGGGCGAGGCCACGGCGAGGGCCATGAGGTCCGTGTACCCTGCCTCCCGCAGCTTCTCCGCGGTCGCGGGACCTACGCCGGGGAGTTCGTCGATGGCTTTCGCAGAGACGGCCATCCTGTCACCTCGCTTCTCATCCCGGGCCATGCTTAAAAGGGTAAGACGGAGGGGTGGGTGAAACTATCGGACGCACGAAGGCGTTCGACCGAAGGGTGCGTGTGGGACACCTTTTTCGGGCGGGGTGCCATCGCGACGTCGGATGCCCGCCCGCCTCCCGTTCGACCGCGTCGCCTCGATCTACGACGCGACCCGCACGATCCCCCCGAAGGTCAACGCACGCCTCGTCCACGGACTCCTCGAGCAGCTCCGCGGGAAGCGGGTCCTCGAGGTCGGCGTGGGGACGGGGCGCTTCGCGGTGCCGCTCCAGAAGAGCGGGATCGACCTCGTCGGGATCGACATCTCGCGGAAGATGGTCGACCTCGGCCTCGCGAAGGGGCTCCGGAACGTCGTCTTCGCGGACGGGGCCCGGCTCCCCTTCGCCCCGCGCTCCTTCGACGTCGCGACGACGAACCACGTTCTCCACCTGATCCCCGACTGGCGGGACGTCCTGATCGAGATCGCCCGCGTGACGCGGGAGAGCTACGCGACGATCATCGAGAAGGTCGATGCGAGGTGGAGCATCAAGCGGGAGTACGACCGGCTCGCGAAGGAACTAGGCTATGAGTGGATCGCCCCAGGCCTCCACGAGCGGGACCTGCCCGAGCTCCTGCGGCCGGACCTCGTGATGCCCGTGGGGCCGTTCCAGGACGACGTCCCCGCGGACGCGATCCTCGCGGAGCTCGAGCGGCGGGACTACTCGTCCCAGTGGGAGGTCCCCGAGGCGATCCACGGACGCGCGATGGCGTCCCTGCGGGAGGCGTGGGCGGGGCGGGAGATCGCGCGCACCCTGACCGTGGACGTGTGCTTCTGGCGGATCGACCGCCTCGCGGAGCTCGCGCGGTCCCCGGCTCAGACGTCCTGAGGGGCGCCCGCGAAGGCGACGAGGGCCTCTTTCTCGAGGAAGTGGAGGGAGCCCGGGACGACGAGGCAGTGGAGGGGCGGCCCGAGGTCCCTCTCCAGGAGGTCCTCGACCCGGTCCGCAGCGGCCCTCCCGTCGGGCGACCCGACCCGGCTCAGGACGCACGCCAGGGTCGTCGGGCCGAGCTCGTACGCGCGGGCCCTATCCGCGGCCTCGAGGAGCCGCCGGAGGGCGTCCTTCGGGTCGAGAGACGTCCCGTCGTCCCGGAGGTCGAGGAGGACGAGGGTGTGGAGCCCCGCGCGGAGGTTCGCGAGGATCCCCTCGAGGGGGCTCGTCGGGTCGAAGCCAGGGGCGGGGAACGGGACCGTCGTCGTGCGGCCGAACTTGTACGACTGGAGGCCGAGGGCCCCCGCGGCGGCCGTGAGGATCGAGACCCCGTGGACGATCCGTGTCCCGATGCCTTGAGCCGCGGCCCTCAGTCGCAGGTCGACGTGCGTCGTCGCGGCCATGGGGTCCCCCGCGACGAGGAGGGCAACCCGCCGGTCCCGGGCGGCCTCGAGGATCGCGTCCCCCGCCTCGACCTGCTCCCGCCGGAGGACGCGGACCTCCTTGCCCAGGAGGGCCTCGAGGCCCCGGGGGCCCATGCCGACGAGGGCCGACGTGTAGAACTCCGCGAAGAGGACGTCGCAGGCGCGGGCCTCCTCGAGCCCCCGGATGGTGATCCCCTTCTCGTCGTGGAGACCCAAACCGATGAACCGAAGCTCCCCCATCGCCGCGGGCAAGCACGCGGCGCCGCAAGAACGTTGCCTCAGAACAGGCGCTCGATGCCAACGAGGACGCCGAACGTCCCGAGGGCGATGAGGGTCATCCGGGCAGCCTTCCGCCATGGCCCCCGGCCCGTGAGGGTGCCGAGGAAGTACCCCGTCGCGAAGACGATCCCAAGGCCGAGGGCGCTCGATACGCTCGCCGCGAGGAAGAAGTCCCCGAGTACCCCCCGCTCGTAGAGGAGGATTGGGAGGCCCGTGACGGCCGCGACGACGAGGGGCGCGGAGAAGTTCACGAGGGACGTCGCGATCCGCGAGAGGCGGAGCCCCTGCTCGAGGCGGGTGTCCCGGAGGGGGGAGAGCATCGCTCGCTCGAGCCGGTTCAGGTGGATCTCTCCCTCCGTGTGCTCCGCCTCGTACACGCTGACCCCCGTCGAGATCCCGATTGCGAGGCACGCCGCGAGGATCGCGCCGAGGGCGAACTCGGGGTCCGGCTCCGTCGCGAAGGCGGCCGCGGCGAGGATCCCGAGGACGACGAACGTGGAGTCGAAGAGGGTGTTCACGAAGTACCGGCGGAAGAGCTCGGAGACGTCTCCTCCGAGCGCCTCCATCATCTTCCGCCGTCGGCTCATGGGCCTCGAGGACCCTATCGCGGCCTGGCCCTTATCCGCTTCGAAAGGGTTTCATAACGAAGGGTCCTTCGCGGCCGCGTGCGCGCCTGGTGCGTCGTCGTCCCGCGGGGCCGGGCGGAGGAGGTCCGGCGGGCCTTGCGGGACCGGGGGCTCCTCCTGAAGCATGCGGAGATCCTCCGGGAGGGAGACCGGATCCTCCTCCCGGCGCGGGAGCGGGTGGACCTCGGCTTTCCAGTGGAGCAGCGGGACGTCGGGGCGACGTTCGTCCCCGTGCGGAGCTACAAGGACGTCGTCCGGGTCCCGGACCGACTGCGGCCCCTCCTGCCCTCCTCGTTCGACGTGATCGGGGACGTCGCGGTCCTCAAGATCCCCGAGGAGCTCGAGGCCCACCGCGCGGAGATCGGCCGGGCGATCCTCGCATGGAACCCGAAGGTCCGCGTCGTCGCCCGGGACCGCGGGGTCTCCGGGGGTCTCCGAATCCGGGACGTCGAGGTCGTCGCGGGGGAGCCGCGCACGACGACGGTCCACGTGGAGTACGGCCTCCGGTACCACGTCGACGTCGCGCGGGCGTACTTCAGCCCGAGGCTCGGGACGGAGCGGATGCGGGTGGCCCGCCAGGTGGCGCCCGGGGAAGCCGTCGCGGACCCCTTCGCGGGCGTGGGCCCGTACGCGATCCTCATCGCCCGCCGGGCGGACCCGGCCCGGGTCGTCGCCGCGGACGCGAACCCGGAGGCCGTCGCCCTCCTCCGGCGGAACGTCGCCGCGAACCGGGCCGATCGCGTGGAGGTGGGGGAGGGGGACGCGCGGGACATCCTCGCGTCCGTCGGGCCCGTGGACCGCGTGATCCTCGACCTGCCCCACCGCGCGATGGAGTTCCTCCCCGACGCCCTGGGGGCCCTCGGACCCCACGGGACGGTCCACATGTACGGCATCCTAGAAGACGCGGAGAGGGAGGCAAGGGCCCTCGAGGTCCGCTACCTCGTGGAGGGATCGGGCCGGACCGCGGAGGAGGTCCGCCTCCACGACGTCCGCGCGTACTCCCCGAGCCAGCACCACGTCGCGTTCGACGTCAGGGTCGGCCCAGGGTGACGCCCCGCTGCCCCTGGTACGTCCCCGAGCGCCGCTCGTACGTCGCGGACGCGGGCGACTCAAGGGTGAGGAACACGACCTGGGCGAACCGCTCCCCGATCGGCACCTCGAGGGACTCATGGGATGCGTTGAGGGCGCCGAACGTCAGGGCGCCGGAGAAGCCCGCGTCGATCATCCCGAAGGACGACAGGACCCCGCGTCGCGCCCACGTCGTGCGGAGCCATATCTGCCCCGCGAGGTGGCGGCCGAGGGTGACGACCTCCTGCGTCCCGACCGCGAACCGCGTCATCGGCGGGACCCGGGCCACCCCGTCCTTCACGCGGACGTCCGCGGCGGGCAACGCGACCTGCGCGACGGACACGTCGTAGCCGTTCGGGGTGAGGTGGGCCTCCGCGAAGGGTTCGATCGCCAACTCGCCCTTCTCGAGGTACCGGAGGATGTCCGCATCGGAGAGGACGCCCACGGGCCCGTCGTATCCGGGCCATGCTGATTAAGGCTTCGGGGGCCGCGTCGCTCCGTCCTGGGAGAGGGGACCCTAGCGTACTTACGGAAGGGACTTCCCGGACCGGTTCCCAAGATGGGTCAGGAGAGCAGAGCATGAGCGTCATGCTTCGAAAGTCGCGGGTCGATCCCTCCGTCTGTGAGCACCGGGAGACGGAGGCCCTCGGGTCCGAGCGGAACGCGGAGTTCCTCCGGTGCCGGTCGTGCGGGCGCATCGTCGTGGTCCAGGGCGGGCACCTCTGGGTCCTCAACCCGTCCCCTGGCGGTCCCGAGAACCAGGACTTCACCTTCTAGATCGAGCCGACCCGGGACCTGCGGACGGAAACGTCCGTTCCGAACCTTTATGGCCGCCCCGCCTTTAGCCCGCGGGAAGGTGGTCCGGTGGACTTCCGCCTCACGGAGGCCCAGGAGCTCGTCCGGGAGACCGCGCGGGACTTCGTCGACCGGGAGATCGTCCCCCACGTCCGAGCGTGGGAGGAGGCGGGGGAGATCCCGCGCGCCCTGTACGACAAGATGGCGAAACTCGGGTTCCTCGGGGCCCCCGTGCCCGAGGCGTACGGCGGCGCGGGGATGGACTACGTGTCCTTCATGCTCCTCGTCGAGGAGATCAGCCGCGGCTCGTCGAGCGTCCGGACGACGGTCTCCGTGCAGACGTCCCTGAGCGAGACGTCCCTGCTCTGGTTCGGGAACGAGACCCAGAAACGGGAGTGGCTCGTCCCCCTCGCGCGGGGGGAGAAGCTCGGGGCGTGGGCCCTCACGGAGCCCGGCGCGGGGAGCGACGCGGCGAGCCTCGCGACGACGGCCGCCCTCGACGGACACGAGTGGGTCCTCAACGGCTCGAAACGGTTCATCTCGAACGCGAGCATCGCGGACTACGTCCAGGTGTACGCGCGGGAGCCGGGCACGTCGAGGCACGAGGGGATCTCCCTCTTCATGGTCCCCCAGGGGACGCCCGGGTTCACGGTCACGAACGTGGAGACGAGGACGAAGCTCGGCCTGCGGGCGAGCCCGACGGCGGACCTCGCCTTCGATGACTGCCGGATCCCGAAGGAGAACCTCATCGGGTCACCGGGCGACGGCTGGGCCCAGATCCTGAAGACCCTCAACAGCGGGAGGATCGGGATCGCCGCGGGCGCGGTGGGCGTGGCGCGGGCGGCCCTCGAGACCTCCGTCCGGTACGTGAAGGAGCGGAAGGCGTTCGGGCGGCCCATCGGGGACTTCCAGCTTGTGCGGGAGATGATCGCCCAATCCGCCGTGGAGATCGATGCGGCCCGGTTCCTGACCCTGCGGGCAGCCCACCTGCGGGACCTGGGGCAGGACAACACCCTCGAGGTCTCCATGGCGAAGCTGTTCGGCGCCCAGATGGCCCAGCGGGTCACGGACTGGGCCGTCCAGGTCCATGGGGGGTACGGCTTCAGCGGGGACTTCGACGTGGAACGGTACTACCGGGACGCGAGGATCCTCGGACTGTACGAGGGGACGAACGAAATCCAGAAGCTCGTGATCGCGGAGCGCGTCCTGGGGCCGACGACCCGGAAGCCGTGAGGGCGGGTCGGCGCAAGCTTGAAACCCGCGCGCCGATTCCCGAACGAGATGGCCGAGGGGACGTGCGTCTTCTGCCGTATCGGCCGGCGGGAGCTGCCCGCGAGCGTCGTCCACGAGGACCCGTTGACCGTCGCGTTCCTCGACATCCGGCCCATCAACGAGGGTCACTCCCTCGTGATCCCGCGGGCCCATGCCGCGGGCCTCGCGGACCTCGACCCCGCGACGGGAGGGCGGCTCTTCGAGACGGCGATGCGCGTGGCCGCCGCCCTGCGCGGGAGCGGCGTGAGGTGCGAGGGGGTGAACATCCACCTCGCGGACGGGGAGGCCGCGGGGCAGGAGGTCTTCCACGTCCACCTCCACGTGTTCCCGAGGTACGAAGGGGACGGGTTCCATCTCCGGTTCCCGCCCCGGTACGCGGACCCGCCGGACCGGTCCACCCTCGAGGCGACGGCCGCGCGGCTCCGCGAGGCGATCGGGCGTGCCTAGCGGGAGAGCTTCCTCCGGATCGCTGAGAGGTCCTCCGGCGGGAGCTGCTCCCGGGCGGTCGGGAAGAGGCTCGTCCGCTCCTTCCGGAAGTGGTCCCACAGGAACTGGATCGTGAAGATCCCGTGGCGGTTGAGCTCCTCGATCGCTGGACCTGGATCGCGGGCAACCGTGAGGTCCGCGCGGGCCTCCCGGAACTTCCCCACCTCCCGGCGGATCTCCTCGTGCTCGTACGCGACCACGTTCACGAGGCTCCCGAACCGGCCCACCCGGGACTCGAGGGCCGGCAGGACGACCTCGTCCTCGAGCCGGAAGTGAGGGAGGAGCTCCTCTTCGAGGAAGCGGAGGGCCTCGTCGAGGACCGCGCGGTTCGCCTCCGTCGCCTTCCGCGTCCGGACCATCTCGTCGAGGGTCGCCTCGAGCTCGGCGAGCTTCTCGAGGAAGTCCTTGTGGTCGTCGAGGAGGCGGGAGAACGGGTCCTCCCCGGGGTCGGCCATCGGGCGCCGCGAAGCGCGGGCCCGGCCTAAAAGGATGCGCCCTTCAGGGATGGAAGCGAGCGGGGGTCCGCGGGAACGGCACGGCGTCCCGGATGTGCTCGAGCTTGCAGATCCACTGGATGAGCCGCTCCATCCCCATCCCGAAGCCCGCGTGCTGGACGCTCCCGTACCGCCGGAGGTCGAGGTACCACGCGTACGCCTTGGGGTCCTCCCCTTGCGCGCGGAGGGACGCCTCGATCGTCGCGAGGTCCGTCTCCCGCTCGCTCCCGCCCACGATCTCCCCGACCCCGTCCCCCGCGATCACGTCGAAGGCGAGGACGACCTCGGGGTCCGTGGGGTCCCGCGCCTTGTAGAACGCCTGGGACACCCGAGGATAGTGGCTCACGATGATGGGCTTCGTCCTGCCCTCCGTGAGGGCCCGCTCCTCGAACGTCCGGAGGTCCTTCCCCCACTCGATGCCCACGCCCTTGGCCGTCAGGATGTCCATGGCCTCCCGGTACGTGAGGCGTTCGAAGGGCGGGGTCACCGCCTTGAGGAACTCCGGGGTCCGGCCCAGGGCGATCACGTCGTCGGGGCGTTCCTCGGCGACCCTGCGGCACGCGTGGGAGATCACGCCCTCCGCGTGCTTGAGGACGTCCTCCATCCCCGCCCACGCCTGTTCCATCTCCGCGTGCCAGTACTCCGTGAGGTGGCGCGAGGTGCGGGACTTCTCCGCGCGGAACGACGGGCCGACGTAGTAGACCTTGGACATCGAGAGGGCCAGGGCCTCCGCGTAGAGCTGCCAGGACTGGGTGAGGTAGGCCTTGCGGCCGAAGTACTCGATCTCGAAAAGGGTGGACCCGCCCTCGCTCCCCGCGGGGGTGATCATCGGCGGGTGGACCTCCCAGAACCCCTGGTCCCGGAAGTACTCGTGGACGGCCGCGAAGGCCGTGTGCCGGACGCGGAAGATCTGGGTCATCCGCTGGGAGCGGATCCAGAGGTGGCGGACGTCGAGGAGGAACTCCTCGCTGAGGTCCTCCTGGATCGGGAACTTCTCCGCGAAGTGGACGATCTTGACGTCGGCGGCGCGGATCTCGTACCCGCCCGGGGCCCGCTTGTCCGCCACGACGGTCCCCCGGACGACGACGGCGGACTCGATGAGGGCCCGCTCGACTGCCTCGAAGGACTCCGCGGGGACCCCGTCCTTCGAGACCGCGGCCTGGAGGATCCCCGTGTCGTCCCGCACGACGACGAAGGCCTTGCCGCCCATCGTCCGTGTGCGGTAGATCCAGCCTCGGAGCTCGACCTCCCGCCCGACGTAGGCGCCCTTGAGGATCTCCGCGATCGCGACCATGGGCCCGCGGGCCATCCCGGGGGGCCTAGATTACCCTTTCGCGGAGACGTCACCCGGATGCCGCGACGCATCCGGGGACCGAAAGGCGGAAGGCGGGGGACGGCGCATCGTCGACCATGGCGCTCCCCTTCGAGAGCCTCGAGTACGTGTACCTCGGGTCCCGGGACTTCAAGCGCGACCTCGCGTACTACCGGGACGTCCTCGGCGGCGAGGTCATGTGGAACCTCGAGGGCTTCGGCGCTCACGTGGCCGCCGTCCGCCTCGGCAGGGGTCCCCTCGTCCTCCTCGCGGACCACCGGCCCGCCCCGAGCACGATCCATCTCTTCGCGGTCCGGGATCTCCGGGGGACGGCGAAGGCCCTCCGCCGTCGCGGATGGAAATCCGAGGGCCGCGCCTTCGAGATCCCGAACGGGCCGTGCCTCGTCTTCGAGGACCCGAGCGGGAACCGGTTCGGAATCTTCGAGGACGTGAGGCCTCGCCCCTTCGGGGACGAGGACCGCGGCCGAGGAGCGGACCGAAAGGGAGAATAACGAGTCGCGCGTCCATGCCCCCTTGCTCCGACGGGCGTCAATCGAGGACCTCGATGGGCTCCAGCGCATCGAGGACGTGTGCTTCCAAGACCGCCGGTTCCGGCGGGAGCTCCTCGAGTGGATCCTCCGGAACGCGCGGGCCCTCGCCCTCGTCGAGGAGGCGGAGGGCCGGATCCGGGCGGCCCTCCTCCTCCTGTTCGAAGGACGCGTCGGGCGGGTCCTGTCCATCGCCGTCGAGCCCAAGGCCCGAAGGCGGGGGATCGCGACGCGGCTCATGTTCGCCGCAGAGGACGCCGCGAGAGACCGGGGATGCGGGATCGTCCGGCTCGAGGTGGGCACGGCGAACCTCGCGGCGATCGCCCTCTACCGCCGGCTCGGGTACGGGACGGAAGGCCTCCTCCCGAAGTACTATTCGTGGGGCGAGGACGCGTTCGAGATGCGGAAGGTCCTTGAGCGGCCGCCGGACGTCCCGCACGTCTCCGTGGCGTCCGTCCCTATCCATTCATCTAGATAAATAATATTAGACGAATAGATGTCGGTGGGTCCCTGCGAGGCCCTCTCGCAAAGCCTTAAGCCGTGGCGGGGGATGGGGCGGCCCCGCAGAGCCCCATGTTGCCCATTCCGACGAAGTTCTTCGTGACGTCCGGGAAGGCCGTGTCCAAGATCTCCGACCTCAACGCGTTCGACCAGGCCCTCCTCGCGGGCGGGCTGTCCGAGCAGAACCTCGTCTCCGTGTCCTCCGTGCTCCCGATTGGGATCAAGCAGGTCCGGAAGAGGGACCTCCCCATGGGGGCGATCACCCATTGCGTCCTGGCCCAGCAGCGGGGCGGGGAAGGGGAAACGGTCGCGGCGGGGATCGCGTACGGGTTCCGGGAGGACGGCTTCGGCGGGTACGTCGCGGAGGGCCACATGCACGGGACGAAGCGCTCCCTCAAGGAGGTCATGGAGTGGAAGATGGGGGAGATGGCGAACCTCCGAGGGATCAAGTTCCGCCGGATCGAGTACCGGATCGAGGAGCTGAGCATCCCCATGGACCACTACGGGGCGTGCCTCGCGGCCCTCGTCTTCCTGGTCTAGGCGGATGTACGGCGTCGTCGTGTGCCCGCGGTGCCGGCGGGCGAAGGGCGTGGACCTTGCGCAGAAGACGACGGCGTGCGCCTGCGGCTTCGAGATCCGGGTCGTCCCGGCGAAGGTCCGCGCGCGGGCCTCGACGGCGCGGGAGCTCGCGCCCCTTGTCGGGCGGGTGAACGCGGAACTCGCGGGCGGTGCCGACGTCGCCGCGGAGGCGTCCGCCCCGAGGAGGCGCGCACGATCGCGGGACGTCCACACGAGGATCGTCGCGGCCGCGGCCTCGGGGGACCGGGCCCGCCGCACCCGGGTCGCCGCGGCCGAGCTCACGCGGGAGCTCGAGGTCTTCTCCCTCGAGGACTGGCGGAAGGTCCTCGCGGGGCTCGGGATCCCCGATCCCGAAGCAGCTCTCGCGGAGCTGGTCGAGGCCGGCGCCGTATATGAACCGCGGGCGGGGTTCTACCGGGCCGTCTCCCTCATTCCTTGACGGACGGCACGCGCCGGCGCTCCCGGCGGGCCTTCCGCTGGAGGTCCTGGGGCAGGGTCGCGGGGAGCAGGACCGTGTACGCGTAGTAGAACACGAGGAGGGCGAACCCCGTGGATGTCGCGGCCGCGACGAGGCTCCAGGGGTTCGGGGCGCCGACGAGGAGGGGGAACAGGAACCCTGCGTGGGCCCCGCGGATCGCGAGGGCCTTCACGAGCGGCCGGCCCATCTCCTTCTGGGATGCGCCGAAGCCGATGAGGACCCCCGTGTCCACGTGGACGAGGTTCATCGTCACGGAGAAGAGGAGGAACGTGAGGAACAGATCGGGCAACCCGAGGCTCCCCGTGACGTTCCAGTAGATCGTCGCCATCGCGGTCGTCGCGGCGAGGCCGGCGCCGAGGGAGACGCCCGTGAACGTCGTGTCGAAGCGCCCCTGATACCCCTTCCGGTTCAGGACGACGACCTTGAACAGCTCCTCGACGAGGAAGGAGGCGCCGACCGCGAGGACGGACGACGCGAAGTCGAACCGCGGCATGGCCCGGGCGAGGACGCTCGCGAAGACCCCGAAGATCATCCCGACGGCGAGGTGCCCGAAGACCCGCCGATCGTCGAAGAGAGTCGCCTCGACCCGAGGGCGGTCGAACCGCCGGAGGGAGACCCACATGAAGAGGAGGGCGGGGCCGATCCCCATCGCGAGAGCCGCGAGGAAGTCGAGTTGGGTCGCCATCGGCACGACAGGAGGCGTCGCGCGCTACTTAAGGTGCCCGGGAGGCCACTATCGGGCCTGACAACGGGGTCAATACCCTTATGGCTCCGTCCCACGGATGGTTCGATCGCTCATGCCCGGGAAACAGGCCCGGGCCCTCTGTCCCGTCTGCCAGGAGCCGATGGCCCCAGACGCGACGGACTGCGGCAACTGCGGGGCCTTCGTCATCGATGAGGCAGTCGTCCGCCTCTCCCGAGCCTTCGGCATCGACCGGGAGAAGGCCCTCGCCCTCTTCGAGGCCGGCTTCCGGCGTCCCGAGCAACTCCGGGGGCGCGACGTGGACGGCGTCCTCGAGAGGAAGGAGACGGGCCTCCTGTTCCTCTGCACGAACTGCGGGGGCTTCGTCGCCACGGGGGACCCGACGTGCCCGCGGTGCGGGGCGGAGTTCGAAGCGGACGAGGAGACGGAGCCCGCGTGGGCCGGGGAGGACGCGGACATCCTGGACCTCATCCTCTGCCCGATCTGCGGGGCGGACAACACCCCGGACTGGACGGAGTGCGAGATCTGCGGGGAGCCCCTGAGGGCGGAGACCCCACGCGTCTCCCGGGCGATGCCCCCGAGCGCGCCCGCGCCGGCGGAGC
>MGWD01000051.1:9630-9892 GCA_001800825.1 Euryarchaeota archaeon RBG_19FT_COMBO_69_17 | reverse complement strand
CCGAGGCCCGCGCCGTTGGAGCTCCCGCCGATAGACCCCCGCCCCCCGGACCGAGTCGCGCCGAAGGCTGTGGAGAAGGCCGCGCCCGCCCCGGCGCCGCCGCCCCGGGAGACACGGCCTCCGATGACCGCAGTCCCCCTCCGGCCGAAGCCCGCGCCCGCGGCTGCCCCCGAGCCCCCGCGTCCCCCCGCGCCGCGGGAGCCTGCGACGCAGGCCGCGCAATCATCCTTCCCTCCGTCGAGCCCAAGTCGGCCCCCGGACC
>MGWD01000051.1:0-9576 GCA_001800825.1 Euryarchaeota archaeon RBG_19FT_COMBO_69_17 | reverse complement strand
CGAAGGATCGCGTCCTGAAGCGCCCCGCGGAGATCCGCCTCGGACCTCGCACCGCGGCGCGTCGCCCGCCGGCCGGGTCGTCCCGGCGACCCGCGCCCATGGACTTCGCAGGCCCCGCGATCCTCGGGGCCGGGGCGAGCCTCTACGTGTCCTACGACCTCGGGATCGAGGGGATGTTCTGGGCCCTCGCGCTCCTCCTCACGGGCTTCGTCGGGTTCTCCCTCGCCCGACTCTCTCCTTCGGGCCGGGCCCGCATCCGGCAGCGAGAGGGACTCCTGCTCGTCCTCGGCGGGACCGCTGGGGGCCTCGGGCCCCTCACGTACGGAGGACCGGTCGAGGCCGCGTACGTCCTCGCGGCCGCGAGCGCGTTCCCCATGGCATACGTCGCTCGGGCCGTCGTCGACACGCCCCAGCGTCCCATCCTCGCCGCGGCCGGGGCCGTCCCCCTCATCGCCCTCGCAATCGCCGCGGGCCAGGGCGTCCCGGACGCCGCCCGCCTCGCCTGGACCATCGGAATCCTCGCGGCCCTCCTGGGGCCAGCCGCCGCCCTCCTCGGGGAGGCGCGCCAGCGCGGGTACCTCCGGGACCTCCGGCGGGAGCTCGTCCGCGCGGAGCGGGACCTCGACCGGGAGGACTTCCGCGGCTCCGTGGAGTCGTACGACCGCGCGATCGCCCTCACGGAGAAGGCGGATGCGGGGGCCGACCTTCCATGGTACGGAAAGGGCGCGAGCCTCATCCTCCTGGGGCGGTACGATGAGGCCCTCCGGGCCATCGACCGGGCCCTCGACCTGAATCCCCGGAACGAGGTCGCGTGGGTCAACAAGGGGAACGCGTACACGAAGATGGGTCGGCTCGTCGACGCGCTTCGGTGCTTCAACGCGGCGATCAAGGTGAACCCGAGGTACGAGGTCGCCTGGAACAACAAGGGGAACGCCCTCGCCCGGCTCGGTCGGTACGAGGACGCCCTTCGGTGCTACGAGCGGGCCCTCGAGATCGACCCCTCGTATCGCGGGGCGTGGGTCAACAAGGGGTACGTCCTCGCGAAGCTCGGGCGGTTCGACGAGGCCGCGTCCTGCGCGGACCGCGTCCTTCGCCTACGGCCGGGCCGCGGCGCGGACGCCGCGTGAGCATTCCCAGATTCGAGAACCGTCCCATTCAGTTAATAAGCCACGGACGACAAGGCCTCATCCTGCGGCGCCCCGGAGGCCTCGCGTGGGCAGGATTCTCGACAAAGTGTCCCTCGACCGGCTCGGAGACAAGGAGCTCCGGGTGAGCCTCCTCTGCCCCTACTGCAAGTCGACGCGAATCACCCTGGCCGGGGACCCCACGACCTCGGGCTGGGACGGGATCGACTGCCCCAAGTGCGGGGCCCACATCCTCCTCGACAGCATGAGCCTCGTCGTGATCAAGGACCCCGTCCCCGCGACCCGGGCCTGATCACGCGCCCCCGAGGAGGAGGGTCGCGAACACCTTCGCGTCCCCGACGAGGTTGTCGAGCTTCGCGTACTCATCGACCCCGTGGGCCGTCTGGTCCGTCGTCTCCCACACGGCGACGGGGTACCCCTTCCGGCGCAAGGGGGCCGCGACGGTGCCGCCCCCGATCCCGACGGGACGGGCCCGCACCCCGCGGACCTTCTGGAGGACCTTCGTCAGCTCGAGGACGACGGGGGCGTTCACCGGGGTCGGCGGGCTCGATTCGTCCTGGAGGACGTCCACGGACGCCCGGACGCCGAATGTGCGAGCGGCCTGACCCGCGAGGTCCTGGGCCGCCGCGAGGACCTCCTTCGTGGCGTACGACGGCAGGACGCGGCAGTCGAAGTAGAAGACGTCGTCCCCGGGGATCGTGTTCACGTTCGGGACGTTCGCGTCCTTCTTCGTGGGCTCGAACGTCGACGTGGACGGCCGGAAGAGGCCGTCCGACCTCGGGAACCGCTTCGGGAGGTTCGCGTCGAGGAGGGTCAGGAGGTAGGCGCCCGCCCGCAGGGCGTTGACCCCCATCTCAGGCCGGCTCGCGTGGGCCTGCCGTCCGCGGACCGTGAAGCGGATCCAGAGAAGGCTCTTCTCGGCGACTTCGATCTCCTCGCCGTCGGAGGCCCCGCGGTCCGGGACGAGGAAGACGTCCTTCGGACCGAAGACGTCGGACTCGAGGAGGAACTTGGCCCCCTTCCCGCTCCCCGTCTCCTCGTCGGCCACGAACGCGAAGCCGAAGGGGCGGGACGGCTCCTCCCCCGCGTCGAGGATCGCTCGGTACGCCCCGAGGAGGGCCGCGATCGCCTGGCCGTTGTCCTCCGTCCCCCGGCCGTACAGACGCCCGTCGACGAGGGTCGGCGCGAAGGGGTCGCACCGCCACGCGGACGCGTCCCCGGGCGGGACGACGTCGAGGTGGCAGAGGACCCAGAGCCGCGGGCCCTTGCCCCCGCGGACGACGAGGTTCGGCCGCTTCTTCCCCGGCACCCGGTCGTCCCGCGGGTCGAATCGCTCGACCTTGAGGCCCAGCCCCTTGAGCAGGCCGCGCACATGCTCCGCCTTCTCCCCTTCCCCCGTCCCGCCGTTGTCGGGCCCGACCGCGGGGATCCGGCACAGGTCCCTCAGGGAGGAGACCATCGCCCCCCGCGCGCGGGGGATCCGGTCGAGGACGTCAGGGGAGGCCATCGGCTCTCCATCCACGGGCCGTCGATAAAGGTTGCCGCGACGAAGGCCCTCACGGCCGTCCATAGGGCGGGGCGGGCTGCTTGAGGTCGAACTCGTTCCCGTCCGGGTCGACGAACTGGCAGAGCCACTCCCCCCAGTCCATCGCCTCCGGGGGGCCGAGGAAGCGGACGCCCAGGGACCGCAGCCGCTCGTAGTCCGCGCCGATGTCGTCCGTCAGGAACGTGATCCCCGTGGGACCGGGCTCCGTCCGCCCGCCCATCTGGCACAGGTGCACGCGGGTCCGCGGCCGCCCGGGGCCGATCTCGATCCAGTGCCCCGGGTCCTCGGGGGTGCCGTGCGCGTCGGGCGGCGCGTCCTCCGAGTTCGGGCCGATGTAGGCGACGGCGAGCCCGAGGACGTCCCGGTACCAGGCGAGCGCCTTCCTCCGGTCCGAGACGACGATCGCGACCGTGTCGATCCCGAGGACGGTCACGGGGACCCCTCGGCCCCCCAACCCGCGCGGGGACAAGAACCCTTCCCGGCGGGCTCACTTCTCCGCGGCCCCGCGCCCGTACATCTTGTGGTACCACTCCATGACCTCGTGGTCCGAGATCCGGTCCACGGCCTCCCCGACCTCGACCTCGTTCTCCTTCTCCCACGCCTCCACGATCCGGCGGACGGAGGCCTCGCCCTGGAAGTCCGTGACGACGAACTCCCGTTTCCGCCGCCTCGCCTTGAAGGAGCCGACCATCTCCGTGGATTCGAACGCGACGTAGCAGTAGCCGGAGCGGAAGCGGGCGACGATGGAGGTCCGGAGGAACAGGAAGAGGTTGTCCATCGGAGTGAGGACGAACCTCCGGCGGACCTTGAGGCCCTCGAGGCGGTCGAGGTCCTCCCGGAGGATCCAGTGGACGGTCCGGTCCCCCCTCGCGAGGAAGCCCTTCACGAGCCAGCCCTCCTCCTCGAACGCGCGGAGCCGACGGCGGATCTCCGCCATGTTGTACTCGAACCGGGTGTAGGCGGCGAGGGCCTCCGCGGACGTGACCCCGACGCTCCGGACCAAGCGCCGCAGGATCTCGGCCCGCGCGGCCTCCCGCGGGACCTTCGCCTCCCCGACGACGCGATATCGGTTGTCCGCGTCCCTCGTCACGACGTCCCCCGCGTACAGCGTCCGGAGGGCCGCCGCGGTGGCCGTCGGGCTGAGGTCCGAGAGGGCGAGGATCCGGGGTCGGGAGAGGGGGCCGTTCGCCTCGAGGAGCCCAAGGACGTGCCGCATGTCCTTCGTCAGGCGGGCGCCCTTCGCGACCCGGAACAGCCGGAGGTCGTCCTCCGTGCAGTACGTCCAGTACTCGGGGATCCCGAGCCCCTTCGCGAGGGTGCCCGCGCGGTGGAGGCGCTCGAGGGGCTCGAAGCTCCGCACCCGGAGGCGGGCGGCGAAGTCCGAGCGCAGGCCGAGGAGGGCCCGGGCCGCCGCGACGGGGTCGGGGAAGCGGGCGTCGGGGGCGACCCCCTGCCGGTGCAGGACGTACGCGAGCAGGGCGGCGGGTTCGAAGTCCTTCGGGATGATCGTCCCGTGGGCGAGGAAGTCGGCGAACCGGAGGAAGCCCGCGCGGGTCCATGGGGACAGGTCCTCGATCTCGGGGACGTCCTTGCCGAGGACGCGGGTCACCCGGAGGATGTCGACCCCTCGGAGGCGGTAGAAGCCCATCATCCGGACGAGGGCCGCGATCGCCTCGTCCAGGAGGGCGGGGGCAGTGAGGTCGAGCCCCCGGAGCTCGATGCACCCCGACATCTCCCAGAGCTCCGCGATCCCGACGAGGTCGCCGTCCTTCACGAGGGGGAAGAGCCAGCCATCCCCGTAGCGGCTCGCGACCTGGGCCCACAGGGGCTGGGTCCACGGGTCGAGGAGGGACAGGACCCGGAGGCCGTCCCTACCGCCGTCGTGGGGGGCCTTCCGCAAGGCCGGCAGGCCGTCCGCGAGGACGAGCATCTCGGACTCCGCCTTCCCCGTCACGAGGATCCGGACGACGGCCTTTCGTTCCTCGAGACGGTCGAGGAGGGCCTCGAGGTCCTCCCACTCGAAGCGGCCCCACTCCCGGATCCCGGAGAGGGGCGCGGGGCCGTTCGCCCGCAGGTAGCGCACGACGAGGTCCTCCTTGGCGTCCGGGAGGTCCGCGGCCGGCGGCTCGTACGCGACGTACAGGTTCCTCGCGGTCCAGCCGTCCCCCTGGAACTTGCGGACGACGTACACGTCGTAGTCGAGTTTCTCGAGGGCCTCCTTCACCTTCTCCTTCTCGGCCCGCACCTTCCTCGCGATCCCGTAGAGGTCGATCCCGTCGGCGGAGCGGACGGCCTCGAGGACCTGGTCCTCGAACTCCGTGAGCGGACGCCGGGGGAACGCGGCGAGGAAGAGGGGCGCGTCCTTCGCGCGCACGTACCGCACGCGGCCGTTGAGGAACCGCCCCTCGAGGATGTCCCCCGACGCCCGACGGCGGAGCCAGTCCTCGTAGTCGAAGGCGGACACGTGGTTCCAGATATCGAGGACCATCCCCACCTCGACGAAGCGGTCGAAGTAGTCGTCGATCGTCCGGAGGCCCTCGAACTGCTTCCCCAGGAGGAAGGCCTTGACCTGGCCCTCCTCGAAGACCTCCCGCGTCTCCCCGCGCCGCTGGAGGCGCTGGAGGTCCCGCGTGAGGATGAACTGGAACTCCTCCCCGACGAGGAAGTGCCCCGAGGACACGAGCCCTTCCCGCTCGAGGTCCCGGAGGGCCTCCGCGAGGAGGTCCGCCTCGAGGCCGAGGGCGACGCCGAGCTCCTGGGCCGTCTGGGGGCCGTCCGCCTCGAGGCGCCTCTGGAGGAGCCGGTCGAGGGACGCCTCGAACCCCGCCTTCTCCGGCGTGCGGGCGACGTACACGGTCTCCTCGACGCCCCGGCGCCCGACGAGGTACGCCCGCTCGAGCTTTCGGACAGATTCGTTGAGGTCGTCCCGCCCGAGTTTCGTTAGGCGCGCGAGCTCTCGATGGGTCCGCGGCTTCTGCCGGAGCGCCGCGAGGAGACGCTCCTCGGGCGGTCGGAGCCGGGCCTTCTGCGCGTACACGGCCACGTACGCGGGCACCTGCTCCCGCCGGGCCCAGTGGACCCCCTGGGGGGTCCACACGCTCTCGACGAGGCCCTCCTCCATGAGCTGGCCCGCCCACGTCCGCACTTCGGCCAGGGACGCCGTCGCGTGCTCGAAGGGGCTCCGCCCCTTCTCCTGGAGGAGGTTCGCGTCCCCGACCCGGTCGAGATACGCGAGGAGGTCCTCCTTCCTCGCGATCCGTGGGATCCTCCGCAGGAAGAACTCCCGGATCTCCCCCTCGGGGAACTGGATCGCGCGGATGTCTTCCTGCGGCATGACCCTCCTGAGGACCTGCCGGTGGAGCTCCCGGAGGAGGGCGGACCGGTCCTCCATGAGGACGAGGTCCGAGACCCCCTGGAGGACGACGTTGTGGGCGAAGGGGGAGGGCAGGTTCGAGAAGTCGGACGTGCGGACCTCGATGGCCCCCCCCTCGATCCCCTCGAGGACCTCGCGGGCCCGGCGGAGGTCCATGACCTCGTGGAGGATCTCGTTGTACGTCTCCTTGACGACGGGGAAATCCTCGATCTCGTGGAGCCAGTCGAGGACCCGCTGGGACCTCAGCTGCTGCCGGCCGATGGACACCTCCCGGCCCTTGTAGTTCCGGAGGACCATGAAGGCCCGGGTCGCGCAGTGCCGGAAGCGCTGCTTGAACAGCTCCGTGTTCCGGACGGCGCGCCGGAGGAGCTGCTCGAGGCCCTCGCTCGTGACGAGCCCGACGAGCCCATCGATCTCGATCCGTTTGGGGACCGTGAGCATGAAGTTGTCGTCCGTCACGCTCACCCGCACGTTCGTCCGGTGGGCCTCCGTGATCGCGAACGCGTACGCCCGGCTGAGGGCGTCGTTGACCCGCCGACCGAAGGGGAAGTGGAAGATCACATTCCGGTTCCCCTTCACGTCGATGTAGCCCTCGAGGAGGACCCGCCGGTCCGTCGGGAGGTCCGGGAGGAGGGCTCGTTGCTCCTGGACGTAGGAGACGAGGGAGCGGGCCGCGCCCTCATCGACCCGGTGGGTCTCGAGGAGCCACCGCCGGGCCGCGGCCTCCCCGTCCGCGTCGATCCGGTCCGCGATCGCCTGGCGGAACTGGCCCACGGCGATGGACAGGTCGAAGGAGCGGGGGAGCATCTCGCCTGTCCACGAGGGGACCGTTGGGGCGCGGCCGGAGGCGTCCTTCACGTAGACGGCGGTCCCCCGGACGCGGACGAACTGGTGCGTCCGCCCGCCGAGGACGAAGATGTCCCCGGGGCTCATGTACTCCACGAACTTCTCGCTCAGCTCACCGAGGGGCGAGCCTCGCTCCGAGAAGACGTGGTACGTCCCCTCCTCGGGGATCGTCCCGACGTTCGTGAAGTAGATCATCCGGGTGCCCTTCTTCCGCCCGAAGCGGCCCTCCTGCTCGTCGAACCAGATCTTCGCGAACACCTTGATGTCGGGGTTCCGGGAGGAGAGGTAGTCCAGGACGGCGGTGAAGTCCTTCTTCGGGAGCTCGTGGAACGGGTACGAGCGGCGGAGGAGGGCGAACGCCTCGTCGGCCTCCCATCGCTTCTCCATGCTCATGCCGACCAAGGCCTGGGCGAGCACGTCGAGGGGGTTCCGCGGGATGTCAACCCGGTCGATGCGGGCGTCGTACGCGGCCTTCGCGAGGGTCGCGCACTCCATGAGCTCCCACGGCTCGAAGGCGATCATGCGGCCCTTCGCCGTATCCCCGTACGCGTGGCCCGCCCGGCCGATCCGCTGGAGGCCTTTCGCGACGCTCTTCGGCGACCCAATCTGGACGACGAGGTCGATGTACCCGATGTCGATCCCCAGCTCGAGGGATGTCGAGGAGACGGCGGCCTTGAGGGCCCCGTCCTTGAGCTTCGCCTCCACGTCGAGGCGGGTGTCCTTCGACAGGGACCCGTGGTGGGCCTCGAGGTCCTCGACCCCCCGCTCCTTGAGCTTGAACGACACATGCTCCGTCCCGCTCCGGGTGTTCGTGAAGATGAGGGTCGTCCGGTGCTCGTCGATGAGCCGGCTCAGGACGTCGTACATCCGCGCGTTGGCGACGTCCATGGGGACCGCGGTCATGTCCTTCACGGGGCACAGGACCGCGAGGTCGAGGGACTTCCGCGTGTCGACCTCGACGATGTGCATCTCCCGGACCTTGCCTCCCTCGAACCCGGCGAGGAACTTCGCCTCCTCCTCGATGGGGGCGATCGTCGCGCTCAGGCCGATCCGCACGAAGTCCCGACCCGTCTGCTCCCGCAGGCGCTCGAGGCACACGGCGAGGAGGGCCCCCCGCTTCGAGGAGCAGACCTCGTGGATCTCGTCGAGGATGACCCACTCCACGCCCGCGAAGGCCTCCCGGAACTTCGGCGTACTGAGGATGATCGCGAGGCTCTCGGGGGTCGTGATGAAGATGTGGGGCGGACGTCGGACCTGCCGCTGGCGCTCCTGGGCCGTCGTGTCCCCCGAGCGCACGCCGACCCGGACCTCGGGGGCCGGCTTGCCCTCCCTCCCGGCGAGCTCCGCCATCTCGCGGAGGGGGGTCTCGAGGTTCCGGTTGATGTCGTTCGCGAGGGCCTTGAGCGGGGACACGTAGACGCAGTAGATCTTCGCCTCGAGCTCCCCGCGGAGCTGCTTCGAGTAGAGCTCGTTGATGATCGACAGGAAGGCCGTCAGGGTCTTCCCGCTCCCCGTGGGGGACGACACGAGGACGTTCCTCCGGGCGTGGATGAGGGGGACCGCATAGGCCTGCGGCTCCGTGAGGCCCCGGAACTTGGAGCCGAACCAGTCCCGGAGGAGGGGTTCGAGGAGGCCGAGGACCTCTTCCTTCGTGGACGCCTTCGTGACTCTACGCAGCATGCGCGGACCCTCGACGGAGTCGGAAATCGAGCGGTATTGCCGATGGGCCTAAAAGAGCTTATGGGGCGGGAGTGGGGACGCGGAGCCGGAACCCGCCGCGAGCGCCCTCGGGAGGGCTCAGCACGTGGGGGCGGACACGGTCCACAGGGCCGGGTACGCCGCCCGGCCCTCCGCAGCGATCGTCTCGAGGGAGAACGAGGCTTCCACGCAGAGCTCGTCGTACAGGAGGTGAAGTTCGACCTCGACGGACGAGGCGGCCGGCCCTCCGTCGGTGACCTCGAGGGTCGCCGCGACCGTCGTGTTCCCCGAATTCGCGGGGCGCGCGGGGCTCGCGGCGCTCAGCGTGCGGTTGAGAGGTGTCCCGACGAGCTGAACCAGGACGCGGAACGAGGCGTCGCCCGTGAGGTACGCCTCGACGTAGGCGCTCGAGCCCGTTCCGAGGAGGGACAGGGTCGAGGTCCCGTTCGCCTGGGGGAATGGGGTGCGGACGCGGGAGTCGAGGGGGGCCGGGAGGCGAACGACGACGGGCAGGTCCCCCGTCGGACGGAGGGTCACCTCGTACACGAAACGGCGCGTGTTCTCGATCCGGTACTGCTCCGTGTCGAGGACGATCGCGGTCGCGAGGATCAGGCCCCCCGCGACGAAGAGGGCGAAGGAGGCCCCCAGGACGGAACCGGCGACGGGCCGACGTCGGCCCGTGAGCCCGACGATCCACCGGTTCAGGGCGAGGAAGCCCGCGAGGGCCGCGAGGACCCCGACGAGGTACAGGGCGGAAGAATCGGCCATGGGTCCCGACTCCGACGGGAAGGGGGAGGGGCGCCTTGAAGATGCCGTCCCCGCTCAGGCCCGCTCGACGACCATCGCGACCGCGTTCCCGCCGCCGAGGCAGAGGGTCGCGAGGCCCCGCTTCGCCCCGCGTTCCCCCATCGCGTAGAGGAGGGTCGTCAGGATCCGGGCGCCGCTCGCGCCGATCGGGTGGCCGAGGG
>MGWD01000050.1:12456-13483 GCA_001800825.1 Euryarchaeota archaeon RBG_19FT_COMBO_69_17 | reverse complement strand
CGGGACCTCCGCGATCCGCTCGTTCACCGCAAGCTCTCGACGAATTGCTTTGGGCAGGGCGTGGGCGAACGCCTCACGCAGGTAGACATGCCCGTCGAGTAGCCAACCGAGGAACCTGAGGCGATAACGATACGCTATCCTAGCCGACGGCATGAACTCTGTCGGCCCTTCACCTCCACGGGCGCGGCCGAGAAGCTCCGACAAGCCTCCCTTCTTTCGGGGTGCCCTCCGTCTCCGGTTTGACATGTACTCCTTCCGCCGCCCATGCGGGCGTCGCTATTTGGGCCCTTCGATGCGCGCCTCCTTGGCCCATCGAGCGTGACGACGGACCGATCTCGCGAGGGTCCGTCCGGATGGGCGCGTCCACGATATCTACTAATACGTCTGCCTCGGTAGCGCGGGCGATTCCCGTGGTTAAGCGTTCCTTCATGGTCCAACTGTGGAGGATTCAGCAGAGTTACATCCTCCTGGCCCTGCTGATTTGGGGCGTCCTGATCACATTCACCGCGTGGCCGATTCTGAGCCCCGTGTGGCAGGACATCCTCGGCCGCTTCGGTGTCCCACTGAGTGCGCCCGGCGCTGTCGCCGTGGGCCTGCTGGTCATCTTCTTCGGCGTCTACGTCGTCTTGTACACCTTCGGGGTCGTGTACGACAAATACCTGAAGCTCTGGCGGGAGCAGCTCGACGTGACGTATGAGCGGAACCCGTACACGCGAGAGAAGTTGATGGTCAAGGAGATCCTGATGTGGCGGCACATGTTCCTCCCGGTCCTCAAGGTGGCCGCCCCGACCGACCCCGCTGCGAAGAAGGAGATCGAGTTCGTCGAGAAATGGATTGGCACCGTCCTCGCCTCTGACGCTGTGATTCGGAAGGCGGTAGGGGACTCTGAGCGGGCGATCGAATCCGGCTCGACGAACACCGCCTGAGATTTGGCTCAGGTTGCGGCCGCGGAGTACGTCCGCGCGGTCGCCTCTGCCATGGCCCGAAATGTGTATTGTCGAGCGTGGCGGGATCGTTCCTCCCTCGA
>MGWD01000050.1:11979-12345 GCA_001800825.1 Euryarchaeota archaeon RBG_19FT_COMBO_69_17 | reverse complement strand
CGCCTCGAGGGGCACGAAGCCGAAGCCCTCCTCCGGGCACGGGTGGACGACGAGGTCGGTCTGGTTGTAAAGGGCGGGGATCCCGTCCTCGCCGGGCCAGTAGACCCTCACGCGCTCCGGGAGGGCGGGCCGCGAGGCCGCGTATGCCTTCAGCTCGTCCCCGTATCCAATCGGCCCGCCCACGAAACGGAGGTCGTGCGGGATCCGGTCCGCAATCGCCTCGAACGCCCGCAGGGTCGCCATGGGCTCCTTTATCCTCCGATGGATCCCGACCTGGAGGACGAACGGCCTCTCGGGCGGGTCCACCGGTAGGATGCGGAACCGGTCCTCCACGCCGAGGGGGACGACGTCCACCGGGACCCGGGG
>MGWD01000050.1:9936-11945 GCA_001800825.1 Euryarchaeota archaeon RBG_19FT_COMBO_69_17 | reverse complement strand
CTGCTGTCCGCGAGGATCCGTCTCGCCCGTCCCGCCACATACCGGAGTTTCCGGGCGTACAGTGTCCGCGGCCACCATCCGTAGTACCGCTTGTGAGTGAACGGAGTAAGATCGTGGACCGTGATCACGAGGGGGCGGCGGGGCCGCAGGGGCGCGTTCCAGGGCGCGTGCGGGTCGTGGAGCACATCCACGTCCGCCGGGTCCTCGCCCTTGTGGAGCCGGACCACGTCCACGCCGAGCTTGGGGAGCTCCCGGAGAAGGTAGTAGACGTACTTCGGCCCGCCCGTCCCGACCTGGCCCTCCGGGTACAGGTCGTCAGAATACAAACCGACTCTCAAACTCCTCCCTCGTGATTTTCCCGAGGACGAAGTGGAGTTCCCGCGCGAACCCGAAGTTCGGGTTCCAGTGCAGGTATCGCTGGACGTGCCACTGCAGCGGCAAGCCCCTTTCGGATACTTCGTTGAGCTTCAACTTCCATGGCAGGAGGTAGGAACTCGGGCGGAAAGTCACGTTCCCGATCTCCCGTGGCCCCTGAGGCCAGAAGAAGCGGATGTGGTTGAACGCCTTGTTGTGGCCGTACGGGACGTACACCTCGAAGAGCCCTCCCACCTTCAGGACGCGGTGGACTTCCGCCGTCACGAACTCAAGATGGGCCAGGTGCTCAAGGACGTGACTCGCGAGAACCGCGTTCACCAATCCGTCCTCGAACGGCAGTTTCTGGTGCTCGATGTCCATGACGGTGTGGACGTTCGGACCGGGGGCGACGTCGATGTTGTGGAAGCCCTCTGGCGTCACATACCCGCAACCGATGTTCAATTTCGGCGGCGGGATGGCGAGGGTACGGCAATTTCGGAGGCGAGGCATCCGAGAACGCCGAAGCGATGGCTGCTATTAACGACTTCCGAGGCGTTCCCGGCAATTCCGTTTCGCACGGGTGCTACGCTGGCGGTGGGGGCTCACGCGACCTTCGACGGTACCATATCACAGCCACGCCGACGAGCGCCAGAACCACGATGAGCAACACGAGTATCCACCAGTACGAAGCGGGGGGCGAGGGTCGAGGAGCAATCTCGAATGAAATGACTCGAGTGTTCGATTCTGTGTTTCCCGCCGCGTCCGTTGCCCTGACGAGCACGTAGTACGTCCTCCCGGGGACGATGCCGGTGATGACCGCGTATTCGGTCGACACTGTCGTATTTGGAGTCCCCGTTCCCAACCCCGTTGCGCTGACTCCGACATAGACTGAGTAGGTAATCGGCAACGATGGATCAACATTGGACTCAGGCGTGTCTGGATCCGACGCCGGACTCCAAGTCACGTTTGCGCCTTCGCCCGTTCCTAGATCGAGAACCTCCTCTGCCCCGGCAAACGTGGGAGGCGTGGAGTCGAAGACGTGGGTTGGAGTCGCCCGGCGAATGATTGTGTTGGTCTCTAGATTTCCCTGGGCATCCCTCGCTCGGACCGCGAACTGGTACTCAGTCCCGTCGACGAGACCCGAGACTGTCGCGCTAAGCGCCATCGTGACCCGCGCTGGTGAGGAATAGTTGATTGACCCGGATGAAGCAGCTCCAAACACCAAGTATTCGACCGGAACGGAAGGGTCAGAGTTCGAGGAGAGAGTGTCGGGATCCGTTGCGGCAGGCCAGACCAGCAGGAGCGCGCCTCCCGTTCCTGCATCGCGGGCTTCGGCGAGACCCGCAAACGCAGGCGGGGTGTCGTCGACGGGCGTCGTCGGAATGACAGTCCTCCCCAAGGTGTTGCCGTCTTGGTTCCCCCAGCGATCGCTCGCCCTCACGACGAACCGATAGAGGACCCCGTTCGCCAGGCCCGAGACATCAAGCGACGTAGCTTGGAGCGTGTAGTTGGCGACACCAAAGTCGAACGGCCCTAATCCTTCGGCCTGGTAGACGGAGTACGTGATGGGACCACTCCAGTCGGATGCGGAGAACCACGCCAGATGGACGGAGCCGCTGGTCCCCAGGTCCGTTGCGGAATCGAGGCCGAGGAAC
>MGWD01000050.1:6150-9912 GCA_001800825.1 Euryarchaeota archaeon RBG_19FT_COMBO_69_17 | reverse complement strand
GAGCCTCCGGTCCTCGCCAGCCATCCCTCGAAAACCAAAGAGGAATGAATGGCCGCGTCTACGCCGCGGATGTCCACCGTCCCGGCCGTGACATTCTCAATCCCATTCACCACCGAGAGCGTGGAACCGTCACGGACCGTAACATTGACCCAACATCCCGGAGACACTGATACGGTCTGGTTGAACCACCCCCAATCCAGCCCGGCCGGGACTGCGATCGGAACCGAGCGGAGCCACCCTTGGCGATCCGTCGCAGGGCGCGTGCTCAGGAAGACCTGGTACTGACTACCGGCGCCGGCATAATAGATCAACCAGGTCCCGTCCGACTCGACCCACAGTGCTGCCTGTTGCAGATTCGGACTCTCCTCCGGTGGGAGGACATCGACAATGAGGCCCCGTTTCTGCCAAGCGATGCCGTCGGACGATTCGGCCAAGAGCAAACGTTCATACGTCCCATCGCTGGCGGTGTAGATCATCTCGTAGAGGGCCCCGACACGACGGACGGACGGCTCCCAGACCCTCACACTATCGGAGGCGCCGGGAGGTCCCGCCCTGAGGACCACACCTTCTCTGATCCACGACAGGCCGTCTGAGCTCCTCGCGGTCGCAATGACCCATCCGCTGACGTTGGCGTTTGAACTCGCGCTGTACCACATCCGATACGTCCCAGCATCGTACACAACTGAGGGCGCGAACACCATTCGGTCATCCGGTGAGCCCGGAGATCCCAGGTCCAGTACGAGACCCTGCTTGTTCCATGCAATCCCGTCGGTGCTGTTGGCCGCGAAGATTCGGAACGTCGTGCCGTCCGAGCCCGAATACCACATGCGATACTCCGCCCCGACTTTAATCACGTCCCCGTAGGAGAGGACGCTCCCCTCTAACGGAAGGGATGGGGTCAACACGATACCCTGTTTCGCCCAGGTCCTCCCGTCCGCGGAGGTCGCATAGCCAATCTGGCATCCGCCGCTGCATCCGCTGTGCCACATCTTGTAGAGGCCCGGTTCGTGAATAACCGCCAGCGGCCCAACCGCACTACTATCCCACCCAGGCCCCGGGGCGAGAACCGAGCCTCGGTGCATCGTTGTGAGATTCGGGAGTCGGGCGTCTAGTCCCGAGAAGATGACGCCCGAGGAAGCGCTTACGTTTGATTGGTCTGTGAAGTCGTCCCTGAACCCCACGATAGATCCTACTGTCGGTTCCGGGCCTCCACCGTCCACCCCCCACGCACCCGCCTCTCCAACAGAAGGAGAAGCCGTCGCGAAGGAGACCGCGATAACCAACAGTGTCATCGACAAGACGAGGAGTCGATGCAAGTTCCCCCTCCACGCGATGGAAGAGAGGAGCGAGGGATTAAGCTTCCGCTCTTATGGGTGCCCGGGGGCGGCCCGGTTTGTCAACCCGTCCCCTCCCTAGGCCGCGGAAGATTTTTATAGCGTGGGCGGATATTCGGCGCAACGTCCGACGAAGGTCGGACAGTCAGAAGGGCTAGGATGGGATGGGCACTTCGACCGCTCAGTCCGTGCCTTCTCGCGCGGTGATACCTTGTTCCTGAAGCAGATCGAGATGGAGAACTTCAAGTCGTTCGCGGGGAAGGTGCGGGTGCCCTTCCTGCCGGGGTACACGACCGTCACGGGCCCGAACGGCTCCGGGAAGTCGAACATCGCGGACGCGATCCTGTTCGTCCTCGGCCCGAAGAGCGCGAAGGCGATCCGGGCGAAGCGCCTGACGGACCTGATTTGGAACGGCGGGAAGGACCGGAAGGGCGCGGGGTACACGGAGGTCTCCCTCCTGTTCGACAACTCGGACCGGGGGATCCCGGTCGAGGCGGACGAGGTGAAGCTGACCCGGTACGTGGCCCTGTCCCCGTCCGTCTCGGACGGCTACAACTCGTACTTCTACATCAACGACCGCAAGTCCACCCTGGACGAGTTCGACTCCCTCCTCGCGCACGCGCGGATCAGCGCGGAGGGCTACAACCTGGTCCAGCAGGGGGACATCCAGAAGATCGTGTCGATGACGGACGTGGACCGGCGGCGACTCCTGGACAGCATCGCCGGGATCACGAAGTTCGACGACGACATCGCCCAGGCGGACACGAAGCGGAGGCAGACGGAGGAGAACCTCGGGCGGATCCAGATCATCCTGGACGAGATCAAGAAGCAGCTCCACCAGCTGTCCGCGGACCGGGAGGGCGCGCTCAAGTTCCGGGAGCTGAACGACCGGCTCAACCTCGCAAAGGCCCAGCTCGTGTACAAGAACCGGGAGATCATCGAGCAGGAGATCCTCGGGACGAAGCAGCAGCTCGCGAAGTACGAGGCGGAGAAGGAGAAGCTGCTGAAGGAGAAGGCGGGGATCGAGGCCCAGCTGAAGGACGCGGAGGCCCGCCTGGCCGGCCTCGAGTCACAAATCGCGGAGCGGGGCGGCGAGGAGGCGAAGCAGCTCAAGGAGAAGCTCGACGGCCTACGGATTGAGCGGGCCCGCGCGACGGACGGCACCGCGACGAGCGCGGACGAGGTGAAGCGCCTCAAGGCGGAGGTCGCGGACGCGCAGCGGGAGCGGGCGAAGGTCGCGAAGGAGCTGGAGGCCCTGCAGAAGGAGCGGGCGTCCGTCGACGCGTCCCTCGGGGACCTGGAGGCCCAGCTCAAGGCGGCGGAGGCGGACCTGAAGGCGCTCGACGACGCCGCTTCGAAGTCCGATTCCAAGGTCCTCCAGATCCAGAAAGATGTCCTCTCCCTGACGAAGCGGGCCGACGAGGGGGAGGAGAAGGTCCGGGCCCTCGTCCTCGAGGGGGACCGGGCGAAGGAGTCCCTCGAGCGGCTCCGGAACGAGGTCGTCCAGCTGGAGGACGTCCTGAAGACGTACCAGCTCGAGCTCGACGACGCGGAGTTCCAGCTCAAGGAGCTCCGGTCCGGCTCGAAGGCCGCCACGAAGAGCCTCTCGAGGCTCCAGGCGGACTTCTACGCGAAGCGGAAGGAGGAGGCCGAGCTGTCCCGGCAGCAGGGGGAGCTCCAGGCCGCGATCCTCGACCTCACCCGCCAGTACACCGCCATGAAGGCGGAGGCGGACGTCGCGGAGAGCCTGAAGCGCGGGTACACCGTTTCGGTCGCGGCGATCCTCGAGGCCCGGGACACGGGGCGGATCAAGGGCGTCCACGGCACGATCGCGCAGCTCGGGCACACGGAATCGAAGTACGAGACCGCGATCCTCGTCGCGGCGGGGAACCGGATGCAGGCGATCGTCGTCGACGACGACGGCGTCGCCGCGGAGTGCATCGACTACCTGAAGAAGAGCAAGGCGGGGCGGGCGACGTTCCTCCCGCTGAGCAAGATGCTCGTCGGGCGGCCCCGCGGCAAGGCGATCCTCGTCGCGAAGGAGGGCGTCGGCTTCGCGATCGACCTGATCAAGTTCGACGAGAAGTACCGGGACGCGTTCTTCTACGTCCTCGGGGACACGATCGTCGTCGAGACCCTGGAGCAGGCCCGGAGGTACATGGGCGGGGTCCGGCTCGTCACCCTCGGCGGGGAGCTGATCGAGGCGAGCGGGGCGATGATCGGCGGGGACCTGGAGACGACGCCCCTCCGGTTCGGCGCCCCGGACCGGCGGGAGGTCGACTCCGTCTCCGACAAGCTCCGGAAGGCGACGGAGGAGGCGGACCGCGTCGCGAAGCGGCTCGGCGAGCTCCGGAAGGACCTCGCGGCCCTCGAGACGGAGCTGAGGGAGGTCGGCACGCAGACGTCCACCGTGGACGTGATGGACTCC
>MGWD01000050.1:3953-6044 GCA_001800825.1 Euryarchaeota archaeon RBG_19FT_COMBO_69_17 | reverse complement strand
GAATCGCGGAGGACCTGGAGCGGCTCCGCGGGGATCTGGAGAAGGTGAAGGCCCAGCGGGAGGACCGCAAGAAGGCGGTCCTGGACGCGACCCCGCAGCAGGTGTCCGCCCGGATGAAGGAGCTGATGGTGAAGCGGGCGAAGGCGGGGGACGACGTCACCGCCGCGCGGGCGCGTCTCGAGACCCTCGACGCCCAGGTCAAGGTCCAGACGGACCGCCGGTCGGAGTTCGACCAGCGGATCGAGTCCCTCCTCGGGCAGAAGGGGGACCACGAGAAGCGGATCAAGGTGTTCGGTTCGTCGCTGGAGAAGCTCGAGAACGAGATCCGCGGCCTGGAGAAGATGGAGGCCCACATGTCGAAGGAGATGCAGGGCCTTCAGGCGGACCGAGACGCCGCGTACAAGGAGAAGACGGAGATCGAGGGCGAGATCGACAAGCTCGGCCACAGGCTGGAGACGAAGGAGGACTTCGCGGTGAACCTCCAGACCGAGCTGCACGCCCAGGAGGAGACCCTCGCGAAGGCGGAGGAGGACCTGAAGGCCCTCGGGCGCGAGGTGACGGGCAAGCTCCCGCTGCTCGACGAGCTCAGGCGGACGATTGCGGAGTCGGACGCGGCGATCGCCGCCCTCGGCCCGATCAACATGCGGGCCCTCGAGGACTACGACGCGCAGCAGAAGCGCCACGACGAGCTCACGGAGGAGTTCAAGCTGCTCGAGACCCAGCGGCAGGAGCTGATCAACCTCGTCGGCGAGCTCACGGAGAAGAAGAAAGAGGGCCTTGCGAAGGTGTTCACCGCGATCAACGAGAACTTCAAGCGCGTGTACCGCGAGATCAGCGACGGCGGTGACGCGGAACTCCTCATGGAGAACGAGAAGGAGCCGTTCCTGGGCGGACTGATCATCCGGGCGAACCCGTCCCACAAGAAGGTCCTCCGGCTGGAGGCGCTGAGCGGCGGGGAGAAGAGCCTCGTGTCGATGGCGTTCATCTTCGCGATCCAGGAGTTCGACCCGTCCCCGTTCTACATGCTCGACGAGATCGACCAGAACCTGGACGCGGTGAACGCGGAGCGGGTCGCGAAGATGATCAAGAAGAACGGGGGCACGGCCCAGTTCGTCCAGATCTCCCTGAGGAAGATCACGCTGAAGGAGGCGGACCACATCCTCGGGGTCACGATGACCGCGGCGGGCCACTCCGAGCTCGTGATGAAGGTGAACCTCTCCGAGGTGGAGGACGAGCGTCCCCAGGAGGCGGTCGCGGCATGAGCGAGGCGTACGAGAGCGTGTTGAACCACCTGCTGTTCCACAAGGCCCTGATCAGCGAGCGGGACGGGGCGGAGCGGATCTCCCACTACGTCGCGATGCTGAAGGAGATCGAGCAGGGGATGCACGTCACCCTGCGCGACCCCTTCGAGAAGGCGGTCGGGGCCGCGTTCGAGCTCGTGCTCGAGCGGCAGCTCGACCCGTGGGACCTGAACCTCGCGGAGTTCACCCGCATGTTCCTGGAGAAGGTGCAGCAGGGCGGGCCCGTGAACTTCGTCACCGCCGGGAAGCTGGTCTTCATGGCGTGGTCGATCCTGAAGCTCCAGAGCGACGAGCTCCTCGTCGCGGCGAACCCGCCGCCCGTGGAGGCGCCCCCCGACTGGGACTTCGGCGGGCTCCAGGACACGGAGGACCTCGACTTCAACCAGGCCGTCCTCGGCGTCGACCGCGTTCCGATCGCGGAGGCGATCCGCCGCCAGGGCCGCCGCGCGGTCACCTTGATGGAGCTCATGGACGCGTTCGACGAGGCCCGGCGGGACGCGGAGGTCCAGCTCCAGCTGAGCGCCCTCCGGGAGCAGGCCGTCAAGGCGTTCGCCCCGGACTTCCACACGAAAGTCCACTCCGAGGACCTCTCCGAGGACATCGGCCTCACGTGGCACCGGATCCTCCAGTTCAACGGGAGCGCGATCCCGCTGGGCCGCCTCGCGGCCGCGAACGACCGCTGGGACCTCATCACCGTGTTCATCAGCGTCCTGTACCTCGCGAAGATGGACAAGGTGAAGATCTGGCAGGACGCGTACCCGATGGGGGACATCTTCGTGCGCCGGATCGC
>MGWD01000050.1:3581-3801 GCA_001800825.1 Euryarchaeota archaeon RBG_19FT_COMBO_69_17 | reverse complement strand
AGACGACCGCCGTGGCCGCGGAGCGGGTGCGGGAGCACCTCAAGGCCCTCTGCGCGGACTACGACGCCCGGGCCAGCGCGGTCGAGGTCGCGAAGGTGGGCGACAAGTGGACGATGCAGATCCGCCTCGAGTACACGGAGCGGGCCCAGGCGTTCGCGCCCCCGGAGATCTCCCGGGACCTCCTGAAGACCGCGGCCCTGATCGCGTACCACCAGCCGAT
>MGWD01000050.1:3302-3431 GCA_001800825.1 Euryarchaeota archaeon RBG_19FT_COMBO_69_17 | reverse complement strand
AGGGGATCCGCCGGATCCTCGCGGAGAAGGCGGGGGTGCGGTTCACGCCGAAGCGGCCGCCCGCGGAGAAGACCGATGTCCCGCCGGAGGGCGAGCCGGCCGTCCCGCCCCCGGGGGCGGGAGAGGCCC
>MGWD01000050.1:3087-3283 GCA_001800825.1 Euryarchaeota archaeon RBG_19FT_COMBO_69_17 | reverse complement strand
CTCCGGAGAGCCGATAACCGACGGCTAGCGTTTAAATAGGATGAAACTCGTAGCACGAGTCCGGACCGCCTCCCCAGCGAACGAGAGTTATCCCCATGGGTCCGAAGTGAGACCGTGAGCGGGTACCTCAAGGACGTCGCCCTCCGCAAGCAACTCGAGGAGAAGGTGCGGGAAGCCACCCGCGTCCGAGCCGACT
>MGWD01000050.1:2502-2880 GCA_001800825.1 Euryarchaeota archaeon RBG_19FT_COMBO_69_17 | reverse complement strand
GTCGATCGCGAAGGGGCTCGGCACGGACGCCTCGGAGAGCGACGCCGCGATCGCGAAGGCGCGGGAGTCGATGGGCGCGGAGGACTACGAGACCGCGATCGACCTCGCGAAGAAGGTCTGGAAGCGGTGCGAGAAGATCCTCCACGAGCACCTCTCCGGGTCGTTCTCGAAGGCCCAGAGCCTGATCTTGGCCGCGAAGAACCTCGGCCGGGACGTGGGACCGATCGAGGACCTGCTGTCCCGGGCCCGGTCCGCCATGGAGTCGAACGACTTCGAGATGGCGATGGGCTTCACGAAGGAGTGCCTGGAGACCGTCACCGCCGAGCTCCGGGGGGAACTGGACCGGACCCTGTCCGAGACGGAGGGGCTCATGCGGAC
>MGWD01000050.1:2320-2493 GCA_001800825.1 Euryarchaeota archaeon RBG_19FT_COMBO_69_17 | reverse complement strand
GATGGGGGCGGACGTCGCGAAGATGGGGCAGCTCATCGAGCGCGCCCGGGCGGACGTGGAGAAGCTCGAGTTCGAGAAGGCCTTCAACGCGCTCAAGTCGAGCCGGGCCGAGGGGGAGAAGGCCCTCCAGAAGGGGCTCGACGGCCGCGTCGCGGACTTCTCGAAGTGGCTCG
>MGWD01000050.1:1938-2123 GCA_001800825.1 Euryarchaeota archaeon RBG_19FT_COMBO_69_17 | reverse complement strand
GGGCTGCTCCAGCAGGCCCGGGGGGCCCTCCAGCAGGGGGACTTCGAGGCCGCGATGGAGGCGGCCCGCAAGGCGGACGCGGACGTGGATCACATCGTCTCCGAGTTCAAGCACGTGGAGACCGTCGTGCGGGAGCTGAACCGCTTCCTCGCGGAGGCGGAGTCCCAGGGGGTCGCGGTCGGGAA
>MGWD01000050.1:1782-1925 GCA_001800825.1 Euryarchaeota archaeon RBG_19FT_COMBO_69_17 | reverse complement strand
CTGGACCGGGCGCGGTCCGCCCTCCAGGACAAGGACTTCAACCTCGCGCGGGACTCCGCGCGGAAGGGGCGGGAGGAGCTCGAGCGGGCCCAGTACGACCGGACGATGGAGATCGTCGAGAAGACGGAGTTCATCCTGACGTC
>MGWD01000050.1:1345-1601 GCA_001800825.1 Euryarchaeota archaeon RBG_19FT_COMBO_69_17 | reverse complement strand
CAGTTCCTCGGGGAGGACGCGGCGTCCGTCCGGAGCCTGATCACGAAGGCGGAGAGCGCCCTGAACGCGCGGGACAACGAGGGCGCGTTCGGGTTCATCGCGGAGGGGCAGAAGCTCTCGGAGGCCCGCACGAAGGACCGCGCGGTGCAGTACCACGACGCGATCAAGGCCGCGGTCCAGCTCGGGCGGGACGTGGGCGTCGAGGGCGGGGCCGTGGAAGCGATCTTCAAGGAGACGAACGCGGCGATCACGGAGG
>MGWD01000050.1:1127-1284 GCA_001800825.1 Euryarchaeota archaeon RBG_19FT_COMBO_69_17 | reverse complement strand
CGAGAACCTGTTCAACCTCGTGAAGCAGAAGGTCGTCCAAGCGAAGAACATGCGGATCGACATCGAGGAGATGCGGGAGCTCCTGAAGCGCGCGAAGATGTCCCTGGGCGTGGAGGACTATGTCGAGGCGATCCGCCTGATGCGGGAGACGAACGAC
>MGWD01000050.1:975-1108 GCA_001800825.1 Euryarchaeota archaeon RBG_19FT_COMBO_69_17 | reverse complement strand
CCGCGGCCCTCGTCGCGGAGGCGAAGAAGCGGGACGTGGACGTCACGAAGGTCCTCGAGATCCTGCTCGAGGCGAAGAAGGCCTTCGAGCGCCTCGACTTCGAAAGGGCCCTGGAGCTCGCGAACCGCTCGAA
>MGWD01000050.1:0-943 GCA_001800825.1 Euryarchaeota archaeon RBG_19FT_COMBO_69_17 | reverse complement strand
CCTCAGCGCAGCGGCTCATCTCGAGCCGGGAGAAGCTCGAGGTCGCCGCCCGCCTCGGAATCGACGCCCCGGACCTGCGGGACGTCTTGAACAACGCGAAGGAGGCCATGAAGGCGAAGGAGTACGAGAAGGCGCTCCAGCTCTCCGAGCGGGCGGAGAAGGGCCTCACGGAGCTCATCTCGGACAAGATTGCGAGCGTCGTGACGACCGCGGAGGGCGTCCTCGCGGGTATCGAGAACGTCGAGTTCACCGCGGTCCAGAACAAGATCGTCCAGGTCCGCAGCCTCACGGAGGGCCAGCAGTTCGGCTCGGCCGCGGACCTCGCCCTCCAGACCCGCGACGACGTCGAGAAGCTGAAGAGGGTCTGGGAGGAGGCCGCCGTCGCGATGAAGCGGGCCCGGGACGCGATCGCGGAGGTCGAGACGATGAACATCGACCCGTCCTCCGCCCGGCGCCTGCTCGAGAAGGCGGAGCGCTCGTACCGCGGCGGCCGCTTCGACGAGGCCCTGGACCTGTCGAACAAGGCGACCGCCGAGCTCGAGACGGAGACGCAGCAGAACGTCGCGGCCACAATGAAGCGGTTCGAGGAGTCGATCGAGAAGGCGCGGCGGGACGGCATCGACACACGCTCCGCGGAGAAGCTCTTTGAGCGGGCCCGGGACTTCCTCAAGGAGCGGAAGTTCCGCCAGGCCCTCGCGGTCGCGATGCAGTCCGAGAGCGAGACGGAACGCGTCTCGCTCCAGCAGGACATGGCCTCGAAGGCGATCCAGACGATCGAGAAGCGGATCACCGGCTTCAGCCAGGCGATCCCGCAGGTCGACGCGATTGTGAAGGAGGCGAAGGCCGCGTTCGCGTCGGGGGACTACGTGAAGGCCCTCGACCTCGCGATCCGCGCGGGCGACGAGTTCGGCCGCCGCCGGGACCTCGCCGAGGACGCGATGGA
>MGWD01000049.1:26902-33211 GCA_001800825.1 Euryarchaeota archaeon RBG_19FT_COMBO_69_17 | reverse complement strand
AGGATCGGAGTCGGGGGAGACCTAGCCGCCGCCCGTCGCGAGCCCGTAGCCGATCGCGCAGCGGCAGCCCGACCGCTCCCCGCACCACGGGCACACGCAGGCGCAGTCCTCGATGAACTCCCCGCAGGGCGGGCACGTGGGGACCCAGCCGCCGAACGCCGCGAACGAGCGGCGAACGCGGTCCCGGACCTTCTTCGGCACGGTCAGCTTCCGGCTCACAGTATCCTCATGCCATCCTATGACATGGACCCTATAAGTACGTTCCTGCGGCGCTTCCCTCCAGAATCGGACATATGAACGACGGAAACGGTATCCGAGAATCATCTGTCCGGAATTCCGACTTTCGTCGAATCGAACGCAAGTTCCGGCGCCTCCGGGCGGCGTCAGAGGGCGACGAGGACGATCCCGGGGACGAACAGGAGGAGGGCGAGGACCCGCGGGAGGGTCGCCTTCTCCCTGAGGACGAGGAACGCGACGAGGGCCGTGACAACGGGGTAGGACCCCGACACGGCCGCGACGAGGGACGCGGGCCCGATCGAGAGGGCGACCGTCGTCGCGACGATCCCCACGATGAGGAGGAGGATCGCGACGACCGCGAGGGCGAAGGCCCGCCGGGAGGGATCCGGCGGCGGATGCCGCCGTCGGCGCCACAGGAAGTAGGCGGGGCCCATCGTGAAGTTCGTGATCGAGTACAGGGCGATCACGTGGAACGGCCCGAAGCCCCCGTCCCCGTCAGACTCCACGGCGGCCTTCGTGAGGAGGGCCCAGATCCCCCAGAGGAAGAGGATCGCGACGGACAGGGCGACGGCCGCGGGGATCCTCCACTCCGCCCCCACGGGTTCGTACGAGAGGAGGAGGACGACGCCGACGAGGAGGGCGATCCCCACGGCCTGGGTCGCCGTCGGCATCTCCCCGAGGAACGCCATCGCGCCCGTGATCGTGACGAGGGGCGAGGCGGCGCTGATCGTCCCGACGACGGACACGTTCCCGCGGAGGAGGGCCTCGTAGTAGAGGATGTAGCCGAGCATTCCCGCGACCGCGGAGAGGCCCGCGAACACATACGCCCAGGAGAGGGCGGGGAAGGCCTCGCCGAGGAGGAGGTACAGGAGGACGTAGCCCGTGCCGTCGATGAGGCTCACGAGGAGGACCATCATCACGGCGCCAAGACGGTCCGTCGCCTTCTTCGCGAGGATCTGCCCGACCCCCCAGGAGGTCATGTCCATCGAGGCGAGGACCATCCAGAGGGGGACCACGCCGGCCGGAACGGGACGTACGATAAGACGTTTCCCGGGGATCACACGCCCGCCGCGAGGCGGTCCGCGAGTTCCTCGGGCAGACCCGCGCGGCGGACCTCGGCCGCGACCGCGCCGAGGTCGTACGGCACCCGGCGGACCTCGAACGACCGGCGCTCGACGTCGAGGAGGCCCCACGAGGCCCGCGGGTCCCCGTCCCGCGGCTGGCCGACGCTCCCTGGGTTCGCGAGGAGCCGGGAGCCGCTCGTGAGGGCCATGGGCAGGTGCGTGTGGCCGAGGAGGACGACCTCCGCGCGGGCGAGGTCGAGGAGCTCCTCGTGGGCGTTCCACGGGTACACGTACTCGTCGTCGTGCCGCGGGCTCCCGTGGTACATCGCGATGTCGACCCCGAGGACCGCCTCCCGCCGGCGGTCGGGGAGGCCCTTCAGGAAGCCGACCCCGGCAGGGAGGAGATGGACCCGGGTCCACCGGAGGGCCTCCGCGGCGCGATCGTTGAACAACGAGAGGTCCCCCGTGAGGGCGGCCCGGTCGTGGTTCCCCCGGATCGCGAGGACGCCCCGGGACCGGAGGATCTCGAGGACCTCGTTGGGCCACGGGTAGTAGCCGACGAGGTCCCCCGCGGCCCAGATCCCGTCCGGGCGGACGCGGTCCACGTCCGCGAGGACGGCCTCCAGGGCGGGGCGGCTCGCGTGGATGTCGGAGAGGACCGCGATCCGCATGCCCGCGGACGATGCGCGTCGCGGTATTTCATAGGCCCGCCTGCGGGGCGCGGGCAGCCTTATCCCCATCGGGGCGCTCCGGGGGCCATGGCCCCCTCCGGACCCCGGGTCCCCGCGATGGCCCGCCCGCGGCTCGCCTCGACCTTCTCCATCGTCGCCCGGGACCCGGCCGCCCAGGAATTGGGCGTCGCGGTCCAGTCCCACTACTTCTCCGTCGGCTCGGACGTCCCGTGGGCCGAGGCGGGTGTCGGCGCCGTCGCGACCCAGTCCTTCGTCGAGACCTCGTACGGGCCGCGGGGCCTCCGCCTCCTCCGCCGCGGGATGTCCCCCGCGGAGGCCCTCCGGCGCCTCACGGCCGCGGACCCCGGGCGGGACGGGCGGCAGGTGGGGATCGTCGATGCGCGCGGGAGGTCCGCGGTCTGGACGGGGACGGGATGCATCGCCCACGCGGGGCACGCGACCCGCACGAATGTCTCCGTCCAGGGGAACCTCCTCGCCTCCCCGAAGGTCTGGCCCGCGATGATCCGGGCCTTCGAGGCCCGCCGCGGGCCCCTCGCGGAGCGGCTCGTGGCCGCCCTCGAAGCGGGGCAGCGCGCGGGCGGGGACGCCCGCGGAATGCAGTCCGCCTCCCTCCTCGTCGTCGGCCCGCCTGTGCGCGGACGGCCGTGGACCTCGCGGCGGATCGACCTCCGGGTCGAGGACCACCCCGAGCCCATCGCGGATCTGCGGCGGCTCCTCGCCCTCCGGCGCGCGTACGAGCTCGCGGACGCCGCGGAGGGGGTCTTCCCGGCAGACCCTCTGAGGGCGCGCCGCACGTACGACCGCGCGGTCCGGATGGCCCCGGGGAACGACGAACTCCTCTTCTGGCGCGGCGCCATGCGAGCCCGCGCGGGGGACGTCGGACGGGCTGCGAACGACGTGCGCCGGGCGATCGCCCTCAACCCGCGATGGAGGGTCCTCCTGCCGCGCCTCTCCGAGGAGCAATTCCCGCGGGGTACCGCGGTCCGGCGGGCCCTCCGGGGGCGCGGAGTGGGGGCGCACACCCGGGGACGATGAACCAGGAAACGGGTTTTGCGACGACGGTGCGCAACTTTATCTGGGTGCCGGCACGTGTCCCCGCATCTCGCCCTGTCGGGCGGGGTAGTAGGTAGTAAGAGCAATGGACGAAGAGAGAGGCGGCAGACGGGGCGGCTTCGACCGCGGCCCGCGGCAGATGTACGACGCAACGTGCAGCGACTGCGGGCAGGCCACGCAGGTCCCGTTCAAGCCGGACCCCGCGAGGCCCGTGTACTGCCGCGACTGTTTCGCTAAGCGCCGGCCGCGCAGGTTCTAGGACCGACAACGGCACGAACGCAACGAACCCTTTTCCGTTGAGCTCCCCTGGCTGCGGCCGGCGCGGAGCTCGCCTTTTCTTATCGCGCGTGATACGTCATGATCGGGCCGACGCCCGCTCCTCGCGGCGCGCCGCGAGATACGCCTCGAGGACGAAGGCCAGGCCGACCGCCCAGGCAAGGACCGCGGTCAGGGCGGGCGCGGTCGCGATCGGGGGGGCCGCGGCGAGGGCCGCCAAGGAATTCCCGATGTCCCCCAAGAGCACGATGAATCCCAGCAGCCCGATGTAGAACCCCAGGCGAACGCCCGCCTCCGTGCGCGCCGACACCATGATCCCTCCCGCCGAGGTCGCCGCCCGACCGTCCGAGGCACCGGCCGCCCGCGGGATAACCGTTCCGGCGACCCGTGGGCCCCCCGAACCCAGGTGAACCCTTATCCCACCCGTGGCCCTTGGACGCGTCGTGGACCGCCTGGAACTCTCGAAGGGCGTCGAGGTGACCCGCGACCTCGCCCTCTTCCTCCGCGAGGAGCGGGCCCTCGTGATCTCGGACCTCCACCTCGGGTTCGAAGGCGCGCTCGCGGAGCAGGGCGTGTCGATCCCGCGGTTCCAGAGGAAGGTGATCCTCGAGCGCCTCGGGCGGATGTTGGACCGCGTGCGCGCGGAGCGGGTCGTCATCGCGGGGGACTTCAAGCACGAGTTCTCCCGGAACCTCGTCGACGAATGGGTCGAGGTCAAGCAGGTCCTCCGGTTCCTGAAGGAACGCGTGACCCCGGTCCTCGTCCGGGGGAACCACGACAACTACCTCGCGACGATCCTCGGGGACCTGCGGATGGAGCTCCTCGACCGCGCGGACGTCGCGGGGCACACGATCGTCCATGGCCACGAGGAGGTCTCGACCCTCCACCCGATCGTCATGGGCCACGAGCACCCGGCGGTCAAGCTCAAGGACGAACTCGGCGCGACGGTCAGCGTGCCCGCGTTCCTCGCCTCGGACCGGCTCATCGTCCTCCCCGCATTCAGCCCCCTCGCCCTCGGCGTCGACGTGTCCTCCGTCCCGTACCTCTCGCCGATCCTCAACCGGACGGACATCGGGGACGCCCGCGTGATCGGCGTGGACGAGCGGGAAGGCCTCCTCGACTTCGGACGGGTCCGGGACCTCCGGGAGATCCGCGCGGCCCTCCTCCTGAAGTGAGCCCGTCGGGGGACCCGCGCGACCCGGCCCGCGCGGTATATGCGCGGCACGAGTCGTACGACACGCAGGGTTTATTTCCCCCTTTCATCTTCCCTGCGTAATGGTCACGGACATCGAGCTCGCCCAGGCGGCGCGGCTCCGGCCCATTGTGGACGTGGCCGCGGACCTCGGCTTGGGCCCTCAGGACCTCATCCTGCGCGGAGACCACATCGCGAAGGTGCGGCTCCCCGCCGTCGAGCGCGCGAAGAAGGGGAAGCAGGGGAGGCTCGTCCTCGTCACGGGGACGACCCCGACCCGGTTCGGGGAGGGCAAGACCCTGACCGCCGTCGGGCTCGCGCAGGCGTTCGGCCGGTTGGACGTGAAGGGGCTCCTCACCCTCCGGGAGCCGTCCCTCGGGCCCGTCTTCGGGGTCAAGGGCGGAGCCGCGGGCGGCGGCCGTTCCCAGGTCCTCCCCATGGAGGACATCAACCTCCACTTCACGGGGGACCTCCACGCGGTCACGGCGGCGAACAACCTCATCGCGGCCGTCCTCGACGCCCACCTCTTCCACGGGAACGCCTTGTCCATCGACGCGAGGCGCATCCTCTTCCAGCGCTGCCTCGACATGAACGACCGCCAGCTCCGAGCCATCGTGACGGGCCTCGGCGGGCCGAAGAACGGCGTGCCGCGGGAGGACGGCTTCATCATCACGGCCGCGAGCGAGGTCATGGCGATCCTCTGCCTCGCGGAGGACATGCGGGACCTCAAGGACCGCCTCGCGCGGATCGTCGTCGGCTTCGACCGGGACGGCAAGGCCGTCCGCGCGAAGGACCTCGGCGTGTCCGGCGCGGCGACGATCCTCCTCAAGGACGCCCTCATGCCGAACCTCGTCCAGACGATGGAGGGCACCCCCGCGTTCGTCCACGGAGGCCCGTTCGCGAACATCGCGCACGGGCACAACGCGATCGTCGCGGACAAGCTCGCCCTCGGGATGGGGGACGTCGTCCTGACGGAAGCGGGCTTCGCCGCGGACCTAGGCGGGGAGAAGTTCGTCGACCTCGTGTGCCGGCAGAGCGGTCTCACGCTCGCGGGGAGCGTCCTCGTCGCATCCGTGCGGTCCCTCAAGCACCACGGGGGCGCGAAGCGGAGGGACCTCGAGACGGAGGACCTGAAGGCCCTCGAGAAGGGCCTCCCGAACCTCGACGCCCACATCGCGATCCTCAGGAGGCTCGGCCTCACCCCCGTCGTCGCCGTGAACCGGTTCGCGAAGGACACGGACCGCGAGGTCGCGTTCGTCGTCGAGCACTGCCAGGACGCCGGCGTGCGGGCGGCTCCCCACACGGTCTACGCGGACGGGGGGAAGGGCGGGATCGAGCTCGCGAAGGTCCTCCTGGACTCCCTGAAGGCCTCCCCCGGGAAGCCGCGGTTCACGTACAAGGACGCGGACCCCTTCGAGGAGAAGGTCGCGAAGGTGGCGACGGAGATCTACGGGGCCGAGGGCGTGGCGTACGACGCGGCGGCCCTCGAGGACCTCGAGCGGGTCCGGGACGCGGGCCTCGACGGGCTCCCCGTGTGCATCGCGAAGACCCAGCTGTCCCTCTCCGACGACGAGACCCGGCGCGGCGCGCCGACGGGGTGGACCCTCCGGGTCCGCGGGGTCCGGCCGTCCGCGGGGGCGGGGTTCCTCGTCGTGATCGCAGGGGACATCATGCGGATGCCGGGGCTCGGAGCGGAGCCCGCGGCCCTCGGGATGGACATCGACGAGGACGGCCGGATCAAGGGGCTCTTCTGAGGCCCCTCACTGGCGGACGAAGGACCACGACCGGATTGCGC
>MGWD01000049.1:25252-26892 GCA_001800825.1 Euryarchaeota archaeon RBG_19FT_COMBO_69_17 | reverse complement strand
GTCCAGCTCGTGGACCGTCATCTCGTTGGGCGTGGACTTGTACACGGTCGCCCGGTAGACGTCCCAGAAGTACGCGTACACGTGGTCCCCGGCGTCCTCCGAGGACCACGAACCCGAGTCCGGCTCCGCGGTCAGGAGGAAGCAACTTCCGTCGTACGTGTACTCGACGGACTGGAGGGAGCCGAACGCCTGGAACTCAAGGGACCAGGTGACGCCGCAGGACGAGGATCGGACCCAGCGGCCCTGGACGAGGGAACCCGCGCCGCCGAGGCCTCCGAGCAGGAACACGGCGGCGAGGGCGCCGACGGCGACGACCACGACGAGGATGACCGCGACGATCTTCACGGGCATCCCGGCGCGCCCCCGGGGGGCCGGCGCGGGGGCGTAGCCGGCCGGCGGTATGCCGGGAGGCGTCGCGGGCGGGACGCCGAAGGCTGGCGGGGTTGGCGTCGGCGGAGTCACGGAGCGGGCCGCGGGGGCCCCGCACCGGGCGCAGAAGCTCGCGCCTGGATCGATCGGGGCGCCGCATCGCTCACAGAACATGCGCCTCACCCTGCGTCGGCGGAATCGCGGGACGGACTCATGTACTTTCCCGCGCAGTTGACGGCCAAAGGCACATATGGGCCGGGCGGATGCGTCCCGCCATGCCCGCCCCGACGGACTGGTGGGAGCGGCTATACCGGACGTCGGAGATCCGTTCCCTCCCATGGTACACGGACGGCCTCGACCCGGACATCGCCGCGGCCCTCCAGGCCTCGGGTCCTGGCCGCGGACGGGTCCTCGATCTCGGTACGGGGGCGGGGACCCACGCGGTGGACCTCGCGCGGCTCGGCTACGACGTCGTCGCCACGGACATCTCCCCGAGCGCGGTCGCGAAGGCGAAGGCCCTCGCCCGGAAGGCCCGCGTGACGATCGACTTCCGGGTCGACAACATCCTCGACTCCCGCCTCGAGGACGGCCTCGCGGACGTCGTCGTGGACCGGGGCACGTTCCACGTCCTCCCGCCCGAGACCCGGCCTCGATACGCGAGCGTCGTGAGGAAGGTCCTGAGGCCGCGGGGCCTCCTCCTCCTGAAGACGTTCTCCGACCAGGAGCCCGGCACGGGCGGGCCCTACCGCCTCTCGCCCGGCGAGCTGCGCTCCTACTTCCGGGACGGCTTCGAACTCCTCGGGATCGACGACACCGTGTTCCAGGGCACCCTCGACCCCGCGCCGAAGGCCCTCCTCGCGCGTTTCCGGCGGCTCTGAGCCCGCACCCCCCGGGGAATCTTAATAAGGGCACCGGCCATCCGATTCGCGGGGACCTCCATGGCCGTCAAGACGACCCTCTCCGTCATCAAGGCCGACGTCGGGAGCATCGCGGGGCATCAGATCGTGCACCCCCAGGTCCAAGACGCGGCCCGGGCGAGCCTCAAGGAGGCGAAGTCCCTTGGGGTCATCGAGTCGTTCCACGTGACCCACGCGGGGGACGACATGCAGCTCATCATGACCCACCGGAAGGGCGTGGACGACCCGAAGATCCACGAGCTCGCCTGGCTCACGTTCGAGCGGGCGACGAAGGTCGCGAAGGACCTCCACCTCTACGGGGCGGGCCAGGACCTCCTCGCGGACGCGTTCAGCGGGAACGTCCGGGGGATGGGG
>MGWD01000049.1:23241-25221 GCA_001800825.1 Euryarchaeota archaeon RBG_19FT_COMBO_69_17 | reverse complement strand
GGCCCGCGGAGCCCGTGGCCATCTTCATGATGGACAAGACGGAACCCGGGGCCTTCAACCTGCCCATCTTCCGGATGTTCGCGGACCCCTTCTGCTCCGCGGGCCTCGTGATCGACCCGTCCATGCACGCGGGCTTCCGCTTCGAGATCTGGGACATCGAGGAGCACAAGCGGCTCTTCCTCAACTGCCCCGAAGAGATGTACAGCCTCCTCATGTTCATCGGCACGAAGGGGCGGTTCGTGATCAAGCGCGTGTACGCACGGAGCGGGAAGGTCCCCAAGGACGAGCCCGTGGCCTGCGCCTCGACGGACAAGCTCTCCCAGATCGCGGGCAAGTACGTCGGGAAGGACGACCCCGTGGCCATCGCGAGGGCCCAGAGCGGCCTCCCGGGGATGGGGGAGATCCTCGAGGCGTGGTCCTGGCCCTTCCTCGTGAGCGGCTGGAACCGCGGGTCCCACAACGGGCCCGTGATGGTCATCGGGATGAAGGACAACCGGACGTCGCGGTTCGACGGCCCGCCCCGCTGCTTCGGCCTCGGCTTCCAGATCGCGGACGCGAAGCTCGTCGAGCCGCCCGTCGACCTCTTCGACGACCCCGCGTTCGACCCCGCCCGCCAGGAGGCCGCGCGCCTCGCGGACTACATGCGCCGCCACGGTCCCTTCGAGCCCCACCGCCTGCCCATGGACGAGATGGAGTACACGACGATGCCGGAGCTCATGGAGAAGCACAAAGGGCAGTGGGAGAGCGTCCGATAGGGCCGCTCGCCGAGCCATTCTGGTGTCCCGGCGCGCCCGCGCGTGGACCGTCCGCGAAGCTTGATGGGGCCGTGCCTCCATCCCTCGTCCCGTGCGTCCGGGCCTCCTCTCCCTCGTGGGAGCCGTCGTCTTCGCGACCCTTCTCCTGTGCGGGTCCGTCCCCCTTCCGGAGGGCGCTCCCTCTGCGTCGACGAAGGGGGGGACGCGCCCGTTCGCCGCGCCGACGGCCTTCACTCCGAACCTGCGCGTGAACTCCGTGCACTTCGGGTTCGACCATCAGGTCGAGCCGACCCTCGTCGTCGACGGCGCGGGCCGGCTCTACGTCGGATGGAAGGAGGCCCTCACCCACAGCGGGGGCGGCCAGCGGGTCGGCTTCTCGACGTCGGGCGATGACGGGGCCACTTGGTCCCCGAACATCCTCATGGACCTCGTGGAGGGGCCGCGGCAGTCGGACCCCTGGCTCGCCCTCGCGCCGAACGGGACCGTGTACTTCGCGCGCCTCGAGTATGACCGGCTCGCGTACACGACGAACAACACGTCGGGGATCAGCGTGTCCGCGACGACGGGCGGGGCCGCATGGGGGCCGACGTACCATCTCAACGACACCCCGAACTTCGCGGACAAGGAGACCCTCGCGATGGGCCCCGACGGGGCCCTCAACATGGTCTTCAACACGGACACCCCGACGGACGGGGACCTCGTCTTCGTGCGTTCGACGGACGGCGGCGCGACGTGGACCCCGAAGGTCCGCGTGCCCGACGCGCCCGGCGGGGTGATCGGCGGGAACGTCGGGGTCCTCCCGTCGGGGGACCTCGTCGTGGCGTGGTTCAACTACACGGAGCAGAACCTGTACGCGGACCGCTCGACGGACGGCGGCGTCACATGGGGGCCGGACGTCCGCGTGAACGACGTCTACGGCTCCGGCATGTGGAGCAACTGGATCCTCTCCATGCCCTCGATGTCCGTCGGCCCGAACGGGACCGTGTACCTCGCGTGGACGGACGACCGGGACGGGGACCCCGACGCATACATGGCCGCCTCGTGGGACGGCGGGGCCACGTGGACGGCGGACGTCCGGATGGACGACGACCCGGGGACGGCCCCCCAGTTCCAGGCGGAGCTCGCCGTCGACCCGTGGGGCCGGGTCCACGCCGCATGGTACGACGGCCGCACGGGGGACCTCAACCTCGGCTACGCGCGGTCCTCGGACGGCGGGGCGACGTGG
>MGWD01000049.1:22965-23227 GCA_001800825.1 Euryarchaeota archaeon RBG_19FT_COMBO_69_17 | reverse complement strand
CGTCACGGACGCGGAGACCCCGATTTCGTACGACCGCCCGGGGGACTACTTCGCGATGGAGAGCGGGCCCGACGGGACGATCTACGCGGCGTGGACGGACGGCCGGGGTCCCGACCTCGACATCTACTTCTCGAAGCTGCCGCCCGCAGCCCGGGTGACCGTGGAAGGGGATCCCGCGGGCGCGCTCGTCTCGGTGGACGGCGTCCCCGTGGCCACCCCCGCGAGCTTCCTCTGGTTGCAGGGGACGAACCACACCCTCGAG
>MGWD01000049.1:19097-22861 GCA_001800825.1 Euryarchaeota archaeon RBG_19FT_COMBO_69_17 | reverse complement strand
TCTCGACAGAGCATCTCCTGACGATCGGGACCCCGTACGGGAACCCGACGGGCGGGGGCTGGTACGCGGCGGGCGCGATCGCGACCGTCGGAATCGAGGGGAGCGTGTCGACCGCGGGCCAGACGGTCACGTTCGCTCGATGGGAGGGGGACGCCACGTCGACGAGCAACCGGACCTCCGTCCTCATGGACGGGCCCAAGACCCTTCGCGCGACATGGGTCGTGGCCGTCGACGGATACGCGGGATCCTACCTTGCGTACGTGGTCGCCGGGATCGCGATCGCCCTCGCCCTCGCCCTCGTGGTCGTCGTCCTCTGGATCCGCCACCGCGGACGTCAGGACGAGAAGCGCGGCTGACCCGGGCCGTCCCGAGGATGCCAGCCTATTTGTGCGCCCTCCGCGTTCCTGTCGCCGATGCGCCTCCCGACGATCGTCCTGAACCTGAAGGCGTACCCCGAGGCGTTCGGGAAGCGGGGCCGGGCCCTCGCGAAGGCGTGCGAGTCCGTCGCGGAGGACACGGGCGCGTCCATCGTCCTGGCCCCGCCGATGCCGAGCCTCGCGGACCTCGCCCGGCATGTCCGCCTCCCGGTCTTCGGCCAGCACGCGGACGCGGTCGAGCCGGGCGCGCGCACGGGCTGGACGCCGCCCGAAGCCCTGCGGGAGGCGGGGGCCGCGGGGACCCTCCTGAACCACAGCGAGCGGAAGATCCCCCGGAAGAACGTCGTCGCGCTCGTCCCGCGGTGCCGGGAGCTGGGGCTCGAGGTGATCCTGTGCGCGGACGACCTCGCGGAGGCGACGTCCCTCGCCGGGCTCCGGCCCGACTACGTCGCGATCGAGCCGCCCGAGCTCATCGGCGGGGACGTCAGCGTGACGAGCGCCAGGCCCGAGGTCGTCGCGGGGGCCGTCGAGCGGATCCATGCCGTCGACGCGCGGATCGGGGTCCTCTGTGGGGCCGGGGTCAAGACGACGAAGGACGTCCGCAAGGCCGTCGAGCTGGGGACCATCGGGGTCCTCCTCGCGTCCGGGGTCGTGATCGCGAAGGACCCCGAGAAGGCCCTGCGGGACCTCGTGAAGGGGCTCCGGTAGGCCGAGCGCGGGACCGTCGCGTAGCGTGCGTGTAGAGCCATCGATTATCCCCGGCGCCGCGGGTCGCGGGCTCGTGATCGGACCGGGGCGATTCGCGGCCTTCGCCCTCCTGGCCCTCCTCCTGCTCCCGGCCCCCGCAGAAGCCTCCGGCCCCGAGGCGGTGGGCGCTGCGAGCGAGGGCCTGCTCCTCGTCCAGGTCTACGCGAACGCGGCCCGGGACGACGAGTACGTCGCGATCGAGAACCGCGGGCCCTCGCCCGTGGACCTCGGGGGATGGTCGCTCACGGATGGGGAGGCGACCGCGACGTTCCTCCCGGGGATGGTCGTCGAGCCTGGCGCCCGGTTCGTCGTGACGCGGAACTCTACCTCCTATCGGGAGGACCTGCTCGAGGATCCCGACGCGTCGTACGACCGCGGCGCCGCCCCGCGGCTCGCGGGAGGCACGCCGCTCCTCGCGGACGCGGGGGACGAGATCCTCCTCATGGAGCCCGGCGGTCGGACCGCGGACGCGTTCGTCTACGGCGACTCGACGTACACGGGTCCGGGATGGGGAGGGCCCGCCGCGAGGGCGATGGGCCGGGGAGAAATCGCGGTCCGCGCCCGCGACGACGGAGTGCCTCGGGACTCGGACGCCGCGGCGGACTGGGACGGCCTCCGGGATCACCGCCTCGGGCAGTCCGCCTTCGGGCCCGTCCTCACGACGACGGCCGGGGGCGTCCTCGGGATCGTCTCCCCCGACGACGGCGCGGGGCCGATCCTCTCCCTGTTCGCGGCCGCGGAATCGACCTTGGACGTCGCCGCCTACACCTTCACGAGCGAGACGCTCGCGGGAAGTCTCGCGGCGGCCGCGGGCCGGGGGGTGCGGGTGCGACTCCTCTTCGAGGGGAGCCCCGTGGGCGGGAGCGAGGCGACGCGGGACCTCGCGGGGTCCCTCGCGATGGAGGGGGTCCACGTCCGGTCCCTCCAAGGATCGGCGGACGTCGTGAAACGGTACCGCTACCACCACGCGAAGTACGCGATCGCCGACGGACGATGGGTCCTTGTGGGCTCCGAGAACTACGGGGACTCCTCCTTCCCGTCCGGAGAGGGCCGCGGGAGCCGCGGATGGTCCGCGATCCTCGACGACCCCGCAATCGCCTCGGCCCTCGGGGCCGTCTTCGAGGAGGACTTCGATCCGCGCCGCCGCGACAGCGTACCCGTTCCGCCCTCCCTCACGACGAACCGCTTGCCCAAGACGACCGTGGGTCCGCTCCCGCCGGTGGTCCCGCGTCCGCCGAGGGGTGCGCGCCTCGTGATCGGGCCCGACGCAGCCCTCGACCCCGGGGGCGTCTTGGACGTCCTCGCGTCCGCGCGAGGATCCCTGTGGGTCCAGGCGTACTACATCGAGGAGACGTGGCGAGGCGTGCCGAACCCGTTCCTCGAGGCCGCTTTCGACGCGGCTCGCCGCGGGGTCGATGTGAGGATCCTCCTCGACGGGAGCTGGACGTCCACGGCGGACGCGGACGGGAACGACGAGGCCGCGGCGCGAATCAACGAGAGGGCCCGACGGGAGGGCGTGAGCCTCGAGGTCCGGCTCGTCAGCCCCTACGGGCGCGTGGAGCGGGTCCACAACAAGGGGATCGTCGCGGACGCCCGGAGGGTCCTCGTCTCGAGCCTCAACTGGGCCCACACCTCGGCCACGGAGAACCGGGAGATCGGGATCCTCCTCGAGGACGAGGGCCTCGCGGCGAAGTTCCTCGACGCGCTCCGACAGGACTGGGACATGGACGACGGCCAGGAGTTCCGGATCCGGGATCCGTGGGTCGTCGCCGCGCTCTATGTCTTCGCGGGCGTCGCGTCCGCGGCCTCGCTCCGTACCGTGAGACGGGGCCCCAAAGGTCTAAAGCCCGGAGAGCCGATGGAAACGCGTGTCCGCGGGCGAACTGTTCTCCGCCGCCGACGTGGAGAAGTTCGGGTACTGCCCCCTGAGCTGGTGGCTGAGCCGCGGGATGGCCCCCGAGGTCGGACCGGAGATCGTGGAGGGGGAGAAACGGCACGAGGCGGTCTCGCAGGACCTCAAGGGGATCGAGGTCCATGAGGCCCACGCCCGGGAGGCGGAGACGGGGGTCATGTACTTCGCGATCGCCTCGACGATCGTGGCGATCATGGGGATCACGTTCCTCCTCGGGTCCTCCCTCGGGATCTCCGAGATCCTGAGCGCGGTCGCCCTCATCTGGCTCCTCGCCTCCGTGTTCTTCCTGTACCGAGCGGAGACCCTGGCGACCCCCGCCGAGCGGCTCCTCTCCGAACGGGTCCTCGTCGTCTGCGCGATGGCCGCCTCCGTCGTCGCCTTCGCCGCCGTCTCCTGGCCCGGGGTCCAGAACCCGAGTCTCGCTCGGGGGTTCGAGGCCCTCGCCCTCGCGTGGCTCGTCGGGGCGAGCATCTTCCTGTACCGGAGCCTGCGGGCGATGGAGGTCGCGCGGGCGACGCGGGCGAAGTACGACGTCCGGGGGACCGTCGCCTACGTCGACTCGGAACGGGAGAAGCCGAAGCTCTTCGTGTCGAAGAAGCACGGCCTCTCGGGGAGGCCCGACGCGGTCCTCCTCGAAGGGGAGCACCACATCCCCGTGGAGATCAAGACGGGACGGACCCCGCGGGGCCCCCTGTTCTCCCACATCCTCCAGATCGCCGCGTACTGCC
>MGWD01000049.1:12495-19089 GCA_001800825.1 Euryarchaeota archaeon RBG_19FT_COMBO_69_17 | reverse complement strand
GTACGGGATCATCCGGTACGAGGGGACGAGCCACGACATCGAGTACAACGAGGACCTCAAACGCCTGCTCCTCGGGAAGGTCCGGGAGATGCGGGCGGCCGCGGAGAAGGGGGAGGCCCACCGGAACCACAACCGGCCAGGGAAGTGCCTCGGGTGCTCCCGCCGGTCCGTGTGCCCCGAGCGGCTCGCCTAGGGGGCCTTCGGGGGACCCCTGCCCCCCACGCGGGCGGCGATCTCCTCGACCCGCTCCGCGAGGTCTCGCACGTCCTGGCGCATGTTGAGCATCTCCTGCTCGAACGGGGTGAAGCCCTGGGTCGACAGGATCCGGTGGCTCACGAACATCCCGATGAACACGGCCCCGACGATCGCGAGGACGCTGATCACGACGAGCCCGATGAGGAACGCGAAGAAGGAGCCGATGAGGTTCCCGGGGGTGATCACGTTCGTGAGGATGCCGATTTCGATCGTCGCGAGCACGCCGACGATGAGGAGCCAGAGGAGGCGCCAGCGAAGCCTCACCGGGATCCCCTCCTCGGGACGGACCACCGGAAGTCGGAAGGGCTCGTGACCTGGATCACGGGGTCCCGGTCCTCATCGTCGAGGACGACGGTCAGGACGGTCCGGTTGTCATCCTCCCGCTGGGTCGTGAGGGTGATATTGTACTCGAAGTAGTTCCCGCCCTGGTCCTCGAGGTACGTGTGGATCCGGTACGCGACGGACTCGTTCACGGGCACCCGAAGGTACAGCGTGTACGTCTCGTTCTCCTCCCGTCCCGCGGAGAACCCCGCGGGGAGGGAGTCCACCTGGAGGACGATGCGGTCGTAGAAGTAGGCCTGGACCGCCCCCTCCACGTCGACGACGATCTCCGTCTGGTCCTTCGCGAGGCCGATGATGAGGATCGGGATCGAGGAGAGCTCGGAAGGCCGCCCCATGAGGCCCGGGGTCACGAGGATGAGGGTCACGAGGACGAGGATCGTGAGGACCATCGTCGCGCGGGACATCGCGTCTCGGTCCACGCCCGCGGGAACGGGACGTCCGCAGATAAACGTTCGTCGATGCCGGGTCTCGGGAGGGCTCACGCGGAGGCGGGCCCGAAGTGGAGGAGGGACGCGATCCCGAAGACGGCCGCGGAGACGATCGACGCGAGGAAGTTCGCGGACGCGGCCTCGAACGTCCCGAAGCCCGCGTAGCCCGTGAAGGCGAGGCTCAGGGAGGCCACGCTGAACATCCCGCTCGAGAGCCAGAGGAACCGGCGGACGCGGGAGAGCAGGTCCTCCTCGGCCGGGTCCACGGGCGGGGAGCGGGTGACCGTCGCCATAGGCCGCGGCGAGCCCGGCCACGGGGGATGTACGTGTCGCGCCGCTTATCAGGAGTGAATCTCGGGCGTGATTGCGGGGACGGAAAAGAAAAGTGGGTGGCTCGGAGGCCACCCAGTTGGGGGGGAGGTAATCGTGACGTCGCCGCCCAGCCGGTTACCCCATGCTCGGCATCCCATCCCTTCGGGCCCTTCTCCTACTTCTGCATGAACTCGCGCTTGAATGCGTCCGCGTGCTCCATCGCGCGCTCGGCTTCCTGGATCTTCTTGAGCTTCTCCGTGACGAGCTCCACGCGGGAGTACACGAAGTCGCGGATCGCCGCGCGCACGGCCTCCGACCGGCTCGGGAAGTCGTCGACCTCGACGAGGAAGTCCAGGGCCTTCAGGTATCGCGCGGGCAGGCGCAGGGTGATCTTCTCGGAGTCCGCGTCCATGATGCTCCCGTCATCAGGCGTAGGTCAAGTCGACCTCCGTTGACCGACGCTTGTCCGGCGCATCCTCCTGGAGATATATAAGCGTTCCTAGAATTTTGTCACACGAAGGAACATGGTTTCGCGTGGAGCGTCCAGTGCCGTACATCGGGATGGGACGCGCAGAGGGGTCCGCAGGCTCGTCCCCGCGGCCTCCCGGGCGATTTCGACGAATCGTTTATCATGGAGCGGACCTTAGCGCGCGCACGATGATCGACGCGGAGGACACCGTGTTCCTGCTGCCCGGTCCCGTGAAGATGCACCCCCGCGTCCTCCGAGCGATGTCGGCGCCCGCCCTCAACCACCGTGGCCCCGAGTTCAAAGCGGTCCTCGAGGAGATGCGGCCCCTCCTCCGGTACCTCTTCGGGACCCAGGGGGAGGTCGCCGTCCTCTCGGGATCGGGGACTGCGGGGCTCGAGGCGGCGGTCTCCGGGCTCCTGCGCAAGGAGGACAAGGTCCTCAACCTCGTGAACGGGAAGTTCAGCGAACGGTTCCACGACCTCTGTAAGGTGTTCGCGAGCCCGACGGCCTTGGCGTTCGACTGGGGGACGCCCGTAGATCCCGCGAAGGTCGCGGAGGCCCTCGACGGCGGCGGGTACAGGGCCGTGACCCTGTGCTGGAACGAGACGTCGACGGGACTCACGAACCCGATCGGGGACGTCGCGAAGGTCGTCCGGGAGCGGGACCTCCTCCTCATCGTGGACGGGATCACGGCCGTCGGCGGGCTCGAGAACCGCATGGACCTCTGGGGGATCGACGCCCTCGTCATGGGATCCCAGAAGTGCCTCGCGGCCCCCGCGGGGCTGAGCGCGGTGGCCCTCTCGAAGCGCGCGGCCGAATCCCTCCATTCGGAGACGTCCTTCTACACGAACCTCAAGGCCCACGTGGAGGGCCTCAAGAAGCAGGACACGCCGTACACCCCGGGCGTCCCCCTGTACCTCGCGTTCCTCGAGGCCCTCCGGATGCTCAAGGAGGAAGGCCTCGAGCGGAGGATTGCGAGGACCCGGCGCCTCGCGGAGGCGGCGCGGGCCGGGGTCCTCGAGCTGGAGTGCGAGCTCTATCCCGACCCCGCGTACGCGTCGGACACGGTGACGGCGATCCGCTACCCGCCGGGGGTGGACGACGCGAAGTTCCGGACGATCCTGAGGGAGGAGCACCGGGTCATCCTCGCGGGCGGGCAGAGCCAGCTCAAGGGGAAGATCTTCCGCATCGGGCACATGGGGATCTGCTCCTTCGGGGACCTCGCAGCGGGGTTCCTCGGGATCGAGGGGGCCCTCGCGGCCCTGGGGCACCGATTCGACCGGGGCGACTCGGTCGAGGCGATCGCGAAGCGCGCGTGAGCCGGCCCCCGGTGCCTACGGGGTCGGATCCGGTGCGTCCGGACCGGGGGCGACATCGAGGCGCAGGACGAGCCGGTCGTACCGGTCGTCCCCCGTCCCCCAGAACCTCGGGTCCACGCGCTCGTCGACGAAGCCCATGGCCCGGTAGAATGCACGCGTCCGCTCGTACGGCTCGTAGTCCACGGCGTCGGCGACCGTGGAGACCTCGACCGCGGTCACGCCCTCCCGCCGGACCGCGCGGACGAGGGCCTCGAGGAGGCCCTTCCCGATCCCCCGCCCTTGCTCCGCCTCCGCGACGCCCATCCAGGAGAGGTTCGCCCGCCTCGACGGGAGGGGCTCCCAGGTGACGAAGCCGACGAGCCGGATCCCCCGGACCGCGACGAAGCCCTCGTGGCGCCTCAGGTCGTGGGACATCTTCGTGAGGCCCTCCGCGTTGAACCACTTGTCGAGGGACCGCGCGAGGAGGAGGATCTCGGGCGCGTCGCCCTCCTCGATGGGGCGGATTGTCCAGGGGGTCACCGCCACGTCACCTCGACCTCGTCCGTCCGGAACCGCTGGTCCACGACGGTGTCCCGCACGGCCATGCGGACGCCCGCGCGGTGCATGAGGAGCCCCGTCCACGCGATCATCGCGCCGTTGTCGATGCAGAGGTCCCCCGGCGGGACGAACATCCTGGCCCCGCGGTCCGCGGCCATCCGGCCCACCATGGCCTGGAGGCGGGCGTTCCGCGCGACGCCGCCCCCGAGGAGGACCTCCTCCTTCCCCACGTGGGCCATCGCGCGCTCCGTGACCTCCGTGAGCATCGCGAAGGCCGTCTCCTGGATCGAGAACGCGACATCCTCGAGAGGACGGCCCAGAGTCCGGAGGGCGAGGGCCGCCGTGAGCATCCCGCTGAAGGCGACGTCCATCCCCTTCACGCTGTACGGGAGCGGGAGGAGGGTCGAGCTGCCCTTTGCGAGGGCCTCGAGCCGCGGGCCCCCCGGGAATGGGAGGCCCGCCTCCCGCCCGAACTTGTCGAGCATGTTCCCGACCCCGATGTCGAGGGTCTCCCCGAAGACGCGGTACCGTCCGCGGGCGAACGCGATGACCTGCGTGTTGCCCCCGCTCACGTAGAGGAGGACGGGGTCCTCGCAACCCGTGACCCCGCGGCCGATCTCGAGGTGGGCCACGCAGTGGTTCACCCCGACGAGCGGGACCTCCAGGGAGAGGGCGAGGGCGCGGGCCGCCGTCGCGGCGGTCCGGAGGCACGGCCCCAGGCCGGGGCCCTGGGAGAACGCGACGACGTCGAGGTCCGAGAGGGATACGCCCGCGGCGTCGGCCGCCTTCCGGACGAGGGGCGCGAGGACCTCCGCATGGTGGTTCGCGGCCTCCCGCGGATGGATCCCGCCCTTCTCCGGGCGGACCATGTCGTACACGTTCGCGAGGACCTTGCACGAATCGTCGACGATCCCGACGCCCGCGGTGTGGGCCGTGCCTTCGATGCCGAGTGCCAGCATCGGAGGGTGGTATCGGAGGGCCCGGAAAAGGGTTTGCCCACCCCCCTGGGCGAGTCCGGGGGACCGCATCCCGGGTTCGTCGGAAGGACCCGAACCGTCCCGGAACGTTCATCGCGGTCCGCGGCCTGGTCCGGGAGCCCGTGCCGACCCCCCTCGGCTCCGCGCCTCTGCCGTGGACGCCCGGGGCGGAGGGCCCCCTGCCGTCCTGGCTCCCGTTCGCCCTCCCGGGAGCCGCCGCCATCCTGGGCCCCCTCGTGCTCGCCTGGCGTCGCGGGGCCGAAGGGCGGCGCCGGATCCACCTCTCCCTCGCGGGCGTGTCCGTGGTGGGCCTCGCCCTCGTGTCCTACGCCCTCGCGGACGCGTTCCTCGTCCAGCTCGACCACTTCACCCACTGTCCCCCGAAAACGCTCCTCCCCTGTCCCCGACCCGATCCGCTCCTCGGCCTGGGGATGATCGGGGGCCTGGGGCTCGGCATCGCATTCTCGGTCCTCCTGGCCCTCGAGGGCCGACATGTCCCGAGGACCACGACGAGGACGGACCTCGCCCTGCCCTCCGCCTTGCTCATCGGCGGCGCGCACCTCGCGGCGTTCGCCGTCGCCGAGGGCGCGAGCCAGGAGGCGCGTCTCGCCCCGCTCGGGTCCGTCGCCCTGATCTACCTGATCGCCGCAGGCTTCCCGATCCTGTTCTTCGTAGGGCTGCGCCCCGACCTCCTCGGCGGGCCTTGGGGTCGAGCCGTCAAAGGGCTGGGCTACCTCGGGGGCGCCGCGTCGATGGCCGCCGCGTTCGCCCTGGCGTACCTCGCCCTCCTGCCGCCGCCTGTCCTGTAAGGCCTAACTACTTGTCGTGCGTTCGCCGCGGCGCCATGGACGCGGATGCGCGGGGTCCTCTCCTCTACTCCTACTTCCCGATCCCCGCGAACCCCATGTCCGTGGCCCTCCTCCTGCTCCTCCTCGTCGTGACCTTCGTCCTCGGCCCGATCGCCGCGGCCCCGGAAGGCCTCTGGCCCCTCGGGGGCACGTGTTTCCTCCCCCTCGCGGCCGTCCTCCTCGCGATGGCCCTGGCCAAGCCCAGCCCGACGTTCGTCCACGAGGAGGGGATTGAGATCTCCCAGCCCCTCGCCGTCCGGATCCTCCGCCGGCCGCGGTACGTCCCCTGGTCCGAGGTCCGGGACGTGTACCCCGCGTCCTACGAGGTGTCGGGCTCCTTCCTCTCCCCCTTCGCCTCGTCCGCGGGCACGCTCGTCCACGTCGGGATCGGCCTCGAGACGCGGGATGGCCGGCGCGGGCTCGTGCGCTTCACCCCGGGCGCGATCCGCGGCTTCCGCGCGGAGTCTCGCGGATACCAGGAGGCCATGGCCGTGATCCGCGACCGATTCGCGCGCCGCGGGGTGCCCATGGTCACGACGGCGAAGGCCCTGACGGACGAGGAGGTCCTGCGGATGCAGAAGGCCGCCCGGGAGCCTCTCGTCTCCCTCGGGGGCGTGTTCCTCGCGTTCTTCCTCCCGCCCACGATCGTAGCCGCCCTGTTCGCGGGCGTCGGCCTGATCCCCCTGCCTCTATCGTTCCCCCTCCTCCTGGCGGCGGCCGCCCTCGCCTTGGTGCCGCCCGCGGCCTCCATGGCCAGGACCCTCCGGCGCAGCGAGCGGCGGAACGAGATCCTAGGCGAGCTCGCGAAGTACCAGGAGGCCCTCCGGGAGCGGTCCGCCCGGGAGGCGTGAGACCGGGCTCACGCGGACCCGGGGGGCGGGGCGTCCGAGGGGAGCAGCCTCACCCGCTCCGGGTCCCGGACGTCGTACGTCCGCCCGCGCCACCGCACGACCTCGGGGCGGCGCGTGCGCAGGAGCCCGTAGGCCATGACCCAGGGGACCGAGAGGACGGCGACCGCCGAGCGGAGGGCGGGCACCTTCCACGCGGCCGCGACCGGCGGGGACCCGAGGAAGAGGGCCCTCCGGCGGAGGGAGGCCTTCGCGAGGC
>MGWD01000049.1:8337-12488 GCA_001800825.1 Euryarchaeota archaeon RBG_19FT_COMBO_69_17 | reverse complement strand
GACCGTGACGAGGAACAGGGCCGCGGGCACGAGGAACGACGAGGAGGCGAGGGCCGCGAGGACGAGGGAGGCGATCCCCAGGACGATCGCGCCATCGAAGACCGCGAACGCGGCCGTCGCGTACGTCCGCACGACGGGGAGGTAGAGGGACGCCATCGTCATCTGGCGGAGGCACCACTCGAGGCACATGGCCCGATCCCCGCCCTCGTGGGTCGCCACGAGGGCCGCGGGCGCGTACTCGATCCTCAGGCCCGCCTCCCGGACCGCCCGCGTCAGGACGAGGTCGTCGCTCAGGACGGACCTCCACCGCTCCCCGAGGCGGAGGCGCAGGAGGTCCTCCCGGCGGACCGCGCACGACCCGCCCCACGCGAAGGAGCGGCGCGGGTCGAACAGGACGTTCGCGCTGACCGCGTTCCACTCCGCCCGCACGAGGGCCCAGACCGCGGGGCGGGGCGGGACGTACCAGCGGAACCCCGTCGAGGCGCCCACGGACGGGTCCGCGAGGGGCTGCAGGAGCTGGTGGAGCCAGTCCCTCGAGGGACGGATGTCCGCGTCGGCGAAGACGACGGCCTCGTCCCCGGGCTCGAGCCGGTCCAGGGCCGTCCGGAGCGCGTTCACCTTGCCCCCCATCCCGTCAGGATCCGCCCGAATCACATCCACGCGGACGTGGGGCAGGGACGAGGAGACGTCTCGGACCACGGCGACCGCGGCATCGGATCCATCGTCCGCGACGACGAGGACCCGGAACGCCGGATGCGCCTGGGAGAGGATCGCCGCGACGTTCTCCCGGAGGCCCTCGTCCGTGCCCCGCACGGGCAGCACGACGGCGGTCTGCGGCGCGTAGGCACCGAACCCGAGCCGGAGCCCCGCCCGGACCCGGGTCCGGAGCCGCACACCCTGTGCGAGGGATGCGGCGTTCGCGAGGACCGAGAGGAGCGCGAGGACGAAGAGGACCGCCCAGAGGATCTCGATCAAGACGGCCGCGCGAAGGGCCGGTTCGGGGTTAAAGATTGGGCCTCAGGCCTCGACGAGGACGTCGTCGCCCTCCACGCGCACGGGGAACTGGCGCAGGCGCGCGGAGGGGTTCGTCACGTTCTGCCCCGTCCGGACGTCGTACTCCCACCCGTGCCACGGGCACGCGACCGTCGTCCCCTCCAGGGAGCCCTCCCCGACGGGGCCCCCGCGGTGCAAACAGACGTTCGACAGGGCGTGGAACGTCCCGTCCACGTTGAACAGGGCGACGGTGTGGCCTCCCGCGACGACGACCTTCGAGGACCCGGGCGGGACCTCGTGGACCTTCGCGACCCGCACGAACGTCCCCATGGCCCCGCGGAACCCGGCGAGGCCCATGAACCTTTGCCGTGCGCGGGGCGCAGAGCCTTTATCGTCGGCCGCGGATGGCCCCGCAGGCGATACGCATGACGCGCGAGGAGCAGGCGAAGTTGGTGGCCCAGTGCAGGGAGCTCGTCCTCCTGATGAGCCGGCTCGAGCAGAGGATCGGGACCCTCGACGCGAGCCTGACGAAGGCGGAGCAGCGGGCCGCGATGAAGGACGTGTTCGACTGGCTCGGCTCGACCTCCGAGATCCCTGCGACCTCGATGTCCCGGGAGTGGGCCCGGGAGCTCCTGGCCCAGATCAGCGCCCTCGCGATGTACGACAAGTACGAGGGATCCGCCGACTCCTACATCGTGTGACCGGGGGCCGCGGGCCCCGCGGGCCCGGAGGGTAATAGCCGAAACTTTATTTTCAGAGGCCCGCGTTCCCCGTGGATACACGAGGCGAGGGCTCATGGTCTTCCGGAACGAGCGGACGTGGCAGAACGCGGTCGAGGCCAACAAGACGGAGGAGTTCCACCAGGCCTACGAGGCCGCCGTGGAGAAGGTCCAGGAAGACTTCGGGAAGGCGCACCCGATGTTCATCCACGGGAAGGAGGTGCGGGCCCGGGAGACGTTCAAGGACACCTGCCCGTGGAACACGAAGCTCGTCCTGGGGACGTTCCAGAAGGGGACGCGGGCGCACGCGAAGAAGGCGATCGCCGCCGCGAAGGAGGCCTTCCCCGACTGGTCCGCGACCCCGTGGGAGGAGCGGGTGGCGATCTTCCGGCGGGCTGCCGATCTCGTCGCCGAGCGGAAATTCTACCTCTCCGCCCTCATGTCCTTCGAGAACGGGAAGAACCGGTACGAGGCCTTCGCGGACGTCGACGAGACGGCGGACCTCATCCGCTGGTACGCGGAGGAGCTCGAGCGGAACCGCGGGTACACGTACGAGATGGGACAGTTCCTGCCCGGGGAGACGACCCGGTCCGTCCTCAGGCCCTACGGGGTGTGGGCCGTCGTCGCCCCGTTCAACTTCCCCGCGGCGATCGCCGCCGGGATGTCCTGCGGCGCCGTGATCACGGGGAACACGGCCGTGTTCAAGCCGGCCTCCGACACGCCCCTCATGGGCCTCCACGTGTACCGGATCTTCCGGGACGCGGGGGTCCCCGCGGGCGCGTACAACTACGTGACGGGACCGGGCTCCACGGTGGGCGCGGAACTCGTCGGGAACCCCGACGTCGCGGGTTTCGTCTTCACGGGCTCGAGAGACGTCGGCCTGAACGCCTTCCGGACGTTCGGCAGGACGTTCCCGAAGCCGATCATCACGGAGCTCGGAGGGAAGAACCCCGCGATCGTGACTGCGTCCGCGGACCTCGAGAAGGCCGCGCTCGGCGTCATGCGGGCGGCCTTCGGGTACGGCGGGCAGAAGTGCTCCGCGTGCTCCCGCGTCCTCGTCGACAAGAAGGTCAAGAAGGCGTTCCTCGAACGGCTCGTCGCGGAGACCCAGAAGATCAAGATCGGGGACCCCACGAAACGAGACGTGTACCTGGGCCCGGTCATCAACGAGGGCGCCGTGAAGACGTACCACGAGGCGATCCGGGCCATCAAGAAGGGCCGCGGGAAGATCCTCACGGGCGGGAAGGTCCTCAAGGGGGACGGGCACTTCGTCGAGCCGACGATCGTGGACGGCCTCCCGCGGAACCACCGGATCAACAAGGAGGAGCTGTTCGTCCCGATCCTCAGCGTGATCGAGGTCAACGGCCTCGAGGACGCCCTCGAGGTCTCGAACGACGTCGATTACGGGCTGACGGCCGGCATCATGAGTGACGACCCCGCGGAGGTCGACCGGTTCTTCCGGCGAATGGAGGCCGGCGTCGTGTACGCAAACCGCTCGGCCGGCGCGACGACGGGCGCCGTCGTCGCCGTGCAGCCGTTCGGCGGGTGGAAGATGTCCGGGATCTCGGGGAAGGCTGCGGGTGGGTACTTCTACCTGCCCCAGTTCATGCGGGAGCAGAGCCAGTCCCGGTACGCCTGATCAGGGCCGGAACCGGCTCAGACGCTCGAGGAGACGGCTGAACCGCGGGAGGCGGCCCGCGCCGGGGACGAGCCTCGAAGGGATCGGGGTGACCGCGGGCCATGGGGCGACCGTCGCGCGCCAGCGGACGATGATGTAGGCCCCGGGGACGGCGGTCGAGACCCCGAGGATCAGCCCGACGAGGAGGAGGTCTCCTGTGAGGGTCGTCACGTACCCGAGGAGGGGCTCCGCGAAGGCGAGGACGAGCGTGTATGCGAACGCGCCCATCGACAGGACCGTCGCCCTCTGCCCGGGCTCGAGCCGGCGGTTCAGGAACGCCGTCGTCATGATCGGCTGGAGGCTCCAGGCGATGTAGATCGGGACCTGGAGGAGGAGCGCGAGGCGGGAGTGTCCGAGAAGGTACATCCCGAAGAAGCCGCCCGAGGCGAGGACGACGAGGCCCGCGATCGTCCCGAACTCCCCGAGCCGGGATGAGATGTCCCCCGCGAAGTAGGCGACGAGGGCCGCGACGAGGAGGAAGGCCGCCACGGCGACCCCGAGCTCCGCCTCCGGGAACCCGAGCTCCTTCGTGAGGTAGAGGGGCCGGAAGATCGCCATGGCGTACAGGGTGACCCCGAGGACGACCTCGAAGGCGATGAGCAGGGCCACGCCCTCCCGCCGCCGGACGATCCGGAAGCCCTCCCGGAGCTGCTTCCCGTACGTCTCCTCGACGGCCCGCGGGACCTTCGGCTCGACGAACGTCCAAGCGACCCCGACGGCCGTGAGGTTCCACGCCGCGCCGACGAGGAGGGGGAGCTGGA
>MGWD01000049.1:1537-8317 GCA_001800825.1 Euryarchaeota archaeon RBG_19FT_COMBO_69_17 | reverse complement strand
AGGAGGCCGCCCGCGAACGCGCCCGCCGCGTTCGACACGAGCTGGATCATCGTGTTCCGGCCGATGTACCGCGGGAACTCCGCCTCGTGGCCCGCCTCGAGGAGCGCCTCGTATAGGTACGCGGACGTCCCGATCGCGAACGCGGCCCCGAGGGACCAGATGAGGTTGGCGGCGACGTACCCGAAGAACGTCGTCCCGAGGCCGTACCCGAGGATCCCGAGGCACCGCAGGGCCTCCCATACGAGGATGCTCGGCTTCCGCCCGTACTTGTCCGCGAGGATCCCCACAGGGAGCTGGAAGACGAGGAGCCCGACCCAGAAGGCGACGTCGACGAGGGTCAGCTCGAAGTCCGATCCGAGATTGCCCCGGATCCAGAGGGCCCAGAACGGGATCCAGAGGGCGAAGGAGGAACAGGCCTGGTAGAGGTAGAACCTGCGGACCTTCGCATGCAGGGTCGTCGTGGGACCGCCCCGGTCATGCGAACGAATCTCGAACTCGTATTATAGGGTGGCGAAAGGGGGGCGGGCGCATCGTCGTCGCGACGGAGACCCGGGGAAAGTATTAATCGACCCTGGACGATGGCCGAACGTCGCGGGCATTCTGAAGGATTGACGTGAGATCCGCCCGGCGACGGACGAGGGAGTTTCCTTGACGCTGCGGAATGAGAGCGTTTGGAAGTATGCTAGCGTGCTGATGGCGGTCGCGGTCCTCTCGGCGGCCTTCGCGGGCCTCGTATCGGCCGGGTCGGAAGGCCCGGGAGCCGCCCCGAATCAGGCCCCCTCCACCCTGCGGATTGGCGCGCTCCAGGAGCCGGACAGCCTCAACCCGTTCATCGGCGTGCTGAGCGAGTCCTACGTGATCTGGGCTCACGTGTACGAGCTGCTCGTCGCAATCGGACCCGATCTCCAGCCCTATCCGAGCCTCGCGTACGACTGGGAGGTCGACGCGGCAGGGCTGAACTGGACGTTCGACCTCCTGGACAACGCGACATGGCACGACGGGGTCCCCTTCACGGCGGAGGACGTCAACTTCACGTTCCGATACATCGCCCCGCAGAGCCCGGGGAACCCGATCGGGTGCGACCAGACCCTCCTCCAGGGCTACCTCGGCGGTGTGGACATCGACAACATCACGGTGATCAACTCGACGGCCATCCGCATCCCGACCTTGGAGCCGAAGGCGAACATCCTATCCATGTTCATTCAGATCCTCCCCCAGCACATCTGGGACACGGGCCGGTGCAACCAGGCCGGGAACAAGAACATCCCGCCGATCGGGACGGGGATGTACAAGTTCACGAGCTGGGTCCGGGGGAACTACATCCAGCTCGACCTCAACACCGACTACTGGCGGCTCACCCCGGGCCGCGACTACGTGGACACGATCATCATCTCGTTCTACCGCGATTCGACCTCCTTGTACAACGCGTTCCTCGCGGGCGACATCCAGGCCACGGACGCCCTGAGCTCCGCGGAGTTCCTCCTGATGCCCTCGAACGTCGCGGGCGGGACGAACAACGTGGTCAAGTTCACGGTGGACTCCATCTCCCTGTCCGAGGTCGGCATGTGCGTCGCGTCGGACCAGCTCATCGCGGACAACCGGGCATCCGGAGGACGCAATTGGCTGCTCACGAACCTCACGGTCCGCCAAGCGCTCCAGATCGCGGTGAACCGGACCGCCCTCGTGGAGAACGTCCTCAACGGACTCGGGCGGCCGGGGGAGACGCTGATTCCGCCCGCCACGCCGTTCTGGCACTACTCCCCCGTCGGGGCGGAGGGATACGACTACGATCCCGGACGGGCCAGGGCCCTCCTGGACGACCCCGCGGGAGACGGATACACCCTGAAAGCCGGGCAGACCGTGCCCGGGAACTCCGGGGAGAACCTCGACCCCGGGGCCGCCAACAACCAGGATGCGTTCATCGACACGAGCGTCCCGTCCGATGGCGTCCGCGACGTCGTGGACGCCACACGGGTCATCGCGGGGGACCAGTGGGGGACGAGCGCCCCGAACAGCAACGAGCTTCGGTTCACGCTCTCCCTCCTGAACTACGACACGGAGGGCCAGGACGCCGCGGATCTCGAGATCGCCTGGTGGGCAGACGTCGGGATCGCGGTCACGAAGAGCATCGTCACGGAGTCACGGATGATCACGATCACGTACGACTGCTCCGTGGACCTGTACGACTGGGGCTGGGGCGGCGACGTGGACCCGGACTTCCTTCTGAGCGTCATGACGACGAACCAGATCCTATACTGGCAGGACGCGTGGTACTCCGATCCCCAGTACGACCAGTGGTACCTGGACCAGCAGGTCGAGGTGAACGCGACCCGCCGGCAGGCGATCATCCACGACATGCAGAGGAAGCTCTACCACGACGCGCCCTACCTCATCACGTGGTACCCATACACCTTGACCGTGGTCCGGAGCGACCTCTTCACGGGGTGGGGAGACTGGAACGCCTACCCTGGGCTCGGCCTCACGGGATACGGGAACGACCTCGTCATGCTGACCCTGTTGCCCTCCTCGGGACCCATCACGAACCAATGCCCGACGCGGCCCATCATCGAGGGCACCTCGCCGATCACCGCCCTTGTGAACGCGAGCGTGACCTTCACCGGGAATGCGACCGACCCCGAGGACGACCCGCTCACGTGGACGTGGGCCTGGGATGACGGGAACACGACCCAGGTCGACACCCCCGCGGGCACCACGCAGTCCATCGAGGCGTACCGCTGGCCCGCCGTCGGCTCATACAACGTGACCTTGACCGTGGACGACCATCAGTGCGGGACGATCGTCACGTCGGATCCCTTCCGGGTCAACGTCGTGTCGGCCCCGGCGGTCGGCTGGATCAACGGGACGGTCCGCGACGCGGGGACATCGAACCCCATCCCGGGGGCGAGCGTGACGGCCACGAGCGGGACCGACACCTTCGGCACCACGACGGACCTCGCGGGCGCATACAACCTGAGCGTGCCCGAGGGGGCCTTCACGGTCCGAGCGGTCCAGGCCCTGTATAGCCCCGCAACCCAGGCAGGCGTGACGGTCACCGCGAACGCCACGACGACGGTCAACTTCGACCTCTCCCCCGCCCGCGGCTGGATCACGGGAGTCGTGACGAGCAGCCTCGGGGGACCGATCGTCGGGGCCACCGTGCGCGCGACGGGCGGAGGCCGGGAGTATCCGGGCCAGACGATCGCAGGCGGAGTCTACAACGTGACGGTCGCGCCTGGGACCTACACGGTCGAGGCGAGCGCGCCCGGCTTCTTCGCGAAGAACTCCACGGGGATCGCCGTGGCCGACGGACAGGCGATCACCCTGAACTTCGTCCTGGAGCCTACCTCGCCGCCGGGCTGGGACCTCCTCACGATCGGGCTCATCGGTCTGGGCGTGGTCCTCGTCATCGCAGCCATGGCCGCCTTCCTGGTCATGAAGAGAAGGAAGAAGGCCGAGGAGATCGCGCCCACTGTGCCGCCTCCTCCTCCGAAACCCCCGAGCGGTCCGTAAGAGTATCGAGCAACCCGTAAAGCCGGGAGGAGGGGTCGTTGGCCTCCTCCCTCCCGGCACCGAACCCGGAGGCAGCCCAGCCATGTCCATGCGGGCGGTCGTCGCGAAGAAGGTCACGAACGCGGCAATCACGATCCTCATCATCCTCGTCGCCAACTTCATCCTGTTTCGGATGATGCCCGGGAATCCCGCGATCACGTTCATCCGGACGGGGGCGGGCCACAGCGCGAACCCCGAGCTCCTAGAACGGCAGATGGAGATCTTCGGCCTCAACGACCCCGTCCACATCCAGCTGTACAAGTACCTCGTGAACACGTTCACGGGGAACTGGGGATACTCCTTCTTCCAGGGCGATCGCCTCGTGACGGAGATCATCGCGGAGAAGACGGTCTGGACGGTCCTCCTCGTCGGCACCTCGACCGTCATCACGATCTGGCTCGGGATCGCCATTGGTGCCGCGTCCGCCTGGAGGCGCGGGAAGCCGTTCGACCTCGCATCCCTTGCGTTCGGGTTCTTCTTCTACGCCGTCCCCACGTTCTGGCTCGGGTACGTCCTCCTCATCCTGTTCCAGGAGGACATCGGGATCATCCCGCTCCTCCCGCGGTCCCATTCCCTTCCGACTCCATATCCCACGGACTCCTGGACGATCCTCGTCGAAGGGTTCCGCCATTGGATCCTCCCTGCGCTCACCCTCACCCTCGTGCAGCTTGCGGGGATCTCCATCATCATGCGGAACTCCCTTACGGACATCCTCACGGAGGACTACATCCTGACGGCCCGCGCGAAGGGGCTCTCGGACCGGATGATCCTCAAGAAGCACGCGATGCCGAACGCCCGCCTCCCGATGGTGACGGTCATCGCCCTGAACCTGGGGTACATCCTCGGGGGGGCCATCCAGGTCGAGCAGGTCTTCTCGTACGACGGCCTGGGCCTCCTGACGATCGAGGCGATCCTCTCCCAGGACTATCCGCTCATGCAGGCGATCTTCCTGCTCCTCACGATTAGCGTCGTCGTCGCGAACTTGATCTCCGACTTCTTGTACGCATGGCTGGACCCGAGAGTCCGCCTCGAGTGAGGGGGGACGATGCGTCGCCGGGTCCACGGCAGGCTGTCCCTGTCGAGCACGGAGGGGACCGCGCGACCCGGACCCACCGCGGAGCGGCTGACCCTCCAGACCCTCGTCGTCGACTGGGCCCACAACGAATGGGACCGGTGGCGGAAGTTCTTGCGGGTGTTCCGGAAGAGCCGCCTGGGGATGCTCGGGCTCATCCTCCTCCTCATCTTCGTCTTCATGGCCGTCAGCGCGCCCCTCCTCACGGGCCTCGGCCTCCTCCGGAATCAGGACGGCCGTCTGTGCGGGGTCGACCTCCACCCCTGCGCCCCCACGGAGGCGAACCTTGCAAGGTACATCCCGCCGAACGGCGTCGTGTGGCTGGGGACGGACCACCTGGGGCGGGACATCTTCGCGCGTCTCTGGTGGGGGACCCAAATCACGATCCTGATCGGCTTCCTCGCGTCCGTCGTGAGCATGGGCCTCGGGACCTTCGTGGGGCTCGTCGCGGGCTACTACGGGGGCTGGATCGACGAGATCCTCATGCGGATCACGGACTTCTTCCTCGTCCTGCCGACGATCGTCCTCGCCCTCATCCTCGTGAGTTTTCTCGAGCAGTCGGGGGGCGGGACCTCGCTCACCGTTGCGATCGTGATCGGGATCACCCTCTGGGCGGCGACGGCCCGCCTCGTCCGGTCCCAGGCGCTGTCCCTGAAGCAGCGGCAGTTCGTGGACCGGGCCCGCGCGATCGGCGCGAGCCAGAGCCGGATCGCCTGGCGGCACGTGTTCCCGAACGCCTTCTCCCTCGTCTTCGCGGAGGGGATCCTGACGATCGCCGTGGCGATCCTGACGGAGTCCTTCCTGAGCTACCTCGGCCTGGGGCCCGACGCGAACACGTGGGGGAAGATGATCGAGGAGGCCCTCCAGCACAGCGTCCTCGTGCGCCAGCTCACCTGGTGGATCATCACCCCGGGCCTCGCGATCGTCGGCGTGGTCCTCGGCTTCACCCTCCTCGGGTACGCCCTCGACGAGATCGTGAACCCGCGGCTTCGGAGGCGGTGAGATGGCCCTCCTCGAGGTCAAGGGACTCAAGACGTACTTCGAGACCCAGGAGGGCGAGGTCCATGCCGTGGACGGGGTCGACTTCTCCCTCGGCGAGGGGGAGTCCCTCGGCCTCGCGGGGGAGTCGGGCTGCGGGAAGACGACGGCGGCCCTCTCGATCATGCGGCTGCTCCCGTACAACGGCCGGATCGTGGACGGCTCCATCCGCTACATGGGGTACGACCTCACGGGGATGCCCGAGAACCAGATCCGGGGAATCCGCTGGCGACACATCTCGATCATCTTCCAGGGCGCGATGAACGCCCTGAACCCCGTGAAGCGGGTCGGGGGGCAGATCGCGGAGCCCATCATCCTCCACGAGAAGGTGGACTCGGAGGCGGCTCAGAAACGGGTCGGCGACCTCCTCGAGCTCGTCGGGATCCACCGGGACCGGGCCCGGGACTACCCTCACGAGTTCTCCGGCGGCATGAGGCAACGCGTGATGATCGCGATGGCCCTCGCCTGCAACCCGCGCATCGTGATCGCCGACGAGCCCGTGACCGCGCTCGACGTCATGATCCAGGGGCAGATCCTCGACCTCCTCGAGCGGCTCAAGCGGGAGCTCGGGCTCTCCATGATCCTCATCTCCCACGACCTGTCCGTCATGGCGGAAACTTGCGACTCCATGGCCATCATGTACGCGGGGAAGATCGTGGAGTCCGGCGGCGTGCGCGATGTCTTCAAGAGGGCGAACCACCCTTACACGAAGGACCTCATCGCCGCGTTCCCCGACATCGAAGGGGAGCAGCGGCTCCCCGCCTTCATCCCGGGGCTCCTCCCGAGCCTCGTGGACCCGCCGGCGGGCTGCCGGTTCCACCCCCGGTGCAAGTTCGCGCGGCCGGAGTGCGAGACGACGGATCCCGCCCTCGAGACGGTCGGTGACGGGCATCGGTCCGCCTGTCACATCAACCGCTGGATGGAGGAGGGCACCTGGACTTCGTCGAGGGAGGGCGGTCCCCCATGACGCGGGAGCCGTATCTCGTCCTCCGCGACTTCCGTGTGTGGTTCCCCAAACGCCGCGGGTTCCTCCAGGCCCTCCGGCGGGCCGAGCCGGATCCGGTCCGCGCGGTCGACGGCATCGACCTGGACGTCGGGAAGGGGGAGATCTACTGCCTCGT
>MGWD01000049.1:1154-1504 GCA_001800825.1 Euryarchaeota archaeon RBG_19FT_COMBO_69_17 | reverse complement strand
CGACGTCTTCGTGGGAGCGCCCCGTGACGTGCTCGAGACCTACGAGCGGCTACGGGCCGCCGGGGAGATCCCCGAGCTCGAGGGCCTCCGGCGCCGATGGTCCCTCAGCTACCGGGAGAAGGTCGTGTGGGACCGCCGGGAGCTCGTCTCCCTGGTCCTCCTCCTCACGAACGCGTTCCTCCTCGCGGGGATCCTCACGGCCGCGACCGTGAACGCCTACGTCGGAGGGCTCCGTTTCGCGGACCCCGGGACGCTCCTCGGCCTGTACGGCGTCCTGGCCCTCGCGGGCGCCGGGGCCGGGCTCATCGGCTCCCTCCCCCTGATACGGCCGAGGCGCGGCCTCCCCCTCC
>MGWD01000049.1:0-1124 GCA_001800825.1 Euryarchaeota archaeon RBG_19FT_COMBO_69_17 | reverse complement strand
CCTCGCCCCCTTCTACGGTGCCCATGCGGCCCTCGCCCAGTGGGGCCCCCTCATCTTCGCCGCCGAGCCCGTGCCGACGGTCCTCGCCGCGGGGGTCGCGGCCCACCTGTTCATCGGCTTCTGGCAGGCCCGCCGCGGGATCGACGCGGACCGCCTCCGGAAGCTCCGGAAGACCCTCCAGATCATCTTCCAGGACCCCTACGAGTCCCTGAACCCCAAGCACAGCGTGAAGGAAATCGTCGCGGAGCCCCTCGTCGTGAACCGGATCACGCACAGCCGCACGGACACGCACGCGCGGGTCCTCAAGGCCCTCGAGGACGCGGGGCTCCGCCCGCCCGAGGACTTCATGGCGCGCTACCCCCACGAGCTGAGCGGCGGCCAGCGGCAGCGGGTGTCCATCGCGGGGGCCCTCGTCCTCGAGCCCGACTTCCTCGTCGCCGACGAGCCCGTCTCCATGCTCGACGTCTCCCTGAGGACGGACATCCTTGAGACCCTCCTCGAGCTGCGGGACAAGAGGGGCCTGACGTACCTCTTCATCACGCACGACCTCTCCCTCGCCTGGGTCCTCGCGGACCGGATCGGGGTCATGTACCTCGGGAAGATCGTCGAGGAGGGGCCGACGAGGGCCGTCGTGAAGGACCCGAAGCACCCGTACACGAAGGCCCTCATCTCCGTCGTGCCGATCCCGGACCCGGACCGCAAGCGGCAACGGATCCTCCTCAAGGGCGAGAGGCCGGACCCCGGGAACATCCCCCGAGGGTGTCGCTTCCACCCGCGATGCCCCGTGGCCTTCGAGCGGTGCGGATGGTCCTCCGAGGAGGTCCTCGACGACCTGCGGGAGATCGCCCTGGGCGCGGACGCTGCGGCCCAAACGATCGTGGCGGGCGCGCGGACGGAGGGGCCCGACGGGCTCCTCCTGCCCAGGGGGTCCGAGGCGTGGCTCCAGTCCGCAATCGACATGAAGTCGGAGACGTTCCGGGGGCTCATGGCGATCGCGTCAATCGACGCCGTGGCCGACGGGGTGCGAGTGGGCCTCCACGCGTTCGAGGAGCCGTCCCTCCGGACCGTCGCGCCGGGCGTCCGGGCCGCCTGCCATCTCGTGGAGTGAGGACGGCATGCGCGCG
>MGWD01000048.1:25890-26850 GCA_001800825.1 Euryarchaeota archaeon RBG_19FT_COMBO_69_17 | reverse complement strand
GATCTCGGAGCCGCCGGGCCGCCCGTCGAAGAAGTCGACCGTCGCGGCGACGGCCGCGGTCCCTCCGCGGTTCGCCACGGTCACGTACGCGCGCACGACGTCGTCGAGCTCGGGCTTCGGGGGGTCCGTGCTGCCCTGGACGATCGCAAGGTCGGGCGCCTCCCCCGTGGGAGGGAGCGGGTCTCGGACGCGGATCTCGAGGGCCGCGGCGCTCTGAAGGCCCCGCGCGTCCCGGACGAGGACCGAGGCCCGGTACAGCCCGGTCGCCGCGTACGCGTGATCGAAGTACGGGGCCCCCTGCCATCCCGCCTCCGTCCCGTCCCCCGGGCGGAACAGGAATCCGACGATCCTCCCGTTCCCCTCGTCGTGGCCCTCGCTCGAGGACGCGTCGAACCGCACGGGCTCCCCGACGAACGGGGTGAGGTCGTCCGCTCGGAGAACGGCCGCGGGGGGGAGCGGCGTCGCGCGGGCGGCCGCGAGGAGGAAGAGGAAGACCCCCACGACGGCGAGGGCGACGCCGAGACGGGACCGTGGCCCGTGGGACCCCCTGCGCTCCACGCATGGAGAAGTCACGGCCGCGACCATATAGTTTCCCGCGTCGTCGACCGGACGGCGCGACGGGCGGAAGTCCGCACGCCGCCACGGACGCCCTCGTCCTGGCCTGCGCACGGAAGGTCCGGGCGGACCTCGTGACGGGAGACCGCCACTTCCAGGGCCTGCCCGGCGTCCACATGATCCCGGCCCGCGCGTGAGTCTCGCGGGTCCCTCCTCCAGAAGTCTTTATAGCGGCAGCCGGTTGGGACCGCCCGTGCCCGCGGAGTCCGCGCGGAAGTACGCGCTCCAGAACGCGGTCCTCCATGGCGGGAAGGCCGACCCGAAGGCGGTCCTCGGAAGGCTCCTCGCGGAGGACCCCCTCCTCCGGCCGCGGGCCAAGCAGCTCGCCGCGGAGGTCGCCCGGGT
>MGWD01000048.1:18199-25811 GCA_001800825.1 Euryarchaeota archaeon RBG_19FT_COMBO_69_17 | reverse complement strand
CGGGGCCCAAGGAGCTCCCGCCCCTCCCCGACGCGGTCGAGGGGAAGGTCGTCCTGCGCCTCGCGCCCTACCCGAGCGGCCCTCTCCACATCGGGAACGCACGGACGTTCCTCCTCAACGACGCGTATGCGAAGCGCTACCGCGGGAAGCTCCTCCTCGTCTTCGACGACACGATCGGGTCCGAGGAGAAGCCGATCCTCCCCGAGGCGTTCGACCAGGTCAAGGAGGGCCTCGACTGGGCCGGGGTCGAGTACCACGAGATCCTCTACAAGAGCGACCGGATCCCGACCCACTATGCGTGGGCGGAGAAGCTCCTCGCGACGGGCCACGCGTACGTGTGCGAGTGCGACGCCGACACGCTGCGGCGGAACCGCGAGGCAGGTAAGACGTGCGCCCACCGGGCCCAGGACGCGGACGAGACCCTCGCACTGTGGCGCGCCATGCTGTCCGGCGAGTTCGGGGAGGGAGAGGCCGTCGTCCGTCTGAAGACGGACATGGCCGACCCGAACCCCGCGTTCCGGGACCGCGTCCTCTTCCGGATCGCGGAGCGGGAGCACCCGCGCGTCGGCACGCGGTACCGCGTCTGGCCCCTCCTCGAGTTCTCCTGGGCCGTGGACGACCACCTCCTCGGGATCACTCACGTCATTCGGGGGAAGGACCTCGTCATGGAGGATCTGATGGAGACGCGGATCTGGGACGTCCTCGGCGTGGCCCGGCGGCCCCACTTCGTCCACATGGGGATCCTCCGGTTCAAGGACGTCGAGCTCTCGAAATCACGGTACCGCCGGGAGATCGCGGAGGGCCGGCTCACGGGGATCGACGACCCCCGCACGTGGTCCCTCCAGTCCCTCCGCCGACGGGGGATCCGACCGTCCGCCCTCCGGGACTTCCTCCTCGCCTTCGGGCTGAGCCTGAACGACATCGAGGTCCCCGCGGAGACCCTGTACGCGGAGAACCGGAAGGTCATCGACAAGGACGCGAACCGCTACTTCTTCGTCCCGGACCCCGTGGGGGTGGAGATCGCGGGCCTGCCGCCCACGCGGGAGGTCCGCGTCCCCCTCCATCCCGACTTCCCGGGCCGCGGGGCGCGGACGATCCCCGTCGACGGGAAGGTGTTCGTCGCGAAGGCGGACTTCGATCGGCTCGCGGGGACGGAGGTCCGCCTGAAGGACTTCTGCAACGTCGTCCTGGACCGACGGGCGACGTTCGTGTCCCTCGAGAACAAGGAGATCCCGAAGATCCAATGGGTGGACCACGGGGTCTCGGCGAGCCTCGCGATGCCCGACGGGTCCGACCTCAAGGGCCTCGCGGAACCCGCCGTCGCCTCCCTCCGCGTGGACGACGTCGTCCAGTTCGAGCGCGTGGGCTTCGCGCGGATCGATCACGTGAGCCGTGCGGAGGTCCGGGCGTACTTCGCCCACCGCTGACCTTGCGGGAGACACATCCGCGGTCCCCCCTGCCCGGGGCGCTCATCCCCTCCGCGGGTGTGCCCAACGGGGCACAAAGGCGGCTGGAAACCCACGCCCCCTCGTACGCCCAACTGGGCATAGGCGGATGCCCGGTCCCCCGAACGGGTGCGGGACAAGGTCCATCCGGACGGGCGGCCAACGGGGACCGGCGATCCCATCTCCGTTTCCCGGCGGCACCTGTCGGTCCTCCTCGTCGCGATCCTCTTCCTCGTCCTCGGGTCCCTCGTGGGCCTCGCGCGGATCGGATGGGACCTCCCGTTCCCCGCGGCCTTCGTCGGGGCCCACGGGCCCCTCATGGTCTCCGGCTTCTTGGGCACCCTCATCGTCCTCGAGCGCGCGGTCGCCCTCGGCTCCCGCTGGGGCTTCGTAGGGCCCTCGGCCACCGCGGCCGGGGCCGTGGCCCTCCTCCTCGAGCCTCTCCGGTTCCTCGGCCCCCTCCTCATCCTCTACGGCACGGTCCTCGGGGTCCTCCTCTTCGCGGACGTCGCCCGGAGGCATCCTAGCCCCGCGACGGGCCTCATCTTTCTGGGATCCCTCTCCTGGCTCGCGGGGAACCTCCTCTGGGCCGCGACGTGGCCCGACCTCCTCTCCGGCCCGGCCGTCGTCTTCTGGATCGGCTTCCCCGTCCTCGTCATCGTCGGCGAGCGGCTCGAACTGAGCCGCGTCCTCCGGCCGTCGTCGGCGTCGATGGGTGCCCTCGTGGTCCTCGCGGGGGCGTTCCTCGTCGGGGCGGCCCTCCCGTCCCTCGGCCGGATGGGCGGCTCCCACCTCGCGGGCGCGGCCCTCGTCGGGATGGCCCTCTGGCTCCTGACCCAGGACATCGCGCGGGTCCAGCTCCGCGCGGGTGGCCTCGCGCGCTACGTGGCCGTCGCCCTCATCCCCGGGTACGTCTGGCTCGCGGCGGGCGGCGTCCTCCTGTTCCTCCCCCATCCCTTCGTCGTCCCGTACGCGTACGACGCGATGCTCCACGCGATCTTCCTGGGTTTCGTGATGTCGATGATCTTCGCCCACGCACCGATCGTGTTCCCGAGCCTCCTCGGCGGCCCCCTCGCGTTCCGTCCCTTCCTCTACGGCCCCCTCGCCCTCCTCCAGGCGTCCGTCGTCTCGAGAGTCCTCGGGGACGTCGTGGGCGGGGCGGACCTCCGAGCCGCTGCGGGGCTCCTCAACGTCCTCGCGGTCCTCGGGTTCCTGGGCTCCACGGTGGCGGCCCGCCGAGCGGGCGCCCGCGAATCGACGTCAGCCGCGGGCTGATCAGTACCGGACCCCGTGCTCGACGTGGACCTTCGCGAGGGCGAGCGCCTCGCCCCAGCCGCCCGCCGTGCGCACGATCACCCGTCGGCCGCGCGGGGTGTCCGGGAAGCCCGTCTCCCGGAGCCGGACGAGAGTGCCCTCCGGGATCGCGTCGAAGTCCATCGTGACGTGCGTCCACAGGTCGTCCGCGGCCTCCCACCGGATCGCGAAGCGCTCGGGCCGTCGCCACTCGAGGACCTTCGCCCGCGCGGACGTCTCCCCCTTCGTGAGGGCCCAGTCCTTCCACCGCCACACCATGGCCCCCCCGGGCCGCGGGTCGAGGGTCGTGCCCGTCGTGAACCATCCGTCGAGGCCCGCCGCCGTCGCGAGGGCATCGAAGATCCGCTCGGGCGGCGCGCGGACGCGCACCTCGAGCTCGATGTCCACGTCGAGGACCTTGCCGGCTCGGGTCCGCGGCTTCCGCGGTCTCACTCGAGGTCGTTTGGGACGCGCCTTCCCCGTGGCCATTGCCCCTCGCCCGCTCCCGGAGCGATCGCCTGCCCTTAAGCCCTCGTCCCCGCGTCGGAACTCCCTCGTCTCGGGGGCCGCGTCCGAGGCCCGCCGTCGCGGAGAGTCGGTCCCCGCGAGGCAACCTTTTCTACTCCACCCCGCTTCCCGCCCCCATGGCCCGCTTCGCGACCCGCGTGACGTCCATCGAGTCGTCCCCGACCGTCCGCCTGGGGAACCTCGTCGCGGAGATGCGCGCCCGGGGGGAGGAGGTCCTCTCCCTGAGCGTCGGCGAGCCGGACTTCCCCACGCCCGCCCACATCGTGCAGGCCGCGAAGGAGGCCCTCGACGCCGGCCTGACGAAGTACACCCCGTCCCTCGGGATCCGCGAGCTCCGGGAGGCGGTCGCCCGGAAGTCGAAGGAGGAGAACGGGATCCCCGCGACGGCGGACGACGTCCTCGTGTCCCCGACGAAGCACACGCTCTACCTCGCGTGCATGGCCCTCCTCGAATCCGGGGATGAGGCGATCCTCCCGGACCCGGGTTGGGTCTCCTACGAGCCCATGGTCCGCCTCGCGGGCGCGACCCCGGTGGCCGTGCGCGCGGCAGACGACGAAGGATTCGTCCCGACGCCCGACGCGGTGGCGGAGGCCATCACCCCGAAGACGAAGGTCCTCGTCCTCAACTCCCCCTCGAACCCCGCGGGCTCCGTGATCCCCCGCCGCACGATGGAGGGCCTCGCGGACCTCGCGCGGGACCACGACCTCGTCGTCGTGAGCGACGAGATCTACGAGCGCATCCTGTACGACGGGGAGCACGTCTCCCCCGCCGCCCTCGACGGGATGTTCGACCGCACGGTCACCGTGAACGGCTTCTCGAAGACGTACTCCATGACGGGTTGGCGGCTCGGGTGGGCCGTGGCCCCGAAGCCGATCCTCCGGGAGATGGGGAAGGTCCAGGAGCACACGGTCACGTGCGCGACGTCCTTCGCCCAAAAGGCGGGGGTGGCGGCCCTCCAGGGACCTCAGGAGCCCGTCGAGGCGATGGTCCGGGAGTTCCGGGCCCGGCGGGACCTCATCTGCGCGGAGCTGTCCAAGATCGACCGCGCGGACTGCTTCCGCCCCGGCGGCGCGTTCTACGCGTTCCCGCGCCTCGACGTCCCCACGGACAGCGCGACCCTGAGCGAGCGCCTCCTGAAGGAGGCGAAGGTCGCCGTGACCCCGGGCCGTGCGTTCGGCGCGGCGGGGGAGGGCCACCTGCGCCTCTCGTACGCCGCCTCGCGGGAGACGATCGTCGAGGCCGTTCGCCGGCTCGGCGAGCTCGTCGCGGGGATGTGACGCTCAGCCCGGCGCCGCGCGGGCCCGGAGCCAGGCCGCGGCCTCAGGGTGGCCGTTCTCGACGGCCAAGCCGACGGCGGTCTTCCCCTGCTCCGTCTCCGCGGTGACGTCCCCGCCTCGGGCCACGAGGAGCTCGAGCAGGGGGATGTCCCCGTGGGCCGCCGCCTCGAGGACCGGGGTGTAGCCGCCCCCGTACCCGTAGTTCGGGTCCGCGCCCGCCTCGAGGAGGACGGCGACGACGTCCCGGTGGCGCGAGGCCACGGCGCCCGTGAGGGCCGTGAACTTCGAGGGGTTCCGTCCGACCTGGTTCACGTCGGCCCCCTTCGAGAGGAGGTACCGCACGACGTCGAGCCGGCCCGTGTACGCGGCGAGGCCGAGGGGCGCGAAGCCGTCGCCCGAGTACGCGTGGACGGATGCGGGGTCCGCCTCGACGAGGTCCCGCACCCGCCCGAGGTCGCCCACGGTCGCGGCCGCATGGAGGTCGAGGGTCGGCCTGCGATCGAGGATCGCCCGGCTCACGTCCGCGTGACCGTGGTAGAGGGCGAGGACGGCCCCATGGGTGCCGTCCTTCGTGCGCGCGTTCGCGAGGGACGGGTCCGCCTCGAGCATCGCCCGGACCTTCGACCCGTCACCCGCCTTCACGGCCTCGAGGAACGCCTCCGACATGGGCGCGGGCTACGCCTCGCGCGGCCAAAAAGCTTCGCGGGACGCGGGGCGGCCGTAGGTCACGCGACGAGCTGGGTCTCCCCGCACGCGGGGCACATGACCTCGATGGGCCTCTTGCTCGTCGTGATCTCGATCGGCTTGCCGCAGTGCCGGCACGCGACGGCCATCGGGGACGAGGGCGGCGCGTGGGTCGGGCCGCTCGGCGGGGGCGGGGCTGCGGGCGGGCCGGCCGGGGGCGCGGCCCTCGGGAGGATCCGGGGGCCGCCCCTCCGCCACAGGACGAGGACGAACAGGAGGGCGATGAGGAGCCCGAGGATCCACGCGAACAGGGGCATCCCAGCGACCTCGGCCATGAGGGCGTTCGACGGCCCCACGTGGAGCGTCTCGATCGCCATCGCGCCCGTGTACCCTTCGAAGACCGCGAGGACGAGGTCCCCCTCGTTGGACCCGGACGGGATCGGCACGCTGACGTCCCCCTCCGCGCGGGTCGTCGAGTAGATCATGGACGTCGCCCCGTACAGGGTGATCTGGAGGAGGAACTGCCGCGGCAGGGTCGCGGACCCGCGCGCCCGGATCGCGTAATGGAGCCGGACCGTCTCCCCGGACGTGTACGAGGCCTTGTCGGCCGCGATGGAGAGGACGTACCCGTACGCCTCCCCCGCCTGGGCGAACCCGCTCACGACGCGCCCGCCCTGGACGGCCTGGATCTCGAAGACATACCACGGGCTCGGGGCGTCGGGCACCCGGAACGAGAGGGAGGACCCCGTCAGGGTCCCCGCGTCGACGACGTTGCTGTCCGCGTCCCGGATCTCGTACACGAAGGAGGGGCTCGGGATCGCAGGGGAGCCCGTGAACGCGTATGTCGCGGTGATCGTCTGGCCCGCCTCGTACTCCGTGCGGTCGAGGACCACGGCGATGTACCCGAACGCGACGGTGGCCCTCGCCGTGCGGCTCGCGGTCTCGCCGACCCCGTCGTTGACCTCGACGTGGAAGTCCACGGAGCCGCTGAAGTTCGCGGGGGTCGCATGCGCGAAGGTCGCCGCGGATCCGGAGGACACGGCGAGGACGTCCCCCGAGTCGCCGTCCGTCACGGTCCACGTGTACGTGTACGTGTAGGTCCCCGCGGGGTACCGGTACGGCGTCGCGGTCGCCCGAATCGCCTCGCCGGAGACGTACTGCCGCTGGTCGAAGTCGACGCTCACGCTGAGGGCGGGGCTCGACTCGACCTGGAACGTCGTCGACGTGGCGGCCGTCAGGGAGCCGTACGCGGTCGCGAGGACCTGGACCTCGAAAACGCCGGACTCGTCCGCGGCGAGGGCGAACACGTGCCGGACGTCCCCGTGGCTGTCCGTCACGAGGTTCGAGGCCCCGTACGACGTCGTCGCGCCCGTGTCGACGTCCGTGATCGTGATCGTGATCCGGACCCCCGCGGCCCCGGGGTCCCACGGGAACGGCGCGCCCGGGTTGTCCGTGATCCGCGCGCCGACGGTCACCGTGACGAGGGAGTCGGGCGCGTAGATGGCGGCGTCCGTGTCGACCTCGACCCCGAGGTAGTCGACGTCGAACGGGGCTTCCGCGTAGCCCCAGTGGTTCCCGCCCGTGTCGTTGAACCAGGCGTACGCGCGCGCGTCCACGTCGGGGTCCGCGCCCACGTCGATCGTGAGGGCGTACGTCCCCTGGGCCTCGACGAAGTCGTACGGCGGGATGAGGGCGGCCCCGAGGTCGTCGTCGACCTGGAGGTTCCCGTCCCCGTCGAGGGCGGGCCCGCCGTCCTGGATCTGCCGGGCGAGCCATCCCACGCGGACCGTGTCCCCGGGCAGGTACGCGGGCCGGTCCGTCCAGGCCTCGAAGTCGAACATGCGGACCTCGAACAGGTACAGGTCGTACGTGGGCCCGGCGCCGCTCTCGAACCAGTTCTCGTCGTAGACCCCGACCCAGTACCACAGGCCGTCCTCGAGGGTCGCGGGGATGGGCCAGGTCAGGGTGCGGGCGTCCCCCGCGAGGATGTCCACGTCGTCGATCGTGTGGTACGTCGTGCGCGTGGAGAACGGCACCCAGTGGAAGACCTCCACGTCATACCGGTCGCCCGTGTCCGCGTACAGGGTCATCACGAGGGTCTCGCCGGGCACGTAGAGGTTCGTGCCCGTGTACCGCCCCGGGTCCACCTCGAGGCGGTCGAAGGCCGCCGCCGCGCGAGGCGCGAACGCGAGGAGAGCTGAGGCGGCGACCGCAATCGCGAGCATCACCACGAGGGCCCGCACTCCGCGGGCTCTCGCCCGGCCGAACGTCGACATGGTCGATCCATCCCTTCGGGTCCGCGGGACAAAGGGCCCGCGGACGGCGGCGTCATCGTGTCTGACCTACTTAATCATTTGGTCGGTCGAACGTCCGACGCTTCTCCAG
>MGWD01000048.1:891-18191 GCA_001800825.1 Euryarchaeota archaeon RBG_19FT_COMBO_69_17 | reverse complement strand
CCCCCTCCGCCCCCCCGGATGCGGGCGAACAAGGCCTCCGCCCGCGCCCGCCACGGGGCCGCGTCCGCGGCCCGGCCCTGGGCCTCGTACACGCGGGCGAGCTCCTCGTAGCGGCCCGCGAGGCTGTACGGGTTCTCGAGCCGCGCGATGAGGTCGACGGAGGACAGGAGCTGCTCCTCGGCCCGCGCCCACTCCCCCCGTTGCGCGTGGACGAGCCCGAGGTTCGCCCGGGCCGTCGACAGGGCCACGGGGTCCCCGATCGTGGAGGCGAGGGCGAGGGCCCGCTCCGCGCACCCCCCGGCCTCCTGGGTGCGGCCGAGCCCGAGGAGGTTGTCCGCCGCGTTCGCGCGGGCGTACGCCGCGCAGCGCACCTCCCCCGCGCGGATCGCGAGGTCCGCGGACCGCTGGAACGTCGCCGCGGCCTCCCCAGGGTTCCCCTCCCGGCTCAGGACGATCGCGAGGTTGTTCTCGACGGCGGCCTCCTCCCGGCTCCCCTCCCGAGCGAGGGCCTTGGCCTCCTGGAGGCACGCCCTCGCCCGCCCGAGGTCTCCCGTCGCGATGAAGGCAGCCCCGAGGTCCGTGAGGGCGCGGACCTTCTCCCGCGAGCCCCCGGGCAGGAGCTCCGAGGCCCGCGTGACGTGAGCGATCGCCGCCCCCATCTCGCCGAGCTTCCGTTCTGCGGCCCCGAGGGCCCGAAGGCCCTCCCCCTCGAGCTCCGCGTCCCCGAGGGCGACGGCCTCCCGAGCCGCCGCCTCGAGGATCTCCCGGGCCCGCGCGTACGCGCCGAGGCGGTTCTCGATTCGCCCGAGCTGGACCCGGGCCCGGACCCGCTCCGCGGGCGGGCCGTCCCGGGCGAGCGCCTCGAGCCCTGCGCGAGCCTCCGCGAACTTGCCGAGGAACATCTGGGTCTCCGCGAGGAGCCGTCGCGGGCGGCGGTCCTCCGGAAGGCGGAGGAGGGCCGCCTCGAGGTCCCCCGCGCGGGCGCCCTCCGCATGGGCCTCCGCGGACCGCAGGAGGGCCGCGGCGCCGTCCAGGTCGCCCGCCTCGAGCCGGTGGTGGGCCGCCTCGAGGGCGTCCCCGCGGGACTCCCAGTAGACGGCGGCCCGTTCGTTCGCCCGGAGGCGGTCCGCCTCCGACATGCGGGCGCGGAAGAACTCCTGGACGAGGTCGTGGATCTGGTACCCGTCGTCCCGGTGCTGGAGGAGGGCCAGCCGGGTGAGCCGGCGCACCTGGGACACGGTCCCCCCGAGGGCTTCGGGGGAGGGGGCGGGCCTGCGGAGGACCACGAACGTCCGGAGGAGGGCCTCCGCGGCGTCGTCGAGGCCGTCGAGGACCGTCTCGAGGACGAACCGTTCCGCCTCGAGGGCGCCGCCGTCCGGTCCGGCCCCGGCGAGCAGCTCGAGGGCGAGGGGGTGGCCCCGGGCGGCCCGAAGGGCCCGGCGAAGGTCGTCCGCCCCGAACCGGGTCCCTCTCGACGCGAGGAGTTCGATCGCGGGCGCGTCCTCGAGGCCGTCGAGGGCCAGCTCGTTGACCCGCCCCGTCGCGCGGTCCCGGGCGTCGTAGAATCGCGGGACCTCCCGGCTCGCGACGAGGACCTTGAACCCGACGTCCCCCTCGAGGAGGCTCCGGAGGAGCCCCTCGGCCGCGGCGGACGCGTGGAGGTCGTCGACCGCGACGACGGATCCCGCGAGGTCCTCCCGGGCCACCGCGAGGGCCTCCGCAGGGTCGTACGCGGCCTTCGCGAGGAGCCCCTTGAGCCGCCGCCGGCCGTTGCGGGCGAGGAAGTCCGCGAGGGACGACAGGAGCCCGTGGACGTCGTCATGGGCGTACGCCCGCCGGAGGAGGACGGGCCGGGCCTCCTCCCTGAGGGCTCGGGCCACAAGGGCCGTCTTCCCGATCCCCGCGACGCCGACGACGACGGCGACGGGGCCCTCGTCCGGCGCGAGCCACGCCCGGAGGTCGCGGAGCTCGCGGTCCCTCCCGAAGAACGGCGGCGCCCGCACGGGAGGGGCCGAGGGCGAGGCGGCAGCGGGCCCCAGGTGGACGATGTCCGCCGCGAGGACCTGCTGGATCGCCTCCGCCTCCCTCAGGCCGACCCTCCGAAGGGCCTCGATCGCGTCGAGGCCCGAGGCCTCCCGGCTCCCGTCGGGGCCCGCGAGGGTCACGCGCTTCGCCCGCGCGTGTTCCCGCATCCGTCGCGCGACCTCCCGGCCCGCGGGGAGGAGGAAATACACCTTCCGGCGGGTCCGCCCCTCGGGGACGTGGGCCATCCGCTCCTCGACCCGCCCCGCAGCCTTGAGACGCTTGAGCTCGAGGGCCGCATGCGCGCGGCTGATCCCCAGGGCGGCAGCGATCCCGTCCTGGGTCGCCTCCGCGGGCACCTCATACGCGTCCGCGTAGCGGGTGTACGCCTCGAGATGGACGAGGACCCTCTCCCCCACCGTGATGCCTGACAAGGAGCCAAGCACCCCCGCAGGCGGATGGTCCGCCTGTTACTTAACGATTTTCGGCGGACCTAAAAGGGAGAGGGGAAAGGCCGGGGCGCCCGTGGTCCGTCCGAGCGCCGCCGCTCGAAGGCCGAGCAGGGGAATCCGCCGATCGTCCTGTCCGAACTTCATCGTCTGGTCGCCTTCTCCCCACGGCGCGTGCGGCCGGGACAGGCCCTTCCGTTTCCCTAGAGGCGCTTCAGGAGGTCCGCGAGCGGGGCGAGGGTCCGGATCTCCGCGTCGGGGACCGGATCCCCCGGCCCGCGGCCCACGCCCGACCGGTTCAGCCAGATCGTCCGCATCCCGAGCCGGCCCGCGCCCGCGACGTCCGCGGTGAGTGAGTCTCCGACGTGGACGATGTCTTGCGCGGGCATCCCCAGGGCCTGGAGGGCCGCTTCGAAGATGGCCGGGCGGGGCTTGTAGCAGCGGGTCGCCTCCGACGTGATCACGGCGTCGAACGCGAGGCGGTTCCTCTCGAGGATCTCCCGGAGGAACGCCTCGTCCGCGTTCGAGACGACCGCCCGCGGCAGGCCGTCGAGGGCGTCGAGCGCCGCCGCGACCTCCGGATAGGGTTTCGCCCGCCGCCATTCCGCGTCGAGCATGTCCACGTAGGGGGCGGGGTCGCCCTCGATCCCGAAGTCCCGGAACGTCCGCGCGAGGCTGTCTTCCGTGATCTCCGCGAGGTTCAGGAACTCCGGGGGATTCGCCCCGAAGAAGTGGCGGTCCCAGACCTCGAGGAACGCCTCCGGGGCCACGCCCCGGCCATGGTCCTCGAGGGCCGCGCGGGACACCTTGAGGAGCACGTCCCGGCCCGTGTCGATGAGCGTCCCGAACGCATCGAGGGTGATTCCGCGGACCATGGCGGCGGACCCACTTCGCCGCGGACCTTAGCGTTTTCGTCCCGTGCCGTACGCGCAGATCCGGAGGAGCGGGCAGTCGGGGCACCGGGGCCTCGGCCGGCAGAGGGCCTTCGCGTGGACGACGAGGAGCGCGTGGACCTCCTTGTAGAGGTCCGCGTCCCGGGGGAGCCGGGCCTCGAAGAAGGCCTGGACATCGTCGTACCGGGTCGACGGGAGGAGCCCGAGGCGCGTGCCGATCCGGACCGTGTACGCGTCCACGACGAACACGGGGTGGCCGCCCGCGTACAGGAGGATCGAGTCTGCGGTCTCGGGGCCCACGCCGCGTTGCGCGAGGAGGTCCGCCCGGATCTCCGCCGTCGGTCGTTCGAAGTACGGCCCGAGGTCTCCGTCGGCCCGGGCGAGGAGGTGCCGGCAGAACGAGCGAAGGCGCGCGGGCTTCGTGCGGTACAGCCCCGCGGCGCGGACGTGCCGCCGGATCGTCGCCACGTCGGCCCGGGCGAGACGCCTCACGTCGAGGAGCCCGGCCGCTTTCAGGTTCCCGATCGCCTCCTCGACCCGCCCCCATGAGGTCTGTTGCATGAGGAGCGCGCCGACGATGACCTCGAAGGGCGTGTCCGCGGGCCACCACGCCTGGGGTCCGTAGTGGGCCCGCAGCCTGTCGTACACCCGCCGCACGAGGGCCATGCCGGGCAGGGAACGCGCGGGCACACTTCAGGGTTCAGGCCCGCGGCGGTCTCTTTAAGCCGCGTCCCTCGATGCAGGCCCGTGCTCGCCCTCCTCCCATCGGCCTCCGTCTCCTGGGCTTGGGAGGAGGAGCTGTTCCGAGCCCTGAACAAGGCGGGCGCGGACCCGATCCTCGACGCCGCGATGTTCGTCCTCACGACGCTCGGCCTGCCGTTCCTCCTCGCCCTCCTCGCGGTCCCCCTCTGGGCGCGCGGGAAACGGGAGGCCGCCGTGGACCTCCTCGTCCTCCTCGTCGTCACGATGCTCGTGACGGACGCGATCAAGATCCTGATGGCCCGCGAGCGTCCCTGTGACGCCCTGAGCGGCGTGCGTCTCCTGTCGTACTACCCGTGCGCCGCGGAGGTCGACCCGGCCTTCCCCAGTGGGCACACCTCCCGGGCGTTCGCCGTCGCGGGCTTCCTCCTCGTCCGGATCTCTTGGCGCCCCGCGGCGCCGATGGCCGTCCTCGCGTCCCTCATCGGCCTGAGCCGGATCTACCTCGGGGTCCACTGGCCCACGGACGTCGTCGCGGGCGCGGGGCTCGGGATCGTCCTCGGCATCCTCTTCGTCGTCCTCGAGCCGCGCGTCCGGCGGTACGGGCGGGTGCGGGCCGTCGTCGTCAAGACCCTCGGCGACGTCCTCGGGCGGCTCCGCCGGACCTAGGCCTCCGCACCGAGGTAGGTCCTCGCCTCGTCCGCGAAGGACGCGACAGCCTTCCGGAGCTCCGGGGTCACGGACTCCGAGAGGGTCACGAGGAAGGCCTTCGGGGTGAGGCTGTGGGCGAGGACGACCCCGCTCGCGGACATCACGACGATCTCCGCGGGGGACGGCCTCGCGAGGCCCGTGTAGATGACCTCGAGGGCGCCGAGCATCGTCGCCGCCATCGTCCCGAAGTTCTCCGCGTGGCTGCCGTCGGGGAGGGCGGAGGCGAGGGGCACCCCCGTACGCGTGACGACGGCGGAGGCGACGGCCCCCGTGCGTTCGTTCAGGATCTTCAGGATTCGCTGCAGCTCGCCGACCTCGACGGGCACTCCGGATTCCCTCCGAGGCCGCGTCGATGCTCCCGACGTTATTTAATGGTTCGCTACGGACGGATGCGACGGGCCCGCGTCTCATGGAGGAAACTATAAGCGACGCGGCCCGCATGCGTCGCCGCGATGGAGGAGGGTGCCCGCCTCGTCCTGCGCACGAGCGCGTCCCTCAGGGCGGGGGAGCGCGTGCTCGTCGTCGCGGACGCGTCGACCCGTGGGATCGGGGAGGCCTTCCTCTCCGCGGCCCGCGGGCTCGGGGCGGACCCCGTTCTCGCCGTCATCGATCCCCGGAAGGGGGACGGGGAGGAGCCGCCGGAGCCCCTCGGGGCGGCCATGCAGGCCACGGACCTCGTCGTCCTCGTCGCGAGCACGTCCCTCACCCACACCCACGCGCGGCGCGCGGCGAACCGGGCGGGGGCCCGGGTGATCTCGATCCCGGGGATCACGTCCTCCATGCTCGAGGAGGGCGGCCTCGCGACGGACTGGGCGGAGATCCACGAGGCCGTGCGCCGCGTCGCCCGAAGGGTGCGCGGCTCGAAGGAGGTCCGCCTGACGTCCGCCGCGGGGACGGACCTGATGTTCCAGGTCGCGGGGCGGGACTGGATCACGGAGGACACAGGCCTGTGCGCGCGGAAGGGGGCGTTCACGACCCTCCCCGCGGGGGAGGTCTTCGTGGCTCCCGTCGAAGGCACCGCGGAGGGCCGCCTCGTCGCCGACGTGTACTTCGACGAGCCCCTCTCCGCCCCTGCGACCGCCGTCGTGTCGGAGGGCCACGCCGCGCGGATCACGGGCGCGACGAGGGCGATCCACGCGATGAACCGCGGGGGCCGGGACGGGCGGGCCTTCGCCCGCTTCGGCTTCGGGCTGAACCCCCGGGCCCGGGTCGCGGGTCCTCATCTCGAGGCGGAGAAAGCCCTCGGGACGGCCCATGTGGGCTTCGGGGACAACCTCGTCCTCGGAGGGAAGATCCACTGCGGGGTCAAGGTCGAGGCGATCCTGTCCGACGTCGGGATCGTCGTAGACGGGAAGGCGCTCGTGGAGAAGGGCCGGCTCGTCCCGTGAGCCGGGTCAGCGGTGGTACAGGACCCCGTAGAAGCGGTTCTCCTTCGCCGTCTTCTCGAGCCGCCCCGTGATCGCGAGCTGCGTGCCGCACTTCTTGCACTTGTTGTCCTTGTCGAGGTACCAGCCCGTGATGTCGAATCCGTACCGCTTGATCGCGACGGACCCGCAGCCGGGGCAGTACGTGTGCTCGAGGGGATGCCCGGGCACGTTCCCGATGTAGACGTACTTCAGGCCCGCCTCCTTGGCGACCGCGCAGTGCCGCTCGAGGGTCTCCACGGGGGTCCACGGGAACTCCATCATCTTGTAGTCCGGGTGGAACCGGAGGAAGTGGATCGGGGTGTCGGGGCCCAGGTTGTCGTACACCCACTTCGACAGGTGGCGGGCCGCGTCGAGGCTGTCCCCGACCTGGGGTACGATGAGGTCCGTGATCTCCGTGTGGATCTTCGTCTTGTCGCGGACCTCGAGGAGGGTCTGGAAGATGGGGTCCGCGTTCGGGATGTTGATGTACTTCCGGACGAAGTCCGTCTCCCCGGAGCCCTTGAAGTCCACCGTGACGGCATCGAGGAACTTCCCCATCTCCGCGACCGTCTCCGGGGTGTCGTAGCCGTTCGACACGAAGATGTTGATGAGGCCCGCCTTCCGGGCGAGGAGGCCGATGTCCCGCGCGAACTCGATGAAGATCGTGGGCTGGTTGTACGTGTACGCGAGGCCCTGGCAGCCCTGGTCCAGGGTCATCTTGACGACGTCCTTGGGCTCGACCTCGATCCCCTCGACCTTGCGCCGCTGGGAGATGTCGGCATTCTGGCAATTCGCCACGGCGAGGCCGTTCGCCGTGTAGCTGTGGTCCTCCTCGACCTCGAGGTTGTAGACGCATCCGACGTAGGATCGCTCCTCGACCCGTTGGACAGGTAGGTGCGGCGACGCCTCGCCGGCTTCCACCGAGATCGAGCCCACCTCGGTCTCCGGATGCCCACGAGCCGCGATTGCCTCGACCGCGAGCCCCGGCGAAGCTCGTTCTCCGATGAGACTCGGAGTGACTAGGAGATCGCCGCGACGGATTGTCGAGGCGGCCTTCTTCCTCCCCTGGCCATGGGGTTCCGCGACGTAGACACCGTGATCGGGGGTCGAACGGAAGCCGGGGCCGAGTTCCGTCGTCACCTCGACGATGGGCCCGGAGTACCAATGCTGGAAGGCTTTTCGGACGTGTCGCCACCGGTTCCTGTGGGTGACGACCGCGAGCCCCTCGGGGAGCCGAACCTCCTGGTTCGCCGTGGGACGGGCTTCTTCAAAAAGTGATTGTATAGATAATATTCCTGTGTTAGTATGAATGGTCGTTTCACCAACAAAGCAATAACGGCAGAGCCAGTTACAACCGGTCGTCGCGATGCTGAAGATCTTCGACCCCGGGCGGTAGTGGGACACGGGCTTCTTCTCGATCGGGTCGACGTGGCCCGTGATGACCCGGCCGTACACGTAGAGCCAGAGCTTCCCCTCGTGGACCCCGCGGATCCCGCACAGCCCCACCTGCCCCTCGCCGATTTTGCAGTACCGCGCGCACGCCGTGCACACGATCTTGTTCGTGCCCTCGAGCGGCCGCCAGAGCTCGGCGACCTTCCCCATCGCCTTGCCGGGGGGCTCTCGGATCTCCTCGACGGGGATCATACGCGCCCGTAGTACCTTCCCATCGGGGATAAACACTTTCGCATGCGGTTACGATACATGGGACGGACGGAAGTGCTCCCACCCCTTCCCCAGGAGGGGCTCCTTCCCCGCGGCGGAAACGAGGACGTTGGGCCCGGGCGGGCCGACCTTCCCGATCAGGGTGAGCCGGTGCCGGTCCCCGCGCCGCATGTCCTGGTACCGCGCCAGGAGGGTCTCGACGCCCTCCGGCTTGACCGTCGCGAGGAGCTCGTAGTCCCCGCCGGAGTAGAGGGCGGTCTCCCGGGCCTGCGCGGGCGGGAGCGTGCCGACGGGCCTGTGGAGCGGGAGGGCCTCCCAGTCCACCTGGTACGAGAGGCCCGTCATGGACGCCATCTGGGCGAGGGTCGCCCCGAGGCCGTCCGAGATGTCCATGCAGCTCGTGACCATGCCGGAGTCCGAGAAGAAGCCGCCCTCGAGGATCCGCGGGTAGGGGCGCAGGAGCATGTTCAAGGCCTCGCTCCTCAGCTGGGCCGTCTCGAGCTGTCGGTACGCGAAGCCCGCACGGCCGAGGTCCCCCGTGACGACGACGAGGTCCCCGGGCCTCGCCCCCTTCCTCAGGAGGATCCGGTCCTTCCGCACGCGGCCCACGGCCGTGCCCGCGATGGATACCTGATCCGCCTCCTTCGTGTCGCCCCCGAGGATCGCGATCCCGAACTCCCGCGCGCACTCCTCCATCCCCTGCCCGAGGCCCTTCAGGTACTCGACGTCCGTGGCGGGCGGGAGGGACAGGGCCGCGACGAATCCGAGGGGCCGCGCCCCCGCCGCGGCGATGTCGCTCAGGTTCACCGCGGTCACGTACCATCCGACCTGCTGGGGCGTCGTCCCGGGAGGGATGTGGGTCCTCGGGTTCACGACGTCCGTCGTGATGACGAGGTAGTCCTCGCCCCAGTCCACGACCCCGCAGTCGTGGCCGAGGCCGATCGGATGCCCGCGGTCGAAGATCTTCGCGAGGACCTGGATCGCCTGTCTCTCGCCGACGTCGGAGAGCTTCGCCATGCGGGCGCGGGATGGCCTCGCGTCTACTAACGGCTATCGCCGCGCGACGCCGCACCGTCGGGACGGACCGGGTCAGGGGGCGGGCGCCTTTGCGAGCGCCTTCGCGACGAGCCCCGTCCTCGCGGCCAGCAGGACGTAGGTCGCCCCGAGGGCGAAGCCGTAGAGGAGGTGCCCCACGAGCCCACCGAGGTTGTCCGCCGTCAGGGCGTTCGCGACCTGGATGGGCATCCCGAGGAAGACGGGCATGAGGATGAGCCCGCCGAGGATCCACCACACGAACCCGTATGCGGTCCCGAGGACCATCGCGCGCTGCGGGCCCGTCACGAGGGACTGGAAGAATCCCACGAACGTCGCGCCGATGAACGCGGAGATCCCCATATGAACGAGGAACCCGACGATCGGGTCCTGCGAGCCCACGAGCCCCGCGACGAGCGGGAGGGCCCCGGCCGCGGCCATGAGGGCTCCGAACACGAGGCCGCCCACGATGCCGCCGAGGATCCCGTACGCCGCCTTCTTCCCGAGGTTCCGATTCTCCATCTCGACAACCCCGAGGGCTGAGCGCGCGGGGCCGTCAAATACCTGCCCCATTCCCTACTTCGGAGGCACGAAAAGCGGCGTCAGGTTCAAGCGGCGACTCACGCGGGGGCCTGGAGGCGGCCCTTGAGCCACGCCTCGCACCTCGTGAGGACCTCGTCGAGCATGGGCCGCCCGGCTCCGTCCCTGAGGCGGTGGTCCGCCCTCTCGATGACATCGAGCTGGACGAACGGGAGGGGATCCACGATCGCCTTCAGGGCGGGTAGGTCCACGCGGTCCGAGCGCGACCCCACGACGATGAGGGCCGGCACGTCGAACTCCCCGAGGCGCTCGAGGGCGACCCGACGTTCCTCCTGCCCCGCGTAGCTGATCCCGAGGAGGATCGCGTCCTCCGCGTCCTCGTCCGTCGCCGCGGCGACGACGGCCCACGCCCCGAGGCCCCGACCCACGATCGTGACCGTCTCCGCCCCGGACTCCCGCCGGGCGAAGGCGATCGCCTCCCGGAGGTCCGCGATCTCGTCCGACGTGTCCGCGGAGGGCTCGCCCTTCGCGTCCGCGAAGGCGAAGTTGAACCGCAGGGTCCACCAGCCGAGGTCCGCCGTGCGGCGGGAGAGGCCCTCGACGAGGGGCTCGTCCATGTCCCCGTTCCTCCCGTGGGCGAGGACGAGGGCCCCGCTCACGGCGCCCGACGCCGGGGAACGGACCTTCCCTCGCAGGGGCGCGGAGAATCCCTCGAAGCTCACGGTCCGGTCCTCGGGCATCGCCATGGGCCGCCCCGGGGCCGCATGGTCCTCGGGTTCATAAGCATTCAGGGATGGGAATGTCCGACGGCCCGAGGGGAATCCTCGCGTACGGAGGCCTTCGTCCCCTTCCGGAAGGCCCTGCGGAGGGCCCGGTCCCTCCGACAGACCTCCTCCAGGAGGCAGTCCGTACAGCAGTAGTGAAGCACCGCGCCGTCCGCCTCCTCCCGGATGGGCCGTCCCCGGATGCGCATCCCGCACGTGGCGCACCTCACGTCTTCCCACCCTCTCCTTCGTGGCCCGCGCCAGGTCGAGGCGGGCGACGTGCCTCAGGCAAGGCACCTGGGAGAGTAGCAGGGCGCCGAGGACGATCGCCGAGCCGGAGGGACCGGCCCTCGAGGCCCTCGCGCCCGAAGAGCTCCCGGATCTTGTGCTGCGCGGCCTCCGTCACCCGGATGGCCATGGAGGCGGGTAGGGCCGCCACGTATTCCCGCGTTCCCCCTGCCATGTGTAAGCCGCGATGGGGTCTATCCCGGGTCCCAAGGGATCCACGGTGAACCTTTATCAACCGCCCCCTCGGTTCGTGGGCCGTGGATCTCGACCGGACGGACATCGCGATCCTGCGTTGCCTCCAGCGGGACGCGCGGCTCTCCCTTCGGCTGATCGCGAAGGAGGTCGGCGTGAGCACGCCGACCGTGAGCGCGCGCCTCACGACCCTCACGCAGCTCGGGATCGTGAAGGGCTACGCCGCGGTCCTCGACCCCGAGCGGCTCAACGAGACGACTTTCGTCCTCCTCGTGAAGGCGCGGCCCCCCTCGACGGACGCGGTCGCCTCCGCGATCGCGAAACTCGCGGGGGTCCGCCGGGTCCTCGTCGCTCGCGGGGGCCGGATCGTCGTCGACGCGACGGTCGTCGACCCGCGGGACGTCGACGCCGTCTTGGAGAAGGTCGCGGGCCTCCACGACGTCGTGGACGTCGACCATCACGTCGCCATCCGCGCGCTGAAGGAGGAGCCGCGGGCGATCCTCGCGGATGCCCTCACGACGAGCCTCGTCTGCTACCAGTGCAAGGGGCCCATCAAGGGGGAGCCGATCAAGATCCGAATGGACGGGCGGGACCACTACCTGTGCTGCACATCGTGCGAGAAGCTCTACGTCGAGCGGCACAGGAAGCTGAAAGCGGCGGCGTGAACGGCGCGCGCCGCAAGCTTTTCATCCTTGGCTGTGTTGAGCGTCCCCGCGCGTGGCTAGTCTAGTTGGTTAGGACCTGACCTTGCCAAGGTCATAACGCGGGTTCGAATCCCGCGCCACGCACTCCTCCTACGTCACGCGGCCACCGCTCACGAGGAACGCGATCCCGAAGCCCGCGAGGGCCGACGCGATCCCGATGAAGGCCATCTGGGCGCCGCTCCTCCCGGGCCGCCCCACGGTCATCTTCGCCTTGTACCAACCGATCACGAAGAGGGTGATCGAGCTCACGAGGAGGGACACGAGGATCCCCGTGAAGATCGTCTCGGCCCCGACGAACATGAACGGGAGGAGGGGGATTAGGGACCCCACGATGGCCGCCGTGCCGACGAGGATCGCGCTCTTCCGCGCCTGCCCCTTGTCCACGGGCGCGAGGTTCAGCTCGTGGGCCATCATGAGCTCGAGCCAGGCCTTCGGCTTCGCGACGATCCGATCGACGATGTCCTCGAGCTCCGGCCCGTGGAAGTCCCAGCGCTCGAAGATCTCCCGGACCTCCTGCCGCTCGACGTGCGGGAGCTCGACCATCTCCTGCCGCTCCCGCTCGACCTCCGCGAGGTAGTGGTCCCGACGCGCCAAGGTCGACGTGTAGGCGACGGCGCCCATGCTGATCGACTCCGCGAACGTCGCCGCGAGCCCTCCCGCGAGGATGATCGTCAGGTCCCGCGACGCGATGGCCACGCCCAGGATGACGCCGAGGACATTCACGAGGCCGTCCTGGCTGCCGAGGATGAAGTCCGAGAGGATCCCGGGCTGCCGGTGCTGCTCGTCGCTCAGGGCGTCCTCCTCCTCCTTGCGCCAGAACAGGAGCCGGGTCGCCATCGTCGAACCTCGCGCGGCCAAAGGGCTCGATGGATTTGACCGTTGCGTCGCTACACCGGGGGGCGGCGGGCGGACGGTCGTGCCGGCCGTGTCCTCGTCCTTGTTATCGTTATTTAACGATAACAAGAAGACTCGGGCGCGACGGGATTCCCGCCCGGGTTCGTCGCCTGCCGCGAAGGCCTTATCTAGGCCCCGCCCATCCGACCGCGCGATGGTCTCCCCCGACGTCGCGGCCCGCCTCGCGGACCTCTCCGCGGCGATCGCCGCCTCCCGCGCGGACCCCGCTTCGGAGGCCGCCCTCGCGGCCCTACAGGCCGGGACGCCCCCCCTCGAGGTCGTGCGCACGGCGGCGAAGGCCTCCGCCCTCCACTACGACCCCGCGGCCGGCCGGCCCCCGTCGGGCCTTCTCGCGCTCGCCTCCGCAGCGGGCCTCCTGCCCGTCCTCCCGCCGAAGGCCCGGCCCTTCCCCGTCCTCCAGGCCGTCGCCCTCGTCGCGTCGGAGCCGAAGTCCGCGCGCCCCGCGAAGCCGCCCCTCGTCGTCTCGGGGGAGATCACCCACCTCGGCCGTTCCTTCGTGTTCGCCGCGCGGGACGGGGACCTCCCCGAGGCGGAGTCCGTCTTCCTCGGGATCCTCGACGAGGGCTGGGAGCGCCGGATGGCGGGGGAGCTGCTCTTCCGCGCGGCGATCGAGGACATGGGCGACGCCGGCGGCAAGCTCGTCACGTCCGTCGGCCTGTGGCGCCTCGCGCGGGCCCTGGGATTCAAGGACGCCCGCGTGATCCTGCGGCCCGCGGTCGAGTACCTCGTCACGGGCCCTCGGGACTCCCGCGCCCACGCGTCGATCCTCCAGGTCCTCGGGAAGTCCTGGGTCGACCTCGAGGCCCTGGCCTCGAGCGGCCGGCCCCTCCCGAAGGACGGTCCGGCCCGGGTCGCGGAGGCCCTCGCCTCCCCCGACGATGCGACATGCGCGTCAGCGGTCCTCAAGCTCCTGACGGACGGCGCGTCCGCGGCGTCCCTCGCGGAGGCCCTCTCCCTCGAGGCCGCACGGCGGGCCGTCGCCTCGAAGGGCGATCCCGCGGCCGCCGGCCCGATCGCCTTCGCATGGGCGGCGCGGTTCGTCCTCGACTTCACGCGCACGGCCGACCGGCTCCACGCCCTCTTCCAGTCGGCCCTCCTCCTCCGCGGGCCCTCTCCCGATCTCGCGTTGCCATCGCCCCCGCACGCGTCCGGGCAGGACGCCCTCCTCCGGTCCCTCGAGGAGGATCTCGACGCGCGTCGGCCGGATCCGGCCGCGGCCTGCGTCTCGGCGTACGTCGCCTCCGGGGGCGCACCCGCGCGCCTCGCGGAGCTCCTCGCGTCCCGCGCCTGCCGTTCCTCGGCCGCCGCCGACGGCGGCCGGGCCCTCCTCCAAGCGGACGCGTCGATCGCGGAGTTCCTCGGACTGAAGTCGGCGGAGCCCGCGATGGCCCTGGCGGCGATTCTCGCGGCATCCCCGAGGGACGAAGCCTACGACGAACGCTGGAAGGCCCGCCTCGGCGCCTGATCAGCCCGGCTTCAGCTCTCGCCCGACGAGGGCGATATGGGCGAGGAGGGCCTCGATCTGGATCCGCTCGTTGCTCCCCTCGACGAGCCGGAAGTCCGCCTCGCCGATCCGGTCCACGAGTCTCACCTTGAAGTCGTCGGGCACGTTGAGGTCGAACACCGCGCGGTGGATCTGCCGGACGACGTCCTCCCCGGAGAGCCCGTACTCGATGAGGAGGGTGTCGAGGGCCTCGCGGGCCGGGAGGAACTCGCCCCCGAGGGCCTTCTCGAGGATCTTCCGGATCTCCTCGGGGCGGACCGTGGACGCGGCCTTGTACAGCGCGTCCCCGTCGATCGTGGAGCCGAGGGACGCGGCGACCTGGAGGGAGTTGACCGCACGGCGCATGTCCCCCTGGGCCACGTACACGAGGGCCTCCATCCCGTCCTCCGTGACCTTGAGCTTCTCCGCCTTCGCGATCCTCCCGAGGTACTCCCGGATCGCCTCGGGGCGCAAGGGCCGGAACCGAAAGACGGCGCACCGCGACTGGATCGGCTCGATGAGCCGCGAGGAGTAGTTCGCGGACAGGATGAACCGCGACGTCTTCGTGTACGTCTCCATCGTCCGCCGGAGGGCCGCCTGCGCGTCCGACGTGAGGTTGTCCGCCTCGTCGAGGAAGATGAGCTTGAACGGGGTACCGCTGAAGGGCGCGAGCCGCGCGATGTCCTTGATCTTCTGCCGGACGACGTCGATCCCCCGTTGATCCGACGCGTTCAGCTCGTTGTAGTTCTGCTGCCAGTCCTCCCCGAACAGGTCCCGGGCGAGGGCGATCGCGCACGTCGTCTTGCCGGTCCCCGCGGGGCCCGCGAAGAGGAGGTGGGGCAGGTTCCCCGACTTCGCGTAGGCCTTGAGGCGGGCCACGATGTCCTGCTGCCCGACGACCTCCTCGAGGCTCTTCGGTCGATACTTCTCGACCCAGATCTCCTTCATCCTCGCCCCAACTTGGGTCGCGACATCCTGGGGCGCGGTAATAACCTTTTGCCGGAGGGATGGGCGGATGCGTCATCCTCGATGGTCGGGCGGTTCAGATCTCGAGTTCCATCTGCCGCAGGACGGCGTCGATGGGGTTCAACAGGGTCGTCACCGCGCTGCCCGCGAACAGGAGGCCGACCGCTCGGTTCGAGTCGTCGACGATGAGGGAGCCGCTGTCCCCGCCCTTCGAGAGGAGGTCGCTGACGACCTGCCTGCGGAACACGGCGGACCGGCCGCCGTAGTCCACCGTGACGACGGCGTCGAGGCCCGTGACCCGTCCCGACGTCAGGCCCGTCGTGCGCCCGCTCTTCCTCACCCGGAGCCCGATCTCCGGGACCGCCGTGCCGGCCACTCGACCGATCTCGAGGATCTCCGCCCGGACGTCGTCCGGGTCGAGGGGCTCGGCGAGGGCCGCGTCGACGAGGTTCGTCCGGCCCGTCGGCAGCCGCTTGAGGCCGAGGCCCGCCCACGACAGGAGGGGCCCGAAGAGCCTCTCGAGGAACCGCCCGAAGGGCCCGAGGTCCCGGTCATCGAACACGAGGGGCACGAAGGACGCCAGGCGGGCGATCCCGTCGTCCGGGCGGCCACCGTCCGCGGGCCCGGGCTGCAGGATGACGTCCCCGGCTTTCGCGTCGTTCGAGTTCGCGAGGACATGGTTGTTCGAGAGGATCACCCGTCCCCCGGACCTCGTCCGGGCGACGACGCCGAGGGTGCCCGCGGTCGTCCGCGGATGGCCGATGCTCACGCCCCCGGGCGCAGGCCGCACCCGCGAGGTCCGCTCGACGACGTCCGGAGGGGCGGAGCCGAGCGCGTGGAAGCGCCCCGTCTCCACAACGTCCGTGCGGACGCCCTCGAGGGCCTTCGGGACAACGTCCCGGCGGGCGAGCTGCGCCTCGGGCTTCTTGCGCTCGACATACACGACGACGCAAGGTTCGTCCGTCTCCCGGCGCCCGACGACCTTGCGGGCGATCGCCACGCCGACGACGTTCGCCCGGGAGAACAGGGCGGCCTCATGCTCCGCCTTCGCCGCCCGCACGCCGTCCCAGGCCATGCCTCACTTCCGGTCCCGGAAGGCGCTTATTTCGAGGAGCCCGTCCCCGAGCTTCCCGCCGAGGGTGATCGCGGCCACGCGGACGGCCATGTTCGCGAAGAACCCGAGGAACACGCCGATGCCGTAGTACGCGAGGAGGTCCCTCGCGTAGAGGAAGGAGAGGAGGCTCGCCCCGAACCCGATGACGAAGAACGCCGCGAACGCCCCCCACTGGACCTTGTAGCGCCTCACGGCGAAGACGAGGAACCATCCGATGACGACGCCCAGCAGGAGGATGCCGACTTGGTTGACGTCCGTGGGGAGGTTGCCTCCGCCCGCGGATTCGGGCGACCGAAAATAAAGGAACCGGCGCGGTTCTCACCGCGGAGAACGAAGCCCCCGTCCAACAGCCGTCGGAGGGAAAGGACCATGACCCCCTCGGTGCTTACCGGGGCTCGAGGGATGCCATGTCTGTCCCCTACCCGGCCCCCCCGGGGCCGTACCCGCCGCCCGGAACCCCGCCCTACGGCTACTACCCCCCGCCCCGGTACGCGACGTTCGGGACGATCCTGAGCGGCGCGTTCGACGTGTACTCGAAGAACTTCGTCGCCTTCTTCGTCGTGTACCTCGTCCTCGGGGCCGTCCTCGCGACGATCAACGTCCTCGCGTCCCTCTACCTGACGAACCTGATCACCCCCCTGATCCCCACGGACCCGACCGCGCCCGTGGACGTGAACGCCCTCTTCGCCGCCCTCGGGGCCGCGATCGGGATCGCGATCCTGATCTGGCTCGTCTCCTTCATCGTGACGAGCGTTGTCGCGGGAGGGATGACCCAGTTCGCCGTCGTGCGCAACCGGGATCAGCCCGCGCAGGTCTCCCCGTCGATCTCTGCCGGGATCCGGCGGCTCGGGTCCGTGATGGCCGGGTCGTTCCTGTACGGCCTCATCGCCGCCTCGCCGTTGCTCGCCGCCTTCGCGGTCATCCTCGTGGGCATCTTCTCCCGGAACCTCGGCGTGATCGGGATGGGGATCCTCCTCTTCATCCCCCTGGGCATCCTCGCACCCTTCCTCTACCTCGCCCTCGCCCTGTTCCTCCCGGCGATCATGATGGAGAACCGGGGGGCCCTGGACAGCCTCGGTCGGAGCTGGCAGCTCACGAAGGGCTACCGCCTCTCCCTCTTCGGGGTGTTCCTCGTCCTCGGTATCCTGACCGTCCTCGTGTCCAGCGCGGTGGGCCTCCTGACGGGCTGGGCGACCGGGTATCTTGGCGTGGCCCTCCAGATCGCGGGCCAGACGTTCGTGACCGCCTTCACGGGATCCTGGACGCTCATCGCGGTCGCCGTGGCCTACGACCTCATCGTGCGCACCCCGACCGCCGTGTACGCGCCGCCCCCCGCGTATCCGACGTACCCGGCGTTCCCGACGGCCCCGCCCTACCCCGGCACCCCACCTCCCGCGGCCCCTCCCCCGCAGACGCCGCCACCCGGCCCGTGAACCCTTAAGAGGCCCGCGGCCTTCGTC
>MGWD01000048.1:0-861 GCA_001800825.1 Euryarchaeota archaeon RBG_19FT_COMBO_69_17 | reverse complement strand
CCGCGGTCACGTGGATCCGGTACAGCGGGGAGCCCCTGTGCCGCGAGCACCTCCTCGAGTCCGTCGAACGCCGGGCGAAGCGGGAGCTGCGATCCCAGGTCGACCTCGTAGGCGGGGAGACGATCGCGGTCGGGATGAGCGGCGGGAAGGACTCCAGCGTGGCCGCCGTCCTCCTCCGGGAGATCCTCGGGTTTCGGCGGGACGTGTCCCTCGTCGGGATCACCGTGGACGAGGGGATCGCCTCGTACCGGCCGGGCGGGATCGCGGCCGCCCAGCGGCTCTGCGGCCGTCTCGGGATCCCCCACCGCGTCGTCGCCTACGCGGACGCCGTGGGCCGGACGATGGACGAGGTCGTCGCCCTCGAGCCCGGGACGATCCCGTGCAGCGTGTGCGGCCCCTTCCGGCGGCACGCCCTGAACCTCGCGGCCCGGGAGGCCGGCGCGGACTACGTGGCCACGGGCCTCAACCTCGACGACACGGCCCAGTCGATCCTGATGAACGTCGCCCGCGGGGACGTCGAGCGGCTCGCCCGCCTCGGCCCCCATGAGGAGGTCCAGGAGGGCCTCGTGCCGCGGCTCCAGCCCCTCCGCCGGATCCCCGAGAAGGAGGCGTACCTCTTTGCGATGCTCCGCGGGATCGAGTTCCACGAGGCCACCTGCCCGTACGCGGAGCGCGCCCAGCGCGGTCGGTTCCGCACGATCCTGAACGAGCTCGAGGCGGAGAGTCCGGGCACCCGCCACGCGATCGTCGCGGGGTACGACCGGCTCCGCCCCGCCCTCCGGGAGGCCTTCCCCGCCGGCCACGCGATCGTCGCGGGGTACGACCGGCTCCGCCCCGCCCTCCGGGAGGCCTTCCCCGCCG
>MGWD01000047.1:78011-78125 GCA_001800825.1 Euryarchaeota archaeon RBG_19FT_COMBO_69_17 | reverse complement strand
GCCTCGCGGGTTCCCCGAGGCCACGGCACAGAATCGGCAACCGCGCGTGCACACGTCCCCGAGGAGCATGATCGTCGCGGTGCCCCCGCCCCAGCACTCCGCGACGTTCGGGCA
>MGWD01000047.1:76647-77993 GCA_001800825.1 Euryarchaeota archaeon RBG_19FT_COMBO_69_17 | reverse complement strand
CGTGTGGAGGTCCAGGCCCCTCAAGAGGGACTTGAGGTGGACGTACGCCTCCCCCGCAGGCGGGCGTACACGGATCCACTCGGGCTTCCGCTCCGCGAGCATGCGACGCGGACGAAGGGACGCGGCCCTTATCTAGTTTGAGCCCCGGGTCCGGCGAGGGCGACGTGCGGGCGCTTCAGCCGAACCGGAACTCGACCCCGTGGGACCCGCGCGGGTAGCTCCAGCGGATCGCGTCCTTCCCCAGGTGCTTGCAGACGACCGCGCAGGCCCCCATCTCGATGCACCCCTCCACGTTGTACACGAGCTCCCCCTTCTCGAGCCGGTACACCTTTGCGGGGCACACGTAGAGACATGGCTTGCTCTCGCACGTGCGGCAGATCGCCGTGTCGACCGTGATGAAGGGCTCCTCGTCGAACTCGAACTTGTCGAGGCCCACGCGGTCCTCCACGGAGACGGCCTTCGACGGGTCGAGCTTCGCGGGCTCCGGCATCCTGGCTCGGCGCCGACAAACCGGGACGGGTACTAAACCGTTGGGAATGGACCCGGGTCGTGCGCCTCGGGTCGACGTTATCAGAGCTAGGATTCATGGAGATACGTTCTATATACGGGCCTCCCACCTCGGGGCCGCCACCGCACGACGGCGCGTCCGCACGTGTGGCCTGAGCCCATGTCCGACGAACGTTCCCGGCCCCGGCCTGTCCCCCAGGACTGGGACCTCTCCGCCCTCTCCCCCGAGGAGGTCCGCGAGATCTACCTCCGGTTCATGGATATCGACCCCAAGGGCGGGGTGATTCGCCTCCTCGGCCACCGCTACGGCTTCCTCCGGCCCGAGGTCCTCGTGAACATCCAGAAGCAGCTCGAGCAGACCGTGGGCGCGAGCACGAAGGGCTTCCTGTACCTTGCGGGGGAGCGGAGTGCGGAGGCGGACCAGGGTCTCTCTGGCAAACTCCTCGAGGGCCTGGATGCGAAGCGCCTCAGCGTGGAGGCGTTCCGCCGCCTCGCGGACGCCCTCGCGATCATCGGGTACGGCCGCTTCGAGCTCGTCGCGTCCGACCTCGGGTCCGGGGAGTACGCGTTCACGCTCCGGAACAGCCCGATTGCGGAGGCGTATGGCGCCTCGAAGAAGCCCGTGTGCCACCTCCTCGCTGGTTTCCTCGGCGGGGTCTCTCGTCGCCTCCTCGACCGCGACTTCCTTTGCGAGGAAACCGCGTGCCGCGCGCAGGGACGCGAGGTCTGCCGCTTCGAACTGCGCCCCGCGCCCCGCCCCTAGGACTCCTTGCACAAGGGTTTTTACCCCTCCCGCCTTCCCGCCGTGGGACAAGGTACGATGGTGGAGCGTTTCGACG
>MGWD01000047.1:76278-76628 GCA_001800825.1 Euryarchaeota archaeon RBG_19FT_COMBO_69_17 | reverse complement strand
GCCGGCTCCGCGGCGGCCCTCACGCTCGCCCGGAAGGGTTTCTCGACGCTCCTCGTGGAGAGGGGCCGTGCCCCTGGCGTGAAGAACATGTTCGGAGGGCGGGTCTACGCCTGGCCCCTCGCGGAGGTCCTCCCCGACTGGGCGAGGGACTGCCCCCGGGAGCGCGTCGTCACGAAGGAGGGGATCGCGTTCCTCACGGAGGACGCGTCCCTCGGCCTCACATTCGACAGCCCCCGGCTCGGGGAGGGCCGCGGGGCGAGCTTCACCGCGATCCGGGCGAAGTTCGACGCGTGGCTCGCGAAGAAGGCGGAGGACGCGGGGGCCATGATCATCACGGGGATCCGCGTGGA
>MGWD01000047.1:75862-76176 GCA_001800825.1 Euryarchaeota archaeon RBG_19FT_COMBO_69_17 | reverse complement strand
CCTCGTGCGGAAGGCAGGGCTCAAGGCCGACGTCGAGCCGCGGGAGGTCTCCGTGGGCGTGAAGGAGACGATCGAGCTGTCCGCGGAGACGATTGAGGAGCGCTTCAGCCTCGGGACGGGCGAGGGGGCCGCCTACGTCTATGCAGGGCACGCCTCCCTCGGCCTCCGGGGCGGAGGGTTCCTGTACACGAACCAGACGTCCGTCTCCCTCGGCCTCGTCGTGTCCTCGGAAGACCTCGCGACGCGCAAGGTCGAGGTCCACGAGGTCCAGACGAAGTTCCGCATGCATCCGTCGATCCAGCGGCTCCTGAAGG
>MGWD01000047.1:50808-75747 GCA_001800825.1 Euryarchaeota archaeon RBG_19FT_COMBO_69_17 | reverse complement strand
GGTACACGTTCCGCGGGGTGGACCTCGCGATCGCCTCCGGAGTCGCCGCGGGGGAGGCCGCGGAGGCGGCCCGAGCCGCCGGCGGGATGAGCGGAGCGAACCTCCGGGCGTACGAAGCGGCTCTACGGCGGAGGAACGTCCTCACGGACCTCGAGACCTTCCGGAAGGCCCCCCTCTACCTGAAGAACCCCCGCCTCTTCGACGTGTACCCGCGCCTCCTGATCGAGCTCGCCCAACGCGTGTACGAGGTCGACGGGAGCGGGAAAGGACGGATCCTCGACGCGGTCCTCGGGGAGTCGAAGGTCGAGGGCCTCTCGAAGCTCACGATGCTCCGGGACCTCCTCAGGGGAGCGCGGTCCATGTGACGGGCCCCGGGGCGACGGCCGCGCGGGTGGGCCTCCGGACCATCGTCTGCATCAAGCAGGTCCCGAAGGCCCAGGAGCTCTCGGTGGACCCCGTGACGAAGACCCTCAAGCGGGTCGGCGTGCCGAGCGAGATCAACCCGCCGGACCAGAACGCCCTCGAGGCGGCCCTCCGACTCCGCGAGGTCCACGGGGGCGAGGTCCTCGTCCTCTCCATGGGCCCGACGTCCTTCGACGAGAGCCTCGAGCGGGCCATCGCGATGGGTGCGGACCGCGCGTACCTCGTGTCCGACCGGGCCCTCGGCGGGTCCGACACGGTCCCCACGGCGAACACCCTGAGCGCGGCGATCCACAAGATCGGGGACTTCGATCTCGTCCTGTGCGGGGAGGAGACGACGGACTCCTCGACGGGCCACGTCGGCCCGGGGATCGCGGGCCACCTCGGCATCCCGCAGATCACGTACTGCTCCGAGATCGAGGTGGCCGACGGCAGGGTGCGCGGCACCCGGATGATCGAGGACGGGGCGGAGACGTGGGAGTGCGCCCTCCCCGCCCTCGTCACAATCGACTTCGGCTGCAACCGGCCGAGGGCTCCGACCCTGACGGGGAAGATCCGGGTGAAGCGGGGCGGGCTCGTCACCCACTGGTCCGCGGCGGATCTCGGACTCGAGCCGTCGAGGATCGGGCTCCGCGGGTCCCCGACGATCGTCGCGAAGGTCGAGACGGTCCAGCTCCCGGACCGCAAGGGTCGGATCTTCCACGAGGAGCCCGCCGTCGCCGTCGCCCTCCTCCTCGACGCCCTTCGGAACGACGGGGTGGTCCGTGCATGACGTCCGCCGTGCCGGAAGGCCACGAGGGCGTCTGGGTGTTCGTCGAGGCCCGACGGGGCACCCTGCGGGACGTGAGCGTCCAGCTCATTGGGGAGGCCCGCCGGATTGCGGACCGGAAGGGGACCGTCCTCAGCGGGGTCCTCCCGGGCTGGGGCGTCGAGGGCCTCGCGCAGCAGGCGATCGAGTACGGGCTCGACCGGGTGTACCTCGTCGAGGATCCCCGCCTGGAGACGTACACGTCCCGGCCCTACACGAAGGTCATGGCGACCCTGATCCGGAAGCACCGCCCCGAGATCGTCCTCTTCGGGGCCTCGAAGAACGGGAGGGACCTCGGAGGCCGGCTCCACGCGGTCATCGACACGGGCCTTGCCGCGGACTGCGTCCGTTTCGACGTGACCCCGGAGGGGTACCTCGACATGATCCGGCCGGCCTTCGGGGGACGCAGCCTGGCCCACATTCACTGCGAGAAGCATCGCCCCCAGATGGCGAGCGCCCGCCAGAACGTCTTCCGGCCGCCGCTCCGCGACCCCCGCCGGACGGGGGAGGTCGTCCAGGAGGACGTGGAGATTACGGACACCGACGTCGACACGCGCGTCGTGAAGTTCGTCGAGACGCCGAAGCACGACGTGAGCAAGATCGACGACGCGCGGATCCTCGTCGCGGGCGGGGCGGGCCTCGGTGACCCGAAGAACTTCGTCCTCCTCGAGGACCTCGCCCGCGTCCTCGGCGGCGAGGTCGCCGCCTCTCGGAAGCCCGTGGACGCGGGCTGGATGCCCAAGGCGGTGCAGGTCGGCCAGACGGGGAAGACGGTCCGGCCGGTCCTGTATGTGGCCGTGGGCATCAGCGGGGCCGTCCAGCACCTCGCGGGGATGCAGGAGTCCGGGAGGATCGTCGCGATCAACAGCGACCCCAAGGCCGCGATCTTCGAGATCGCGGACTACGGAATCGTCGGGGACCTGTTCCAGGTCGTGCCGGAACTCATCCGCCGCCTCCGGGCGGCCCGCGGGGCGGAGGCGCCCGCGGAGCTCCCGGCAGCAGCTCCTTGACATCGACCCGGCGCAGGGTGAGCCCGAAGACGGACTGGAAGTGGACGATCACGGACGCCTTGACGTCCTCCAGGTCCACGGGGTGTTCGAGGACCTCCGCCATGGACGTCATGATGTCTCCCGCGTGGCCGCACGGGCGGATCCTCCGGAAAGCCGCGAGGTCCGTCGTCACGTTCTGGGCGAATCCGTGGAACGAGACGCCGCGGTGGACGGCGAGCCCGATCGACGCGAGCTTGCGTCCTCGGACCCAGACCCCTCGCTCGGACGCCTTCCGGCCCGCCTCGATCCCGAAGTCCGCGGACGTCCGGATGAGGACCTCCTCGAGCTCCGTCACGAGGCGCTTGACCTGGAGGCGGTCCGGGAGCCGGAGGATCGGGTACCCGACGAGCTGGCCGGGGCCGTGGTACGTCGCCTCCCCGCCCCGTTCGACCTCAACGACCTCGAGCCCTGGTTCGAGGATGTCGGCCGGGGTTCCGCGGCGGCCGAGGGTGATCACGGGCTCGTGCTCGACGAGGATGAGTCCGTCCCGGATCCGGTCCTCCGCCCGGCGGTCCACGAGGGCGTGCTGGAGTGCCCACACCTCCCGGTACGGCCGGCGGCCGAGGTCGAGGAGCCATCCCTCCGGCATCACGACGATCTCGCGGTCCCGTCCCGTCGTCATCTCGAGCATCCGCGCGTCCCCCGCTCACCGGTTCAGCACATGGATCGCCTGCCCGAGGGCGGCCTCCGCCCCCTCGAGAATCCCCTCGGGGAGAGTCGGGTGCGGGTGGGTCGTCAGGGCGACGTCCTCCACGGTGGCCCCCATCTCGATCGCGAGGGCGAGTTCGCTGATCAGGTCGCTCGCCCGCGGCCCGATGATCTGCGCGCCCAGGAGGAGTTTCGAGTCCGCGTCCATGACGATCTTCACGAAGCCCTCGGACTCGCCCTCCGTGAGGGCCCGACCGATCGCCGCGAAGGGGACCTTCCCGATCCGTACCCGGTGCCCCGAGGCGGTCGCCTGGACCTCGAACCTCCCGACCGTCGCAATCTCCGGGTCCGTGAAGATCGCGGAGGGCAGGGCCCCGTGGTCCACCTCCGTGGGACGGCCCGCCGAGGCCTCCGCGGCGACGAGCCCCTCCCGGGTCGCCTTGTGCGCGAGGAACGGTGGCCCGACGACGTCCCCCACGGCGAAGACGTCGGGGTTCGAGGTCCGCATCTGGCGGTCCACGAGGATCTGCCCCTTCGCGTCCGCCTTCACGCCGGCCCGGTCGAGGCCCAGGCCGGCCGTGTTCGCCCGGCGTCCGACCGTCACGAGGACGACATCCGCGAGGACCTCGAGGGATCCCTCCGGCGTTTCGACGTCGACGACGGCCCGGCCGTCCGCCTCCCGCCATGCCTTCGCCTGGGACTTCACGTGGGACTCGATCCCAAGGCGTTTGAGGGACCTCCCGAGGACCCGGACGACCTCGGGGTCCATCCCCGGGAGGAGCTGCTCGAGGATCTCCACGACGACGACCTTCGTGCCGAGCTTCGCGTAGAACGTGCCGATCTCGAGCCCCGACACCCCGCCCCCGATGACGAGCATCGTCCCCGGGATCCGCGGGAGCTCGAGGGCCTCCTTCGTGCTGAGGATCCGCGTGCCATCGAAGCGGAACGCGGGGAGGTCCGAGGGCCGCCCGCCCGTCGCGAGGATCGCCCTGTCAAAGGAGACCTCCTCCCGCGTGCCGTCCCCGGTCCGGACCTCGAGGGCCTTGGGCCCGACGAAGGACGCCTCCCCGGACACGACCTCGACCCCGTTCCCCTTGAGGAGCTGCCCGACCCCGCCCACGAGGCGGTCAACGACGGACGCCTTCCAGGCCTGGAGGCGGCCCATGTCGACGGCCACGGGCCCCGTCAGCACGCCCCACTCCCCCGCCCGCCGGATCGAGGCGACGAGGTTCCCCGTGTGGATGAGGGCCTTGCTCGGGATGCAGCCGTAGTTGAGGCACTCCCCGCCGAGCTTGTGCCGCTCGACGAGGAGGACCCTCTTCCCGAGCTGGGCCGCGCGGATCGCCGCGGGGTACCCTCCGGGGCCCCCGCCCACCACGACGACGTCCGCGTGGCGCGCCATGGGCGGACGGAAGGGGCGTCGCTCCCTTATCCCTTTCCGTGCGAGCCCGCGGGATCCGTCACGGGGGTGGAGGCGGCGCGGGCGGTCCCGACGTCGGCCGCCGGCGGCGGCGCAGGAGGAGGGCCGCGACGAGGATTCCGGCCGCGACGATGACGAGGATTCCCCAGTACGGCGACTTCAGGAAGAGGTCCGCCACGGGATCCCCCGCAGCCGCGGGCTGGATCGCGTACTGGTCCTTCGTCGTCCCGATGTGGGACCGGGCCTCCGCGGGGCTCACGTTCCGGAGCTCGAACACGGGGTCCGCCGTCCCTCCCGACGGCACGACGAGGGCGTACCCCACGACCATCCCGTCGTCAGGGCTGTAGTACGTCGCGACGTAGGGGGCGGACCCGGGCGGGAGGTACGGGTCCATCGGCAGCGGGGCGCTCGCGATCTCGTAGACCGTGTGGAACTGCCCGTCCGCGAGGGTCATCTGCCTCTCCGATGCCACATAGCAGGAGGAGACAGGCGTCGACACATCATGGATCGTGCCGTCGGCCAGGTACTCCACGCCTCCCACGAGGACCGTGATCTGGGCGAGGTCGACCGGGAACCCGTCGAGGCCCGTGACGACGACCCCGGCGGTCCCGGAGAGAGCCTCGTGGATCGCCTCGAAGAGGTCCGCCTCATCCTCGGGATCGAGGCCTGTGACGTCGATCGTCCCGGCGACCGTCCCGCCGAAGGTCGCGGTCGCGTTCGCGCACCACGCGTCCCCGTCCTCGAGGGGGAAGTCGAACCGGTCGAGGGCGGGCGCGAAGACGGACCGGACCTGCGCGTCGACGTCCGCGGTCGCGCGGAGGTTCAGGGTCTCGTAGGCGACCGTCTGCTCGCACGTCGTGTCGTTCATCTCGATCCTCGGGAGGCCCGTCGCGACGAAGGTCACGAGGGACTCGACGGACGCGTTCGTCGTGGACTCTCGGAGGGCGAGGTCCGAGGCGTTGTGGAGGGCCACCTCGGAGTCGACCTCCAGGTAGCGGACGTCGAGGTCCACGGTGATCCTCCGGCTCGACGTCGGGACACCGGGGTACATGCACAACCCCCAGTACGGGTCACGCGTCCCCGTGTACGTCCCGGGGTCCGGGAGGGCGTCGATCGTCGCGTCGAGGGCGAAGTGGAAGTCGAGGCCCACGACGACGTCCGTCGTGATCTCGACGGTCGGATCCGCCGCGCCGGTGACCTCGGAGACGCCCCACACGTCGAGGCTCCCCGTGGCGCTCAGGGCCGCGATCGTGAGGTTGTCCGTCATCGCGTCCTGCTCGCGGATCATGTCGAGGTACGGCTCCAGGAGGACACCGAGATCCAGCTCCGTCCCATAGCCCGCGGAGTCGCCGACCTCGAGGGCGGGGACCGGGGCCTGGGAAGCCGCGGGCGGGGCGAGAGCCGCCGCGAGGACGAAGAGACTCACGAGACACGGGACGAAGATCGGGCGGACGATGGGATGCATGGGACCCTCCACCGGGGGAGCCACGGCCCGTGCGCGATAAAAGGCTTGTGTTAGGGTTCCCCCTACATGCATGGTCCTCCTCGGGGGGCTGCGCGCGTCCATCCCGGATCGGGCTCACTCGAGCCCGACGAAGAGGGTCGCGGGGTGCTCGAGGTAGCTCCGGACGGATTGAACGAAGGCCGCCCCTACGTGCCCGTCGATGGCCCGGTGGTCGAAGGAACAGGAGAGGTACATCATGTCCCGGACGACGATCTGGTCGTCCCGGACGACCGGGCGCTTCTCGATCCGGTGGATCCCGAGGATCGCGACCTCGGGCCAGTTGATGATCGGGGTCGCCAGGATCCCGCCCTCCTTCCCGAGGGACGTGATCGTGAACGTGGAGCCCTGGACGTCTTGGAGGGAGAGCTCCTTCTCCCGCGCGGCCGTCGCGAGGCGGTCGATCTCCTTCGCGAGTCCCCAGACGTCCCTCCGGTCCGCGTCACGCACGACGGTGACCGTGAGGCCCTCCTCCGTCGCGGTCGCGATCCCCACATGGTAGTACCGCTTCACGACGATCTCCCCCCGCGCATCGTCGACGCTCGCGTTCAGGGTCGGGAACTCCCGGAAGGCCGCGAGGACCGCCTTCACGATGAACGGGAGGAACGTGAGGCGCACGCCCTTCCGTTCCGCCTGCTCCTTGAGGTGGTCCCGGAGGTGAACGAGCTGGGTCATGTCGACTTCGTCGACGTACGTGAAGTGGGCCGCCGTGGCCTTCGACTTCGCCATCTTCTCGTGGATCCGCTTGCGGAGGCCGTGGATGGGGAGCCGTTCCTCGACGCCGGGAGAGGCGGCGGTCGCGACGGCCTTTGGGGCCACTGCCCCCACGGGGCCGGGCCCGGAGCCCTTCGCCCCTCGGACATCGTCCTCCGTCACCCGGCCCCCCGGACCGGTCCCTCGGAGTCCCGCGAGGTCGACCCCGAGCTCCTTCGCGAGTCGCCGGACGGACGGGGCCGCGGGGACAGGGCCGCCGGGGGCGCGGGGCGCGGGCGGCGCGGGGGGAGCCGGCGCGGCCCAGGGCGGCGGCGGCTTCGTGGCGGGCGCGGGCGGGGGCGGCGCCGCCTCGCCGGACTCCCCGAGGACGAGGAGCACGGATCCGACCTTGACGACCTCCCCCTCCTTCGCGCGGAGTTCGAGGACGGTCCCCGTCACGGGCGACGGGATCTGGACCGTGACCTTGTCCGTCATGACCTCGACCATGGGGTCGTCCTCCTTGATCGGGTCGCCGGGCTTCACGAACCACTTGACGACCTCCCCCTCGTGGACCCCTTCGCCGATGTCGGGGAGCTTGAACTCGCGGACCATCGCCTCGCCTCGTCCGGCCCGGGCTCCCAAGCCTTCGTCTCGGTATAACGGTTTGCCACGCCCCGCCCCTTCGCTCGGGCGCAGCACCCCCTCTCCCGGGTCCCGACAACAAGCGTTTTATGGTCTTCGACCCATGTCTCTCGCGGGAGGAGTTGGGCTGTGGAGGAGTGGCACAGACCGGTGGGCGTGATTTGTGCACGACGGCCTGGCTCCCTCGGCGACCGGGAGTTTGTTCGCCTACGGCCTGGCGGCTTTGGCGGCACCCTCTCCCCGGCGCCCGAGGACCGGGGTCGGTAGAGTCCCGGCCTGCTCCTCCTTTCCTCGGGACGACGGACAGGTGAGCGTGCGGTGAGACCCCTCGGGATCACGATCCTCGGGATCCTCGTCGTCCTCGCCGCCGTCATCATCACGGTGATCGGGGTCATGGGGATCCTCGTCGGGCTCGCGTTCCTCGTCCCCGGGGCCCCCGCCCCCGCGGGCCCCCTCCTCCTCGGGGGCCTGACGTACTTCGTGATCGGCCTCGTCCTCGGGATCTCGGGGACGGGCCTCCTCCGCCTTCGGCCGTGGGCCTGGTGGCTCGCCCTCCTCGCGGCGGTCGGCTATCTCGCGTACGTCGCGTACGGAGTCTACGAGGACACGAAGCCCCCGGGTCCCGGCCTCACCCTGACGTCCGCGGTCACCCTCGGGGTCGTCGGGGTGATCCTCGCGTACCTCGTGAGCGTGCACCGCTCCTTCCGGCGGCCTCCCGCGGTGCGCTGAAGGACCCTCGTGGCGGCCTAGAAGGCCATGACCCGCTCGATCCCCGCGAGCACGCGGTCCGCGTTCGGCAGGTAGACGTCCTCGAGGGCGTAGGGGAACGGGGTGTCGAATCCCGTGACCCGGACGATGGGGCCATGGAGGAACTCGATCGCCTTCTCCGCGATCGTCGCGCTGATCTCCCCGCCGAAGCCGCCCGTCCGGGGCGCCTCGTGGACGACGACGACGCGCCCCGTCTTCTTCGCCGACTCGAGGATGGCGGGTTCGTCGAGCGGGACAAGGGTCCGCAGGTCGAGGACCTCCGCGTCGATCCCCTTCGGGGCCGCCCGCTCCGCAGCCTCGAGGCAGACGTTGACCATGTACCCGTACGCGATCAGGGAGACGTCGGTCCCCTCCCGCCTCGTCTTCGCGGACCCGAGGGGGACCGTGTGCTCCCCCTCCGGGACCTCCTCCCGGAAGGCCCGGTACAGCTTCTTCGGCTCGAGGAAGAGGACGGGGTCCGGGTCGCGGATCGAGGACGTCAGGAGCCCTTTCGCGTCCGCGGGGGTCGAGGGCACGACGACCTTGAGCCCCGCCGTGTGGCAGAAGTACGCCTCTGAGGACTGGGAGTGATAGTGCCCCCCACGGATTCCGCCGCCGAAGGGCGTGCGGATCGTCATGGGGACGGAGTACTGGCCCCCGCTCCGGTAGCGGAGCTTCGCGGCCTCCGAGACGAGCTGGTCGAAGGCGGGGTAGATGAAGTCCATGAACTGGATCTCGGGGACAGGTCGTAAGCCGTAGAGGGCCATCCCGATCGCGGCCCCGATGATCCCGTTCTCCGCGAGGGGCGTGTCGAACACGCGGTCGGGGAACTCGTCGAGGAGGCCCTCCGTGCATCGGAACACGCCGCCGTTCCGGCCGACGTCCTCCCCGAGGACGACGACCCGGTCGTCCCGGCGCATCTCCTCCCGGAGGGCGTTGTTCACGGCCTGGACCATCGTCATCGCGGGCATCGCGTCACGACTCCGTTGCGTAGTACTCCGCGTAGGGGTCTCCCGGGGCCGCGTGCCCGGGGAGCCGCTCCTGGAGGTCGGGATCGTCCTTGAACGGCCGCAGGTCGGGGTCCTCGTCCAGGCGGTCCGCATAGTCCGCCTGGAGCTCCACGGCCCGGAGGAAGTGCTCGATTGCCTTCGCGCGGTCTCCCATGCGCGCCGCGATTCGGGCGAGGTTGTAGTGGGCGCTCGCGCGGGAGGGCTCGAGGCGGACCGCCCGCTCGTACGCCTCCGCGGCCGCGGGGAGGTCCCCCGCGTTGAGGAGATCAAACCCGAGGCTGTTCCAGCCCTGCGGGTTCTCCGGGAAGGCGTCGCACACGAGTCGGTCCACGCGGGCGGCCTCCTCGTACTTCCCGTCGGAGCCGAGGCAGGCGGCCGCGAGGGCCGCCGCGTCCACGTCGACGTCCCCCTTCCTCTGGAGGAGGGGCCGCAGGAGGGCCAGGGCCTCCTTCGTCTGCCCCTGCTTGAAGAGCTCGTGGGCCCGCCGGACCGCGGAACCTGTGGACGACGCGCTCGGCGGCGCGTCTCCGGGTCGCTTCGGCGTCGGCTCACCTCCTCCCGAGGGCGCGGGCGAGCTGCTCTTCGAGGTGGGGCGGCATGGCCTCGTACACGTCCGTGAACATCGTGTCGATCGCCGGCCTCGGCGCAGCCTCCGCCTCCGCGACCGCGCGGGTGATCGCGTCCCCGATCTCCCGCTCGAGGCCCGCCTCGCGTCCCGCGTCCCAGCCCGTCGTCGCCTCGAGGTGCCGCCGGAAGAGGACGAGGGGATCCCGGGCGCGCCAGACCGCGGCCTCCGCTTCGTCCCGGTACCGCGAGGGGTCGTCGCTCGAGCTGTGGGGCCCCAGGCGGTACGTGAGGGCCTCGACCATCGTGGGCCCGCCCCCGCTACGCGCGCGCGCCGCGGCCTCCCGGACGGCGCCGTACACCGCGAGGGCGTCCATCCCATCGACTCGAACCCCGTCGAAGCCGTAGGCCTGGGCCTTCTCCGCGAGGGTCGCGGACGCCGTCTGCCGGCCCACGGGCAGGGAGATCGCCCACTGGTTGTTGTTGCAGAGGAACACGCAGGGCACGCGGAACACGCCCGCGAAGTTCATCCCCGTGTGGAAGTCCTGGGTGCTCGTGGCCCCGTCCCCGAAGTACACGAGGACCGCGTCGCCGGATCCGCGGATCCGCATGCCCCATGCGATGCCGACGGCATGGGGGATCTGCGTCCCCACGGGGGACGAGATGGACAGGTAGTTCCCCTTCCGGTAGACGTAGTGGCAGGGCATCTGCCGTCCGTGGAGCGGGTCGTCCGCATTCCCGAGGAACTGGCAGATCATGTCCTTCAGGGGCATCCCGCGGACGAGGGCGGCTCCGGGCTCCCGGTACTGGGGGACGATCCAATCCCCGGGCGCCATCGCCATCGCGGCCCCGACGATCGCGGCCTCCTGTCCGATCGACGGACCGTAGAAGCCGATCCGCCCCTGGCGCTGGAGGCCGAGCATCCGCTCGTCGAGGATCCGCTCCGTCATCATGCCCCCGTACAGGGCGAGGCGTTCCGCCTCCGAGAGCTTCGGATTGACGGCGGGATCCGCGGACCCGTCGTCCCGGATGACTCGAAGAGGCTCGGCCATGGCCCTGTGGCGTCCTTCGGAGGCGCCCCGCCCGAAAGAATCCTGGGGGCCGGCTTAAGGCTATCGTCCTCCCTCACGTTCATAACGCCGCGCAACTTCCCGCGCCCGTGGACTCCCCGCTCCGGGGCCGCACGAGCGGATACCTCGCGATCGTCGTCGCGGCGATTCTGTTCGGTGCGTGGCCGAGCGCCGCGGACTTCGTCCTCGATGACGTCCACCCGATCACTCTCACGATCCTCATCCAGGGGATCCCCGGGCTCCTCATGGTCCCGTGGCTCCGGCGCTTCCGCGTCTCCCGGAGGGACGCGGTCCTCCTCCTCGGCACGGCCGTCGCGGGAGGGGCCCTCGCGCCCGCTTCCTACTTCTTCGGCCTCGAGCGCACGACGCCCGCGAACGCGGTCCTCCTCTCGAACACGGAGGCCTTCTTCACGATGATCTTCGCGTTCGTCCTCCTCAAGGAACGGATGAACCCGCGGGGCTACCCCGCCTTCGGGGGGATTGCCGCCGGGGCGTTCGTCGTGACGACGGACCTCCGCCTCGGCGACGTCTCGTTCCTCCCCCACCTCGTCGGGAACCTCCTCCTCGTCGTGAGCGCGGTCTTCTGGGCCCTCAACAACGTCGGGAGCACGGTCCTCCTCCGGCGCCTGCGAATCCTCCCCCTCCTCTCCCTCCAGTTCCTCCTCGGCTCGGGCCTCCTCGTGCCCTTCGCCCTCGCGGCCCGCGGCCCCTTCGCCGTCGGCCCGGAGGACGCGCCCTTCCTCTTGCTCCTCGCGGTCGGCGGAATCGGTGTGTTCGCGGTCCTCTTCTTCCACGCGTTCAGGACAATCGGGGCCATGCGGAGCGGCGCCGTCCTCTCGACCTCGGCCCTGTGGGGCGTCCTCCTCGCGTACTTCCTCTTCCCCGGGGAAACCCTGAGCCCGACGCAGCTCGCGGGCGGGGCCGTCATGCTCGGCTCCCTCATCGCCCTCTATTTCCTCGGGGAGCGAGGGGCGCCCAAGTCGGCCCCGGTCGAAACGTTGAAGGCCGCCCCGTCGGATGGGCCGAGGCCACCGTGACGCCGGACGCGCCGCCCGACACCCCGTACGCGCGCCTCTCGGGCCTCGCGAGGACCCTCGCCGCGACCCGGAGGCGCCTCGAGAAGCGGGCCCTCCTTGCCGCTTTCCTGTGCTCCCTCCGGAAGGACGAGGTCGCCCCTGCGGTCCACCTGATCGTCGGCCGGATCTTCGCGGAGGCCGACGGCCGGACCCTGAAGGTCGGCTGGGCGACCCTCAAACGGGCCCTCTCCGACGTCCGCCAGACGACCCTCGGGGCGGAGCCCCTCACGGTCCTCGAGGTGGCCCGCGCCTTCGCCCAGATCGCCGCGACGGAAGGCCCCGAGTCCGTGAAGGTCCGGCGCCGGATCCTCGACTCCCTCCTGGGCCGCGGGACGGCGGACGAGCGCGAGATCCTCCTCCGGACGATCTTCGGGGAGATGCGGATTGGGGTCAACGAGGGCGTCATGCTCGATGGGATCGCGGACGCAGCCCAGGTCGACCCCGAGGCCGTTCGGACGGCCCAGATGTTCTTGGGGGACCTCGGCACCGTCGCGGAGGTCGCCCTGTTCGAAGGGGCCGAAGGGCTCGCCAGGCACAGAATCCGACTCCTCGCCCCCGTGAAGCCCATGCTCGCGGAGCTCGCGAAAACCCCGGAGGAGATCCTCGAAGAGCACGGCGGCGTGACGGCCGTCGAGGTGAAGTTCGACGGGGCCCGGATCCAGATCCACCGGGACGGCGACCGCGTCCGGATCTTCAGCCGCCGGCTCAGCGACGTGACCGCGGGCCTGCCCGAGGTCGTCGAGTTCGCGCGCGCCCTCCCCACGCCCCGGTTCATCCTCGAGGGGGAGGCCGTCGCCGTGGACGCCGAGGGTAGGCCCCTCCCGTTCCAAGACCTCATGCGCCGGTTCCGGAGGGTCCACGGGATCGAGGCGGCCCGCGAGGCGATCCCCCTCAGGCTGTACCTCTTCGACCTCCTGTACCTGGGCGACGCGTCCCTCGTCGACGCGCCGTACGAGCAGAGGTGGACCCTCCTCGAGGGGCTCGTCCCCCGGGAGGTCCTCGCGACCCGGCGCATTGCGCACACGAAAGGGGAGATCGAGTCCGGGCTCGCGGAAGCCCTCGCGGCCGGACACGAGGGGATTATGGCGAAGGCCCTCGCGTCGCCCTACACGGTGGGCACGCGGCGGAAGCGCTGGTTCAAGCTGAAGCCCGCGGACCTCCTCGACGTCGCGATCGTCGCGGCGGAGTGGGGAAGCGGCCGGCGGGAGGGATGGCTCTCGAACTACTGGCTCGCGGTGCGGGACGCGAAGACGGGGGGGTTCCAGATGATCGGGAAGACGTTCAAGGGCCTCACGGACGCGGAGTTCGCCTCGATGACGGAGCGCCTGCGGTCCCTCGCCGTCTCCGAGGAGCGCTGGGGATTCCACGTCCGACCCGAGGTCGTCGTCGAGGTCGCGTACAACGAGATCCAGAGAAGCCCCCACTACCCGAGCGGGTTCGCCCTGCGGTTCGCGCGGATTGTCCGGATCCGGGACGACAAGGGCCCCTCGGACGTCGACTCGTACGCGCGTCTCAAGGACCTGTACGCGAGGCAGTTCGAGCGGAAGGGGCGAGGGCCGGGCGTTCGGCGGTGAGCCTCGCCCCGGAGGGACCGCGAGGGCCGTCACCCCGACCCGCGGGATCTGGTCACCTCGTCTCCGTGTCCTTGTCGGGCCGGGAGGCCCGGGCCGCCTCCGCCCCGGCCGCGAGGTAGATCCCCCCGAGGGCCAGGGCCGCTCCGACCCCGATCGCCAGGCCCGGGACTTGGTCCAGGAGCACCCAGGCGAGGAGGCTCGACCCGATCGGCTCCCCGACGAGGGAGAGGCTCACGACGGGGGCCGGGACCCACCGGAGGGACCAGTTGTACAGGGTGTGTCCTCCGATCTGCGGGATCAGGGCGAGGGCGAGGAACAGGACGAGCTCCCGTCCCGCATCCCCCGCGGGGGCCAGGCTCGACCCGAGGACGAGGGCGTAGACGAGGAGGACCGCCGTCGCGGTCGCGTACACGACGAACGCGTACCCGACGAGGGAGACCCGTTGCCGCAAACTCCGGCCGAACAGGAAGTAGAGGCCCGCCATGACGCCCCCGAGGAACGCGAGGACGTCCCCGCCCAAGGTCGCCCCGGAGACCCCGTAGTCGGTGAGGGCGATCACGACGACACCGGAGAAGCCGAGGACGATGCCCGCCGCGGTCCGCGCGGAGAGGCGCTCCCGCAGGACGAAGTGGGAGAGAAGGCCCACGAGGAGGGGATGGGACGTCACGAGGACGACGGAGCTCGCGACGGTGACGCCTTGGACCTTGAGGGACGTGATCCAGAGGGCGAAGTGGGTCGCGAGGATGGCGCCGACGAGGGCCATGAGCCCCGCGTCCCGCCTCGTGACCCCGCGGAACGCGGCCCCCCGCCGCCAGGCCGCGAAAGGCGCGAGGACCGCCGTCGCGAGGGCGAGCCGCCAGAGCGCGATCGTCACGGGCGGGCTCTCGCTCCACGTGATGAAGATTGCGGCCGTGGACACGGAGGCAACCGCGACCGCGATCCCGGCGTACGGGCTCGCCCGCATCCGGCGGGGGAGTGCGTCCCCCTCTATCTAACGTCTCTGCCCCGGCGGGCGGACGTCACGGGCCCGGAGGCGGGGGTCCCTGGGGCGGCCCCGGCGGACCCTGCGGGGGATACGCGGGCGGGTAGCCTTGCGGATATCCCGGCTGCGGGTATGGCCCGGTCCCGGGCGGCATCATCATCGGACGCCGCCGGCGCCGCGACGCGAGGACGGCCACGACGACCAGGAGGACGACCAGGGCGATGGCCCCGACCCCGATGAGGAACAACCCGAGCGAGCCCGCCTGGTACTTGAAGGAGACGAGGTCCAGCCGGCCCTGGAGGACGTCGGAGTTGTCGTACGAGTCCACGCGGATGATGGCGCCCGCGGCCTCCGAGTAGTAGGAGATCTCGTACCCTCCGAACTGGTCGACCTGGATCCCCGCAGCGCGGAACGTCCCGGCCGGGGTCACGATATCCCCTTCCTGCACGACGGCCGCGTCGTAGCTGACCGCTGTCGACGAAGTCCCGAAGACCGTCGTCGTCGTCTGGGTCGTCGTCTTCGACCACGAGGCGCCGAAACTGAGGGGGAAGACCGCCTGGGACATGGGCGGGTCGTACGTCACCGTCGTCTCGCCGAAGAACGAGGAGTGCTCCTTCGCGATCCCGAGGTCGGCCTCCTGGATCCACTGCTCCGTCGTGATCGTGAAGGACGACCCCCCGCTCGCCGCGGTCGTCGTCACGTTGACCTGCCAGACGGAGTAGGTGCCGCCGGTGAACGTCAGGGTCGTCCGCGCGATGACCGTGTACTGGACCGTGACGGTCGTGCTTCCCTCCGTGCCACGGAGGGTCCAATAGTCGCCGCTCGTCCACGACGGTTTGTTCTGGACTGCGCGCGCCGTGCCCGCAGCGCCGAGGGCGAACGCGGCGAGGAGGGCCAGGACGAGGGCGGCCGTGAGGAGTCTGTGGGCGTGTCTCACGTGAACCAACTCCCCCGGTCGATGCGGCACCCCGGATATGAAACTGGCGACCCGATTCTCTTTCACGAAGTCCTTTTGACGCCCTCCTCCTTATCCTCGGCTGCGGGGCGATGGCGATGGACATCGGCGACGTGCGGAGGATCGCGGTGATCGGGGCGGGCACGATGGGCGCAGGGATCGCCCAGACCTGCGCGGCGGCGGGGTTCGAGGTGTCCATGCGGGACGTCGAGGCGCGGTTCGTCGAAGGGGGCCTCCGGCGGATCCGGGAGCCCCTCGAGGCCCGCGTCTCGAAGGGCAAGATGGCCCGGGAGGACGTCGACGCGGTCTTCCGACGGATCCGCGGGACCGTGGACCTCGCGGAGGCCCTCGACGGGGCCCAGGTCGTCATCGAGGCGATCCTCGAGAAGATGGACCTCAAGCGGGCCCTGTACGCGGAGATGGACCGCCTCGGCCCGCCCGAGGTCGTCTTCGCGTCGAACACGTCTTCCCTGAGCATCACGGAGATGGCGAACGCGACGTCCCGGGCGGACCGGGTGATCGGGATGCATTTCTTCAATCCGGCGCCGGTCATGAAGCTCGTCGAGATCATCCGCGGGTCCGAGACGAGCGACGCGACGGTCCGCCTCGCCCGGGACTTGTGCGCCCGACTCGGGAAGGAGCCCGTCGAGGTCAAGGAGTCCCCGGGCTTCGTCGTGAACCGGCTCCTCGTCCCCATGCTCAACGAGGCGTTCAACCTCCTCCAGGAGGGGGCCGCGCGCGCGGAGGACATCGACAAGGCGATGAAGCTCGGCACGAACATGCCCATGGGGCCCTTCGAGCTCGGGGACTACACGGGCCTCGACGTCGCCCTCGACGTGATGGAGGTCCTCCACCGGGAGACGGGCGACCCGAGGTTCCGGCCCTCCCCCCTCCTGCGGAAGTACGTCCGGGCGGGCCGCCTGGGCCGGAAGACGGGCCGCGGCGTGTACGAGTACGGCCCGGAGTGACGCCCTCCCGGAGCCGAACCTTCATCGGTCGGCTCCCGTTACCCGGGCCGAGGCGAACCCATGCCCGGCTTCGTCCGCGTCACGATGGAGGAGCGGATCGCGATCGTCACGGTGGACCGGCCCCAGGTCCTGAACGCCCTCAACGCGGAGGTCGTCCGCGAGCTCACGATGACGTTCGAGCATCTCGCGGGCGCGCGGGACGTCGGTGCGATCGTCCTCACGGGGGCGGGCGAGAAGGCCTTCGTCGCGGGGGCCGACATCAGGGAGATGGCCTCCCTGACGGGACCCGAGATGCAGCGCTTCTCCGACCTCGGCCGGAAGCTCGGGGACGCGATCGCGGGCTGCCCGAAGCCGGTCATCGCCGCGGTCAACGGCTTCGCCCTCGGGGGCGGCTGCGAGCTCGCGATGGCGTGCGACATCCGGATCGCGTCGGACCGGGCGAGGATCGGGCAGCCGGAGATCAACATCGGGATTATCGCGGGGTTCGGCGGCACGCAACGTCTTCCGCGGCTCGTGGGCCCGGGCCGGGCGGCGGAGATCCTCCTCACGGGGGACCTTGTCGACGCGTCGAGCGCGGAGCGAATCGGCCTCGTGGACCGCGTCGTGCCCCACGACCGACTGCTCGAGGAGGCGAAGGCCCTCGCGTCCCGGATCGCATCGAAGGGCGCGATGGCCGTCGCCCTCACGAAGGCCTGCCTCCGCGCGGCCCAGGAGATGCCCCTCTCCGCGGGGCTGTCCTACGAGACGGCGGCCTTCGGGATCGTCGGGGGCACGGAGGACAGGGCGGAGGGGATGCGCGCGTTCCTCGAGAAGCGGCCGCCCGCCTGGAAGGGCGTCTGATCAGTACGACTCGAACTCCTCTTGGAGGTCGATGACGACCTGTTCGAGGACCTCCTCGAACGAGGAGCTCCGGTACTCCCGCATGCCGCCGAGCTCGCTCTGGATCCGCGCGATGAAGCTGTTCGAGCTCTTCAGGAACTCGACGTTGACCAAGGATTCCTCCATGGATGTCCCTCGCGTGGCGGCGGCGAGCGGATTGGCGTAACAGGGGTCCCTATTTAAGAGTTGCCCGCATCGTGCCCCGCGCACGAACGTCGCGTCCATCTCGGGGCCGTCCCGCGTGTCCTCCGGGAACCTTTATCTAGGACCCCCTCCTTGGCGAGCGTCCGCCCCATTGGATATCGGAGTGAAAAGCTTGGGCAACATCCGGCCGACGTACATCAAGCGGGTCGCGATCGCGCTCGTCGAGACCCACCCGAACGAGTTCACGGACGACTTCGAGCACAACAAGAAGAAGGTCTCCGAGCTCTCCGACGTCCGCAGCGTGATGATGCGGAACCGGATCGCCGGCTACGTCACCCGCTACCGACAGCGGCGGGAAGCCTGACCCGGCAAGCCTTTTCTCTTGCGGGGCCGGAGTCCCCGCGGGCGCATCGAAGCGGACGCCCATGGCCTACGCGGTCGAGACACGCGAACTCACCCGGGTCTTCGCCGGGAAGCGGAAGCTGTTCCGCCGAGCGAAGGCGCCGTCCGAGGAGGCGGACGAGGGCACAGGGCCCGTGACGGCCCTCGACCACGTGACGACCCAGATCCGCGAGGGGGAGCTGTTCGGCCTCCTGGGCCCGAACGGGGCGGGGAAGACGACCCTCATCAAGATCCTCGCGACCCTCCTCCTCCCGACCTCGGGCCAGGCCTTCGTCGCGGGCCACGATGTCGCGAAGGATGTCTTCCCGATCCGCCAGCGGATCAACATGGTCTCCGGCGGGGAGACGTCGGGGTACGGGCTCCTCACCGCGCGGGAGAACGTCTGGATGTTCTCCCAGTTCTACGGGGTCCCGAGCCAGGTCGCGAAGGACCGGATTGACAGGCTCATGCAGACGTTCGGGTTATGGGACAAGCGGAACGCGAAGGTCCGCATGCTGTCCACGGGCCAGCGGCAGAAGATGAACATGGTCCGGGGCTTCGTCACGGACCCCGACATCCTGTTCCTCGACGAGCCCACCCTCGGGCTCGACGTGAACGCCGCGCGGATCATCCGGGACTACGTGAAGACGTGGGTCCGCGGCCAGACGGGCAAGACGGTCCTCCTCACGACCCATTACATGATGGAAGCCGACGAGATGTGCGACCGGATCGCGATCATCGACCAGGGGCGGATCCTGGCCTGCGACACCCCCGCGAACCTCAAGCGGATGATCCGGCTCGACACGACGTTCCGCCTCGAGGTCGACGCCTTGCGCGAGACGACGTCCTTCGGCTCCATCCACGGGGTCAAGAACTTCTCCCTGAAGGACGACATTGCGAAGAACCGCACGAACCTCACGTTCATCCTCGAGGACGAGGCCCCCGTCGCGGAGATCCTGAGCCGGATCACGGGCCAGGGGTCCAAGGTCCACTCCCTCCAGAAGTCGGAGCCGACCCTGGAGGACGTGTTCATCAGCATGGTCGGGAGGGGGTTCGAGTGACGGGCGCGACGGTCCACCGCACGGACCTCCGGTACCGGCTCGGGCTCAACCTCCGGGCCGTCGTCGGGAGGGCCTACCCCCGGGTCATCGGTGCGAACCGGGAGCCCTCGTGGATCTTCTTCGAGGCCTTCCTCCCCCTCCTCGGGATCGCCGCGTACGTGTTCATCTACCAGGCGTTCGGGGCCCGCGCCCTCGAGGACGCCTCGGACCCTGCCGCAGTCGCTGCGATCCTCGCGAACACGAACGCCCTCGTCGCCTCCGTCGTCCTCGGCGGCACGATGGTCTCCTTCTGGCTCAACGTCCTGTGGTCCATGGCGAGCCAGCTCTACTGGGAGAAGGAGATCGGGAACCTCCAGCTCTACATGATGGCCCCGATGAACCGGATGGCCCTCCTGGGCGGGATGGCCGTGGGCGGGATGCTCATGACCTCCACGCGGGCCGTCGCGACCCTCGTCTCCGGGGTCGTCATCTTCGGCGTCGTGTTCCAGGTCGCGGATCCCCTCTTGCTGTTCGCCGTGTTCTTCGTCACCCTGATCGCCCTGTACGGGATGGGGATGATGTTCGCGTCCCTGTACCTCCTCTGGGGGCGGGAGGCATGGCACCTGTCCGCCCTCATGGAGGAACCGATCTTCTTCGCGAGCGGGTTCTACTTCCCCCTCGGGGGCCTCGCGCGGATCCCGGGCTGGGGCTCCGCCGTCGCGTTCGCGGGGACGATCATCCCCGCGGGCCTCGGGCTCGACGCGCTCCGCCAGCTGACCCTGGGCGCCACGGCCTTCGGGGGAACCCTGTGGCTCTTCACCCCGCAGGTCGAGCTCGCGATCCTCGCGATCCTGGCCGTCGTCTTCTTGGTCCTCGCAAGGTACGCCCTCGCGTACCTAGAGATGCTCGCGAAGCGAGAGGGGAAGCTGACCTCACGGCATCAGTGAGCACGCACTGGAGGACCTTCAAGATCGCCGCCTGGCTCGGCTGGGAGATGGACTCGAACTGGACGGAGCCCTGGCTCTTCGTCGTCTACTCGATCGTGAAGCCCGTGGCGGGGGCCTTCATCCTCGTCCTCATGTACTTCGTCTTCTGGTTCCTCCAGGGGCAGGACCAGGCCGCCTTCGACTACATGTACGTCGGGAACGCGTTCTTCATCTTCGTCGCCTCGACCCTCTTCGGCACGTTCCAGGTCATCCAGTCGGACCGGGAGTGGTACCAGACGATCCGGTACGTGTACATCTCCCCGATCTCCTACTACACGTACATCCTCGGTCGGGCCGCCTCGAAGGTCGTCGTGGCCACGTTCGCAGTCCTCGTCACCCTCGCCTTCGGGACCCTGTTCCTCGGCGTGCACCTGGACTTCGCGCTCTCCGAGGTCCCCATGTTCCTCGCGAGCCTCGCCCTCGGGATCGCGGTCCTCCTCGCGATCGGGATCTGCCTCGGCGGGATCTCGTTCCTCACGGCGAAGCACGTCCACGGCCTCGCGGAAGGGATCCCGGGGATCTTCTACGTGTTCTGCGCGGTCCTCTACCCCCTCTCCGTCCTCCCGGGGTGGGCCCAGACGATCGGCCGGGGGATCCCCCTCACGTACTGGTTCGACATTACCCGCCGGATCCTCAGCCCGACGACGGGGATCGACACGACCCTGGAGGGCTACACGGACATGGGAATCCTCGGCCTCCTCCTCGTGTCGACCCTCGTGTTCTTCGGCCTCAGCGTCGTCATCTTCCGGACCGGGGAGTACTTCGCCCGGAAGGCGGGGAAGATCGACATGACGACCTCCTACTGAGGCCCGTCGTCACGGGGCCTTCCGGCGCCGCGCCGACCGCTCCCGGAGGAAGGGCATCCGCTGGACGGCTCCACACCCCATGCACGTCACGACGAGTCTCCCTCGGCCCACGCGAACCCGCGCGTTCGCGGACGGGAGGAGGTACGCCCCACACGCCTTGCAGAATCTCCGCTTGAACTCCGCCGGCATCCGGACGTTGTACCGCGTCCCGATCCGGCGGGCGAGTTCGACGTAGCGACGCGCGCGCGCGGGCCGCTTCCCGAGGGCTTCCTCTTCGGCGAGGCCGAAGAGGATCGAGATCCGCTCGAGGGCGATCCTCCGCTCCTGCCCGCGGTGGCGGCGCTTGGGCACGGCCGCGGGACGGGCGGGGGGCGATAAAACCCTTGGCCGAGCTTCCTGGCAATCCTCGCGACCGCCCAATCTTTAACTAGGGACGCGTCTTGCACGCCGCGATCCCATGAAAGACCGGGTGAAGCGCATCTTCCGGAACGTCGGGGACGGGCCCGACCTCATCGTCCTCCTGAACTCCGTCGAACCCCACATCGACCTCTCCTTCTTCTACGCGACGGGCCTCACGGACGGCCTCTTCGAGGGCTGCGCGGCATGGCTGAACCCCGACGGCGGGTGCGACATCACGACGACGGCCCTCGAGGAGGAGGCGGCGAAGAAGAGCGGCGCCCCCCTGCACGTCTTCCAGAACCGGGACGAGTCCGGGGCCGTGATGCGCAAGCTCCTCCGCGGCCACCGGAAGATCGGCGTGAACGCGGCGGAGCTGACCCACGCGGCCTTCTCCCGCCTGCGCACCCTCGCCCCGAAGAGCGCACGGTTCGTCGACGTCTCCGAGGCGGTCATGAAGACGCGGCTCGTGAAGGACGCCCGGGAGGTCGAGCTCCTCCAGAAGGCCTGCGACATCGCCTCCCGCTCCTTCGAGGACCTCCTCCCCTTCATCCGGCTCGGGGTCCGGGAGGCGGAGGTCGCCGCGGAGCTCGCGTACATCATGCAGAAGCGCGGGGCTGCGGGTCCCTCCTTCCGCACGATCGTCGGATCGGGCCCGAACGGCGCGGAGCCCCACTACACGGCGGGTGCCCGTGAGATCCAGCGGGGGGACCTCGTCGTCCTCGACTTCGGGGCGCTGTACCAGATGTACTGCTCCGACGTCACGAGGACCGTCGTCGTGGGGAGGGCGACGGACCGGCAGCGGGCGATGTACGAAACGGTCGCGGAAGCCCAGGCGCGCGCCCTCGCGAAGATGCGGCCCGGATCCTCCGGGAAGGCCGTCGACGCGGCCGCGCGCTCCTACATCGACTCCACGGAGTTCAAGGGCCGATTCATCCATGGCCTCGGGCACTCGATCGGCCTCGCGGTCCACGACGGCGGCTCCCTGAACCCCGCGAGCCGGATCACCCTCCGGCCGAACATGGTCTTCACGGACGAGCCCGGCGTGTACCTCCCCGGGTTCGGTGGGGTCCGGATTGAGGACGACGTCCTCGTCGCGAGGGGCGGCCCGAGATACATGAGCACGGCGCCCAGGGAGCTCCTCGAGCTCTGAGCCCCCTCATCCGCCCCGCGCGCGGAACTCGTCCGCGAGGATGCTCATCCGGACCACGTTCACGAACCGCCCGTCCTTGTAGACGTCCTGGCGCTGGATCCCCTCCCGCTGGAAGCCGCACTTCTCGTACGAGTGGATCGCGCGGTGGTTGTACTCGATGACGTCGAGGGCGACCTTGTTCATCCCGAGGTCCTCGAACGCGTACCGCAGGCCGAGCCGGACCGCCTCCGTGCCGAAGCCGCGGGACCAGAACATCGTCTCCCCGATCACGATCCCGAGGTCCGCCTTCCGGTGAACGCGGTCCACGCGATGGAGCCCCAGGTTTCCGACGTGGCGTCCTTCGACCTCGATCGCGAAGATCTGCTCGTCGGGCTTCCTCTCGTAGTCCCGGAACCATCGCTCCTCCTCCGCGAGGGTCACGGGGGACCCGCGGCCGAGGAAGTGGATGACCTGGGGGTCGCTGTACCATTTCACGATCTTCCGGAGGTCCCCCGCGGCGAGGGGCCGCAGGGCCACGCGGGCCCCCTGGAGGATCCGCCGGGTCTCGATCACGCGCGCGGAGAGGGCGTCGGCGTATAGAATCCTGTCGCGGTCAGAGGTGCAGGAGGATTGTCTCTGCGACCTCGGCCCCGTCGTCGTCCCTCACGAGGAGCCGGAGCCGGAAGGTGCCCGGGCCCTCGTAGCCGTGGCTCGCCCCGGCGAGGACCTCGAAGGGCGACGTGCCCCCGAAGGGCCCGCGGCCGTCGGGACTGTTTCCGTCGTTGTAGAAGGCCTTCGACTCCGACGTCCCGTCCCCGAAGTCCCAGGTCACGAAGAGGTCGTCGCTCCCCGCGTCCCGGAGGACGCCCTCGAGCCGGATGCCCGCCCGAGAGACGATGGGGGACAGGTCCCGGACGTCCCACGTCCAGGTCGCCGGCCGGACCCCGTTGAAGTTGTGCCCGAGGCGGACCTCCTCGCCGTCGGGGAGGAGGATCACGAGCCAAGCGGGGTTGTCCCCGTTCGGACGGCCATTGACCGGGTCGTCGAAGGGTGTGTAGGAGATCGTCGCCTCCACCTTCGCGGACAGGTCCACGTCGAAGGTCCCGAGGTCCAGGGCCTGCTCCGCGGGGCTCCCCGGATGCCGCAGGAGCCGCCCTGTCCCGAGGACCTCGCCGTCGACGGTGAGGGTCAGGCCGACGTCGTGCCACTTCTCGCCCGCGAGGAGGAGGTGGAAGCCGGCCCGGGCGAAGGCCCGCAACCCGAGGATCTCGGGGGCCGCGTTCGACACGACGAGGTCCGCGGACGCCACGGAGGACGTCTCCCCGTCCGCGACCTCGACCCGCACGCTCCCGGCCGCGTCGTCCGTGTACCGCACCGGGAGCTCGGGGTCGGGCGACCAGTCCGTGTCGAACCCCCCGTCCCCGTCGAGGTCCCAGCGGAACCGCAAGGGGTCTCCATCGGGGTCCGAGGAGGCTGCCGCGGTCAGGAGGACGGTCTCCCCCTCGACCGTCTCGTAGGGTCCGCCCGCATGCGCCGCGGGGGGCGCGTTCGTCGACACGACGTCCACGACGACGGGCGCGGAGTGGGCGTCCGGGGTTCCGTCCCCGTCCCGATCCGACCGCGCCCTCGGCAGGTCCACGCGGCCCGCGGTCAAGTCCGGCGACACGAGCACGTACGACAGGACGAAAGTCTCGTACTCCGTCGGATAGAGCGGGTTCTCCATGGAGGACTCGATCGCCGCGGGGAGGTCCACGATCCATCGCAGGGTCCTCGATCCGTCCCCGTGCTCCACGATCGCGTCCGGCACGACAGAGTAGCTCCCCTCCTCCACGTCCCACCCGGCAGGGACGTCGTCCTCGATGAGGCCTCCCGTCACGTTGACGTCGGCCAGGATGTCGTCGTCGTACGTGAACAAGGCGAGGTTCGTCGCCCGCAGGTCCACGCGGATCCGCTGCCCCGGCCCTGTGTCGACCGTCGTCCAGAGGGGCTCCTTCCCCACGACGGGGGAGGGCCGGGTCCGCAGGGCGTCCCACAGGTCCGCCTGCGTGCTCGCCCCAGGCCCTCCGTAGTAGGGGTCCGCGAGGACCTCGCGGAGGGCGAAGGGCAGGGTCTCTCCGCCCAGGCGGAACGGGACGTCGGCCTGGGTGAACTGAAACTCCTCCAGGCACCACCACGTGGGCTCGGGGAGGAACCCGCGGACGACCTCCTCCCCGTAGAAGTACATGAGGGCGCCGCCCGCGGGGATCGTCGCGACGGTCAGGACCGCGTCCTGGGTCGTCACGACGTCACCGGGCCCGGGCGGCTCGGATGGGTGCGGACTCATGAGCACCGCCTCCTCCTCCACGACAACGGGCCGCTCCGCCGCGTTGTCCACGCGGAGTCCCACAGGCAGGGTCACCGTGTCCTCTCCCCTTTGATACGTCCAGCTTTCCATGGTGACGCTCACGAGTCCGCGGGCATAGGCTTCCCAGAGGCGGATCCCCTCCTCGGGAGGTGCCTCGTGGGGCGTCCCGGAAAGGGCCAGGGAGGCCGCCGCGAGGGCGCCGGCGAGGACCAGCACCACGACTCGAGACGCGGACAGCTCGCTCATCCCGGCCCCTTTCGGACGACGAACGGAAGATATGCCACCGGGCCGCCTTAAACGCGCCGACGTGATTCTCAGATGTTTCGCGGGGTGATTTTCAGCGCTGATATTTTTGCCCGTCCTCCCTACGGACGCGTCCGACGGGCGTCCGTTGCCCGTCGATGGGTTGAAGGCGCGCGGGACGTTCTCGCGGCCCGTGCTCGCGTACGATCCGCGGTTCATCGAGCACGTCTCCTCGCCCCTCCATGTCGAGCGCCCCCAACGGCTCGAGGCGATCGTCGCCCGCCTCGTGGCCGAGGGGCTCTTCACGGACGTCCTCGCGCCCACCCCGGCCGCGCTCCCGGAGGTCCGTCGGGTCCACCGCGCGACGTTCCTCGAGTTCTTCCGGGACCTCAAGGAGGGCTTCCTGGACCCCGAGACCGCGGTGCACCCGGAGACGTTCGACATCGCCCTCCTCGCGGCGG